>NZ_JBHXVK010000003.1:0-611453 GCF_042672305.1 Gordonia sp. NPDC127522
GGGGTTGATAGGCCAGAACTGTACGCACAGCAATGTGTTCAGGTGACTGGTACTAATCGGCCGAGGACTTACCAACAACACCCACAACATCACCACACACGGTTGTGGTTGGTGTTCGCATCCACTATGTACTTCTGAAACAACACACAACAAACAAATAAACACTGTTGTGTGACAGTTGTTTCACAAAGTTACGGCGGCTATAGCGGAGGGGAAACGCCCGGCCCCATTCCGAACCCGGAAGCTAAGCCCTCCAGCGCCAATGGTACTGCACCCTAATCAGTGTGGGAGAGTAGGACACCGCCGAACACAACATTCCATTGTGGCCCCTCGCGATTCGCGAGGGGCCACAATGCTTTTCCCGGTTGAGACCCGATCAGTCGGTGCCCTTCGGAACAACGATCATCGGAACCGACACCGCGCGAAGTATTTTCGCCGCGGTTGTGCCGAGGAACAGCGTGTTGGGCGCCGCCAGCCGGCTGGAGCCGACCATGACCACATCGCCGTCCTGCCAGTCCAGGGAGCCGACTGCCTCCTCGATGGTCGACCCCTGAGCGATCGCCGAGCTGACCGGAAAGTCCGGTGGCAGTTGTTCTCTGGCCGCCTCGAGACTGCGTCGCGCGTGTTCGCGAGCATGGTCGAGGGCCCGTTCTTCCGGCTCGGTGCGCCAGGGTTGGACGTCGTCGACGGCCACCAGCGAGATCAGCCGGATGGGCCGATGTGCACGCACACCGCTGCGCAACGCCGTCTGGAACAACAGCTGGGTGCCGGGCCGGCTGCCGATCGCGACCGAGATCTCTCGCACCTCGTCGGCGCCGAGGTGTGCGAACCCCGGTGGCGCCACCGCCACGGGGACCGGTGCGGAATGCAAGATGTCGTTGACGACGGTCCCGAGCGTATGCCGGCCACGAATGCCGCCGCCCGCGCCACCGATGACGAGCATGTCCGCCGACGTCCGCCGCGCCTGCACGATCAGGCCCTCCCCTGGGTTGGCGTGTTCGGCGATCGTCGTGGTGGTCTCGATGTCGTCGGGCAGTTTGGCGGCAGCGGCGTCGAGCCAGCGGCGGGCCGCGTTGTCCAGGGCGTCGGAGAGGCGTTCCACCGAGACCTGTTCGGACGGGTCGGCGCTGTCCGGCTCGGGTGGGATGACGATGCAGAGCTCGAGTTCGGCGTCGAAGGTCCGCGCGAGACACGCGCCGAGAGCGACCGCGTCGTCGCCTCCCGAGGTGGCGATGTATGCGACGAGCAGCTTCATCGGTACTCCCAGCGTCGGTGTCTCGGTCCCCGGTCATCGCCAGCCTAGTCATCTCCGACGGGGTGCCGGGGGACACGCTTAGATGGGGTCATGGACTCCCTCGTCGACGGTTACCTCAGCCACATCATGGACGAATGCCATTCGGACCGATCCGGTCATGTCGCCGACTACATCCCGGAACTGGCTGCCGTCGACCCCGAGGGTTACGGCCTGTCGATGTGCGTGCACGATGGCCACACCTACTCACATGGTGACTCCGCGACGGCGTTCACCATCCAGTCGGTCTCCAAGCCCCTCACCTATGCGATGGTCCTGAAGAAGCACGGCACGGCGGCGGTCGACGCGAAGATCGGCGTCGAGCCGTCCGGAGAGGCATTCAACGAGATCAGCGTGGACGAGCGCCGGCGCCCGAAGAATCCGATGATCAATGCGGGGGCCATCTTCGCCGCATCCATGCTGTTGCCGCCGACCCGGGACGTGGACGAGGCGGTGGTCGACGCCGCTTTCCGGGAGGTGCTCGAGTTCTACTCCGGATGTGCCGGACGGCGACTCACGATGGACGAGGAGGTCTATGCCTCCGAGGCCGCGACGGGTTCGCGCAACCGCGCGATCGCCTACATGCTCGACAGCTTCGGGGCTCTCGAGACCAGCCCGGACGCCGCTCTCGACCTCTACTACCGACAGTGCTCGATTCGGGTGACAACCGACGACCTGGCCGGGATCGGCGCGACGATCGCGAACGGCGGGATGAATCCCCGCACGGGTCGGACGGTCTTCTCCAACGAGACCGCGCAGCGATTGCTGAGTGTCATGACGACGTGCGGGATGTACGACGGCGCGGGGGACTGGGTCACCTCCGTCGGCCTGCCGGCCAAGAGCGGCGTCGGTGGCGGGATCCTCGCGGTGCTGCCGGGGCAACTCGGCATCGGCGTGTACTCGCCACGGCTCGACGGTCACGGCAACAGCGTCCGCGGCGTCGACGTGTGTCGGCATCTGTCCACCGACCTGGGTCTGCACATGTTCAACGTGACACGGGAGAGTCGGGTGACGATCCGGTCGGTCTACGACCTCGCCGACACCCCCGTCAGCGCGGAATGGGGCGAGCAGGAGCGCAGCTATCTGCGGACCTGTCGCGACCGGATCCGCGTGTACGAACTCCAGGGAGATCTGACCTTCGCCGGCGCCGAGAGCGTTCAGCGGCGACTGGAGGCCGACATCGACGCGTACTCCGTCGTCATCGTCGAGATCTCCCGCATCGGGGTGATCGACGCCGTCGCACGCACGATGGTGCTGAGCATCAAACGGCTGCTGGACGACAGCGGCCGGCGGGCCGCGCTCGTCGACCCGGACGGGGTCGTCCGCGCCAGCGTCGATCGGCACCGTGACGACGCGGCGGTGCCCGATCTCGATGCGCCGCCGGAACTCCGGGGATTCGACCCGGCGCTTCCCCACGTGCACTCGACGATGGACGACGCGGTCGTCGACGCCGAGACGTTTCTGCTGAAGCACTACTACGACGAGTGAGCGGGCCGCGCCGCCTGGTCCCGGGACACACCACTAGGGTGGGCACGTGCGTCTCGTCATCGCGGAGTGTCAGGTCGACTACGTCGGGCGGCTGACCGCCCATCTGCCCATGGCCCGGCGGTTGCTGCTGATCAAATCGGACGGATCGGTGAGCGTGCACGCCGACGACCGGGCCTACAAGCCGTTGAACTGGATGAGTCCGCCGTGCTGGCTCACCGAGGCGCAGGTTCCCGACGGTACGCAGGCGGAGGCGTACTGGGTCGTCACCAACAAGGCGGGCGAGGAACTCCGGATCACCATCGCGTCGATCGAGCACGACTCCCAGCACGACCTCGGCATCGACCCCGGCCTCGTCAAGGACGGCGTCGAGGCGCACCTGCAGGAGCTGCTCGCCGAGCATGTCGAGACGTTGGGTCCGGGTCACACGCTCATCCGCCGCGAGTACATGACCGCGATCGGGCCGGTGGACCTGCTGTGCCGGGACGCATCGGGTGCCACGGTGGCGGTCGAGATCAAACGGCGCGGGGAGATCGACGGCGTCGAGCAGCTCACCCGGTACCTCGAGCTGCTCAACCGCGACACCACACTCGCCCCGGTGGCGGGCGTCTTCGCCGCCCAGCAGATCAAGCCGCAGGCCCGCACCCTGGCCGAGAACCGCGGAATCCGTTGCGTGGTCCTCGATTACGACGAGCTTCGCGGCGCGGAGAGCACGGAGTTCCGGCTCTTCTAGGCCCACCCTGCGGAGCAAGCGGCGTGGCCCACCCCTGCTCCCTGAGGTGCGAGCGCAGCGAGCCACGAAAGGCCCTCGCAACTCCCTGAAAGCCAGGGTGTTGCGGGGATCGCTGGAACCCGCCTCGTCTTGCCAGGCCCTTCGTGGCTCGTCGCTTGCGCTCCTCGCACCTCAGGGAGCAGGGGCTGGGACCTGCGGTTGTGTGGTTCTTTCGGATCAGGCGTTGGAGCGGATCTCCGGCGACCGCGCCTCGGGCGAGAGCTTGCGGTTGAGGAGGTCGAGATCGTCGGCGTCGGACAGCACGGAGTACTCGGAGTCGTCGGGCTGGGCGAGCAGTTCCGGCAACTCGGCCAGCTCCTCGCGTAGCCGCCCGAGGTTGGCGGCGATGTCCTGACGCGTGCGATCAGCCGCCTGCGCGAGTTCGCGTGATCGATCGAGTCGTTCGGTCGCGATGTCGAGCGCGGTCTGACGGATGTGTGCCGCCTCGTCGAGTGCGCGTTCGCGCTGATCGGCGAGTTCGGCATCATGGCGTTCCCGCTCGGCCCGGCGTTCGGCGGCGCTGACCGCCTCGAGTTCGGCGACCTCGGCTTTCGCCTTCTCCACCACTCGGCGGGCCTCGTCCTTGGCGGCTTGCATGGTCTTGGTGTGTTCGGCCTCCATCGCGGCGGTGCGCTCGGCGATGAGGCGGGCGGACTCCGACTCGTTGGCGGCCGCGGTCTCCTTGACCTGCCGTGCCCGGGCGGCGGCCTCGTCGACCAGCTTCTTCGCGGCCGTGCGTGCCTCGCCCCGGACGCGCTCGGCGTCGGTCGCGGCCGACGACCGCATGTCGGCGGCCTCCTGGCGCGCGATGGACAGCGTCTCGGCGGCTTCGGCGGCCGCTTCGGCGCGCATCTCCGACGCTTCGTCGGACGCCAGCTGCAACATCCGCGACAGTCGCTCGCTCATCCCTTGCGCGGTGGTCGGCGGGACCGAGAGCTTGTCGACCTCCCGGCGCAGTTCGGCTATCTCGTCGCGCGCGTCCTCGAGATGCGCGGCGAGTTCGTGTGCGTTGGCGGTGGCGGCGTCACGATCGGCGGCGAGGACGCGCAGGTCGGCGTCGAGGCGCTGGAGGTGATCGGCGACCTGCTCACGGTCATAACCGCGCATCACGATCGCGAAGGGCAATTGCCGTGCGGGACCTGGCATGGCGGCCAGTGTATCGGAGAGAGTGCGGGATCTCCTCGACGTCGGCGACGCCGTGCGTGGAGGTGCCGAGTCGGCCGGTCCACGGATGGGAGCGGCCGGCTCGGCATGTCGAGTCAGCTTGCGGCGCAACGGTTTTCGGCCGTTGCGGCGGATCAGTGTGCGGTGGCGGCGGGTTCCACGAGTTCGAGCAGCACGCCGCCCGCGTCCTTGGGGTGGACGAAGTTGATGCGGGAGTCCGCGGTGCCCCGCTTCGCGGCGGGGTAGAGGACCCGGACGCCCGCTTCGGTGAGTCGTGCCGTGACCGCGTCGACGTCGGTCACCCGCACGGCGAGCTGCTGGAGCCCAGGACCGCTGCGGTCGATGAACTTGGCGATCGTCGACGACTCGTCGAGCGGGGCGAGCAACTGGATGACCGCACCGGTGCCGCCGGCCGGGCCGACCATGGCCTCCTCGACGCCCTGCTCGGAGTTCGTCTCCTGATGCAGCGTCTCGAACCCGAGGTGGGCGGCGTACCACTCCTTGGCGGCGTCGAGATCGGGGACGGCGATGCCGACGTGATCGATGGCGACGATCAGGTCGGAGATGAGTGCGGTGGCGCTGGGGTCCGTTGCTGAGGAAGACATGAGACAACGGTAGCGTTGAGGTGTTGAGCGCACAGAGCGGGCGCTCGGTTGGCCCCCATCCAGACACTTCCCGGAGGTTCCCCCATGACTTCGACTGCCGACACGACCACGGTCATCGTCGCCGGCGCACGCACCCCCTTCGGCCGCCTGCTGGGCTCGCTGAAGGACTTCAGCGGGGTCGATCTCGGCGCGGTCGCCATCAAGGGCGCACTCGAGCGGGCCGGCGTTCCGGCATCCGAGGTCGAGTACGTGATCATGGGCCAGGTGCTCACCGCGGGGGCCGGTCAGATGCCCGCCCGCCAGGCCGCGATCAAGGCCGGTATCGGCTGGGACGTCCCGACCCTGACCATCAACAAGATGTGCCTGTCGGGCATCGACGCGATCGCGCTGGCCGATCAGCTCATCCGGGCCGGCGAGTTCGACGTCGTCGTCGCCGGCGGCCAGGAGTCGATGACCCAGGCGCCGCATCTCCTGCCCAACAGCCGCGGCGGCTTCAAGTACGGCAACACCGAACTCGTCGACCACATGGCGTTCGACGGGCTCTTCGACGCCTTCACCGATCAGCCGATGGGGGCGCTGACCGAGCAGGGCAACGACGCCGACGGGTTCACCCGTGAGCAGCAGGACGAGTTCGCGGCACGCAGCCACCGGCTCGCCGCAGCCGCGTGGAAGAACGGCGTCTTCGACGACGAGGTCGTGCCGGTGTCCATCCCGCAGCGCAAGGGTGACCCGATCGAATTCGCCGAGGACGAGGGGATCCGCGCCAACACCACCGTGGAGTCCCTGTCCGGGCTGCGGCCGGCCTTCCGCAAGGACGGCACGATCACCGCGGGCAACTCGTCGCAGATCTCCGACGGCGCGGCAGCCGTCGTGGTGATGAGCAAGGCCAAGGCCGAGGAACTGGGCGTCACGTGGCTGGCCGAGATCGGCGCCCACGGCGTCGTCGCCGGCCCGGACTCCAGCCTGCAGGCGCAGCCGGCCAAGGCGATCGTCAAGGCCTGTGACCGCGAGGGCATCGCACCCGCGGACCTGGACCTCATCGAGATCAACGAGGCCTTCGCGGCGGTCGGGCTGTCCTCGACCAAGCAGCTCGGCGTCGATCCCGAGATCGTCAATGTCAATGGTGGTGCGATCGCCGTCGGACATCCGATCGGGACCTCCGGGGCGCGCGTCGCGCTGCATGTCGCGCTCGAGCTGAAGCGACGGGGCGGTGGCGTCGGTGCAGCCGCGCTCTGTGGAGCCGGCGGCCAGGGTGACGCGCTGATCATCCGGGTTCCGAAGTCCTGAACGAACGAGATGTCTACGACATCTTGTAGTAGTTTGCTGTCCGATTCGGCACAATGAGGGCCATGCTGTCATTCTTCGACCTGACCACTCCCGCCAAGCGCTTCCGGTTCGTCGCCGTCGCCGAGGCGATCACCTGGGCGGTCCTGCTGGTCGCCATGGTCGTCAAGCGGGTCAACGACGACGACGAGGCCATCGCCAAGCCGGGCATGATCCACGGGATCGTCTTCGTGATCTTCGTGGTCGTCGCCCTGATCACGGCGATCCAGCTCAAGTGGAACGCGGTGAAGTGGGAGCTGCCGGTGGGTTCGCGGCGGATCGGAATCCCGATCGTCACCCTGCTGGCGCTGGTCTCGAGCCTCCCGCCGTTCGGCACGATCGTGTTCGAGTGGTGGGCGCGCCGTAACGGCCATCTCGCCGAACTGTCCACCGACCGCGCGCCCAGGCAGGCCACGGCCTGACCGCCCCGATCCCGCCTTCGATCGCCCCGACGCTCCGGCGCTCCCGCCGCAGCGTCGGGGCGATCTTCGCGCTCAACGGGTTTCTCGCCGCGATGTGGGTGGCCCACATCCCGGTCATCAGTGCCCACACCGGAGTCGATCACGACCAACTCGGCGGACTGTTGCTGTTGCTCGGCGCGTCGGCGTTCGTCGGAATGCAGGTCTGCGGCCGTCTGATCGACCGTCGGGGGTCCCGCCCGGTGACGATCGGTGCCGCGCTGCTGCTGTCGGCGGTCATCGTCGCCCCGGTGCTCGCCGCCGACGCCCTGACGCTCGCCGCCGCGCTCGTCGCCTTCGGATTCGCCAACGGTTGCCTGGATGTGTCGATGAACGCGCAGGCGGTCGTGGTCGAACGGGCCTACGGCCGACCGATCATGTCGTCGTTCCACGGGTTCTTCTCGGCGGGCAGTCTCGTGGGTTCGGGAGTGGTCGCGGCAACCCTGTGGGCCGACGTCGGTGTCGTCCTCACCGTGGCCTGCGCCGCGGTGGCCGGCATCGGCGTCGTGGCGTGGAACGCGCGCGGTCTGGCCGGTCGCGAGGTGGGGGCCGACGATGCGAGTGCACGCGGTGCAGACGCCGACGGCCCCGCGTCCGGGAAGTGGTGGCACACCGTGGACCGGCGCCGCCTGGTGCTGCTGGCGGTGGTCGCGTTCGCACTCATGCTCGCCGAGGGCACCGCCTACGACTGGAGTGCACTGCATGTGGTCGAGACCTTCGGTTCCGCCGAAGCCGTCGGCGCCATCGCGTTCGGCGCATTCAGCGCGACGATGACCGTCGCGCGATTCGTCATCGATCCGGTCGTCGGGTCGGTGGGGCCGGTGGCGGTAGTCCGCTACGGCGGCCTGCTCGGCACCGCCGGAATCCTGATCGCGGTGCTCTCGCCCGTACCCGCGCTCGCCATCGTGGGATGGGGCGTGTTCGGACTGGGTCTGGCGGGGCTGATCCCGCAGATCTTCACCGCGGCGGGCAATCTGTCGGGGGAGTCGAGCGGCCGGACGATCTCCGCCGTCGTCGGATGCGGCTATCTCGGCATGCTCGCCGGTCCCGCGGTCGTCGGCTTCATCAGCAGCCGGACCTCGCTGAACACCGGGTTGCTCGCGGCCGTGGCGGCACTCGTCCTCGCCGTCGTGCTCGCGCCGGTCGTTCGCCCGGACCGCACGCGCACCGCCGCACCGGACGGAACGCGTTCGCCCGACGTCATCTGATTCCGCGTGGGCGGTCGTGACACACTGGAGGGGTGACGCGACCAACCAATCGTCAGCAGGCCGCCGCCGCGGCCCGACAGCAGGCGGCAGCAGCCATGGCCATGTCCGGCGCGGTGGATCTCGGCGGACTCAAGGAGCGGGCCGAAGCCGAACGCGCACAAGCGCAACGGGCCCAGTCGCAGGCCGCAGCACGACCTGCCGCGCCCGGTGAGCCGCCCGCCCAGGGCGGGCAGTCGCCGGCCGCCGGTGCGGGAACCGCGGCGGCCGCGGTCCTCGACGTCACCGAGGAGACGTTCGAGGCCGAGGTGCTCAACCGGTCGATGCAGCAACTCGTGGTCATCGACCTGTGGGCGGAATGGTGCGGGCCGTGTAAGCAGTTGTCGCCGGTCCTCGAACGCCTCGCCGCGCAGTCGGGCGGGCGCTGGGTGCTGGCGAAGGTCGACGTCGACGCCAATCCCCGTATCGCACAGGCGTTCCGGGTGCAGTCGATCCCCATGGTCGTCGCGATCGTGCAGGGACAGCCGGTGACCGCCTTCAACGGGGTGCGCTCCGAAGCCGAGATCACCCAGTGGATCGACGACATCTTCGCCCAGATCGGCGACATCCTCCCGGGCGTTCCCGACGGGCCCGCACCCGAGCCGGAGCCCGAGGACCCGAGGCTGGTCGCCGCCGAGACGAAGCTGAACGACGGCGACTTCGACGGTGCACTCGCCGACTACCGGGCGATCGCCGAGGCCGAGCCCGAGAACCTCGAAGCGGTGTCCGCCGCGCGGAACCTCGAGTTCATCCTGCGGGCGCAGGCGCACGATCCCGCCATCGTGGAGACGGCGTCCCCCCGTGACGTCGACGCGCAGCTCGCGGCCGCGGACGTCCTGCTGCTCAACCAGCAGCCCGAAGCCGCGTTCGACCGCATCATCGACGTCGTGCGCGTGACCGCGGGGGAGGAGCGCACCCGGGCGCGCACCCGGTTGCTCGAGCTGTTCGAACTCTTCGATCCGGCCGAGCAGTTCGTCGTGAGCGCCCGGCGCAAGCTCGCCAGCGCCCTCTACTGACGGGCGGAGGCCACTGCCGCGGGAGTCTGAGTGGTGTCCCGCGGCACCAGCCAGATCGCCGAGTTGGCGGGCAGCATCACGCGCGCGGAGACAGGACGTCCGTGGTACGACGGCCCGTCCGCCGAGACCGACCCCATGTTGCCCCGCCCGGCACCGCTGTAGGCGTCGGCATCGGTGTTGAGGATCTCGTCCCAGACACCGGCCGAGGGCAACCCGACCTGATAGTCGGCGCGGTCGGAGCCGCTCAGGTTGAACAGGCACGCGACGACCGATCCGTCGGTGCCGTACCGGAGGAAACTGATCACGTTGTTGGCGGTGTCGTTGGCGTCGATCCACTCGTAACCCAGTGGATCGATGTCCTGGGTGTACAGCGCCGGTCGGGACCGATAGATCCGGTTCAGGTCCGTGACGAGCGCCGAGATGCCGGAGTGCAGTTCGCCCTCCCAGCCCTCCAGCTGATGCCAGTCCAGGCTCCGGTTGTCGGCCCATTCGCCGGTCTGCCCGAACTCCTGTCCCATGAACAGCAGCTGCTTGCCGGGGTGGGACCACATGTAGGCGAGGTAGACGCGTACTCCAGCGGCCTTGGCGAACGAATCGCCCGGCATCCGCGTCCACAGGGTGCCCTTGCCGTGCACGACCTCGTCGTGGGAGAGCGGCAGCACGAAGTTCTCGCTCCACGCGTACACCAGCGAGAAGGTGATCTCGTGGTGGTGGAAGCTGCGGTGGATCTGATCGCGCGACAGATAGTCGAGGGTGTCGTGCATCCAGCCCATGTTCCACTTGAAGCTGAACCCCAGCCCGCCGAGATCGGTCATGCGGGTCACGCCCGGCCACGCGGTCGACTCCTCGGCGACCGTGATCACACCCGGAAAATGTTTGTGCACAGTGGCATTGGTCTCCTGGAGGAACTGGACCGCCTCCAGGTTCTCGCGCCCGCCGTGCACATTGGGGCGCCATTGCCCGGCCGGTCGTGAGTAGTCCAGGTAGAGCATCGAGGCCACCGCGTCGACGCGGAGACCGTCGATGTGGAACTCACTGAACCAGAACAGGGCGTTCGCGACGAGGAAGTTGCGGACCTCGTGCCGGCCGAAGTCGAAGACGTAGGTGCCCCAGTCGAGTTGCTCGCCGCGCATCGGATCGGCGTGCTCGTACAGCGGGGTGCCGTCGAATCGGGCCAGCGCCCAGTCGTCCTTGGGGAAGTGGGCCGGCACCCAGTCGACGATCACGGCGATGTCCCGGGAGTGGAGGTGGTCGACGAGGTAGCGGAAGTCGTCGGGCGTTCCGAAGCGTGCCGTCGGCGCGTAGTACGACGTGACCTGGTAACCCCAGGAGCCGCCGAACGGGTGCTCGGCGACGGGCAGGAACTCTACGTGGGTGAAGCCCTTCTCGACGGCGTAATCGGCCAGCTCGTGCGCGAGTTCGCGGTAGCCGAGGCCTTGACGCCAGGAGGCGAGGTGGACCTCGTAGACGCTCATCGGCTCACGTTCGGGCGCGGACCGTTCCCGGCGCGCGATCCACGCGTCGTCGGTCCAGACGTGTTCGGACACGGTGACCCGGGACGCGGTTGCCGGGGGCGTGCTGGTGCGGAAGGCCATGGGGTCGGCCTTGTCGCGGATGATGCCGTCGGCGCCATGGACGCGGAACTTGTAGTGGGTCCCGTCGCCGACGTCGGGGATGAAGACCTCCCATACGCCGCTGACCCCGACCTTGCGCATCGGCGCAACGCGCCCGGTCCAGTCGTCGAAGTCGCCGATCACGGTGACACCGTGGGCATTCGGCGCCCACACGGAGAAGGCGGTGCCGTACACGTCGCCATCGGTGGTCGTGTACGACGTCACCCGCGCACCGAGGGCGTTCCACAGTTCCTCGTGGCGGCCCTCGCTGAACAGATGGATGTCGACGTCGCCGAGGCTCGGCAGGAACCGGTAACCGTCGGCCACGACGAATTCCGACGTGCCGCCGGTGGAATCGGGGTAGACGACGCGGTACCGGTAGTCCATCAGGTCGGCCATCGGCACGGTGACCACCCACAGGTCGTCGGTCTGGCGGGTCATCGGATGATCGACTCCGCCGATGACCGCCGACACCGAGATCGCGTTCGGGCGCAGGGTGCGCAGGATCGTCGCGCCGCCGGGCGCGTCGTGGGCGCCGAGGAAGGCGTGTGGATCGGGATGGGTCTGCGCCGCGAGCCGACGCAGGTCGTGGTCGGTCGCGTAGGGGTCGGGCAGGTCTGGCGGATCGGTGCGATCGGTCACTGATACCTCACTGGATCCGATAGGCGAGCTGTTGTGCGGCAACAGGTTCGAGGGGCGGCAAGGCGAGGATGTGCGCCACCGCCCGCCATGGCTCGAGCCGGACGTAGTTGTCCTGGCCCCACCAGTACTCCTCGCCGGAGACCTCGTCGCGGACGGGGAAGCGGTCGTACCACTCGAAGCCGAGCTTCGGCAGGTCGAGCCAGACCGTGGAGTCCTCGGCGCCGAACGGGTTCAGGTTGATCACCACGATGACGCGGTCACCCGACACCGGGTCGATCTTCGAGTAGGCGATCAGCGATGGGTTGTCGACATGGTGGAAATGGATGTTGCGCAGCTGCTGCAGTGCGGGGTGCCGGCGCCGGATCTCGTTCAGCGAGGTGATCCACGGCTCGAGCGACTCGCCGCGGCTCGCCGCCGCCTTGTAGTCACGGGGCCGCAGCTCGTACTTCTCCGAGTTGAGGTACTCCTCGCTGCCCTCGGTCACGGCGACGTGCTCGTACAGCTCGTACCCGCTGTAGACACCCCATGTCGGGGCCAGGGTCGCGGCGAGCGCGGCGCGCAGTGCGAACATGCCCGGACCGCCGTGTTGAAGACTCTCGTGCAGGATGTCGGGGGTGTTGACGAAGAGGTTGGGGCGGGCCTCGTCGGCGTGGTCGGCGATCTCCCGGCCGAACTGCTCGAGTTCCCACTTCAGCGTCTTCCAGGTGAAGTAGGTGTAGCTCTGGCTGAAGCCGAGCCGGGCGAGGCCGTAGAGCCGCGCCGGCCGGGTGAAGGACTCGGAGAGGAAGAGCACGTCGGGGTGCCGCTTCTTCACCTCACTGATCAGCCACTCCCAGAAATTCGGCGGCTTGGTGTGCGGATTGTCGACGCGGAAGATGTCGACTCCGAGCCCGACCCAGTGCAGGACGACCTTGAGGACCGCACGGTAGATGCCGTTGCGGTCGTTGTCGAAGTTCAGCGGGTAGATGTCCTGGTACTTCTTCGGCGGGTTCTCCGCGAAGGCGATGGTGCCGTCGGGCTGGGTGGTGAACCACTCCGGATGCTCGAGCGCCCACGGATGATCCGGTGCGCACTGCAAGGCCAGATCGAGCGCGACCTCGAGGCCGAGTTCGCGAGCCCGGCCGACGAAGTACTCGAAGTCCTCCTCGGTGCCGAGGAGGGGATGGATGGCGTCGTGCCCGCCGTCGGATGATCCGATGGCCCACGGCGAACCGACATCCTCGGGTCCCGCGACGAGGGTGTTGTTGGGGCCCTTGCGGTTGATCTCGCCGATCGGGTGGATCGGCGGCAGGTAGACGACGTCGAAGCCCATGTCCGCGACGCGCGGCAGATCCTGGGCGGCGGTGAGGAACGTGCCGTGGACGGGATTGCCCTCACCGTCCCAGCCGCCGGTCGAGCGCGGGAACAGTTCGTACCACGAGCCGAACAGTGCGCGCTTGCGATCGACCCACACCCGGTAGGTACGACTCTTGGTGACGAGCTCCCGGACGGGATGGGCGGTCAGCAGTTCGACGACCTCGTCGGAGATCGCGAGACCCACCCGGTTCTCGACACGGCGACGACGTGCGCGGAGCTGGCGCGCGGCGTCGAGCAGGAGTTCTCGGTCGTCACCGGCGACCAGGTCGGCTGCGGTGTCCAGTACCCGCGCGCCGGTCTCGATGTCGTTGGCGAGGTCGGCGGCGCCCTGCCCGGCGTCGAGCTTCTTCAGAACGGCCGAACGCCACGTGGCGTAGGGGTCGCTCCATGCCTCGATCCGGTACGACCAGAATCCGACGGCGTCGGGGACGAAGGCTGCGTTGAAGGTGTCCGGTTCCGGCGCGGGAACCATCCGGACGTCGAACGGCCCGCGTCGCGGAGCCTCGACGTGCAGTGTGACGCCGAGCGCGTCGTGTCCTTCGCGCCAGGCCGTGGTACTGACCGGGAAGTATTCTCCCACAACGGCTTTGGCAGGTTGCTGGCCCGCTGACACAAGGGGTGCGATGTCGTCGATACCCATGCGCCCGATCACGTGGAGCCTCCTGTCGTCAGCTCCCGTGAGTAGCCGGGGTGCGCTGTCGGTCTCGCCTTCGTTGGTATCACCGGTACCCAACCTAGTGCCCCGCGGACGGGATTGTCTTGTCATGGATCGCCCGCCGTGTCGGGCGGGCCGGGCGCGGCGGGGTCGGTCGAGGTCAGCCCACCGAACGGGCGGGATCGGTCAATCGCGTCAGTGCCGAACGGACGACCGCGGGGTCGGTGGTACGCCACATCGGGGGCAGCGACGCGAGCAGATAGCCGCCGTACCCCGCCGTGGCCAGTCGGGAGTCGAGGACCGCGACGACCCCGCGGTCGTCGACCGAACGCAGCAGGCGGCCGGCGCCCTGGGCGAGCAGCAGCGCGGCGTGGTTGGCCGCCACCGACAGGAATCCGTTGCCGCCGCGCGCATCGACCGCACGCTGCCGGGCGGTCAGCAGCGGATCGTCGGGACGAGGGAAGGGGATGCGGTCGATGAGCACGAGGCTCAACGACGGGCCGGGCACGTCGACCCCCTGCCACAGGGACAAGGTGCCGAACAGACAGGTCGCCGGGTCGTCGGCGAACCGCCGGACCAGGGTGGACGTCGTGTCGTCGCCCTGACACAGCACCGGGTGGTCGGTGCGGTCGCGGATCGCGTCGGCGGCTTCGCGCGCCGCGCGCATCGAGGAGAACAGACCGAGCGTGCGTCCGCCGGCGGAGTTCACGAGCTCGGCGATCTCGTCCATCGTCCGCGACGAGATGCCCGAGCGGTCGGGTCGGGGGAGGTGACGTGCGACGTAGAGGATCGCCGACCGCGGGTAGTCGAAGGGCGAGCCGGCATCGAGGCCGGTCCAGCGGGCCGAACCCGAATCGGACGGGACCGCCTTCCCGCTGGCGGTGACGTCGGCGGTGCTCGACCCCTCTGCTGGGCTCGTCTCGTCCGTCACCGGACGGTCGGTCCCGCGCCCCGACGCCGGGAGTCCCCAGGTCGCGGCGAGGGCGTCGAAGGAGCCGCCGATCGTGAGGGTCGCCGAGGTCAGGATGACCGTGGCGTCGGCGAACAGGGAGGCCCGCAGCAGGCCGCCGACCGACAGGGGTGCGATGTGCAGGATGGGCCGGGGCTCGGCCCCGCGGCGTGAGGTGTCCAGTGACGCCCACACGACGTCGCGCCGCTTCGCCTCGTCGGGTTCGTCGAACGCACCGAGTACGCGGACGACGGTGTCGTGCATGTCCTCGAGCGAGGTCAGGGCCGCCGAGCGGGCGGCCGCCGCGCCGTCGTCGGCGCCGGCCATCCGTACCGGTCCGATCGCGGTGCGCGCCTGCCACAGCCGGTCCCGCAGCATCACGAGGACAGCGGTGGCGTCGGACGGCAGGCCGGTCCACTGGCGCATCGGCGCGTTGTCGAGCAATTCGCCCAGCTGTTCACCGGCCCCCAGGAGGGCGTCGGCGGTCTCCTCGTCGACGAGCTTCCCGCACCGGCGTGCGACGAGCGCCACCGAGGCCGCCGACAGTTCGTCGGTGGCCACCGACGTCATCCGGTCGACGAGCTCGTGGGCCTCGTCGATGACGACGACGTCGTGCTCGGGCAAGACGTTGGCCGGGCTCGTGGCGTTGATGGCCAGCAGCGCGTGGTTGGTCACCACCACGTCGACCTTCCCGGATCGGCGGCGGGACTGCTCGGCGAAGCAGTCCTCGCCGTAGGAGCAGTTGGCCGCGCCCAGGCACTCGCGGGCGGTGACGCTGACCTGTCGCCACGACCGGTCGGAGACGCCGGGGACGAGGTCGTCCCGGTCGCCGGTCTCGGTCTCGCTGCTCCACTCCCGCAGGCGCGTGACCTCCCGGCCGGTGCGCGACAGCTCGAACGGGTCGAACAGCTCGGTGTCCGGCTCGTCGGCGGTACCGGAGTGGATCTTGTTCAGGCACAGATAGTTTCCGCGCCCTTTGAGAATCGCGAAGGTGGGCTCGCGGCCGATCGGCTTCTTCAGCGCCTTGGCCAGGCGGGGGAGATCGCGCTCGATGAGCTGGCGCTGCAACGCGATCGTCGCGGTGGACACCACGACGGTGCGGCCGCTCTCGACGGCGTGCCGGATGGCCGGCACGAGGTAGGCCAGCGACTTGCCGGTGCCGGTGCCGGCCTGGACCGCGAGATGCTCGCCGGTGTCGATGGCATGCGCCACCGCGGAGGCCATCGCGACCTGACCGTCGCGGCGGCGACCGCCGAGTGCGGTGACCGCCGCGTCGAGAAGGTCGGTCACCGGGGGTGTGTTGGGCATGAGGTGTGTTCCGGTTGTCCTTGCTGGGTTCGCCGTGCGCGGGAACGGTGTTCTTTCAGACGTATCGCGGGCCCGGTCGGTTCCCGCTGTCGAGATCGGGATCGTGGTCGGGACCGCGGCGCTGCTACCCGGTCCGACTCGACCCGTCGTAGAGCAGGTCGCCCACGAGTTCGACACCCGCCTGCCGCAGCGCCGAGAGAGCCTTCGACGTCGTCTCGGGCGCGACACCGGCGGTGAAGTTGAGGAGGACCCGGGTGGTGAAGCCGGCCTCCACCGCGTCGAGCGCGGTCGCCCGCACGCAGTGGTCGGTGGCGATGCCGACGATGTCGACCGACTTCACTTTCCGCTCCCGCAACCACACGGCGAGGGTGGAGCCGTCGGCGGCCGCGCCCTCGAAGCCGGAGTACGCGGCGCTGTACTCGCCCTTCGAGAAGACCTCGTGCGCCGCCGCGGCGTCGAATTCGCGGTGGAACGCGACACCGTCGGTGCCGACGCGGCAGTGCGGTGGCCAGGTGTCGACGTAATCGGGGTCGTCGGAGAAGTGCGCACCGGGGTCGATGTGGTAGTCGCGGGTCGCGACGACGGTCCGGTATTCGTCGAGGATCGACGTGACCGCCCGCGCGACCGCGGCGCCGCCGTTCACCCCGAGGGCGCCGCCCTCGCAGAAGTCGTTCTGCACGTCGACGACGATCAGCGCGTCGGCGGGACGGGTGCCGTCGCTGCGTTCGGCGCTCATCCATTTCTCCTGTCGTCGGGGGACATCGGTTCCGGGCGTCGGGGTGCGGTCAGCCGAGCTCGTAGCGGGTCGGCACCGCGGGATCTCCATGGGACAGTCCCAGACCCTCCCAGGGCAAGCTCACCAGGCCGGCCGCGAGGTGCGCGCGGGCATCGGTGAGAGTGGGCAGCGACGCCACGGGCGTCCCACCGCGGACGAGCGGGATCTGCAGGTCGCGGATGCCGAGCCCGTCCGGCGCGGGGCGGGTGCCGTCGGCGCGATACACGATCTCCTCGACGATCGTGCCGCTGGACCGGGCCGCCCGCACGGCCGACTTGGCGCCGCCGCGCGACTCCTTGTGACTCGCCCGTTTGGCGACCGGCAGGCCGTCGACCTCGACGAGTTTGTAGACCATCCCCGCCGTCGGCGCCCCGCTGCCGGTGACCAGGGACGTCCCGACCCCGTAGGTGTCGACCGGCTCGGCGCGCAGCGAGGCGATCGCGTACTCGTCGAGATCACCGGAGACGACGATCTTCGTCTCCGTCGCGCCCAGGTCGTCGAGTTGCGCGCGGACCTGGCGCGCCAGCACCCCGAGGTCGCCGGAGTCGATGCGCACGGCACCGAGTCCGGGGCCGGCCACCTCGATGGCGTTGCGCACGCCCTGGGTGATGTCGTAGGTGTCGACCAGCAGCGTGGTACCGATCCCGAGGGCCTCGATCTGCGCGGCGAACGCGGCCTTCTCGTCGGGCCCGTCCGGGCCGGTGAAACCGAGGGTGAAGGCGTGGGCGGCGGTGCCTGCGCTGGGTACGCCGAAGCTCCGGGCAGCCTCGAGGTTCGAGGTGGCGGCGACGCCGGCGATGTAGGCGGCGCGCGCACTGGCGACCGCGGCGCGCTCATGGGTGCGCCGCGAGCCCATCTCGATGATCGGGCGCGACCCGGCCGCGCTGACCATGCGGGCCGCGGCCGACGCGATCGCGCTGTCGTGGTTGAGAATCGAGAGGATCAGGGTCTCGAGGAGGACCCCCTCCGCGAAGGGCGCGCGGACGGTGAGGATCGGCGAACCGGGGAAGTAGAGTTCGCCCTCCCGGTAACCGTCGATGTCACCGGAGAACCGATAGTCCCGCAGCCAGGCCACCGTGTCCGCGTCGAGGAATCGCTCGACCACGGCGATCTCCTCGTCGCCGAACCGGAACGCCGCGAGCTCGTCCAGAACGCGGCCGGTTCCGGCCACCACGCCATAGCGCCGGCCGTCGGGGAGGCGGCGCGCGAAGACCTCGAATGCGCACTGGCGGTGCGCAACCGGGTGGCGAAGTGCCGCTGCGACCATCGTCAGTTCGTACTGATCGGTCAGCAGCGCGGTGTTGTCGTTGCTCACAATCGCCTACCCTGTCCTCATGGCGCCTGACGAAACTCGTGCGCACGAGGCTACCCCCGGCGGTACGGCGGTTGCCGAACCAGAGGTCGCCGACGGCGCGGCGGGACTCGACAAGCCCTGGATGACGATCGTGTGGGACGACCCGGTCAATCTGATGCGGTACGTCACCTTCGTCTTCCAGAAGATCTTCGGCTACTCCGAGTCCCGCGCCAACGAACTGATGATGCAGGTCCACACCGAGGGCCGGGCGGTGGTGTCCTCCGGGGACCGGGAAAAGGTCGAGGCCGACGTCGCGAAGCTGCACGCCGCGGGGCTGTGGGCGACGATGCAGCGGGATTCGTGACCCGGACCGGCCGCGGACGACTCCGAACCGGCCGGGCGGCCTTCGCGGCGCGGCAGGCACACTGAGACGCGTGCGCACCTGGAAACGCAAGGGGCGCGGCGAGACGATGCGCATCGCATCGCAACTCGACGCGCACGAAGCAGAGCTGCTCGCGTCGATGGTCACGTCGATGTGCGAATTGCTCACCGAACGAGCCGATTCCGCACCTCGCGACGACCTCGCGAAGCTGACCGGTATCGACGTCGGGCACTCGCAGGCACCCGACGATGTCACCCTGGGCCGTCTCCTCCCGGATTTCCACCGGCCCGACCAGGACGACGAACTCTCCGCCGAGGTCGTCAACGGCGAACTGAACTCGGCGCTGCGGAGCGTTCACGAACCACAGATCATCGACGTCAAGCTGGGCGCCGCCCGGGTGTTGCTCGACACCCTGCCGGCCGGCGGCGGGGACTTCGCCCTGACTCCCGACGAGGCCGCGGCGTGGCTCACCTCGCTCAACGACGTGCGACTGGCACTCGGCGCGATGCTCGGGATCTCCGAGGACACGCCCGAGCAGTTGCCACCCGACCACCCGCATGCGGCGCATCTCGACGTCTACCACTGGCTCACGGTGATGCAGGACCTCCTCGTCGAAGCCCTGATGTGATCTAGGGTTCCGTTCGGGAACTTCGTCCGCTTCGACGTCAGGGGTCTCGTGAGCACACTCGGCCGACCGGCCCCGGCCGGCAATCGCATCACCGACATCGCCGGCCTCGCCGTCGGGCACGCGCACCGCGTCGACCCCGACGCCCGGGTCGCCGGTGCACCGGAGGCCCCCGACGGTCACGGGTGGGCCACCGGGACCACCGTCGTACGGGTGTCGGCGCCGGGCGCCATCGCCGCCGTCGACGTCCGCGGTGGCGGTCCGGGTACCCGCGAAACCGATCTCCTCGACCCGTCGAACACGGTCCAGACCGCGCACGCCATCGTGCTCAGCGGAGGTAGTGCCTACGGACTGGCCACCGCCGACGGGGTCATGCGCGCGCTCGAGGCCGACGGGATCGGACTCCCGCTCGACGACCGCGGGCACGTGGTGCCGATCGTTCCCGCCGCGGTGATCTTCGACCTCCCCGTCGGCGCCTGGGACCACCGACCCGACGCGGACTTCGGAATGGACGCGGTCCGCGCGGCGGACACGGAATTCGCCGTCGGGTGTGTGGGTGCGGGTGTCGGCGCCCGGGCCGGCGCGCTCAAGGGCGGGGTCGGGACGGCGTCGATGACGTTCGACGCCGGTCCCGCGGCCGGCATCACCGTCGGCGCAGTGATGGTCGCCAACCCGGTCGGGGCGGTCATCGACCCGCAGACCGGGCTGCCGTGGGACCTCGGCGAGACCGAACTGGGCCGCCTGGGGTTGCGCCGGCCGTCGGCCGCCGACATCGACTCGCTCGCCGACCTCGCGGCGAAGCACACCGTGCTCAACACGACGATCGGTGTCGTGGCCACCGATGCCGCGCTCGACGCGCCGATGACCAAGCGGCTGGCGATGGCCGGACACGACGGTCTCGGGCGGGCGATCAGGCCCGCGCACTCGCCGCTCGACGGGGACACGATCTTCGGCGTCGCCACGCGCGCGGTCCGGCCGTCGACACCGACACCGGCGCCGGCGGGCATGCATGCCGACGTCGCCGTGGTCGCCGAGGTGTGCCGGGCCGCGGCCGACGTCGTCCAGCAGGCCATCGTGAACGCGGTCCTCGCGGCGGAACCGGTCGCATCGATCCCCACCTACGCACAGGCGGCGCCGTCGGCGTTCCGCTGACCGGGGTCGTTGCGAACGCCGAACGGAATAGGTGCCGCGGCGACGATGTTGCGCCTCGGAGAACCCGGGGTGCCCGGGTGCGTACACGTCTGGACAGGAGAATGCGACACCGATGCTGAAGATCGGGCAGGAGCTGGTCGACGCCATGGTCGCGCACGCGCGCGCCGACCATCCCGACGAGGCCTGCGGGGTGATCGCCGGGCCGGAGGGTTCCGACGATCCGCAGCGTTTCATCGCGATGATCAACGCCGAGCGGTCGCCGACCTTCTACCGTTTCGACTCGGCAGAGCAGCTCGCGGTGTGGCGGGAGATGGACCGCCGGGACGAGGAACCCGTGGTGATCTACCACTCGCACACCGCCACCGAGGCGTACCCGAGCCGCACCGACATCTCCTACGCCGGCGAGCCCGGCGCGCACTACGTGCTGGTGTCCACGCGCGACCCCGAGACCGCCGAGATCCGTAGCTATCGCATCGTCGACGGTGCGGTCACCGAAGAAGAGATCGAGATCAGGAGCTGAGAATGTCTGTCACCGTGTCCATCCCGACGATCCTGCGTACCCACACCGGCGGGGAGAAGCGCGTCGAGGGGTCGGGTTCGACGCTGGCCGCCCTGATCGACGACCTCGAGACGGGCAACGCCGGGCTGAAGGAACGACTCGTCGCGCCCGACGAGAACGGCACCGCCAAACTGCACCGGTTCGTCAACATCTACGTCAACGACGAGGACGTGAGGTTCTCCGGCGGCCTCGACACCCCGATCGACGACGGCGACGAGGTGACCATCCTGCCCGCGGTCGCCGGCGGCTGAGCGTGGCCCGCTACGACTCCCTGATCGACTCGGTCGGCAACACCCCGCTCATCGGTCTGCAACGGCTCTCGCCGCGCTGGCACGACTCCGACGAGGGCCCGCATGTCCGCCTGTGGGCCAAGCTCGAGGACCGGAACCCGACCGGATCCATCAAGGACCGCCCCGCGCTGCGGATGATCGAACAGGCCGAACGCGACGGGTTGCTGCGGCCGGGCTCGACGATCCTCGAACCCACGAGCGGCAACACCGGCATCTCGCTCGCGATGGCGGCGAAACTCAAGGGCTACCAACTGATCTGCGTGATGCCCGAGAACACCTCGGAAGAACGTAGGTCGCTGTTGCGCATGTTCGGCGCGCAGGTCATCTCCTCACCCGCGGCGGGCGGTTCCAACACCGCGGTCGCGGTGGCCAAGGGCCTCGCCGCGGACAATCCCGAGTGGGTGATGCTCTACCAGTACGGCAATGCGGCGAACGTCGCGGCACACTACGAGGGCACCGGCCCCGAGTTGTACGCCGACCTGCCCGAGATCACCCACTTCGTCGCCGGGCTCGGCACGACCGGAACGCTGATGGGCGTCGGGCGATTCCTGCGTGAGCGCAATCCCGAGATCGAAATAGTCGCCGCCGAACCGCGGTACGGCGACGAGGTCTACGGCCTGCGCAACATCGACGAGGGTTTCATCCCCGAGCTGTACGACGATTCGGTGCTGACCCGCCGCTTCTCGGTGACCGGCGTGGACGCGGTCGCGCGAGTGCGGGAGCTGATCGACCTCGAGGGCATCTTCGCGGGCATCTCCACCGGCGCGATCCTGCAGGCCGCGCGCGGTATCGGCCGACGGGCACTGAAGGCCGGGACGCGCGCCGACATCGGCTTCGTCGTGCCCGACGCGGGATGGAAGTATCTGTCGACCGGGGCGTACGAAGGTAGTCTCGACGACGCGGAGCAGGCACTCGAAGGCCAGCTCTGGGCCTGACCCCGCTACCGAGGACTTTCCCGCCATGAGCTCGTACACCCCGCCGGTCGGGCAGCAACCCGCGCGACGCGCGCGTCCGCTGTGGCTGCGTTCGGCGATCATCACCGCGTGCATCGTCGCGGTGCTGTTCGTCATCGAGGCCATCGATGTGGCGACCCACTACGACCTCGACCAGAACGGCATCGTGGCACGTCAGGTGGACGGGCTGGACGGCATCCTGTGGGCGCCGCTGCTGCACGGCGACTGGCAGCATCTGCTCGCGAATCTGATGCCCGGCGCGGTGCTGTGTTTCCTCGTGCTGATGACGCGGCAATTCCTCATCGTCACCGGCATCACCTGGGTGGTGTCGGGGGTCGGTGTCTGGCTGTTCGCAGCGCCGTACTCGCCGACCGTCGGGGCGTCGGGCATCGTGTTCGGCTGGCTCACCTTCCTCATCGTCCGCGGCCTGTTCAATCGTGATCTGTGGCAAATCCTCGGTGGCCTCGTGCTCTTCCTGGTCTACGGCTCGATTCTCTGGGGCGTCCTGCCTTCGGAGCCCCTCGTCTCCTGGCAGGCCCACCTGTTCGGCGCGATCGCCGGCGTGTTCGCGGCATGGGCACTCGCGGCACGGGATCGACGTAAGCCGGCGGTCACCGGACCGGGGGTGGCGCCATAATCGCGGGCGGTCAGGACGCACCCATCGGGATCTTCGACTCGGGTGTCGGGGGACTGACGGTCGCGCGCGCCATCATCGATCTGCTGCCGGACGAGGACATCGTCTACATCGGCGACACGGCCAACGGGCCGTACGGTCCGCTGACGATCCCGGAGATCCGACGCCATGCCCTCGCGATCGGCGACGACCTGGCCGAACGAGGGGTCAAGGCCATCGTCATCGCCTGCAACACCGCCTCGGCGGCCTGCCTCCGCGACGCGCGTGAGCGTTACGCCCCCATCCCGGTCATCGAAGTCGTGCTGCCGGCGGTGCGCCGCGCGGTGGTCGCCACCAAGACGGGCCGGATCGGCGTGCTGGGCACCGAGGCGACGATTTCCTCACGGGCATATCAGGATTCGTTCGCGGCCGCACGCGACGCGGTGATCACCGCAGTGCCCTGTCCGCGGTTCGTCGACTTCGTCGAACGCGGTATCACCAGCGGCCGGCAGATCCTCGGACTCGCGCAGGGCTACCTCGAACCGCTGCAGCAGGCCGGCGTGGACACCGTGGTCCTCGGCTGCACCCACTACCCGCTGCTGTCCGGGGTCATCCAGCTGGCGATGGGCGACGAGGTCACCCTGGTGTCGAGCGCGGAGGAAACCGCGAAGGACCTCTTCCGGGTCCTGACCGAAGCCGACCTGCTGCATCCACACACGGGTCGTGAGGCCACCCGCGTCTTCCAGGCGACCGGGGATCCCGACTTCTTCGCGCGACTCTCGAACCGATTCCTGGGACCGGTGATCGGCGCCGTGCAGCACGTCTGAGGTGCCCGGCGCGCTTCGCCGCGCAGTTGTGACCCGTATACCGACGCCCGGGCGCGGAATCGTGGCACAGTGGGTCGTATGCGTCTCACGGTCCTCGGGTGCTCGGGCAGTGTGGGCGGACCGGGGGCCGCGTGCTCCGGTTATCTGCTCTCCGTCCCCGGTAAACAACCGGTCCTGGTGGACTGCGGCCCGGGTGTCTTCGGCGAGCTGCAGCGCGTCACCGACCCCTGCGACGTCGCCGTCGTACTCAGCCACCTCCACGCCGACCACTGTCTCGATCTGCCCGCGATGCTCGTCTGGCGTCGTTACGCGCCCGAGCCCGCCAGGCGCCGGGCACCGCTGTACGGCCCGCACGGCACCGCGCTGCGGATCGGCTACGGCTCATCGGAATACCCCGGACAGCTCGACGACATCACGGACACCTTCGACGTCCACGAGTGGAGCGACGACCAGGAGATCACCCTGGGCGGGATGCGCATCCGGGCGATGAACGTCAATCATCCGCCCGACACCTTCGGTCTGCGGATCACCGGCCCCGACGGACAGGTCATCGCCTACAGCGGGGACACGGCACCGTGTGACGAGCTGATCGACCTCGCGGCCGATGCGGATCTGTTCCTGTGCGAGGCGTCGTGGACGCACGCCCCTTCCGAACGCCCGCCGGATCTGCACATGTCGGGCATCGAGGCGGGGGAGGCCGCGACCAAGGCCAATGTCCGTGCCCTGGCGATCACCCACGTCGCCCCGTGGTCGGATGCGGCGGAGATTCTCGCCGAGGCCCGCAGCACGTTCTCCGGTCCGACCGAGCTCGTCAGCCAGGGACAGGTCTTCGACCTCACCTAGCTGTCGTGTCCGCGCCGGTCGTTACAGTGAGACCCGTGACCACACGAGCTGACGGCAGAGCCGACGACGAACTCCGTCCCATCACGTTCACCCGCGGTTTCACCAGTCATCCGGCGGGTTCGGTCCTGGTGGAATTCGGCAAGACGCGGGTGATGTGCACCGCGAGTGTCACCGAGGGTGTCCCGCCGTGGCGTCGTGGTTCGGGGTTGGGCTGGCTGACCGCGGAGTACGCCATGTTGCCCGCCGCCACCCACGACCGGTCGTCGCGTGAATCGGTCAAGGGCCGGGTGGGTGGTCGCACCCACGAGATCAGTCGACTCATCGGCCGGTCGCTGCGTGCGTGCGTCGATCTCGGTGCGCTGGGCGAGAACACCATCGCCCTCGACTGCGACGTGCTGCAGGCCGACGGCGGTACCCGCACCGCAGCCATCACCGGTGCCTATGTCGCGCTGGCGGACGCGATCACCTACCTGCGTGCCGCGGGCAAACTGTCCGACCCGCAACCGCTTTCGTGCGCGATCGCCGCGGTCAGCGTGGGGGTCGTCGACGGCCGCGTCCGGCTCGACCTTCCCTACGAAGAGGATTCGCGCGCCGAGGTGGACATGAACGTCGTGGCCACCGACGCCGGCACGCTCGTCGAGGTGCAGGGCACCGGCGAGGGTGCGACGTTCCCGCGCTCGACGCTCGACGCGCTGCTCGACGTGGCCGCGATCGGTACCGAGAAGCTGTTCGAGGCGCAGCGAGCCGTGCTCGCGGAACCGTATCCCGGCGAATTGCCCGGGCGGGCCTGATGTCCTCGGTGCTGCTGGCCAGCCGTAATCGCAAGAAGCTCGCCGAATTGCAGCGCGTCGTCGACGCTGCGGGCATCACCGGGGTGGAGGTCATCGGTCTCGACGCCGTGGCCGAGTACCCGGAGGAACCCGAGACCGGGGCCACCTTCGAAGACAATGCGCTGATCAAGGCCCGCGCGGGTGCGAAGGCCATCGGAATCCCATGTCTCGCCGATGATTCCGGCATCGCTGTGGATGCCCTGAACGGCATGCCGGGCGTGCTGTCGGCGCGCTGGTCCGGCCGGCACGGGGACGACCCGGCCAACAACGCGCTGCTGCTCGCCCAGCTGTCGGACACCCCGGACGAACGACGCGGCGCCGCGTTCGTCTCGGCCTGCGCGCTCGTGCTGCCGGACGGGACGGAGACGGTGGTGCGCGGCGAGTGGCGTGGGCGGGTCCTGCGGGAGGAGCGCGGGCCGCACGGTTTCGGGTACGACCCGTTGTTCGCCCCGGACGACGAGATCGCCGACGGCCGGTCCGCGGCGGAGCTGTCGCCGGCGGAGAAGGACGGGCTCAGTCACCGCGGAAAAGCGTTGGCGCAATTGGTTCCGGCGCTGCGGGCGCTCGCGGGCTGACCCCCCTTTGCGTCGGCGTCGGCGTCGGGACGAGCGTCAGCTCGCGGTTCCGGTGTACATGTAGACCCCCAGCGTGTGCGGCTCGCCGTCGAGCAGGATGTCCATGTCGTCGGCGCCGGCACGCGACATCCCCTGTCGCTCGTAGAATCCGAAGGTGCACAACGAGTCCGTGTACAGATGGAAGTCCGAACGGCCGCGGTCGCGGAGATGGTCCAGGAACGCCTGATAGAGGGTCGCCCCGACGCCGTGTCCTCGTGTCGTGGAGGCGACGGCGAACAGGGTGAGTTCGTCGTCGAGCGGCCTGCCGGTCCGGGCGCCGAGCCGGTGGGCCACCGATTCGTACGCGAAGAAGCCGCGTAGCGCCTTCAGTTGGGGCAGTCCGAGAATCGCGGCTCGAGCGGTGTGCGCCCAGAGCAGCGCCCGATTCTTCGTCCGTTCGCGCAGATGCGGCTCGCCGTTGACCCGTCCGAGGATGATCCCCACCACGTGGCCGTCCTTCACCGCGACGCGGCTCCAGGTGCTCGCCACCAGTTGCTCGCGGAGGTAGACCTCGAGCGCGCTGTCGAGAACGCGGTGCCCGTGGACGTATCGGTGGATGTAGAACGCCTCGTCGATGATCTTCTTCACATCGTCGGCGTCGGTGGATTGGTATGGGCGATAGGTGATGTCGGTCATGATCCCTTCTTTGCGTGTGTGTGGGTGAGAGCGATGAGGTCTGCTTCGAGGGCGGCCCGGTCGGTGTCGTCGAGGACGGCTCCCCACAGGGGAGCGGTGTTCGAGCCGTCGGCGGCCGCGATGATCAGTCGCGTGACCGCCGGGTCGAGACCGTCGTCGGACAGCGCGGCGCGCCAGTGATCAGCGTCCTGCTGGGCGAGCGCGGCCGGGCCCGGCTCGTACATCAGGCTGGCGGCCAGCGCGATCTGGTCGCGCAGGCCGGCGGAGTCTCGCGCGTCGGCGAAACTCACCCGGATGTAGGCCCTGGTCAGCCGTCCCGGCGCGTCGTCCTCCTCGTCGGCGGTCCGTTCGACGTTCGACCGGAACTGGGCCATCAGGTCCGCCGCGAGTTCTTCGAGCAGGCCGTCCTTGGCGGGGAAGTGGTAGAGCAGTCCGCCCTTCGACACCCCGGCCGCGGCGGCGATCTCGGACACGGACACGGCGGCGCCGTGTCGCGCGACCAGACGGGCCGCGGCGTCGAGGATCAGCCGTCGGGTGTCGGCGGCACTCCGTCCGGTCGTGCGTGCCATCGGACCCTCCGTGCTCGATGTCCCGGGGATTTCCCGGATCACTAATTACTATACCGTCCAGACGGTACAGTTTCAATGGCCTGTTGACTGTGCGCGCGATCCCGTCGACCGGGCGTCGAAATGCATCGACTGTGCACGGGGCGAAGCAGAGGGGCGCTCAGCAGCCCGCGTGGACTCCCAACATCCGCGCGACCGACTCGGGCCAGGGGTACTGGGTCGCTCGGTGCCGCGCCGCCCGCTCGCGCTCCGCGCGAGGGAGGCTGAGGACCTGCCGGATCGCGCTCGCGAAGCCCGGGCCGGAGTCCTCGGCAGCCGCGCCACACGTGTCGTCGACCAGGGTTGCGACCGCCGACGACTGCGACCCGATGACCGGTGTGCCGGCGGCCAGTGATTCCAGCGCGGAGAGGCAGAAGGTCTCGTGCGGACCGGGGGAGAGGGAGATGTCGGCGCTGGCGAGGAGTGCGGCGACCTGACTGCGCTCGGAGAGATGGCCCAGGAAGGTCACGAGCAATCCGCGGGCCAGATGCTGCAGCGGGGCTCGCATCGGCCCGTCGCCCGCGATCACCAGGTGCGCCGGCGTTCCCGACCGATGGAGTCTGCCGAGCGCGGCGATGCTGCGGTCGGCGCGCTTCTCCACCGAGAGGCGTCCGCAGTGGGCGATGAGCGCTCCGGTGCCGCCGGACCACCGTGCGCCCAGGTTCGGGTCGAGGTGTCGTGGGTCGAAGACATCGAGGTCGACGCCGAGCGGGGCGCGGACGACGTTGGTCGCCCTCACGCGATCGAACTCCGCGGCGGCGAAGTCGGTGGTGCACACGACGGTGTCGTAATCACGGGCGGTGGCCGCGTTCGCGCGGTCGGCCAGTGCACGTGCGGAGCGGCCGGGCATGACCTGGCCGAGCAGACGGTCGAGGCGTTCATGGGACACCATCGTCGAATGAATGTCTCGCCTGCGAGCCCACCGGCCGAAGCCGCGCAGGGTGAGGCGGTCGGACACCTCGAGGGCGTCGGGACGGAGATGGGCGAGGACGTCGGCGACGCGGCGGGCCGACGCCAGGCGGTAGCCGCCCGAGGCGGGAATCCGCGGTGCGGCCACGGTGATCCGCGTGACCCCAGAGTTCAGCGTCTCCTCGCCGGGATCGGCGCCGGGAACGATCAGGACGACGTCGTGACCGGCCCCGACATAGCCGGCGCCCCAGCGGTCCACCGCGGTGCGCAGACCGCCGGAGCGGCCGCCGTAGAAGTTCGCGAGCTGGACGATCCGCACGGGGTCCAGTCAGCCGGACCCGGGTGAACGGCCGCCCAGCGCAAGGAGATCAGAGGTTGAACTGCGCCTTCACTTCCTTGGTGCGCTTGTGCTCGAACCAGAAGGACAGGAAGGGGATGGTGCCCGCGATCGCGGTGATGATGGTCTTGCCGACGCTCCAGCGGACCTTGATCGCCAGGTCGATGGCCATGATCAGGTAGACGAAGTAGACCCAGCCGTGCACGAACGGTACGAAGTCCAGAGCGTGATTGTCGTAGCCGTAGGTCAGGACGAGTTCGACGACGAGCAGCAGCAACCACACGCCGGTGATCCAGGCGAGGACGCGATACCGCAACAGCGCGCCGCGGACCTTCTCCACCGGGGCGGCGAGGGCGGGGGCGGTGGGGTCGGTCTCGGTCACTGCGGGCCTTTCGATGAGGGGGTGGGTCGGGCGTCGGTGGTGTGCGCGTCGGCGTCGCGGAGCTCGGCGAGATAGCGGTTGTACTCGACCAGCGCGACATCGTTGGCGGGGTCCGGCGATGCCAACGACGACGCGCTGGGCGTGGTGGGTCGCTCAGGCAGGATGCCCTCCGGGATCTCGGCAACGGAGTTCTTCGCCGCGACCTTGCGGGCTTCCTCGGGATCGCTCTCCAGGATGACGAAACGTCGATAGGCATAGATCACGGCCGCGGCGAACGCCGGCCACTGCAGGGCGTAGCCGAGATTGAGTCCGGAACCGGATGCGGACTCATAGCGTGACCACTGCCACCACGCGAGCACCAGGCACACCACCGCGGCGGATACGGCGAGCACCGTGAGCGCGGGCCGGTGGGTGCGGCGGCGGGTGGGGGACATGGCTACGACGGTACCTGGCCTGCGATGATCAGAACGCGGCCGGTAGGGTGGTCGCCGTTACACTGCGTGACTCACACTCCGGCGAGTCGCGCCCACGCGCGAGTGGCGGAATTGGCAGACGCGCTGGATTTAGGTTCCAGTGTCTCAGGACGTGGGGGTTCAAGTCCCCCCTCGCGCACTCTGTGCTTGTTCGGCGCCGGCCGGCCTGACGGCGTCTGTCGAGGAGAAGCGGAGCGGCATCGATGGTCGACGACACGGGCTCGTCGGCATCGAAGCGGGCGTGGACCTACGCACTGGCACTGGTATCTGTTGTCGCTCTCGCCGTCGTGGTGGTCGGGCTGGTGCTGCCGCCACCCGATCCCGAACTGACGACGACACCGCCGCCGGCGTCGTCCGACGCCGAGAGTTCCGACCCCACTGCCACCGAGACGCCGACTGTGGTCGACGAGCCGGTCGACCCGAATGCCCCGATCCCCGGATGTGATGTCGTCGAGGCTCCCGACCAGTCGGGCTACACCGCGTACACGGGGATGGGGCAACCGACATACGACAACCCTCAGTTCCCGTGGTTCAACGGGCCGAAGGCGACCGCGATGTCGACGGCGCTGGTGAACGCGCTGCCGGTCGAAGCCGAGATCGAATTCGCGAGTCCGGAGCAGTCACTTGTCTTCCAGCCGATCATCGCCTTCGGCGAGCCGGATCCGGAGCCTCGCGGATTCACTTCGGCCCGAGGCGTATTGATCAATGGTGAGGGCAGAGGTGCTGTTTCGGTCGATGTCCGGCGCGCGTCAGCGCCTGTTCCGTCATGTGTGGCCGGGCAACTCGACGAGCGTCGTACGCTGCCCGACGGCGTGGTGGTCGACGTCCACGACGCCTGGCAGGAAGTGGACGGTGTCCGCACGCTGAGCAGGACGGCACGTGCTTACGTACCCGACGGATCGTGGATCATCGCGCGCGCCGATGACGCGATCGGCGGCAGCAGGCAGGACCACAGTGGGTCGATCCCGCTGACTGTCGACGAGCTGGTGCGTATCGTCGTCGACCCGGGGCTCCGCGTCAGCACTCCGGTCGCCCCGGATACACCGGCGCCGATGGAGGCTTGCGCCAACCCGTTCGAGTCGTACAAGGGCCCGTCGGTGACGCGTGAGAAGGCTCGCGCTCTCGATTCCGTTCTCGCAGCGGTCGATCTGGGCGGCGCCCGGTTGCCGCCGACGGTGCCGGTCGGTTCGAACGCGGAGGGCATGCTGTGCACCGGTGTCGCGAACCTCGGAGATGGTGTGGCACTCGAGATCACGATCGTCGGCGGTCAGCCGAGGCCGTCTGGGGAACGCCCGGTTCCGGGTCGGGGTAGCCAAAGGACGCTGCGCACGCTTTCCGACGGAACCGTGGTCCAGACCGACGTCGTCTGGCAGTCGAGACCTTCGACGACCGACCGACGGGAACAGGTCAGGGAGACGACACATTGCGCGGTGGTGACCCGCCCGACGGGCACGCGCGTGTCGGTGAGTTCGACGGCGGCCTCGCCGACCGAGCCGCTGTCGATACAAGAGCTGGAAAAGATCGCCCTGACACCAGGATTGGAGCTCTGACCGATGCCGGCCCGAAGCACGTGGACACTGATTGTCGCCGCGGTGGCCGCGGTCGTGACGGTCTCCGCGGCAACCGTGGTGTGGGTGGACCGGGTTCCGACGACAGTGCAGAAGATCACCGGAACCACCGCGGCGGCACCGGGTTTGGCGTGGTCGCTCGACCCTGCCGACCGGCTGGGTCGACCCTTCGCGGCTTTCGGCGACCCGCGCGCGGGCACTGCGTACGGGGTCGGCGAACCCGGAATGATCCGGTCCGGCGACACGCTTCTCACCGTCGTCGGTACCCCGAACGAGGGAATGACCCTCGGTGACCCCGTGATGATCGGCATCGACGCGACAAACGGACAGGTTCGCTGGCAGGCTCCGGCACATGACCTCGTCAGCTGCAGTGACGTTCCCCTCCATGGCAAGATCTACTGCCACGCCCTGCGCAAGAACCACGAACTCATCACCTATGACATCGACTCGGGTGAGTCCGTAAGACGCAGAGTGTCCGAGAACATCTTCGCCATCACGACCACGTCGGACGCCCTGTACGTCGCCGAGGGCAACGTCGAGGAGGACGACGTGCGAGTCCACTCGGGCACCTTCGACGACGTGTCCGCCCACTGGACCCGCCGATTCGACATGGGCGCCTCCTATGAGGAGGTGTACCCCAGTGAGGCTCTCACCGTGATCGATGGTGTGGGCCTGGTGCGCACCGGCGGCGACGTCGCACAATTCGATGCCCGATCGGGCGTCGAATTGTGGAGCAACGGCTCCCAATGCGTCGGGACGTCGACACTGCTGCCGGGCGGGTTCCTCGTCCACGCTGACACCGGTTGCCAGACGGCCGGTCACGCGACCGAGCAACTTCTCCGGGATACGGACGGGAAGGTGATCGCGTCGAGCTCTGACCCCACCGTGCAACGACCGGGGTACGAGTCCACGACCGACGCCGACCCCGTCCTGCTCGGCGACTCGGCCTACGACCGCGCCACCGGCGACAGGCTGTGGACCAACAGCGACCTCATTTCGCGCGACACCAACGCGACAGGAACCGTCACAGCGGTCGTCGACAGAGTTGTGTACCTGCTCGACACCAACAGCGGGGTCCGCAGCGAGAGTGGCATCGACCTCCACACAGGAAAACGCCTGTGGCACCACACGTGGGACGCGGATGCGAACGCCACGGTGAGTCCAGATGCTTACCGTGATGGTCTGCTGGCCGGCAGTGATGGCATCGCCCTGACCGCTGTCGACGTCACCACCGGCGAGGTCGCGTGGACGGCGCCGTTCCTCGCGATCGATTCCGACCCGGAGGCGTTCGCAACCGGCAGGGCACTCGAGCCCTACGGCGACGGCTGGATCTTCTCGTCCGACCGTCGAATGATCGGGCTCGCGCCGCTCTGAGTCACAGCTCGGCCGAGATGACCTCGACCGCGTCGTCGTCGGCGAAGACGATCTGATGATCGTCGGTCGAGATCGCCCAGCGGCGCAGCCGGGCGGTGTGCTCGTCGTCGATGCGGGTCTCGACGGTGGTGTCGCCGGTCAGGTCCGCGAAGTCGTCGACGACCTCGCCCTCTCTGGTCGAACCGTCGTCGAGCGTGACCCTGACCCGAACCGCCACGGCGACCTCCCCTGAGGCCTCGCCGTCAGCGTGGTCGGCGTCGACCGACTCGTTCTCCGTTGTGCTCATCCGGTTGTCCTGTCCCCCTCGGGTGGCCTCCGACGGTGACTGCATTGCACGTCGGTGAAACACCATGCGTTGAACGTCAGGTTATCAAAGATGTCCGTTTACAGAGTGAATACGGGGAGTTGCTGATCGGTGAGGCAAAATCCGCACGGCATCTCGATTCTGCGCCGCCGCAGGGTTTTTCCGCCAAGCCGACGAAACTCTTTAGGGCAGAACGTAATCGGCGGGGGATCGACAATCAGCCCCGCGGAAGAACAATCGCCAGAGTCCGAAGAATCGGGCTCTGGCGATCAATGTGACAACACGGTGGGCTACATCAGTGTGCGGAGTTGTATGCCTCGACGATGTCGTTCGGAATGCGGCCGCGTGCGGATACCTCATATCCGTTCTCCGCTGCCCATTCTCGAATCGAGGCATTCACCGACGCGCCACTCCCAGCGGAATTGGTCTTCGTCCGTGCGGATGGCGACCGTCGTCGGCCACCGACCCGGGTCGATGCCTTGAGTAGTTTCGCGACTGTCACCTTGCCCTGCTCGATCTTGTCGAGATTGGCCGCGGACACGTCGAGCTCGTAGTCGACGCCGAGCCACGACCACGAAACGGTCTGTGCGTCTTGGGGATCGAGTTCGCGACCGTCCAGGTCGTCGACAAAGGTCACCGTCTGAATTTTCGACACGCCCCCAACGGTAGTCGATAGACGCGTGGGAAGCATGGACCTGCGCTTTCCCGGTGTCGGGATTCTCGGGCGAATTGTCCGACATCGTGATCACCGAATGCGCATCACCGAGTCAATTGAGCCCGGGAATGGCGAATCGGGGCGGTTCGGGATGGCGAATGGATTCTTCCGGACGTGACGGTTCCGATGTTCTCGACGCCGATGACCGGGAGGCCTCCGGCTTTCGCGTCGGCTTGATGCGGGGAGTCGAGTCGGTTGTCGTCCGCCGATTGGCCTCCGCGCCGAGTCCGCTGCCCGTGGTGTCGTCGACGCGTAGGCACATCGACCGGATCACGTGGTGCGCGGTCACCAGCCCGTAGGTCATCGGCAGGCCCAGGACCGTGACGAGCAGTCTGGTGGGTCGTAGCGGGCTGTCACCGAGGATCGACGGCTCGATGACGTTGCCGACTTCCCGGATCAAATGCAGCGCCAGCTTGTATGCATAATGCGCCGCGGTGATCGGCTTGCTGACGGTGAGCTCGTCGAGCGACACGGTCTCCCACGGATCCGCGCCGTGGCCGACGTTGTGTCCGATGCCGAGGAGGATGTCGAGCGGGGCGCCACCGAAGATCGGAATCAGCGAACCGAACAGCGACGCGCCCATCTCGCCGATGGAACGGTCCTCCGCCGGGTCGAGCGGAATGAGGTTGTGGTGAATGCGGATTCCGCGCATGGCGCCGAGAATCCTGGTGGTCTCGGCCCGGATGCGGGGTGCGTCGGCGGGAGTGTTCTCCTGCGCCTGCGCAGACACATACCGCACCAGCCGGCCGAGTGTGAGCGACCCGATCGGCGTACACGTCTCGACATCGGCCAGTGCGAGGTGGTCGGCGATCTCGGCCACCATCGGCGGGATGGGGATGTCGAAATGCACGGTGTCGCTCGCGCGTCCGGCGAGGGCGCGCTGTTCATCGGTGACGCGTGCGAGGCACTGCTCGAGGACCGTTCTCGCGGTGGCCCGCAACAGGGCCTTCACCGCGAACTCCGACGAGAAGACGAACGCCGTGATGAGCCAGTTGTAGGTGACGAACTGGGCGAGGCCGTCGGCCTCGGTCCCGGCGAACGGGCTGCCGAGGTCGGGTGCCGAGCCGATGAGGAGCCGTGCCGGGACCAGGACAGTGGTGAACATGTAGAGCCACACCGTCTCCACTGCCTGGATGACGGTGATGTTCCCGAGCGGAATAGCCTCGGTGTGGCGGCCGTCGCGGATCTTGAGAAGGTTCGAGACCAGCAGTTGGGAGATCGGGTCGCGGTAGTCGAGTGCGGGATCGTCGTCGTCCGCCCCGAGGGTCAGCGGATGTTCGGTGACGGCGAGGGTCGAGATGTGCAGGCGCCGCATGTCGCGGTGCGCCGCTATCCGACTCGCCCGGGCCGACACGTGCATAGATGGCGGCAGGATGTCGTACACCGCATCGAAGATCGAGTCGTACACCACTGCGAGGGTTGTGAAATCGCCGCTCGCGCATCGCGTCTCGACGCCCTCGAGCGACTTCGGCGTCGGCAGTAGCGGGCTCGTCAGGGTCTCGATGCGCTCGAGTCGCTCCGGGTAGGTCTCGGTCTCCGGGTCGACGGTCGGAGTCAGTTCGTGGACCGGCGTCGCACGCAGGGGTGACGTGGAGAAGGGTGCCGGGCTGCCGAGCACCGCGGCGGTGCCCGACCCGCCGGCAAGTGTGGGCAACGACATCGCCAGTGTGAACACGGCGATCATCCGCAGAACCCATGGCGGTACACCCCGCGCCGCATTGCCCCGACCTGAACTCATGCACCCACTACCCGAATAGTCGTCCGATGACCCGGCGACACCGCCGGCGATCGTGCGCCGCGGCGGCGTCGTGCGTGACCACAGCAGTCCGCGAAGGGAAAGTTAGTCGAACGAAGCTTAAGGTGCGCGGCGAGAACCCGCGCACCGGGTCGGCGAACGGGGATGTCGGTGCGCCGTGCAACGATTCCGGGGTGAGGCGTCGAGCGGCATGGTTGTCGGGAGTACTCGCCGCGGTGCCGGTCGCCGTGGCGCTCGTGTCGTGCGTCGACGTCGAACCCGCCCCGGGCCTCGAGCGCCCCTCATCCGAGCGCACCCAGTCCATGCCCTCGACGACGGGGCCATCGTCACCGCCGGCTGGTGTGTCACCTGATATGCCACCACCGGCGGCCGGCCGTGAACAGGCCGATCTCGCGTCGCTGCAGGTGAAGGGTCGCGCGCCCAAGACCGGATATGAACGGTCGCGATTCGGTAGGGCATGGGACGACGCGGTCGACGTGCAGTACGGCCGCAACGGTTGCCGGACCCGGGAGGACATCCTGCGGCGAGACCTCACCGGCATCATCTTCCATGCCGACGGGTGCCGCGTGCTCGCCGGCACACTGGCCGACCCGTACACCGGTACGGAGATGCCGTTCACCCGAGGCGAGGACACCTCGGCGCTGGTCCAGATCGACCACGTCGTCGCGTTGTCGGACGCCTGGCAGAAGGGCGCGGCCGGGTGGACCGCCGGCAAGCGCGTCGAGTTCGCGAACGACCCGCGAAACCTCCAGGCCGTGTCGGGAGCCGTGAACCAGCAGAAGGGAGACGGCGACGCGGCGACCTGGCTTCCCCCGAACAAGTCGTACCGGTGCACCTACGTGAGCCGGCAGATCGAGGTCAAGAAGTCCTACGGGCTGTGGGTGACGCGTGCCGAACGCGACGCGATGAGTCGGGTCCTCGCGTCGTGCTGAACCCGTCGAGCCGCGGGCGCGCCGGTCGTCGGTAGCCTTGGGGACCGTGACCGCGGACCAGGGACGACTCCAGCCACTCGCCGACCGCGCGGATCGTCATCCTCTGTCCGAGCCCGCCGCCGTGGCGGCCCTCGGTGCCGATCTGCGGTCGGCGGGATACACGAACGACGGTGTCACCGAACTGCTCGGCGAAGGCGCTCACGATGCCCTCGTCCGCGGTGTCTGGTGGCCGGCCCTCGCCGCGACGGGTGATGTCGCTGGAGACCACCGTCGGCTGGCGACCCTCATACGGCTGTTCCTGCTGGGCTCGGACGAACCCGAAGCCGCTGTCGCGGAGGCATTTCCGACGGCGGGCGTCGACGTACTGGTCACGCAGGGCGTGCTGGCCCGGGTCGATGAATCGCTTCTACGGGCCCGCCTCGACATCCGTCCGCACGCCGACGACACCCGCGACTACCTCGTGATCGCCGACCAGGATGCCGCGATGCGACCCGGACCCGTTGCCCGCGACCACGTCCTGGGGATCGGCGGCGCGTCGATCTCGCTGGCCCGGGCCGTCATCCGCGAACCCGTCCGCCGAGCTCTCGACATCGGAACCGGATGTGGCATCCAGGCGCTGCATCTCGATGCGCACTGCGAGCAGATCGTGGCCACCGACACGAACGACCGGGCGCTGGCGTTGGCCGCCGCGACGGCCCGCCTCAACGGGATGTCGTGGGATCTGCGGGCGGGGAGCATGTTCGAACCCGTCGCGGGGGAGCGGTTCGACCTCATCGTGTCCAACCCTCCGTTCGTCGTCGGCGCGGGTGGGCAGGACTACATCTACCGCGACTCGGGCGTCGTCGGGGACGGGTTGTGCGAGCAACTCGTCCGGGAGTTGCCCACCCATCTGAATCCTGGTGGCACCGCCCAGATCCTGGCCAACTGGGTCATCCGCGAGGGCGAGGACTGGCCAGAACGGGTCCGCTCCTGGCTCGCCGGCACCGGACTCGACGCCTGGGTCGTCCAGCGGGAGGTCGCCGACCCCATCAGCTATGTGTCGCTGTGGTTGTCCGATGCCGGTGAGGACGAGGCGGCCGCCGCGCGGCGAGGTGCGGAGTGGCTCGAATGGTTCGAGGCCAACGGCATCGTCGCCATCGGGATGGGCTCGATCACCGCCCGCGCCCCGCTCGACGGTGAGCACCGCGAGCCCGACGTCGTGATCGAGGAGATCACCGGCGCCGGCGAAGAGGTGACCGGTCCCGAGGCGCAGGCGTTCCTCGCCCGACGGCGCTACCTGCGGGAGACCTCCGACGAACAGCTGCTCGCGCGGCGGCTGTCGGTGGCCCCGGTCATGCTCGAGGAGCACTCGCTCCCCGGGGACGAGGGCTGGCAACAGGTGTCGGCCGCCGTCCGCCGGCCCGGGGGTCCCGGCGCCGTTCTCGGCGTCGACGAGGTCTCGCGCGCACTGCTCGCCGGCAGTCGGGGGCAGGTCCCGCTGGGCGTACTGCTCGAACTCCTCGCCGACTTCCACGGCGTCGACGCCGACGCACTCGCCGAGGCGGCGCTGCCCGTGGTGCGCGAGGCGATCGGCCGGGGGATTCTGTACGAGGCGACCTGAGGGTGGTTGCGGGGAGTGGTTTCGACACGGCTCCTCGCTCCGCTCGGTGCCGGCTCAACCAGCGGGGGTCGGCTCCTCGACCTCGACGCGCTCCTTCGTCGCTTGCTCGGCCCGGCGGCTTCGCTCGGTGCCGGCTCAACCAGCGGGGGTGGCCGGGAAGGTCGCGTCCAGCGCCGCGGCGAGGTCCGCGATGAGATCGTCGGCGTCTTCCAGCCCGACCGAGAACCGCAGATGTCCCCACTCGCGGAACGGTTCGGGGTAGGCGGCGACCCGTGGGCCGTCGGTGCCGACATGGACGATGAGTGACTCGTCGTGTCCCAGCGACACCGCCGAGGTGATCGTTGTCAGCGCCGAGACGAAACGGTTCTGGGTGGCCGGGTCGCCACGCACCGCGAACGCGATCATGGCCCCGAAGCCGCGGCCGCCGAACTGGCGGGCGGCGAGGTCGTGTTCGGGATGCGACGCCAGACCCGGGTACCGCACGTAGGCGATGCGCGGGTCGTCGTCGAGGAAGGCCGCGACCCGCTCGGCGTTGCGTTGATGCTGGGCGAACCGGAGCGGCAGGGTGATCGCGCCGCGGGCGATCAGCCACGCGTTGAACGGAGAGATGACGCCGCCGACGTCGACCATCGCCTGTTCCCGGATCTGCGACATCAGCTCCGACCGGCCGAGCACGGCACCGCCCATGGCATCGCCGTGACCGTTGATGTACTTGGTCAGCGAATGGACGACGAGGTCCGCGCCGTCGGCGAGCGGACGGTACAGAGTGGGCGGCGTGAAGGTGGCGTCGACGAGCAGCAGGGCGTCGGCGTCGGCGGCGATCTGCGCCAGCGCGCCGATGTCGGCGACCTTCGTCGTCGGATTGGCGATCGTCTCGGCGATCAGCATGCGGGTGCCGGGGCGCAGGGCGGCACGCGTCGCGTCGAGATCGCCGACATCGACGAAGGTCGCCTCGATCCCGTACTTCGTCGGCAGCAGTTCCGACCAGAGCTTCCAGGTGGCCTCGTAGGTCGTGTCGGACACCACCACGTGGTCCCCGGCGGACAGGAACGTGAAGAACACTGCATGCAGCGCGGCCACGCCCGAGGCCAGGACGACGGCGTCGTCGGCCTCTTCCAGTGCGGCCAGCTTGTCCTGCAGCGCAACCTGATTGGCGCCGGTGTTGCGCGTGTAGAACAGTTGCTCGGTGCCCGACCAGCTCATCGCCTCGGGTTCGGGCGGGAGGTGATACGAGTTCGCCATCGTGATGGGCGTCCGCACCGACGGGCCCGACGAGTCGTTCCCGGCGTGCACGCTGCGTGTCATCTCACCCGTCACGGATGAACTCCCATCGGCTCGGTCGCACGTGTCCCGGCCGGTGCTGCTCCGGCCCGGACTGGCCCGTCTCGTTCTGGCCCGTCTCCGGCTGTCCCGGTCCGGTCGACGCCGGGCAGGTCGTCGACGACCGGTCGGGGTTCCCGGGTGATGTCCGAGCTCTCCGGGGTGGGGACGCCGGGCTCGGGGCCGGGGACGATGTCGGGTCGATGCGGACGCACGAGCCTGACCATCCGCAGCGGTAGTTTGTGCAGTTTGTCGACGTGCGCGAAGTACCGGAACTCGGCCCACCCCCAGCAGGAGGCGAACACCAGTAGCGCGACGGCGTCCATCGTGACGGTGTTCCAGGGGCGGTGGGCGATGTGGATCGGCACCACGACGAGGGCGATCGCCTGGATGACGTAGGAGTCGAGACTGCGGGTGCCGGTCATGACGAGTGGACGCAGCCAGTCGTGATGCCACCACCTGAGCAACAGTCGGAAGATCCCGTAGACGGCCGGGATGGCCAGATAGGCGCCGATCGCGCGGGCCGGGCGGAAGTCGAGTTTGTCGGCGACCGCCGGTTCGAGATGGGCCCACGGCCCGTAGTCGATGCCGAAGTGGAAGAACAGTGCCACCGCGAGCGCGACGGCGACGATCGCGACGATCCAGCGGTCGACGAACTCCGGCACACGCCACTGCGACCAGTTCCAGCCGATCACCAGTGCCGGGACGAACATGATCTGCCAGCCGGCGACGTTCTGGATGTGCGGTGCCGCCTGGTAGGCGCTCAGATAGAACCAGTCGGGGGAATGGACCAGCGAGATGAGGTACAGGGCGATCGAACCGGCGAGCACCCAGCGCCACCAGCCCTGACGCAGGAGGGGGAACAGCCCGAACGCGGAGATGAGCAAGACCATGTACAGCAGCAGGATGTTGCCCCCGCTGGGCAGATAGTCCATGGTCAGCGCCAGGCGCAGGCCGTCACCCCACCCGTCGACCGGCAGCAGGAGCGTCAGCCATCGGTGACCGGCCAGGGCGGCCGCGACCGCGACGAGGGCGATCGCCAGCTGGCACAGATAGAGGACGACGACCCGCTTGGCAAGACGCTTGTAGGCGAAAGCCAGGCCGTGGCGTGCGACCCACCGTTGATAGACCAGACCCAGCACGACGCCCGAGAGCATCACGAACGCGGACATGCCGTCGACGTACGGAAAGGCGTGGGTCGGGGTGGCCAGCACGGACTCATGCGCGAAGTGCGCGGTGATCATGCTCCAGATGGCCACCCCACGGGTGGCATCGATGGCCAGGTCTCGTTTCATTGACTTGCACGATAGACAGCGCCGCGGCCCGGGGGCATCCCGGGCCGCGGCGAGTCGTGAGAGATCCGCTCAGGTGTAGAGGTCGGCGATCGCTTCCTTGTGCGCGTCGTGGATGACGTTGCGCTTGAGCTTCATCGTCGGGGTGAGCTCACCGGTGTCGATGGTGAAATCGGTGTCCAGAATCGAGAACTTCTTGATCGCCTCGGCGTTGGAGACCTTGGTGTTCGCCTCCTTGACCGCGGCGTCGATCTCGGCCTTCAGGTCGGCGTTCTCGACCAGGTCCGAGATCGGGGTGTCGGCGGGCAGGCCGTGACGGTCCAGCCAGCCGGGCACGGCCTCCGGGTCGATCGTGACCAGTGCGGCGATGAACGGCTTGTTGTCGCCGACGACGAGGCATTGGCTCACCATCGGGTGCGCCCGGATGGTGTCCTCGAGCTGCGCCGGGGAGACGTTCTTGCCGCCCGCGGTGACGATCAGTTCCTTTTTGCGGCCGGTGATGAAGAGGTAGCCGTCGTCGAGGGTGCCGATGTCACCGGTGTGGAACCACCCGTCGCGGATCGCGTCGTCGGTGGCGGCCTGGTTCTTCCAGTACCCACCGAACACGACCGGCCCCTTGAGCAGGACCTCGCCGTCCTCGGCGATGGCGACGGTGACGCCGGGGATCGGGCGTCCGACCGACCCGACCTTCTGGTTCTCCTCGTTGTTGGCCGTCACCGCGGCCGTGGTCTCCGACAGTCCGTAGCCCTCGTACACCGGGATGCCGACGCCGCGGAAGAAGTGGCCGAGGCGCGCACCGAGCGGAGCGCCACCGGAGATCGCTCCCTCGCACTGGCCGCCGAGGGCGTCGCGCAGCTTTCCGTACACGAGCTTGTCAAAGACGGCGTGCCGGAGCTTCAGGCCGAGGCCGACCTTGCCGGCCTCCGTCGCCTTGCTGTATTCGATCGCCGTGTCGGTGGCCTTGTCGAAGATCGACCCCTTGCCGCCGTCGTAGGCCTTCTGCTTGGCCGAGTTGTACACCTTCTCGAACACGCGCGGCACCGACAGCACGTAGTTCGGCTTGAACACGCCCAGGTCCGCGACGAGGTTCGTCAGGTCGTTGGTGTGGCCGAGGATCACGCCGTTCTCGACGCAGCCGACGGTGACGACGCGGGCGAAGATGTGCGCCAGCGGCAGGAAGAGCAGCGTCGACTTGCCCTCCCGCATTCCGGCGCCGACCGCGTCGCGGGTCGCGGCCGTCTCGGCGAGGAAATTCGCGTGCGTCAGGACGACGCCCTTCGGCCGTCCGGTGGTGCCCGAGGTGTAGATCAGCGTGGCGGCATCCGACGACAACGCATTCGCCTGACGCTGGTCGAGGTCCGCGTCGGCGGTCTTCGCGCCGCGCTTGGTGACCGTGGGGAGCGCGTGGTCGTCGATGACCAGGGTCTCCTTGAGGGTGGGCGTCTCGTCGATGACCCGGAGATGGCGGGTGTAGTGCTCATGGTTCTCGACGAACAGGAGCTTGGCGCCGGAGTCCTCGAGAATCCACTGGACCTGGTCGGGGGCGGACGTCTCGTAGATCGCGACGGTGCACGCCCCGGCGCGCCAGATCGCGTAGTCCAGCACGGTCCACTCGTAGCGCGTCGACGACAGGATCGCGACGCGGTCGCCGGCCTGCACACCCGAGGCGATCAGACCCTTCGCGACCGCGTCCACCTCGTCGGTGAAGTGCTTGGCGGTGACGTTGACCCACTGGCTGTGCGAGCGCTTGCGGAAGAGCGGCATCGTGGGGCGCTCCGCGCGGTAGCGCAGGATCGTGTCGACGGTCGTCGCCTTGTCGTCGATCGTCAGATCGGACGGGGTGGCGTACTGCTGCTGCATGGCACTCCTGAGACGGGAGAACAAATGGACATTCCGGACATCGGTGTGCGTGTGACCGGGACCGATGGCCGGATGAGTGGCACTGACAGTACCAGTATTCGTTAGATGCATCACACCGGTGACCGAACGTGGCTCGTGCCCTGCTCAGGGGGCTGATGCGACCCCGCCCGGGCGTGATGCCGACTTTCTGGTGCACGGCCATTACAGTTGAGGGCGATGAATGAGACTTCCGCCGCATGAGTACTTCGAATCACGGCGAGCACGACGCCCCCGCCGACCCGCAGGTCGGCTCGTTCGACGACCTCGAGATCGACCCGCGGGTACGCGCGGCCATCACCGACGTCGGATATGAAACCCCGTCGCCCATCCAGGCGGCGACCATCCCGCCGCTCATGGACGGACGCGATGTCGTCGGCCTCGCGCAGACCGGTACCGGCAAGACCGCCGCGTTCGCCATCCCGATCCTGTCCCGCCTCGACACCTCCGCGCGTACCCCGCAGGCGCTGATCCTCGCGCCGACGCGAGAGCTGGCACTGCAGGTCTCCGAGGCCTTCGGCAAGTATTCGGCGCACATGCCCGAGGTGAAGGTGCTGCCGATCTACGGCGGGCAGTCCTACGGCGTCCAGCTCGCGGGTCTGCGTCGCGGCGCGCAGGTCATCGTCGGCACACCCGGTCGGGTCATCGACCACCTCGATCGCAAGACCCTCGACATCTCCGGTCTGGAGTTCCTGGTCCTCGACGAAGCCGACGAGATGCTGACGATGGGCTTCGCCGAGGACGTCGAGCGCATCCTCGCCGAGACCCCGGACACCAAGCAGGTCGCGCTGTTCTCGGCGACCATGCCCAGTGCCATCCGGCGTCTCGCGCAGAAGTACCTGAACTCGCCGCAGGAGATCACGGTCAAGTCCAAGACCGCGACCGCGCAGAACATCACGCAGCGCTATCTCCAGGTGTCCCACCAGCGCAAGCTGGACGCGCTGACACGCTTCCTCGAGGTCGAGACCTTCGACGCGATGATCGTGTTCGTCCGCACCAAGCAGGCGACGGAAGAACTCGCCGAAAAGCTGCGCTCGCGGGGGTTCTCCGCGGTCGCCATCAATGGCGACCTTGCGCAGGCGCAGCGGGAACGGACCATCAACCAGCTGAAGAACGGTTCGATCGACATCCTCGTCGCGACCGATGTCGCGGCCCGCGGGCTCGACGTCGACCGCATTTCGCATGTCGTGAACTACGACATCCCGCACGACACCGAGTCCTACGTGCACCGCATCGGCCGTACCGGGCGCGCCGGCCGCTCGGGCAACGCGCTGCTGTTCGTCTCGCCGCGCGAACGCCACCTGCTGCGTGCGATCGAGCGCGCCACGCGGCAGACGCTGACCGAGATCGGCCTGCCCAGCGTGGACGATGTCAACGCGCAGCGGGTTGCGAAGTTCGCCGACTCGATCACCCAGAACCTGTCGTCGGACAATCTGGATCTGTTCCGCGGGCTGATCGAGAACTACGCGCGGGACAACGACGTCGCGATGGCCGACATCGCAGCCGCGCTGGCGCTCGAGACACGTGACGGCGGCTTCCTGATGACCCCGGACCCGCCGCAGTCGGAGAAGCGGCCCGAACGTGAGCGTGCTCCGCGCCGCCCGGGCGCGAGCTTCGCGACGTACCGCATCGCCGTCGGCCGCAAGCACAAGGTGTCGCCCGGTGCGATCGTCGGTGCCATCGCCAACGAGGGCGGCCTGACCCGTGCCGACTTCGGCAACATCAGCATCCGCGACGATTTCAGCCTCGTCGAGCTTCCCGATGATCTCGACAACGAGACCCTCTCGTCGCTGCGGCACACGAAGATCGGGAAGAACCCGATCGACATCCGCAAGGACATGGGCGCACCGCGCACGCGCGGGGGCGCCAAGCGCGGAGCCGGCGGGCACGGCGGCGGTCGGGACGGTCGTCGTGGCGACAACTGGGGTAAGCGTCCGTCCCCGCGTGTCGCGGGGCGCGGCCGCCATTCCTGACCCTGACGGTTCCGCTGCGGGTCGCCTACCAGAAGGAGCGCATGACTGCGCCCTTCTGAGAGCTGTGTGAGAAAACTTGTCAATTCGAGATCGTTCCGTAACCTGGTCGACGGGGGTCATTCACGCCATGGCCGTCACCCGATGGCCGTCGCGAACGCATGAACACGGACAAATTCGAGCAACAGGATTGGTGAGTCACCGGTGTCAGTGGTGAATTCGATTTCGGCAGTCGAGGCAATGAATCACAGCCGCGAGGGGAACGCGGTCGTCGTCGACGCACGTCCCCAGGTGGTCCGGCATCAGGGGAGTCTGCCCGGTGCCCTCGTGGTCGACCCGACCGAGGTGCCGAAGCGGTTCACCCCGACTCCGTCGGGCACCTTCCCGGTGATCCGCGACCGCGACACCGAGATCGCCGTGGTGTCGGTCCGTTCGGAGGCCCCGCGGATCGCCGAACAGATCGCCGAGTGCGGATACACCAACGTGCGCTATGTCGACGGCGGATACCGCGCGCTGCGTTCGAGCTCCGTCGGCTGACCGGCTCGGTGTCGGGAATCCGGCCGACCCGCGCGGAGGCACGGAGTTCCTCTGACCAGCGTCTTGTAGCGTAGGAGTCGCCGGCGACGAGAGGAACACATCGGTATGCAGGATGACACGCGCGAGACGTTGCGCGATCAGGTCACCCGGCTGATGACGTTTCTGGCCGATCTCGTCCGGTCTCGCTCCGGAGACGTCCACGACATCTCCGACCACCCCGGCCATGTCTGGGTCGGTCCGTCCACCGCCGTCGCCGTCCGGTCGAACGCGGTGCCGGGCCAGGTGGTGGTCGAGGTCGGACCGGACGACCCCGACGCCGCTCGGGCCGGGGCGGTCCATGCCGAATTCGCCGCGTTGGTCGACGCGCTCGGCGCGGAGCCCGAAGAACTCGAACTCGTCATCGCGTCCGCACTGGTCACGGTGCGGGACGCAACAGACGCTGACGCCGACCCGTTGGTCCGCGAACATCTCCTCAGTCAGGTTCTGGTCGCCGACCGCGACGCGGACGACACGATCCGGTTCTCGCTCGGGGCGGGCTCGTCTCCCGCGGTTCGCGATACCCATCTGCTCGCTGCTCTCGACGGTCTCGATCTCGCGGGCGCGGTCGGGATCCGCGGCAAGCTGTCGGCGCTGACCTCGGTGCTGTCGCCGAAGACCGCCGAGCTGATGGCCGAGTGGCGCGAGGCGATCGAGGTCGACGCCGAGCGTGTGTCGTTGACGGTCGAGAGCCGGCCCGCGGTGGTCCTCCGCCGTCGCGGGGTGGAGAGTTCCCTCGCGTTCTACGACGCCATCATCGACGACCTGCGGGACGAGGAGTCGGAGGTACCGGTCGCACTGACCCAGCTCGTCCGCCCGATCGAGGCGCCCGACCGACTCGCCGCCCTCCGCGCCCCCGGCGTCCTCGATCCAGCGGACCTGGTCGCCGATGCGCTGTTCCCGCTGCCGTCCAATGCCGAACAGCGCGATGTGCTCGCCCGGCTCGGGTCCGACACCGGTGTGGTGGTCGAGGGTCCGCCCGGAACCGGCAAGACCCACACCATCGCCAACGTGACCTCGGCCTTGCTGGCGAAAGGACAGCGCGTCCTGGTCGTCAGCGAGAAAGCCCATGCGCTCCACGTGCTCCGGGACATGCTGCCGCCCGCTCTGCGGGCGCTCACGGTGTCGATCGCCGACGTGTCCCAGGACAGTTCCGAGGGCATCGTCGATGCGGTGACCGAGCTCGCCGAACGCAAGGCGTCGTTCACGCCCGGGGTCGCCGACGCGGAGATCGCCGACCTGGCCGCGCGCCGCGATCACGCTCTGCGACAACGGGATCAGCTGCTCCGCGAACTCTGGGACCTGCGTGCGGAAGAGACCGAGGTCCACGAATGGGTCGCTGGGGACTATCGGGGATCCCCGGCGGAGATCGTCCGCCGGGTGCGGGCAGACGCCGCCGCGTTCGACTGGCTGCCCGGGCCGGTCCACGGCGCGGTGCCCCCGCTGGACTCGGCCGAGTTCGTCCGGCTGGCAGACCTGCTCGCGAGCACCGGTGGCTCCGGATCGCGTCTCGCGCAACGGTTCGTCGACCTCGACCACCACCTGCCCGAGCCGGCGGAGATGGACGCCATCTGCACCCGGATCGCCGCGCGGCCCCGCGAGCCGATGGCCGGCGCCGGGACGCTGCTGTCGGTGCTCGACGGGGTCGACAGTGACCGGTTGGTCCGGATCAAGGACATCTGCGACGAACTCGCCGTCGCCTCCGGCGAGGTGGCGTCGTACCCGGAGCCGATCGTCGACATGGCGGACCGGCTGCTCGCCGGACGCGCCGCGCACCTCTGGTCGCGGGTGACGACGCTGTCACCGGTCATCGCCGAGGCCGCTCGTCGGGACCGTGACCTGGGCGCGCACGCGGTCGTCGTCGACGGGGCGCGGCCCGGCGACGCCGCGTTGTTCGACGCCGCCGCCGACTTCCTGCGAAACGGCGGTCAGTGGCGGGGACGGTTGCGGCGTTCGCCCGAGCAGCGCGCAATCGAGGAGTCGCCGGTGCGGGCCACCGTGGACGGTCGGCCTCCTCGCGACGAGGCATCGTTGCGCCGGGTCGCCGATCACCTCACCGTCATCGACGCGGTACATCAGGTGCATCGCATCCTGGCGGACCTGCACGTCCCGGTGGACGCGTCGGGGTCGCGGTCGGCGCAGCTCGACCACCTCGTCCGCCTCGACAACCAACTGGCGTGGATCTCGAGGCTGCTCACCGGCCGGGAGCATCTCGTCCGTGAACTCGAGGCGATCAGCCCCGGCGGCCCGAGACCACGCACCGTCGCCGAGGCAGCCGAGGTGGCCCATCAGGCGCGATCGGTGGCGGCCGCCAACGACGCGGTCCTCGCCGAACAGGAACTCGCCGACCGCGTGTACGGCCTGACGACCGAACTCGAACAGGGGCCGTCGCCGGAGGGTGACGCGCTGCTCTCGGCACTCGCCACGGCCGACCCGGTCGCGATCCGAGACGCGCGGCGCGCGTTCGCGGCCGCCGCAGCCGAGGCCGACGAGCAGAATGCCCTGGAGCTTCTCGGGCTCCGATTGCGCAGCCGGGCACCCGAACTCGCGAAAACGATGTGGGCGAGCGCGCAGGACCCGATCTGGACCGAACGCGCCCGGGACATGGGCGCGGCGTGGGCGTGGCGGTTCGCCCACACCTGGGCGGAGGAACGCAGCGATCCGTTCGCCGAGGACCGGCTGCAGTCCGACCTCGACGCCGTCGAGGTCGACATCGCGGCCCTCACCACCCGGCTCGCCTCTGCGCGCGCCGTCCGCGAGGTGCTGGCGCGCACCACGGCCGGCGAGTTGCAGGCCGTCCAGTCCTACCGCGACCACATGATCAACCTGGGCAAGGGATCGGGCAAGCACGCCAATCGTTTCCGACGCGCGGCGCGCGAGGCCATGGCCGAGGCGCGCAACGCCGTGCCCGCCTGGATCATGTCGATCAGCCAGGTGGCCGAGACCCTCCCACCGCGCCGCAACTCCTTCGACGTCGTCATCGTCGACGAGGCGTCCCAGGCCGACATCACCAGTGCGTTCCTTCTCTGGCTGGCCCCGCGCGTGATCGTCGTCGGTGACGACAAGCAGTGCGCGCCCGTCGGTCTCAGCGGCACCAACCTCGATTCCGCGTTCGCCGAACTCGATGCGGCGCTGCCCGACCTCCCGACGTACCTACGCGACGGGTTGACGCCGCGGTCCAGTCTGTTCTCGTTGTTGCGCAGCCGTTTCGGCAACGTCGTAGGGCTGCGGGAACACTTCCGGTCCATGCCCGAGATCATCGAGTTCTCGTCGCGCCAGTTCTACGGGTCCGCGCCGCTGATCCCGGTGCGCCAGTATGGTGCCGACCGGCTCGAACCATTGCGGACGGTCGCGGTCGACGGAACGGCCACCGGGACCGGCAACGGCATCAGCAACGAGGCCGAGGCGGCCGCCATCGTCGATGCCCTCCGGGGGTGTCTGGCCGATCCGGCATACGACGATCTGGACTTCGGTGTGATCGCGTTGCAGGGCGTCAAGCAGGTGGAGACGATCGAGAAGGCGCTGCGCGCCGCGATCGACACCGAGACCTGGCGCTCGCGTCGTATCCGCGTCGGCTCACCCCCGGACTTCCAGGGAGACGAGCGGCGCGTGGTCTTCCTGTCGATGGTCGTCTCGGACGCCGGTGCGATCTCCGCGCTGACCCGCGCGGAGTCCCAACGCCGGGTCAACGTGGCGGCCACCCGGGCCATGGACCAGTTGTGGCTGTTCCATTCGATCGGACTCGACGAGTTGCGCCCCAACGACCTTCGTGCCTCGCTGCTGTCCTATGTGTCCGCCAACGAGGGTCCGTCGATCGGGGCCATGCCGTCCGACGTGCCCGACGATCGACGCGTGAGCCCGTTCGACAACCTCCTCGAACAGCGCGTGTTCAACCGTCTCGCGGCGCTCGGCTATCACGTGACTCCGAAGGTCACGGTCAACAACCGGATCGTCGACCTGGTCGTGTTGGGGGCCGATGCGCGCATGGCCGTCGAGTGTGATGCCGACGAGTTCGCCGGGACCGGGCAGCAGGCGCGGTCGGATCTGGAGCGCGAGCGTGAATTGCGCCGTTGCGGTTGGGAATTCGTCCGCGTGCGCGAGTCGGAGTTCGAACTCGATCCCGACCGCGTGCTCGATCATGTCGCCGCCGTGCTCGACGAGCGCGGGTGCAAGCCGGGGTCGCTCGTCGCGGTTCAGACGACGGATGACGCCGGGAGATGGCAGCCGATCGATCTCACCGCGGGGGAGTGACGCCGCACCACGTCAGCCGAGCGACGCGAGCAACGCCGGCAGACCGACCGCGGCGGGCATCCGCAGACTGTGGGTCACGATGTCGGACAGCGCGGACGGCGACGGATTGAACTCGATGACCGGGATGCCCGCGCGCACCGCGCGTTCGGGTAGCGCGGCTGCCGGGTAGACGATCCCGCTGGTGCCCACGACGAGCACCACCTCGGCCGCACGGAACGCCTGATCCGCTCGCTGCCAATCCGATTCGGGCAGTGCTTCGCCGAACCACACGATGCCGGGCCGCACCCTCCCACCGCAGCGCGGACACGTGGGCGGGTCGACGCGCGGGTCGTCCGGTGCGGTACCGATGTCGCCGGGATCGGGGAATGCGCCGGGGCCGTCGTACGGGGTCCCACAGACCGAACACCGGGGGGCGAACAGGCTGCCGTGCAGGTGGCTGACGACGTCGCTGCCGGCCCTCTCGTGGAGATCGTCGACATTCTGCGTCACGATCATGACGGTGCGGCTCGTGGCGAGTTCGGCGAGCGCGCGGTGGCCCGCATTGGGTTGCGCGGCAAGCACTTCGCGGGCGCGCCAGCGGTACCACCCCCAGACCAGTGCGGGGTCGCGCGCCCACGCTTCCGGGGTGGCGAGTTCGGCGGGATCGAATTTCTCCCACAAACCGGTCTGGGCGTCCCGGAAGGTGGCGATGCCGCTCTCGGCCGACATACCCGCGCCGCTGAACACCGTGATCCACTCCGCGCGGCGCACGAGGTCGGCCACCGCGTCCGGAATCCGGGTCTCGGCCCCGGTGTCCGGGTCGGGCTCGCCGGCGAAGGTCATCCGACGGACTCGATCCCGGCGCGCACCGCAGCGGCGGTCTCGTCGGGGTCGGGGTCGCGGCGGACGAGGAAGCCCTTGGCGAAACTCAGCTTGTCCCCGTCGTGTCTGGGGACGACGTGCAGGTGGGTGTGGAAGACGGTCTGGAAGGCCGCGCGGCCGTCGTTCAGTGCCAGGTTGACCCCGTCGGCGGACACCGGTCCGGTCTTCATCGCGGTGGCGACTCGTTGGCCGGCGCGGAAGAGAGCGGCGCCGAGGGTGGGGTCGAGGTCGTCGAGCCCGGAGGAGTGGACCCGGGGCACGAGGAGGGTGTGCCCGCGGGTCACGGGCCGGATGTCGAGGAACCCGAGGACGTCGTCGTCGGAGTAGACGATGCGACCCGGGGAGGTGCCCGCGATGATGGCGCAGAAGATGCAACTGCTCATGCGGCCGACTCTAGTGGGGTGTCTCGATGGCACTCGGCCTGCGGCACGGCTGGACCGCGACGCGCAATGGTGCCCCACATCACATAACGGTTTGATAACGGTTGACCGAGCGAGAGTTCGGGCGCACGTGTACCCCTGGGTATGTTGCCTGGCCTGGCGGTTTTCCGACGCTTCCCATGGCGGTTGACACGGTGCCGGAAGTTACCCGCGCGGTTACTGGTCGGTATACCGACAGGTCACCGACAAACATGAGGGTTCCCTCACTTTCGTGTGTCATCATTGGTGTCACGTTCACGCCGACGCCGGCTCCGGACAAAACCGGTGCGCGCCAATGTTGTTGTGCGGCAGGCGTGTTCCTTTGTTGTACCAGCTAGTTCGACCCGGCGGTGTCGCCACCGCGGCCGGTCGTGCGCGACGGCGGCGAAACCGATCACTGTCAGCGCACGGAAAGGCCGCTGCCGACAGCGTTTCTCGCGCCGCCGCGAGTCGCAGACCAACCGCACAACACCCACAGACATCTACTGCACCGCACCTACGCACTCCGCAAATCCACACTCTGAGACCGACCACCACAGAGGAGTATCCGTGACCGTCGACCAGTTCCGCTCCGGCTCGCAGGGCGCCGCCAACGCAGAACGGCCCACCACCACGCTCATCGAGCGGCTCACGCAGGGCGAGCCCTACGCGATCAGCTTCGGCGGGCAGGGCGGCGCATGGCTGCCCACGCTGACCGAGCTGGTCGTCGACGCCGACCTGGAACACCGGGTCGCCACCATCGTCGATTCCGCCGAACGGCTCGTCGAGCCGGTTGCCGACGAACTCGTCGTGGCACGGGTGTCCGGGTTCCACCCGCTCACCTGGGTGCACGCGCACGACGCAGGTGAAGATGTGCCCGCCGAGGCCACTCTCGCCGATTTCACCCTCTCGGGTCCGGGTGTGCTGCTCACCCAGCTCGCCGCCGTGGAGGCACTCCGCAAGCAGGGCCTGGACACCGCCGTGCTCCCGCCGAAGGCCGTGGTCGGGCATTCCCAGGGCTCGCTGGCCACCGATGCGGTGGGCGCCGACGGCCGGATCGCCGAGTCCGGTCAGGGCCTGCTGCTGGCCGTCGCGCACCTCATCGGCGCCGCCGGTTCGTTGACCGCGCGTCGCCGCGGGCTGGGCGTCACCACCGACGGCACACCGATGCTCGCACTGACCAACGTCAGCCCGGCTCGCGTCGACGAGATCCTGGCGCAGTACCGCGCCGGCCTGTCCGACAACGATCTGACGACCGCCCCGGTGGTCGCCATCAAGAACAGCCGCACCGCCGTCGTGCTGTCCGGGGCACCGCGGCACCTCGCCGCGTTCGCCGCCCTCTGTGAGCGGGTCGCCGCGACCGAGGCCGACGAGCGCAAGCGCAAGCTCACCGGCGGGGCGCCGTTCGCGCCGAAGTTCGACCACCTGCAGGTGTCGGTGGCCTTCCACCACCCGGCGATGGCCGAGGCCGTCGAGCTGGTCGGCCAGTGGGCCGACCGCTGCGGCATCGACCGTGACCTCGCCACCCGCCACGCCCACGACATCCTCGTCGGGCACGTCGACTGGGTCGCCTCGGTCGACTCGATCGTCACCGGCGGCGCCAAGTGGGTCCTGGACTTCGGTCCCGGGGACATCGCGACCCGTCTCACCGCATCACTGGTCCGCGGGCAGGGCGTCGGCCTGGTGCCCGCCGCGCTGCGCGTCGGACAGCGCAACCTGTTCAGCCCCGGCGGCGTGCCCGAGGTCGCGACCCCGTGGTCGCAGTTCGCGCCCACCCTTGTCGAGCTGCCCGACGGCCGTACCGTCGTCGAGACCTCCTTCACCCGCCTCACGGGACGTTCGCCGATGCTGCTGGCCGGCATGACGCCGACGACCGTCGACCCGGCCATCGTCGCCGCCGCGGCCAACGCCGGACACTGGGCCGAGCTGGCCGGTGGCGGTCAGGTCACCGAGGAGATCTTCGCGCGCAACATCGCCACGCTCACCGATCTGCTCGAGCCGGGCCGCGAGGCGCAGTTCAACGCGTTGTTCCTCGACCCCTACCTGTGGAAGCTGCAGCTCGGCGGCAAGCGCATCGTGCAGAAGGCCCGCGCGCAGGGAGCCCCGCTCGACGGCGTCATCGTCTCGGCGGGCATCCCCGAACTCGAGGACGCGGTCGCGCTCGTCGACGAGTTCGTCGAGGCCGGACTCCGGTTCGTCGCCTTCAAACCCGGCACCGTGGAGCAGATCCGGTCCGTCGTGCGCATCGCGGCCGAGGTTCCGCATCACCCGATCATCGTGCAGATCGAGGGTGGCCGCGCCGGCGGTCACCACTCGTGGGAAGACCTCGACGACCTGCTGCTCGCGACCTACGGCGAGCTCCGCGCCCGCCCGAACGTCGTGATCTGCGTCGGCGGCGGCATCGGCACGCCCGAGCGCGCCAGTGAGTACCTCACCGGCAGCTGGTCGGCCGGCTACGGCTACCCGACGATGCCGCTCGACGGCATCCTCATCGGCACCGCCGCCATGGCGGCCGAGGAAGCGACGACCACTCCCGAGGTCAAGCAGCTCCTCGTCGACACCGCCGGCATCGACGAGTGGATCGGTGCCGGTCACGCCACCGCCGGAATGGCCTCTGGCCGTTCGCAGCTCGGCGCCGACATCCACGAGGTCGACAACACCGCGTCGCGCTGCGGCCGGTTGCTCGACGAGGTCGCCGGTGACGCCGACGCCGTGGCCGCCCGCCGCGACGAGATCATCGCCGCGATGGCCGACACCGCGAAGCCGTACTTCGGCGACGTCGCCACCATGACCTACCACGAGTGGCTCGACCGGTACGCCGCGCTGGCCGTCGGTGACGCCCGCGGCGAGCAGGTCCCGTGGGCCGACATCACCTGGCAGCAGCGGTTCGTGGAGATGCTGCAGCGCACCGAGGCACGCATGCACCCCCAGGACTCCGGGCCCATCCCGACGATGTTCGCCGAGGTCACCGCCGCCGCCGATGCGTATGCCGCGATCGACGCGCTCGGCAGCGTGTACCCCGAGATCGACACCGACATCCTGCATCCCGCGGACGTCGCGTTCTTCCTGGAGCTGTGCCGCACCCCCGGCAAGCCCGTCAACTTCGTGCCGGTGATCGACAAGGACGTGCGCCGCTGGTGGCGCAGTGACTCCCTGTGGCAGGCCCACGACCCGCGCTACGGCGCCGACGCCGTCTGCGTCATCCCGGGGCCGGTCGCCGTCGCGGGCATCACCCGCGTCGACGAGCCCGTGGGTGAACTGCTCGATCGGTTCGAGGCCCGGGTCGCGTCCGATCTGCAGGCCACCGGGGAGCGCCCGGTCGCCGTCGCCTCCCGGCGCCGTGCCGGGCTGGCCGAGGAGGCCGGCGTGCTGACCTCGGTGCTGGAGTCCGACGACGTCAGCTGGGCGGGTCGGATCGTGGCGAGCCCGATCGCGTTGCTCGGCGATCGCGACGCCTGGACCGTGGTCGGACCCGAGCGGGCCGAACACGCCGTCAGCGGCGCCGTCCTGGAGCAGGTCTCCGCCGACTCCGACGCCACCCGTTTCGACCTCGTCGTCCCCATCTCGGGCGCCTCCGTGCGTATCCCGCTGCTGGCCGGCGAGAGCCTGCGCGACGGTGGTTCGCCGCTGGTGGGCCTCGACGACGCGTCGACCGCGATGCGCGAGATCCTCACCGTGGCCGCCGGCGGCAGCCTGGCCGAGGTGACCGACGGCGTGTCGGTCACGACCGTCTCCTGGCAGCCGGATTCGGTCGCCGATCACGCTGCGGTGACCGGGTTCTCCCTGCCGCCGCACCTGCGCCCGACCACCCCGACCGACCCGTTCGGTTTCGCCGTGCCCGACACCCTGGTCGGCGCGTGCTGGCCGAGCGTGTTCAGCGTCATCGGCGCCGCCCGCACCGATTCCGGTGACCCGGTCGTCGAGGGTCTGCTCGACCTGGTCCACCTCGATCACGCGATCGCGCTGACCGGTCAGATCCCCGCCACCGCAGCCGAACTGACCGTCACCGCACGGACCGGCGCGGTCCGGGATGCGGACGTCGGTCGTGTCGTCGAGGTCACGGTGGAGATCGCCGGACCGGCCGGCCCGATCGCGACGCTCGAGGAGCGTTTCGCGATCCGTGGGCGTCTGGGCGCCGCCGAGCTCACCGACCCGGCCCGGGCCGGCGGTGCACCCGCCGCCGAACAGTCGGCCACCCGCAAGCTGCTCCGGACGGCCACCATCACCGCGCCGAACCGGATGACCGGTTTCGCGGTCGTGTCCGGTGACCGCAACCCCATCCACACCGACGCCGCAGCCGCCAAGCTGGCCGGTCTCGGCGACCCGATCGTCCACGGGATGTGGCTGTCGGCCGCTGCGCAGCAGGTCGTCACCGCGACCGACGCGAAGAATCCGACGCCGTCGCCTCGCCCGCTGATCGGCTGGACCGCACGCTATCTCGGCATGGTCCGGCTCGGTGACCGCATCTCGGTGCGCGTCGACCGCGTGGGTCTCGACAACGGCCGCGAGGTCGTCGAGGTCAGCGCCAAGGTCGGCGACAACCTGGTGATGAGCGCGACGGGCCTGCTCGCCGCGCCGCGGACCGTCTACGCGTTCCCCGGCCAGGGCATCCAGAGCAAGGGCATGGGACTCGACGCCCGTTCGCGGTCGAAGGCCGCCCGCAAGATCTGGGATCGTGCCGACAAGCACACCCGTGCGGCGCTGGGCTTCTCGATCCTCGCCGTCGTCCGCGACAACCCGACGACGCTCGTCGCCAACGGGACCACCTACAACCACCCCGACGGCGTGCTGTATCTGACGCAGTTCACCCAGGTCGCCATGGCGACGCTCGGTGTCGCGCAGATCGCCGAGCTCAAGGAGTCCGGTGGCTTCGTCGAGGGTGCCATCACGTGTGGCCACTCGGTCGGTGAGTACAACGCGCTCGCTGCATGTGCCGGCGTCCTCCCGCTCGAGGCCGTCCTCGAAGTCGTGTTCCAGCGCGGCGAGGCCATGCATCACCTCGTCCCGCGAGATGAGCAGGGGCGCAGTGACTATCGGATGGCCGCCATCCGGCCGAGCCAGTTCGGTCTGGCCGACGCCGAGGTCACCGACTTCGTGTCCGGCGTGGGCGCCGCGGGCGGCGAGTTCCTCGAGGTCGTCAACCTCAACCTCCTCGGCTCGCAGTACGCGATCGCCGGCACGGTTCGCGGTCTCGAACTGCTCGAGGCCGAGATCGACCGGCGGCGTGCGGAGTTCGGGGGCAAGCGCGCATTCATCCTGATCCCGGGCATCGACGTCCCGTTCCACTCGAGCGTGCTGCGCGCCGGGGTCCCGGAATTCCGCGGCAAGCTCGCCGAGCTGCTGCCCGCCGACATCGACATCGACATCCTGATCGGCCGCTACATCCCCAACCTGGTGCCGCGCCTGTTCAACCTCGGACGCGACTTCGTCGAGGAGATCGCGGCGCTGGTGCCGTCGGACCCGCTGAACGAGGTCCTCGCCGACTGGGACGCCTGGGAGGCGACCCCGAACGAACTGGCCCGGGTGATCCTGATCGAGCTGCTCGCCTGGCAGTTCGCCAGCCCGGTGCGGTGGATCGAGACCCAGGAACTGCTGTTCAGCGGTCCCGAGCGGAACGGGCTGGGAGTCCAGCGCTTCGTCGAGATCGGTCTGAAGGGCGCCCCGACACTGTCGGGTCTGGCCACCAACACCCTCAAGCTCGACGACTACGCCGCGGCCACCACCGAGGTGCTCAACGTCGAGCGCGACACCGACACGATCCTGGCCAAGGACGCCGGGCACGAGCCCGACGAGGACGAGCTCGACGTTCCCGCAGCGGCCGAGACGTCGGCGGCGGACGCGGCTCCGGCCGCCGCGGCGGCGCCCGCGCCTGCTGCTCCCGCGGCACCGGCGGCACCCGCCGGCGGCCCGCGTCCCGACGACATCGCGTTCACGCCGTCGGATGCGGTGAAGTCCGTGATCGCGCTGTGGACCAAGATGCGCGTCGACCAGATCGGGTCCGCGGACACGATCGAGGCGCTCTGCGACGGTGTGTCGTCGCGTCGTAACCAGCTGCTCCTCGACATCGGCGGCGAGCTCGGACTCGGCGCCATCGACGGTGCCGCCGAAGCCGACATGACCGCGCTGTCGTCGACCGTGGAGACCCTCGCCCGTGGCTACCGGCCGCTGGGTGCGGTGCTCACCGATGCGGTCAGCGACCAGGTCCGCAAGGTGCTCGGCCCGCTGGGCAAGCGCCAGAACTACATCACCGACCGCGTGTCGGGTGTCTGGCAGCTGGGTCCGGGGTGGGGTCTGCACACCACCGTCGCGCTGGCGTTGGGCACCAGGGACGGCGCGTCCGTCCGCGGCGAGGCGCTGGGCAATCTGCTCGACGGCCCGCTGACGAACACCGATTCACTCGACACCCTCATCGACAAGGCCGTGTCCGCGGTGGGCGCGGTCAAGGGCATCCCGGTCGGCAAGCCGGCCGCCGAATCCGGTGGTGGCGCAACGGTCGACGCCGCGGCGCTGGGAGAGTTCACCGAGCAGATCACCGGCCGGTCCGGTGCGCTGGCCTCGGCCGCGTACACCCTGCTGGACAAGCTCGGACTCGCCGAGGTCGCCGATCTCGCCGAGGCCGCGGCCGACCCGAACGCCGAGCTCGCCGAGCTGGTCAGCGCCGAACTCGGGTCGGACTGGGCCCGTACGGTGGCGCCGGCCTTCGACGCGGCCAAGGTCGTCCTCATCGACGACCGGTGGGCAACCGCCCGTGAGGATCTCGTCCGACTCTGGCTGACCGACGAGCAGGACCTCGACGCCGACTTCGACACCATCGTCGGCGGGTTCGCCGGAGCCGGTGACACCGTCGCCGACCACGCCACCTGGTGGCAGGGCAAGGCCCTCGCGAACGGAAACGCCGTGCACGGCCGCGTCTTCGGCGCGATCGCGCACGCTGCGGAGAATCCCGAGAAGGGTGCCTACAGCCGCGAGATCGCCGTGGTGACCGGTGCCAGCAAGGGTTCGATCGCGGCCGGCGTGGTCGCCGGGCTGCTGGCCGGCGGCGCGACCGTGATCGCCACGACGTCTCGCCTGAACTCCGACCGTCTCGCCTTCTACAAGAAGCTGTACCGCGAGAACGCCCGGGCCGGTGCCGCGCTGTGGATCGCCCCGGCGAACATGGCGTCGTACGCCGATGTCGACGACCTCGTCGGCTGGATCGCGGGGGAGCAGACGGAGAACCTCGGTGGCACAACGGCAGTGGTGAAGCCGGCGATGAAGCCGACGCTGCTGTTCCCGTTCGCCGCACCTCGGGTCGCCGGTGATCTCACCGACGCCGGCGGTCGCGCCGAGCTGGAGATGAAGGTGCTCCTCTGGTCGGTGGAGCGGCTCATCGGCGGTCTCGCCGATGTCCATTCCGATCACGACATCGCCGCCCGCGTGCACGTCGTGTTGCCCGGTTCGCCGAACCGCGGCATGTTCGGCGGCGACGGTGCCTACGGCGAGAGCAAAGCCTCGCTCGACGCGCTCGTACAGCGCTGGTCGGCCGAGGAGTCCTGGGGTTCCAAGACGACGCTCGCCCACGCACTGATCGGCTGGGTGCGCGGCACCGGGCTGATGGGTCACAACGACGGGATGGTCGACGCGGTCGAGGCGGCGGGTGTGCGCACCTGGAGCACCGACGAGATGGCGGCGAACCTGCTGACCCTGTGCAGCCCCGAGCAGCGGTCGGCCGCGGTCAGTGCGCCGATCCTGGCCGACTTCACCGGCGGCCTGGACAGCTCGACCGACCTCAAGGCGCTCGCGGCCACCGCGGCGGCGGCTGCGGAGGAGTCCGCGGACACCGACGAGGAGTCGGCGACGACCGTCGCGGCGCTGCCGGCACCGGCGCGCGCCCCGAAGGCGATGCGTCCGCAGTGGCCGTCGATCGATGCCCGACCCGAGGACCTCGTGGTCATCGTGGGTGCCGGCGAGCTCGGTCCGTTCGGTTCGGCCCGCACCCGCTTCGAGATGGAGGTCGACGAGAAGCTGTCGGCCGCAGGCGTTCTCGAGCTTGCCTGGAACACCGGACTGGTGCACTGGGATTCGGCGCCGAAGCCGGGCTGGTACGACACCGCGTCCGGAGACCCGGTGCCGGAGAGCGAGATCGCCGAGCGATACCACGACGAGGTCGTCGCCCGCTGCGGTATCCGCCGCTACGCCGACGACGGGGCGATGGTCGACAACACCTCTCCGCTGCTGACCTCGGTCTTCGTCGACGAAGACCTGACCTTCACGGTCAACTCCGAGGCCGAGGCGCGAGCATTCGCCAGTGCCAACCCGGAGAAGACCCGGGTGACGCAGAACGCCGACGGCGACTGGCAGGTCACCCGGTTGGCGGGCACCGAGATCCGCGTCCCGCGTCAGTTCGCGCTGACCCGGACCGTGGGCGGGCAGATCCCGACCGGATTCGACCCGACCCGCTGGGGCGTCAGCCCCGACATGGTCGAGTCGATCGATCGGGTCGCCCTGTGGAACCTGGTGGCCACGGTCGACGCCTTCCTGTCGTCGGGCTTCACGCCGAGCGAACTGATGCGCTGGGTGCACCCCGGTCTGGTCGCCAACACGCAGGGCACCGGTATGGGCGGCATGACCTCCATGCGCGACCTGTACGTCAACACCCTGCTGGGCGAGGCCAACGCCAACGACATCCTGCAGGAGGCCCTGCCGAACATCGTTGCGGCACACGTGGTCCAGTCGTATGTCGGTAGCTACGGCGCGATGATCCACCCGGTGGCGGCATGTGCGACCGCAGCGGTGTCGGTCGAGGAGGGCGTCGACAAGATCCGCCTCGGCAAGGCGCTGTTCGCGGTGGCGGGCGGCTTCGACGACCTGGGTATCGAGGGCATCGTCGGCTTCGGCGCGATGTCGGCGACCGCCGACTCGGCGAAGATGACCGCGCGCGGCATCGACGATCGCCGGTTCTCGCGTGCCAACGATCGCCGACGCGGCGGGTTCGTCGAGTCGGCCGGCGGCGGCACGATCCTGCTCGCCCGCGGCGATGTGGCTTCCGAGATGGGTCTGCCGGTGCTCGGTGTGGTCGCGTGGGCGCAGAGCTTCGGCGACGGTGTGCACACCTCGATCCCGGCTCCGGGTCTCGGTGCCCTGGGCGCGGCTCGCGGGTCGCTGTCCTCGCCGCTGGCACGCGCGCTCGGTTCGCTCGGCGTCAGCGCCGACGACGTGGCGGTCGTGTCCAAGCACGACACCTCTACGAAGGCGAACGATCCGAACGAGTCCGAACTGCACGAACGGCTCGCCGCGGCCATCGGCCGCGGCAAGGGCGCACCGCTGTTCGTGGTGTCGCAGAAGTCGCTGACCGGTCACGCCAAGGGAGGCGCGGCGGCCTTCCAGCTCATCGGCCTGTGCCAGATCCTGCGTGACGGCGTGATCCCGCCCAACCGCAGCCTCGACTGTGTCGACGACAAGATGGCGGAGTACCCGCACCTGGTCTGGCCGCGGGAGACCCTGCAGCTCGGCGAGCGGTTCCCGCTCAAGGCGGGCCTGCTGACCAGCCTCGGCTTCGGTCACGTGTCCGGACTGATCGCGGTCGTGCACCCGGAGGCGTTCATCGCCTCGCTGGACCCGGAGGAGCGCGACGCCTATCGTCAGCGCGCCGACGAGCGGACCCGCCAGGGCAGTCAGCGCTTCCTGCAGTCGATCTGCGGTGGCGAGCCTGCCTACCAGCGTCCGCCGAACCGTCGCTTCGACGAGTCGGTCGACGAGCACGACGCCGAGGCGGGCATGCTCCTCGATCCGCAGACCCGTCTGGACGGCGCCGACGTCTACGTCGCCGGTGAGCCGGTGGCGGGTGGTCGGTGACACCCGGTGACGCGAATGGCGCGAGCAATTCCCCAGGGATGAGCGTGCTCGGTGTGGGCATCGACATCGTGTCGATCCCGGAGTTCGGCGAGCAGCTCCGGCAGCCGGGTACGACGTTCGCCGACCGGTTCACGGTCGGCGAGCGTCGGGACTCGGCCGCCGGGACCGGCGACGACGCCCGGCATCTGGCCGCCCGCTGGGCGGCGAAGGAGGCAGTCGTGAAGGCGTGGTCGGTGAGCCGTTTCTCGCGGTCGCCGCTGCTGCCGCTGATCCGGCACAGCGACATCGAGGTCGTCACCGACACGTGGGGACGCCCGGCCATCCGGCTGTCCGGCGAGATCGGCGAGCATCTGCGCGACACGACCGTGCATGTGTCGCTGACCCACGACGGGGACACCGCTGCGGCGGTGGCCATCCTCGAGGGCAGGTAGCCCCGCACGGCTCTCAGACCGTCGTCGACTCCTCGAGCAGCAGATAGCCCGCGAGCATCCGCTTGAGTTCGGCGACGGTCTCGTCGTGGTCGTGGCCGTCCTGTACGGAGAAGCTCAGGAGCGAGTAGGCCGTGTGGACGAGCACCTGGGACATCATCTCGCGGCGTTCGCGCTGTGACGGCGTGAGCGGCGCGATGATCCGCGCGACCTGTTCGGCGAGCACCCGTTCGTTCAGCGATGCCGTGGCGCGGGTCGCCGGCGTCGACTGGACCGCCAGCCACACCGCCCGCCGCGACGGATCGGTGCGCCACAGCGCCGCGAGGTGGTCGAGGAATTTCTCGAGCAGGCTCGGCCACTCCAGGGACGGCACCTCTGAGGAGAAGGCCGTGAGTTCCTCGCGGACGTCGACGGTGTCCTGGCGGTCCAGCTCGCACACGATGACGTACTTGTTCGCGAAGTACTGATAGAGGGTGCCGATGGGGACCTCGGCCCGGGTCGCGATCTCTTCGCAGGTCAGCGACTCGAACCCGACGTCGATCAACAGCTCGCGGGCCGCTTCGAGCATCGCCTGGAACTTGCGCTTGCTGCGCTCCTGGGTGGGCCGCTTACGCGGCACCAGCGGTTCGGCGGACTCGGGCATCGGGGCCGGGCTCAGACGGACAGGTCGCGGCGCAGCTTGGCGACGTGTCCGGTGGCCCGGACGTTGTACTGCGCGAGTTCGATCGTGCCGTCGGCGTCGACCAGGAATGTCGACCGGATGACGCCGGTGACGGTCTTGCCGTACATCTTCTTCTCCCCGAATGCGCCCCACTCGGTGAGCACCTTCTTCTCCGGGTCGCTGAGCAGCGGGAACGTCAGGCCCTCGGTCTCGACGAACTTCGCCAGCTTCGCGGGCTTGTCGGGGGAGATGCCGAGGACCGCGATCCCGGCCTCGTTCAGCTCGTCGAGGTTGTCGCGGAAATCGCACGCCTGCTTGGTGCACCCGGGGGTGGCCGCCGCGGGATAGAAGTAGACGACGACCTTGCGGCCGGCGTAGTCCGACAACGAGACCGGGTCGCCGTTCGCGTCGGGCAGCGTGAACGACGGCGCCGTGTCGCCCACGGACAGTCGGGTGGTGGTCTCAGCCATGAGAGCCAGGCTAGTGCATGGCGACATGCCCGGATGCCGGGATGTCGTAGCATCGAGACGCTGCCATCTGGCGGTTCGTCCCCGGCGCCGAGAGGTCGTGCGGCGGCCGGGAAGTGAGAAGACCAACGAGAAGCGCCGGAAGGATGCAACGTGGCCGGAGATACCGAACGTATCGAGCAGGACATCGCCAAGGCCCGTGAGGACCTCGCCAGCACGCTCGACGCGCTGGCCGAGCGTGCCAACCCCCAGCGGCTCGCCGACGACGCCAAGTCGAAGGCCCTGGCGACACTGCAGACGCCCGCGGTGAAGTACGCACTTGCCGGGGTCGGCGCACTGGTCCTGCTCGTCGTCGTCCGCAAGGTCGCCTCGAGATGACCCGCTGATGCAGCAACCGGCGGCGCGAGCTCGTCCGCGCGGGCCCGTCGATCGGCAGAAGCCGCTCCGACCAGGCGATTTCACTTCTGCCGCGGGGGTCCTGTAAGGTTCCTTCTCGCACCGCCAAGCGCCATTAGCTCAATTGGCAGAGCAGCTGACTCTTAATCAGCGGGTTCGGGGTTCGAGTCCCTGATGGCGCACAGAGTACTCAAGACGCCTCGCGTGGAGCGAGGCGTCTTGTGGCGTCTCAGACGGTTTCGACCGCGGCCGGTGGTCGATGAACGGCAGATGAACGTTCGGCGTTTCGGGTGCGCAACACGCCGCTCGAATGGATGACGGCGGAAGCGTTCGGTCCGATTTCTCGTACACTGGTCCGCGACATCGGGGTTCGGAATGTCCGTTTCGGATTCGGGGTGTGCAGTGTTCTCAAGGTTGCGGGGCAGCGTGACCGACCGGTTCGGGGTCGGGGCGTCGACAGGCGGGAGTGAGATGGGGATCGGTCGTACTCGGCGGATGCCGCTGATCGTCAGCGGTGTGATGTTGGCAATCGTCGCGCTGGTGACGTCGTGCACGCAGGAGGCGTCGTACTCCGACAACGTCAGCAGTTCGAGTCTCTTCGACGACCTGCTCAAGCCGGGTCTCGAGATCACCGAGTGGGCCGAACGTCCCCTGAACGACAACGCCGTCGGCGTGCAGCCCGGTGCGCCCATCAAGGTGAAGACCAGCGAGGGCACCATCAGCCGGGTGCTGATCAAGAAGTCCGACGGCACCCCCGTGAAGGGCACCCTCGCCGACAACGACACGGTGTGGGTCAGCAACGAGGCCCTCGGTTACAACCGCACCTACACTCTCGAGACCGACGCGGTGGGCATCGGTGGTGCGGTCACCAAGAAGGTCACCTTCACCACGAGCAGCCCCAACAACCTGACGCAGGCATACCTGACACCGAGTCCCGGCGAGACCGTCGGCATCGGACAGCCGGTCGCGGTGAAGTTCGACGAGCCGATCGCGGATCGTCGTGCGGCGCAGCGCGCCATCCGGATCACCACCGACCCTCCGGTCGAAGGTGCCTTCTACTGGATCAGCCCGAGCGAGGTCCGGTGGCGGCCGGCGGAGTACTGGAAGCCGGGCACCAAGGTGCGGGTCGCGGTCAACACCTACGGCATCGACCTGGGTGACGGCCTCTTCGGCCAGGAGAACGTGCGGACCAACTTCACCGTCGGACGCTCGATGATCGTCACGGCCGACGACAACACCAAGCAGGTCGTCTTCGAACGCGACGGCAAGGTCATCCGGACCATGCCGACGTCGATGGGCAAGGCCGGCGACGAGACCGACAACGGTATCTACCTGGTCTCGGACAAGCACGACCACATCATCATGGACTCGTCGACCTACGGCGTGCCGGTCAATTCGTCGAACGGCTACCGCACCCCGGTCGACTACGCCACCCGGATGTCCTACAGCGGCATCTTCTTCCACTCCGCACCGTGGTCGATGTGGGCGCAGGGCAACACCAACACGAGCCATGGCTGCCTGAACCTGAGCCCTCAGGACGCGCTGTGGGTCATGGAGAACACCCTTCGGGGCGATCCGGTGGTCGTGAAGAACACCACGGGCGGAACTCTGTCGGGGACCGACGGTCTCGGTGACTGGAACATCCCGTGGTCCGTCTGGCGTAAGGGCAACGCCGACAACACCTGACGATCTCCAGGCATCCGGACGCCACCGAACCGCAGCGCGGTCGGTGGCGTCCGTGCGTCAGCGGGCCCCGACGCGGAACGTGCGACTCGTACCGGTGATGGGTCTCGTCGAGCCGCTCGCCTCCCTGCGGTCCCCGAAGTAGCGGATCCTGTACACCCCGGATGTGCTCGCGGGCGGCCGCCACGTGACCGTGATCCGCGACGTGTCCGGGCTGCCCGCCGGCCGCGCCCATCGGAACTCCGTGGACCAGTCGTTGTCGTCGGCGACCGTCGTCCACTCGTTTCCGGTACGGCGCTGCACCGCGAGGTAGGTCCGGCCGTGCCGGAAGTCGTTGTTGGGATGCGCGCCGACGAACTCGACGGTCACCGTCGCACCGGGCCGGTACGCGGGGTCGGGCTGGCGAAGGACATCGCCGTAGCGTCGGCCCGGCATCGGACGGTCGGCGGCGACGGGGGGCACCAGGTCGGGTTGCAGTCCGGACTTGTCGACGGGCGCCGGACCGCGGCCGACCTTCCGGCCCGACGACATCGCGGCCGCGAGCGATGCGAATTCCTGGAGATAGGCCGACAGCGTGTAGCGGCCGTACTGGGTCTCGCCGCCCTCGTAGTGCTGCAGGTCGTATTCCTCGGGCGTGGTGACGTACTGGGTATAGGCGTTGGCGAAGCCCTGCACCACCACGTTGTCGATGTCGGTGCGTAGTTCGTCGGCGACCACCTGACGAAGCCGACGTCCCGCGACGACGGTGACCTCGGCGGGCACGCCGATGAGGACGAGTTCGCCGATGCGCATGAGCTGCAGCGGCACCACCGACGGAATCCAGCCCGAGGGCGGCAGCAGGCCGAGTGGGAACGCGATCAGCTTGGGTGCCTGCATGTCTCGCATCCACGGTGCGATCGGTGGAATGCGGTCACCGCCGAGTGCGGTCACGAGGGGGTTGGTCATCCCCTCGACGAGGAAGGGGAGTGGCTGCTCGTAGTTGTCCTCGCTGCTGGTCGCGACCGCGCCCGCACCCATCATCGCGGGAGTGGTCGAGGCGGGCCGGCCGTCGGGCGTGTACGTGCCGGAGATCTTGACAGAGGACATGTCGACATACTTGACGATCGAATCGACGCCTCCTCGTGTCATCGGCCGGGCTGCATCGAATCCGCGGCGGCCCGCGACATACTGGCGCTCGCCGATCAGTTCGCAGTTCCGTCTGTTGTTCGACGTCGGGCCGCTCGGATCGAACGCCGCCAGCGCGAGATTCGGCGTCATGTCGCCGGAGTTGGTCTGTGGGAACGCGGCCACGAATCCGGGCTGGGTGCGCTCCCACAGGTGGCTCGCGTAACCCTTGTTGTCGCCGGCGATGAGGTCGTTGCGGTCGGTGAGGGACGTGCCGTGTGTCGGGAACCAGGTGATGGCACCGACGTCCCGGCCGCCGGAGGTGTCGTGCTGCCGCAGTCGTAGCACCGTGACCTGTGGGTCGATCGCATCGGGGAAGTGCCGCTTGTCCGACAACGGGTTCGCGTCGAAGGCGACCCGGGATCGATTCCGGCTGGCGTCGTGCAGCTCCTCGCGGCCGATCGTGATGGTGCCGGGTGCGAGATTCTCGTGCGCGCGGACGATCGCGGCGAACATGCCGTCGACCTCGGCGTCGTAGGAGTTCTTCTTGAATCCGAACGCGGCAAGCGAGTAGGCGTAGTCCCAGGAGGTGCCGCCGCAGGAGGCGTGCGTGTGCTGTGCGTTCAGATTCACGTTCGACTCGGTGTACAGGGTGCCGAATCGGTTGCGCAGCTTGGCCATCAGACCCATGTGGTGCGACTGGAACAGGCACGCGAGGTCGGCGGTCAGGAAGACGACGCGCTGACCGGTGGCGGGATCGACGATGATGTAGGCCCGCGCCCAGCAACGCTGGAGGAGTCCGGCCGCGACCTGCTCGGGATTCGAATAGCCCATCATGCCCTGGCCGGCGACCGCGCCGGTGACATCCCCGATGCCGCAGCCGACGAGGTACTTCATCGATTCTGCCGGCAACGCGCCGGCCGGGGCGGCAGCAAAGGCGGAGCCGAGTCCTACCGTGGCGGCGCTCGCCGCGGCTCCGGCCATCAACTGTCTGCGCGTGAGGTCCACGTGCCGTCCTTCCGGGCGTCGGACGACGCCGGCAGATGTGCGGTGTTATCGCGGCACACACCCTGACGGCGCGGCCGTGTGGTCGAGATCAGTTCAGGGCGTCGAACTCAGTCGTTGTCGTCGCTGCCCGGGATCCCGATGATGAACCCGATCCCGATGATGATGCACGAGATCAGGGCAACGGCAGGCATGACCCAGTAGGAAGGCATGTGGTGAACGTTACTGCGAGGCACGCCCATGCGCCCGGCTTCGAGGACTTTCGGGTACGAAGGTCCCCCGGTCTCTGATCGGCTGACGGGCCGGTTCACGGTGACGGGCGGTCAGTCGGCGTCGTCTGCCCGAGCAAACGCGCCGGAGAACTCGCTGACATCGATCTCCTCGGACACCACGGTCTTCTTGTCGTTGTAGACGTCGCGGTCGATCTCGTCGTCGGCGTTGGCCACGAGCATCGCGACGAACGTGTCCCCGTTGACGTTGAGGAAGGTCCGGAGGATGCCGGCGAACCAGTCCACGGCGATCAGAATGCCCACGGCCTCGAGCGGGAGATCGAGGGAGGTCGCGAGAAACGTTGCGATGACCGGGAATCCGCCGGGGACCGTGATCGTGCCCATGTTGAGCAGAATGGCCAGACCCATACCCAGTGCGATGTCGCCGACGGAGAGTTCGACGTTGCCGGCCTGGGCCAGGAACATCACCACGATCATGTAGTTCAGCACGGCGCCGTACGAGCCCATCGTGAGGCCGATCGAGAGGGTGAAGTTCGCGATCTTCTGACTCACGCCCACCTTTTCGACCGTGTTCTTGAGAACGGTGGGGAAGGTGACCGCCGAACTCGTGGTGGTGATCGCGATGGTGGTCTGTTCGGCGAGCTTGCCCGGCAGCTTGGCCGGGTTGAGGCGTGTCCGTGCGCTGACCACCACCACGAACAGCACGAACAAGATCGCGACGCCGAGCGCCGTGGTGCCCAGATACTTGGCACCAGTGGTGACCACCGAGAAGCCGACGTCACCGGCGAGTGAGGCGAGCAGGCAGAACACCCCGACGGGTGCGATGTGCATGACCAGTCGGATCATCGTCAGGACGATCTGTTGGACCTGGTCGATGAACGTCAGGACGCGATCATCGCCGGACTTGGTGATCTGCATCCGAAGTGCGATCCCGAACAGCAACGCGAAGATGATGATGGGCACCATCGTGGCCGTGGACATCGCTTCGAAGATGTTCTTGGACACGAAGTTCAGCAGGGTATCCTGCCAGCCCGTGGTCTCCCCGGCCTCGTCTTCGAGGGTGGGGTCGAGCTCGCCGTCGAACACCATCCCGGCGCCGGGCCTGATGAGCGCGCTCAGTGCCCAGGCCAGCACGGCCGCCACGACCGAGAACCCGAGCATCCACTTGACGGTCCGGAAGGCGATCCGGCCGGTCCCGGCGCCCGACATCGACGCCGTCGCGACGATGACCGACGCGAGAACCAGTGGGACGATGGACATCTGGATCAACCGGATGAACATGTCGCCGACGAACTTCAGGTTGGCCGCCCATTCGCCGACGGCCAACCCGAACAGCACACCGGCGATCGCACCGATCCCAATCTGTAACGCCGGGTGTTTCAACGCTTTCATTGGCTCTCTCCTCGCACGCAGGATGCGGCCGGGAGCCGCATTCATGCTCCTCGCAGAACTGGGGCGAGACGCTAATGCGGTCGCGCGGCGCCGGTGTGACCTCGGAATTACGGCCCGATTTCGTCGCAGGTCATGGCGTGGAGAGGGGTTGGTTCCCGGGGTCGTCTGCATCGGGACGCGGCGGGTCGGTGACGAGTCCGGACAGTGCGTCGGCAAGATAGTCGTCCTCGGCGCCGTTGCCGGGCAGTTCGAGCGCGCGACGGTACGCGATCGCCGCGCCGCTGTCGTCGCCCAGTTCGCTCAGCGTGAGGGCACGGGCGATGTGAAAGGGCCGGAACCGGTCGAGTTGTGTGTCCGACTGCAACCGATCGAGCATCGCGATACCGCGCGCCGGACCGTATGCGCGTCCGATGGCGACCGCGCGACCGACGCGCACCACAGGTCCGGGATCGTGCACTTCGAGTAGTCGATACAGGACGGCGATCTGGGTCCAGTCGGTCTCGCCCGCGTTGGCTGCCTCGGCGTGGACGGCCGCGATCGCCGCCTGGATCGTGTACAGACCGGCGTCTGCTTGCGCCGCAGCGTGTTCGGCGAGCGCGATGCCCTCGGCGACGAGGGCCCGGTCCCAGAGCCGGCGATCCTGGTCATCCAGCGGAACCGGCCGGCCGTCGGAGTCGAGCCGAGCCGGCCGGCGCGACTGGGTGAGCAACAGAAGGGCGAGCAGTCCGGTCGTCTCGGCGTTGGGGAGCAGTGCGCGCAGTGTCCGAGCGAGGGCGACGGCCTCGTCGGTGAGGTCGTCGCGGATGTGCGCGTCCCCGGTCGAGCGCGCGAACCCCTCGGAGAACAGTAGGTAGATGACCCGCAGGACCCCGCCGAGCCGACGGGGGAGATCGCCCTCGCGCGGCGGCGCGAACGGGACGCCCAGCGCGCCGATCCGCTTCTTGGCGCGCACGATTCGCTGCTGGGTCGTCGGTACCGGGATCAGCAGCGCATGCGCGACCTCCGCGGTGGTCAGCCCGGCGACGAATCGTAGGGTGAGCGCGATCCGGTCCTCGGCGCGTAGCACGGGATGGGTGCAGGCGAAGAACATGCCGAGGCGTTCATCGGGCAACCCCGGTGGCGGTGCCTCGGCCGGGTCTGCGAACTCCGCAGGGGTGGAGGCACGTTCGGTCTCGGTGTGCAGCCGGGCCAGTTTCCCGGCGAGGACGGATTCACGCCGCACCACGTCGAGCGCCTTGCGTTTGGCCGTCGTCGTCAGCCACGCCTCCGGTGAATCCGGGACTCCGGTACGCGACCAGGTGATCAGGGCCTGCGCGATCGCGTCCTGCAACGCGTCCTCCGCGAGGTCGAGATCGCCGAACTTCTTCGTGAGCGTGGCGAGTACACGAGAACGGACGTCGCGATCGACGGCCGACACCGCCCGGCGGGCCACGGACTCCGCGGAATCCGTGGCCGCCGGACGGTGCGCGTTGTTCGTCATCGCTCAGTACGGTGCGAGCGGCCGGATCTCGACATGGCCGCCGGGCGCCGAACCGGGGCTGCGGCGGGCCCACTCGATCGCCTCGTCGACGTCGGCGACGTCGATCACATAGACACCGCCGACGAACTCCCGGACTTCCGCGAACGGCCCGGACGACGCGACCACCCGCTCGCCGCTGTCGTCGGTGTGCACCACCGCGCGCTCGTCCTCCAGCGCGAACGAGCTGACCACGACGCCGGCCTTGGTGATCTCCTCGTCGAAGGCGAAGAACTCCTCGGGGCTGGCGCCGCCGTCCTCACCACACGCCGGATCGTTGACATGTCCCATGAGCAGCAGTGCGTATTTCATCGTTCCTCCAGTTCTCGGCCGTCTGCACGGCTGTGCCGATGTGCCCATCGTGCCGAACCGGATCGGTCCGACACCATGGTGACGTACGGGGATTCCGGATATCGACAGCAAGCCGGGGAAGAGACCGCGGCCACGAGAAAGCCCCGCCTGCGGATCGCAGACGGGGCTTCGTCGGGGTGGATGACGGGACTCGAACCCGCGACAGCCAGGATCACAACCTGGTGCTCTACCAACTGAACTACATCCACCATCGGCGTCGGAAACCTGGGCGTCAGCGCCGGGTCTCAGAGCCATCAACACTCTAGCGGGTCGGTGCCGCAGAACTCCAATCGGTTACCCGACCTGCGTGTTCAGGCGGGGCCGAGGTCTTTGACGATCTCGGCGAGGGCATCGGTGTCCGGGCCGGGGGCGGGCACGAACGCCGCGGCGCGGTAGTAGCGGAGTTCCCGGATCGACTCGCGGATGTCCGCGAGGGCCCGGTGCGCAAGCCCCTTCTCGGGCTGGCCGAAATAGACCTTGGGGTACCAGCGCCGGCACAGCTCTTTGATCGAGCTGACGTCGACCATGCGGTAGTGCAGGTAGGCGTCGAGTTCGGGCATGTCCCGAGTGATGAATCCGCGGTCGGTACCGATCGAATTGCCCGCGAGGGGGACCGCGCCGGCGGTGGTCACATGCTTGCGGATGTAGTCGAGCACCAGCTTCTCGGCTTCGGCGAGGGTGACGGTGGACGCCCGCACCTCCTCGGTGAGACCCGAGGCCGCGTGCATCTTGGTCACCACGTCGGGCATCGACGCCAGCGCCTCGTCGTCGGCGTGGATCACGACGTCGACACCGTCGCCGAGGATGTTGAGGTCGCCGTCGGTCACCAGGGCCGCGATCTCGATGAGTTTGTCCGACTCGAGGCGGAGTCCGGTCATCTCGCAGTCGATCCACACCAATTTGTCCTGCACCCGACAACCTTAGCCAACCTCGCGCGCGAATCCGCGGGACATCGGCCCGGAGGTCTATCGTGTGCTCGTGACCGAAGGCTCCAGTCCTGCGCAGCACATCGCCGCCGCGTACGCGTTCAGCACCGCACTCGAACCGGGCGCAGTCTCGACAACGGGGCCGATGTCGGAGGAGACGGGGCTCCTGACCGAGGTGCTCACGAGCAAGCCGATGTAGAAGTTCCTGCGATCGGCGGCGCGCGCGGCCGGACGCGAGTTCAGTCGCGCGATCTTCGGCACGGGGCGTCGCCGGCGGCGCTGAACGGCGCCCAGACGACTCCTACTCTGCGCTGAACTTGCGGTAGAACCCACCGACGATCGGGGCCACCACCCCGCGCGGTGTGTACCCGCCGGCCACCGACATCGCCTTGGACAGGGTGCCGGGCACGACGCGCATCTTGTTGTGCGCCAAGGCATCCAAGCTCATTTCGGCGACCTTGGCCGAGGAGTGCCACAGGAAGTCCGGGACGACCTTGTCGATGATGGACGCCTCGTCCGGGGTAGGTGTGTGCGTGCGCACCGGGCCGGGCGCGAGCAGGGTGACGTGCACGCCCTGCCCGGACACCTCGCCGCGTAGCGACTCGCTGAAGCTGTTCACGAAGGCTTTCGATGCCGCGTACGTCGCGTTGTTCGGGATCGGCATGTTTCCGGCGGCCGACCCGACCATCAGGATGCCACCCGAGCCGCGCCGCACCATCTGCGGGAGCACCGCCAGGGTGAGGTCGTGGACGGCGTTGACGTTGAGCCGGACCTGCGCGCGTTCGTGGTCGGCGTCGAGGTTTGCAACCGGTCCGAAGGTCGCGATGCCCGCGTTGTTGCAGAGGATCGAGATCTCACGGCCGGCGAACTCGGCGGCGAGCACTTCCACCTTCGTCGGGTCCGACAGGTCGACCGCGCGGACCTCGACCGAGACCTCGTGTGCCGTGCGGAGTTCGCCGGCGAGTTCCTCGAGAAGATCGCCCCGGCGGGCGACGAGGATGACCGAATGACCCCGGGCGGCCAGCGCGCGTGCGAGTTCCCGTCCGATCCCGGACGAGGCGCCGGTGACGACGGCACGGGCGGTGGCGGAGGGCGGCGGTACCGGCATGTCGCAATGGTAGCCGCCGCCCCTCGCGCCGAGACCGAGCGTCAGTCGATGCCGGCGGCGACCTCGGTGCCCTGCCGGATCGCGCGCTTGGCGTCGAGTTCGCCGGCGTAATCGGCCCCGCCGATCACGTGCGTCGTGACCCCGGCCAAGGTCAGCGGATCGACCAGATCGCGTACCGACTCCTGGCCCGCGCAGATCACCACGTTGTCGACCTCGAGCACGCGGGTGTCGGTGACGTTGCCCTCGTCGTCGCGGAAGCTCAGATGCAGGCCCTGGTCGTCGATCTTGTCGTAGGTGGCGCCGCTGATCTGCTCGACGCCCTTCATCTTCATCGTCGCGCGATGGACCCAGCCGGTGGTCTTGCCGAGGGACTTGCCCTGCTTACCGACCTTGCGCTGGACCAGGTAGACCTGACGCACCGGCGGAAGCGGCCGCGGCTTGGTGACGAAGCCGGGCTTCTCCGGGTCCTCCGTCACGCCCCATTCCTGTTCCCACTCTTTGAGATTCATCGTCGGCGACTCGTCGGTGGTGAGGAACTCGCTGACGTCGAAACCGATGCCGCCGGCACCGATCACGGCCACGCGCTTGCCGATCTCCCGATGTCCGAGCACGGCGTCGGCGTACGACATCGCCATCGGGTGATCGACGCCGGGGAAGCTCGGGATGCGCGGCACGACACCGGTCGCGACGATCACGTCGTCGAACTTCTCGGCGATGATCTGCTCGGCGTCGGCGCGGGTGTTCAGTCGGACCTCGATACCGAGCACCTCGATCTGACGGGTGAAGTAGCGGATCGTCTCGCTGAACTCCTCCTTGCCGGGAATGCGTGCGGCGATGGAGAACTGGCCGCCGATGGAGTCGCCGCCCTCGAACAGGGTGACCTTGTGGCCGCGCTTGGCGCCGGCGACGGCGGCCGACAGGCCGGCCGGGCCCGCGCCGATCACGGCCAGGCGCTTGGCCTTTCGCGTCGGACCCAGGATGAGCGTGGTCTCGCGTCCCGCGATCGGATTCACCAGGCACGACACGTGCTTGCCGACGAAAGCGTGGTCGAGGCAGGCCTGGTTGCAGCCGATGCAGGTGTTGATCTCGTCGGAGCGGCCCTCGCGGGCCTTGTTCGCCAGGTGGGGATCGGCGAGGAAGGGCCGGGCCATCTGGATGGCGTCGACGCGTCCGTTCGCGAGGATCTCCTCGCCGAGTTCCGGGGTGTTGATGCGGTTGGCCGCGATCAGCGGGATCGACACTTCGTCGCGGAGCCGTTCGGTGAACTTCACGAATGCGCCGCGCGGCACCGAGGTGACGATGGTGGGGACCTGGGCCTCATGCCAGCCGATGTCGGTGTTGATGGCGTCGACGCCGTACTGCTCGGCCTTGCGGGCCATCAGCGCGACCTCGTCCCAGGTCTGTCCCTTGCGGATCAGGTCGGCGATCGACTGACGCAGGATCACCGGGTAGTCGCGGGGTACCTGACGGCGGATCTCCTTGATGACCTCGACCAGAAAACGCTGGCGGTTCTCGGTGTTGCCGCCCCATTTGTCGGTGCGGTCGTTGGTGTGGGGGCAGAGGAACTGGTTGATGAGGTAGCCCTCGCCGCCCATGATCTCGATGGCGTCGTAGCCGGCCTTGCGTGCCAGCTTGGCGGACTGCCCGAACGACCTGATGACGTGGCGGATGATCGGCTCGGTCATCTTCAGATGCTTGAACGGGTGGATCGGCGACGGATCGGTGCCGGGAGCGACTTTGAACGGCGTGTATCCGTAGCGGCCGGCGTGGATCAGCTGCATCGCGATCTTGCCGCCCTCGTCGTGCACGGCCTTGGTCACGCGCTTGTGGCGGGTCATGTCGACGACGTTGGTCATCTTGCCGCCGGCGAAGGCGAGCAAACCCGTCCGGCTGGTGCCGAAGCCGCCGGTGATGATCAGTCCCGCACCGCCTTTGGCGCGTTCGGCGAAGTACGCGGCCAGCTTGTCGGTGTCCCAGAACCGGTCCTCGAGACCGGTGTGCATCGAACCCATGACCAGTCGGTTCTCGATGGTCATGCCGCCGATCTGCAGGGGCGTGAACAGGTGCGGATAGTGCTGGTTCGGTTGTGCCGTCGGGGCTGACATGGCGCGACCTTTCATCTCGGTGAACCTGGGTGGACGGATTGGCGGTATCGAAGGTGTTGCGGGACCGGCGAACTCAGCTCTCGGTCAATTCCCGTTCGAGTCCGTGGATGACCTCGTCGCACCATTCGATGTATCCCTGCTCGTGGCGGATACCGCCGCGGAGGACGAGGTACTGGTGCAGCTTGCGGCCGGTGAGCGTGTCGGGATCGGGGTAGTAGTCGGCCTGGAAACCGGTGTAGAGCTTCAGCTGCGCGAGGTGCTCGTCGCGGTGGGCCTTGAGTTCGCCGATGATGGCGGCGAGGTCGCCGAACTCCGCGGCCCGCAGCTTCACGCCGATGTCGCTGCGGAGCGGTTGCAGTGGGGTCGGACTCATCGCCCAGTCGGCCAGGGCGTCGCGCCCGGCATCGGAGATCGTGTAGACCTTCTTGTCCGGACGGCCGTCCTGGCTGATCGACTCGACGCTGACCAGTTCGTCGTCGAGGAGCTTCTTCAGCGTCCGGTAGATCTGCTGGTGCGTGGCCGACCAGAAGTAGCCGATGCTGCGGTCGAATTGCTGACCGATCTCATAGCCCGTTCCCGGTCGCTCGGCCAGCGACACCAGAATCGCGTGTTCGAGCGCCATGAGAGCAAGCTAACACTGCAACAACGCACTATGCAACAAGGTGTATATGAGTCGAGTTGCATATGCCGTCCGTGCAGCATCGGCGGAGGAGACCCGAAGTGAGGCGTCGTCAGCATCCGTGCCGCAGACTGTTCGGCATGGGTGAACCGGAGACGAGGTCTCGGAATCTGCTGTCCTGGAAGCTGACCGACAACGCGGTCGTGGCACCGGAGGAACGGCTGACCTGGCCTCGGACGGTCAGCATCGGCCTGCAACACGTGGTCGCCATGTTCGGCGCGACCTTCCTCGTCCCGGTGCTGACCGGGTTCCCACCGTCGACGACGCTGTTCTTCTCCGGCGTCGGCACGATCCTGTTCCTGCTGATCACCCGCAACCGCCTGCCCAGTTACCTGGGTTCGAGTTTCGCCATCATCGCGCCGGTGACGGCCGCCGTCGCCTCCGACGGGGCGTCGTCGGCGCTCGGCGGGCTCGTGGCGGTCGGCGCTCTGCTCGTCGTCATCGGGCTCATCAGTCATTTCGCGGGTGTGCGATGGATCGAGACCCTGATGCCACCCGTCGTGACCGGCGCGATCGTTGCGTTGATCGGGCTCAATCTGGCGCCGGCGGCCAAGAACAACTTCGTCGCCGATCCCGTCCTGGCGACGATCGTGCTGGTGCTGCTGGTGGCCTCCGCGGTGCTGTTCCGCGGGCTGCTCGGGCGCCTGGCGATCTTCCTGAGCGTCGTGGCCGGATATGTCCTCGCGCTGATCCTCGACCGGATCGACAGCGACAACGACTACATCGACACCTCCGCCATCGGTGACGCCGCCTGGATCGGACTGCCCGACTTCCAGACGCCCACGTTCGACCTGGGTGTCCTGCCGTTGTTCCTCCCCGTGGTGTTGGTCCTCGTCGTCGAGAACATCGGCCACGTGAAGTCGGTCGCGATGATGACCGGGAAGGATTACGACGCCACCATGGGTCGCGCGCTGGCCGCGGACGGCGTGGCCACGATGCTGGCCGGCAGCGGCGGCGGGTCGGCCACGACGACCTACGCCGAGAACATCGGCGTGATGTCGGCGACCAAGGTGTACTCGACGGCGGCCTACTGGGTGGCCGGCGGCGCGGCGATCCTGCTCGGACTGTCGCCCAAGGTCGGCGCCGTGATCGCCGCGATCCCGCCTGGCGTGCTCGGCGGTGTCACGACCGCGCTCTACGGTCTGGTCGGTGTCATCGGTGTCCAGATCTGGGTGACCAACAAGGTCGACTTCTCCAAGCCGATCAACCAGTTCACCGCGGCGATCCCGCTCATCATCGGCATCGCCGACTACACCTGGCAGGTCGGCGACCTCGTGTTCGCCGGCATCTCGCTGGGCTCGGTCGCGGCACTGGTCATCTATCACTCCATGCGCCTCATCGGCGGGTGGCGGGGGACGGTCGACGTCGGCCGGACGGGCACTCACCACGGCGACGCATAGGCGTCCGACCGACGAACCTCAACTCGACTGATGGACTTCGATCGAGGTCCAGGAGTCGAGTTGAGGTTCGCAGGTGGACGGTCGCGAGGGGACCGAGATGGAACAGACGACTACTCGAAAGCCTGGCGTGTGTGCGAGTCGTGGCTCACCAGGGCAGCCTTAGCGGGATGTCGGGAATCGGCCCCGGCAGGTCGATGTCCCCGTCGGCGCGATCGTTGAACAGATAGAGCCACCACAGCGGAACGGGTGCGCCGACCGGTGGTGGGAGTTCGGCGACGTCGGGCTTGCGAGGGACGTAGAGGTCGGGTTCGGCGCCGACGACGACCTTCACCATGTTTTGGAAGGCCGTGGATTCCGGGTCGTTCCAATAAGCACCGTGGGTGACCAGACCCCCGTCGACTGTGCGTCGATCTGCGTCGACTGTGCGCTCGTCGAGGTCGACTGTGCCGGTGTCGAGCCTGATCACGCCGGGCGCGGTGTCGGGGTCGTGGCCGTGCGGGTTCCCGGGGAAGGATTGGACGTAGTGGATCGGGTCGCCCGGGAAGGTCAGCGAGTATCGATCCACGCCGTCGGGATGCGGGGTGTCGTAGATGCCGGTGCCCGCCGACGACGCGTAGATGACGCGGTCGGGCGCGAGACCGAGTTGTTCGGCCGAGCCCACGACCGACCCGCCGTAGCTGTGACCGATGTAGGTGGTGGTCGCGCCGGGTGCGAGGTGCGCGATCTCGGCGTCGAGTTCTGCTCCGAACAGCGCCAGGCGGTGCGCCATGGCTGCGGCGAAACTCGGACTCGCCGCCGAGCGGAGGTCGGGCGGGAGGTCGCCGTCGAGGTAGAGGAACACCGGACCGCCGGTGCGTACCGCGAGTTCGGTTGCGGCCGTGCGGTTGTGGCCGACAGCGGTGTCGAGGTCCGTGCCGGTCCCGGGCACGTAGGTCGCCGTGTTCGGGGTACCGGGCCGCAACGATCCGATCATCTCGACCAGGCGTCCGCGTGGAGTGTTGACGAAGGTGATGAAGGTTCGCTCGACGAGTCCGTCGTCACCGCGGGGTGTCTCGCCGGCCATGGGGTCGGGGATGGGCGCGAGGAGTCCGCGCAGGGTCCGAGCTCGACGGCCGTGCCCGCGACCGGCCGCGATCTCGTCGAGAAGTGCGTTGCGGATGTTGATCTCGTTGGCCTGGGCGCGGATCGCGAACGGGACGCCCGGTAGGTTCCCGATGACGTGCGGGTCGGCCTGCACCAGACGTCGGACGTCGTCGGCACCCATCTGTTCGATGACGTCGCGGACCTGGGTCGGCGTGAGCGTCTCCAGCATGCGGACGGCCTGATCCGCGTCCATCTCGGCGCCCCCGGGCAGTGTGACGTCGGGTTGACCCGCCGTCATCGACGCGAGGTCGGCCGCGAAGGTCTCGAGTCGTGCACCGTAGCGCTCGTCGAGGGCGTCGACGGTGTCGAGAGCCTCGGCGATGGATTCCGCGAGAAGGGCGGCCTGACCGTCGAATTCGTGCTCTGGATGTGTCACCTCGCCGTCGTCGAAGACGGTGAAGCCCAGCCCCTCGGCTCCCCGGACGACACCAAGTGCGAAGTCGCGGGCGTAGCCGAGGTCGGCGGCGGCATCGGTGGCCTCGTCGGCGATCATCTGCACCACGTTGCGGACCTCGCCGGCATGATCGTGTTCCGCCCAGATGGCTTGGTGCGCAGCATCGTGCGTGCCGCCCGACCACCTCGAGGCGTTGTCGAAGGCACGCACTGCGCGACCGATGCCGGTGTCGATGCGCTCGGCGAGCGTCGAGGCAGCGGACCCGGCGACGGCGATCGACTGCGGATCCCACGCGCGCAACTGCGAGAGGGTGGGTCGCATCAGCGGTTCCGAAGCGAGCGGAACCGGGTGCCCGACCGCGCGTCGGCGTCTGCCGTCGTCGCGTCGAACGCCCGCAGCATCTGACTCATTGTCGTCAGGCGTTCACCGATGGAGTCCACCGCCGACCGTGCGGGCCCGATCGTGGCGGCGAGGGCACGCACGACGCGACTCGAGGGTCCGAGCGCCGCTCCGACGGCCTCGACATCCGCGGCGTGGATCGCGATCGCGGCGGCCCGCCAGGTGCGCGCGATGCCCTCGACCTCGGCGGGATCGACACCGAACAGCGATGCTTCTGAACCCTTCTGGTCTCGTCGACCAGATGAGAGGGGCGGAAAACCGGACAGAGAGCGGGGGAGCGTCATGATCCTCCAGGGAGTCGCGACCCACCGAGGTGTGGGGCAGGACTATGACGCACGGCGTGCCCTGAACGGTTCCCGATCCGCTTTGAGCGGTCGGCGACAGGCAAATGACGTGCCCCCGGCAGGACTCGAACCTGCGACCTAGGGATTAGAAGGCCCTTGCTCTATCCACCTGAGCTACGGAGGCTGACCGGCGAGCGTGACGTGGCGCACGAGCGGCCGGGCAGAGAGAGTCTACGACACCGTCGTCGCTATGCCGTGCGCCACGGCGGGCCAGGTCGAATTGGGATCACGTCAGTGGCCGGTCCTACAGTTGGAGGATGACCCGCACGTCGACGCCCGCCTCCGCGGAGCAGCATCGCGACGCGATGAACGAACCGCGCGGCGTCGTCACCGCGATCCTGTGGGCATCGGGTTGGCTCGCCGCGATCGTCGCCGTCGCCGTCACCGCGATCTCCGCGGCGTCGGCGCTCCGGTTGACCGGTGTGCCCGATCCGGGGCCGCTGACCACCTACGGCGCACCTGCTCTGACCGCGATCGGCGAGTTCGCCGCGGCGATCGCGCTCGGGTCGGCCGTGTTCGCCGCGTTCTTCGTGCCGCCCCAGGCGAGCGGCGTCCTCGACGTCGGGGGTTACCGCGCCATCCGGATCGCGGCGGCGAGCGCGCTGACGTGGTCGGTGTCCGCGCTGCTGTTGATGCCGTTCTCGGCGTCGGAGGTCAGCGGGGCGCCGCTGGCGGAGGCGATCCGCCCGGCGAACCTGCTGACCGCCTACGGCCAGGTCGCGGAGGTGCGCACCTGGTTCTGGACCGCTGTGTTCGCACTGGTCGCGGCCATCATCGCCCGGATGACCCTGCACTGGGGCCCGACGATCGCGGTCATCGCGTTCTCCGTGTTCAGCCTGATGCCGTCCGCGCTCGCGGGCCACTCCTCGTCGGGTGGCAACCACGACGTCGCCACCAACAGCCTGATCCTGCACATCATCGGCGCGACCCTGTGGCTCGGCGGTCTCGCCGCGGTCGTGGTCTACGCCCTCGCCGACGGACGATGGCGCGCCCTGGCGGTGCGCCGGTTCTCGCGCGTCGCGTTCTGGTGCATCCTCGTCGTGGGCGCCAGCGGTGTCGTCAACGCCCTGGTGCGGGTGCCGCTCGGCGACCTGTTCACCGACACCTACGGCCGTCTGATCGTGGCCAAGGTGGCGGCCCTGGTCGTGCTCGGCGGACTCGGCGCGTGGCATCGTCGTGTCACCATCGCCCAACTGGACGCCGACGACAAGCCGTCGCTGTTCGTCCGCTTCGGACTGGTCGAACTCGCCGTGTTCGCCGCGACCTTCGGCCTGGCCGTCGGCCTGAGCCGTACGCCGCCTCCACTCGTGGACACCACCCAGATCTCGGCGACCGAGAACGCGATCGGTTACGACCTCGACGGGCCGCCGACGTTCGTCCGCCTTCTCACCGAGTGGCGCTTCGACCTGATCTTCGGGCTCGCGGCGATCGTGCTCGCCGTCGTGTATCTCCGGGGAGTCATCCGCCTGAGGCGCCGGGGTGATGCCTGGCCGGTCGGTCGCACCGTCGCGTGGCTCCTCGGGTGTCTGCTGCTGTTGCTGGCGACGTCATCGGGATTGGGCCGCTACGCCCCGGCGATGTTCAGCATCCACATGATCGCGCACATGCTGCTGTCGATGATGGTGCCGGTCCTGCTGGTGCTCGGTGGCCCGGTCACGCTCGCCCTGCGGGCACTGCCGCCGGCCGGTCGGGGCAATCCGCCGGGCCCGCGCGAGTGGATTCAGCTGGGCGTGCACTCGGCGCCGTCCCGGATCCTGACGCATCCGCTGATCGCCGCGGTCATGTTCGTCGGCAGCTTCTACGTTCTCTATCTCGGCGGTCTCTACGAGTCCGTGGTCCAGTACCACGCGGCGCACCTGTTGATGAATCTGCACTTCCTGATCAGCGGCTACCTCTTCTACTGGCTGGTGATCGGCATCGACCCGGCCCCGCGTCAGGTGTCACCCGTGGCAAAGCTGGGCCTCGTGATGGCCTCGATTCCGTTCCACGCGTTCTTCGGCATCGCCCTCATGATGACGACCGCGGTCATCGCCGAGACCTACTACCGCGGGCTCAATCTCCCGTGGAACTACGGCCTCTTCGACGACCAACGTGTCGGGGGCGGAATAGCTTGGGCCGCAGGCGAGATCCCCCTGGTGGTGGTCTTACTGGCGCTGTTCGTGCAGTGGCAGCGCAGCGACACGAAGCAGGCGCGACGCTTCGACCGCAACGCGGACCGCGACCACGATGCGGACCTCGGCAGCTACAACGAGATGCTGAAGGAACTCAACAAGCGCGGTTGAGCGGCAACAGGTCTCAGCCGGACCCCGTCGACACCGTGCAGACCGACGACCCGGCCTGGATCAAGGCGCCGGTGTGCAGGGGATCGAAGCCGAAATCGGCAGCGGTGCGGCCGGTCGCAGTGATCAGCTCTGGAGGACACCGGAAGCTCGTCACGAGTTCGCCTGCGGCGGCAAGCTGGTCGACGATGGCCACGGTGAACTCGTTGATCGCGGTCCGGACCGGACCGAGATCGGACGTCGCAGGTGGAGCAGTCTGCCCAGGCAGCCGCCACTGCGCAAACAGTCCGCGTTGGACGGTCTTGCTAGCCTCGATCTGATCGCGGAACACACCGCGTACGTAGGCGGGGTCGAGACCGCGGTCGGTGGCCAGCTGCGACACGGTGTCGAGGACCACCTGTTCGCGCGCCGGGTCGTCGATGGCCGCGCCGGACGCCCATTTCGTCGCGGCGACGGTGTCGGCCAGTGCGAGCCGGCCCGCGATCGCCTCGGTCAGACCGGTCAAGGTCGGCGAAGCGACCGGCGCAGCGCCTGCGAGGGGCGGGGCAACCAGCATCGTTGCCGCTGCGATGAGACCTACCAGGAGCCTTCGGATGCGCACCCTGCGAAGTCTATGGGCGGCGAGCGTCAGGTGCATCGCGATCTGTGGGTAACACGTCGAGTTCTCCACAGCGGCACGAGGCCGGCTCTTCCAGTCCCCGCTGCGGGTGATGCTGGTGCGGCCACATCTTCCCGTGGCCGACAACCGTAGGAGACGACCATGTTTGAGACGTACACGACCGTCATCGGAACCGTAGTGTCCGATCCCCGTCGGCGGCAGACGACCACCGGGGAGGACGTGATCTCCTTCCGCGTGGCGTGCACGTCGCGCCGTATCGACAAGAGCACCGGCGAGTGGTCGGACGGACCCACGTTGTATCTCACGGTCAGCTGCTGGCGGCGTCTGCTGACCGGCGTCGGCCTGGCGATCGCGAAGGGGCGGCCGGTGATCGCGCACGGTCAGATCAAGACCAACGAGTACCCATCGGCGGACGGCTCACGTCGCTCCGATCTCGAGATGACGGCCGTGGCCGTCGGACTCGACCTGAGTCGCTGCGTCGTCACGTATCGGGGCACGCCCGCCCAGGGGCGCGCGGCCGACGCACCGGTCGTCGCGACCGCGCCCGAGACCCGCGAGTCGGCGGCGTGAACGCACGATCGTGGGGTTGAGCCGACTACAACTCAATCCGAACGGTTCCGGACCAGTCGCCAGTGGTTCTTGCCGTCGGCACGACGATAGGCGAGTTCGTCGAGGACGTTGATCGCGATGGCCAGGCCGCGGCCACGCTCGGCGAAGTCGTCGGGCAGGCTCACGGCGTCGAGATCGACGCGGGCGGGACTGCCGTCGTCGGAGTAGCGGGCTTCGATCCGGTCCGGTGCGACCTCCAGCTCGAGGCGCAGGGTGACGGTTGTGCCGTCCCCGGCGTGTTCGATGATGTTGGCGCCGATCTCGGCGACTGCGAGCTCGAACTGCATCGCGTCCATGTCGTCGATGGGGCACTCCGCGAGGAGATCGGCGAGGAGTGCGTGGATGTGGTCCATGGTCTCGAGGGAGGTGATCTCCTCGAGGGTGCGGGTCGCGGTGTTCTCGGTCATCGCCGGGTCCTCGATCTCTGGGTGAGTGGGACGGTTCCCGTCAGGCCCCGTCGAAGGCGTCGTCGGCCGACGGGTGGACGCGCAGAACGCGATTGAGATTGGTCAACTCCAGGACGGTGACCACCTGCGGCGTCGGGGCCGCAATCCGGAGGTCGCCGCCGGCCTGGCGTGCCACCTTCAACCCGGAGACGAGTGCGCCCAGGCCCGAGGAATCGATGAAGTCGGTGCCGGACAGGTCGACGACGATCCGGGCCGAACCGGACCCGACCAACTCGTGCAACTGGTCTCGGAGTCGCGGGGCGACAACCATGTTGAGCCGGCCCTCGGGCCGGATCGCCACGGCGCCGCCGTCGACGCTACGTGTTGCGAAATTCGCCATCACTGCCCTTCCTCATCGGGACCGCGGTACCGCACCGCGGTGATGACAACGCTCAGGATCACCAGATCGAACACTACCCAGAACAGGTTCACGCCGACGCCGAGAACGGAGACGGCGCCCCGGTACAGCTGCACGATACCGATGACCGAGGCCACCACGAGCAACGCCATCGCGATCAGCTGTGGCCGAACGATGTGCCAGGGCAACGCATCCTGCGACTGCTTGGTCTTCGGGGTCACCGCGAAACCGAGCGGACGGTTCATGTAGACGTTGCGAAATGCGGTGTTGCACGCCTTGATCCAGACGGGGAACAGAGCGAGGCTGTACTGCTGGCCGCGCCACGTCGGCGTGCCTCGTGCCACCACCAGGAACAGTATCTGGTTGACCACCAGGAACGGGATCAGCCGCAGGAAGAAGTCCCAGCTGTAGGCCTCGACCGGCAGGATGCCCAGCACCAGGTAGACCACCGGTGCCGCGATGTAGGCGATGGCCGCGAAACCGGCGAGGTAGCTCCACATCGTCGCCCAGTACATGAGTCGCTGAGTGAGGGTGAGGCCCTTCTGTACCAGCGGGTTCTCCCGCAGCATCACCTGGATCGTGCCCTGCGCCCACCTAAGCCGTTGCGTCACCATGGTTTTCAGGTCCTCCGGCGCCAGGCCGAAGGCAAGATTCTCGTGATGGTAGGCGGAGTTCCAGCCGAGGGCGTGCAACCGCATACAGGTCGCCATGTCCTCGGTCACCGAGATGGTGGCCAGGGGCAGCATGGGCTGGGCCTCGTCGGATCGCCCGACGTCGACCGCCGCGACCATGGCGCGGATGGATTCGATGGCGCCGAGCGGCGACCACTCCCGCTCGGCGAGGACCGCGAGCGCGTCGTAGTCGACGGCGCCGGCACCGGCTTCCTGCTCGCTCAGCTCGGTGAGCGCCTCGATGGCCTCGAGGTCGGCGCGCATGGCCTCGACGTCGGCGTCGACGAGCCCGCGTGCCGCCTCGTCGACGCGAGCCTGGAAGCGATAGGTGATCTCGGCCAGTGGTTCTTTCTTCTTCAGCTGCGCGCGTGCGTCTTTCACGGCCTCGTCGACGGCGTCGAGCGCGGCCGAGGCGGTGGGGTTGTCCTTCCCGACCTGCTTGCGCGTCGACTTGAGGACAGAACGTGCGGTGCGCAGGGCGCGATCGATGCCGTCGGAGACGGCGGAGACATACTGGGTGATGCCGAGCTGCATCAGCGCCTCCCGGCGCAGCACGGCGTTGGATCCGCAGAAGAACGCGGCGTTCCACCCGTCCTTGCCCTGCTGGATCGGTCCGTAGAACAGCGGGGCCTGGCTGCCGAGCGGGTCGCCGGGCGGCACGTTCACGAAATACTGCGGCGTCTGGACGAGGGCCATCTTGTCGTCGTGGAAATAGCCGAGCGTGCGGTCGAGGATCTGCGGTTCGGGGATCTGATCGGCGTCGAGGATGAGCAGGAACTCGCCGTCGGTCTGCATCAGGGCGTTGTTCAGGTTGCCGGCCTTGGCGTGCCGCGGTTTGTCGAGCCAGTTCGACGATCGCGTGATGTACTCGATGCCCGCCCGGGCCGCGGCCTCGGCGAGCTCGGCTCGATCACCGTCGTCGAGGATCCACGTGGTGTGCGGGTAGGTGATCGCCTTCGCGGCGACCGCAGTCTTCATCACCAGATCCAGGGGTTCGTTGTAGGTGGTGATGAAGACATCGACGGTGGCGCCCTCGGGCGGGGGAGGCGGATCGGGGCGGTGTTGCAGCCGCCACATCGTCAGCCCGAACAGCAGCGAGTCGATCAGGCTGTAGGTCTCGGCGACGACCAGGGGAACCGCGATCCACCAGGCGTCCCAGTTCACCGAGGCCAGCCAGCGCCACACGATGTAGTTGATCCCGAGGATCGCGGCGGCGACGATCACCAGCCGCAGCCACGGCGACGGGGCCGTGCGTGCGAGGGTGGCCTCCTCGACGCTCTCGCTCATCCCGCATCGTCTCGACGAATGGCCACGACGGTCACATCGTCGATCGGCGGCCGTGAGGCGACCAGTTCGCTCACCATCGAGCACACCTCCGACGGGGTCGAGGTGTCGGCGAAGAGCGCCTGCAACGCCGACTCGTCACCAGACGGCAAGAGGTCCAGCAGCCCGTCGGAGGTGATGACGACCATGTCGCCGGGATCGAGGTGGACCCGGGCGGAGTCCCAGGTGTCGTCGCGCAGGATGCCGATCGGCAGACCGCCCCCGGGGAGCGACTCCACACCTCCGGCGGCCCGGCGGACGATCGACAGACCGTGGCCGGCGTCCACGTACTCGAGCTGCCCCTCGTCGGTGTGCAGGCGTGCATGGAACGCGGTCGCGAACGTCTCGGTGCCGGCGAAGTCGTCGGCGAGCTGATCGGCCACCGTCTCGACCACCTTCGCGAGGTCGGCGTCGGCCGCACCATGTCCGGCGGCGTCGAGTGCGCGGGATGCGGCTCGGATCGCCGACCGGACCGTCGCCGTGAGGATCGCCGCGCCGAGTCCCTTCCCCATGACGTCGGCGACGGTGAACACCAGGCCGTCGCTCCAGGGGTAGTGATCGTAGAAGTCCCCGCCGACCGCGAAGGCGGGCAGGCACATCGCCGCGATCGACCAGCCGGGGACGACTCCGAGAGGCGGCGGCAGCAATTGACGCTGCACCAGTGCCGCGCGTTCCAGGTCGTCGCTGTTCGCGATCTCCCGCTGCGCCCATGCGGCGAGCTCGCGGAACGCCGCCTCCTGATCGGTGGTGAGTTCCCGCGGCCGGGTGTCATAGAGACAGAAGGTCCCCACGGGATGTCCGCCGGGGCCGTACAGCGGATATCCCGCGTAGAAGCGGATTCCGTCGTCGGCGGCGATCTGCGGGATCGCGGCGAAGGCCGGGACCTTCGACACGTCGGGGATGATCAGCGCTGGATCGTCGGGGTGGTCGTAGGCGCGCGCGACCGTCACCTGGCACACCGTCTGTTCCCGCGGCAGGTTCTGCAGCTCGATGCCGTCGACCGCCTTGAACCACTGCCGGTCTCGGTCGAGCAGCGACACCGTCGACATCGGTACGCCGAACACGGCTTTCGCCATCCGGGTGATCTGCGCGAACCGATCCTCCGGGGGCGAGTCGAGTACGTTCAACTGCTGCATCGAATGCAGTCGTGCCTCTTCGATGTCGGCATCGATGTGCGCGTCCACCAGGGTCACCTCAGTCCCGCTTTCTCGAGTGCGTGCGCCATCGCGGTGCCCGCTGCTGCCGTGCTGCCCAATCTCCAGTCCGCTTCTTTGTCGTGGTCGAACCAGACGAAGCCGGTGACGTCGTCGGCGTCGTCGAGGTAGGTCACCAGGTCGGCGATCCAGTCGGCTTTGGAACCACCGGCTTCTGCCGACCCGACCTCTGTGACGAGTATCGGTGTGTCGGAGGACAAGTTACGAAGCTGTGCAAACGAATCGGCGAACAACTCCGCCGGCGGAGTCCATCGGTGGCCGGGCACCGCGCCCCAGTTGTAGCCGTCGATCCCCAGGACGTCGACGTAGGTGTCGCCCGGGTACCAGCGTGACAGCGGAGCGTCGTCGGAAAGGGGGACATTCGGGGCCCACACCCACTTCACGTTGGTCGCGTTCTTGGACGCGAAGAGGGCGTGGACATGGCGCCACGCGGCGATGTACAGCTCGGGGGAGGTCCCGCCGGCGGGGCTCCACGGGTACCAGTCGCCGTTCGGCTCGTGCGCGAACCGGAGGTAGACGATCCCGCCCCAGGCGACGAGTTCGTCGGCCCAGCGGTACAGGTAGTCGTCGTGGGCTCCGGCCACGATCGACGACATCGTGAACGCGCCCCAGTCGTAGTCGTCACCACCGAGGTGGCGCCACGGCTCCCAGGTGACCACCGGTTCGGCACCCGAGGCGACCACGGCGTCGAGTGCGGCGATCGGGGGGATCGCGGTGAAGTCCTCGAAGAACAGGTTGACGGTCGGCCGGACCCCGACGAGGTCGGTGACCGCGGCGACCTCGGCCGGGCGGAGCGGGCCGCTCGGGGTGCTGACACCGAACCGCAGGCACTCCCCGGCCGGGCCGTCCAGGGGAGAGATGGTCGGCGGACACTCGCGCGGCGCCGGCTCGCAGGCGACGAGGCCCATCGACCCGACCATGACACCCAGGACCACGGACACGATCGTCCATCTGGGTACCGCACCCATCGACCGCTCCCATCGCCTCGCCGCCGCACACCGGCACGGCGCTCACCCATTCCCCCGTTCTTGTCCCCACGACATTCTCTCGGCAAACCTGCCCACCCGCGCGTCAACCCGCGAAAGACGGTGCACCGAACCGGCGCAGACGCACCGGACCGTCGCCCGGCATGCGACGGCGACTAGGCTGGTCCCCATTGTGTGTGCGCCCGCGCGCGCACCCCCCGCGTCCGCGGCAGACAGATCACACAGCATCGAGCAGGTCCGAAGGAGTTTTCACGTGGCTGAGTTCATCTACACGATGAAGAAGGTTCGCAAGGCGCACGGCGACAAGGTCATCCTCGACGACGTCACCATGTCCTTCTACCCCGGCGCCAAGATCGGCGTCGTGGGACCCAACGGCGCGGGTAAGTCGTCGATCCTGAAGATCATGGCCGGCCTGGACCAGCCGTCGAACGGCGAGGCGTTCCTCGACCCCGACGCGACCGTCGGCATTCTCCTGCAGGAACCGCCCCTCAACGAGGAGAAGACGGTCAAGGAGAACGTCGAAGAGGGCATGGGCGAGATCAAGGTCAAGCTCGACCGCTTCAACGAGATCGCCGAACAGCTCGCGACGGACTACTCCGACGAGCTGATGGAAGAGATGGGCAAGCTCCAGGAAGACCTGGACAACAACGACGCCTGGGACCTCGACTCCCAGCTCGAGCAGGCGATGGATGCGCTGCGCTGCCCGCCGGCCGATTCGCCGGTCACCCACCTGTCCGGTGGTGAACGTCGCCGCGTCGCACTGTGCAAGCTGCTGCTGCAGAAGCCCGACCTCCTGCTGCTCGACGAGCCGACCAACCACCTCGACGCCGAGTCGGTGCTGTGGCTGGAGCAGTTCCTCGCGAACTACTCGGGCGCCGTGCTGGCCGTGACCCACGACCGGTACTTCCTCGATCACGTCGCGCAGTGGATCTGTGAGGTCGACCGCGGCAAGCTGCACCCCTACGAGGGCAACTACTCGACCTACCTGGAGAAGAAGGCCGAGCGTCTCGAGGTCCAGGGCAAGAAGGACCAGAAGCTGCAGAAGCGGCTCAAGGAAGAGCTCGCCTGGGTCCGCTCCGGCGCCAAGGCCCGCCAGACCAAGAACAAGGCCCGCCTCGCCCGCTACGAGGAGATGGCGGCCGAAGCGGAGAAGACCCGCAAGCTCGACTTCGAGGAGATCCAGATCCCGACGCCGCCGCGCCTGGGCGACGTCGTGGTCGAGGTCTCGCACCTGGACAAGGGCTTCGAGGGCCGGGTTCTCATCAAGGACCTGTCGTTCACCCTGCCGCGCAACGGCATCGTCGGTGTGATCGGTCCGAACGGCGTCGGCAAGACGACCCTGTTCAAGACGATCGTCGGCCTCGAGCAGCCCGATTCGGGCACCGTGAAGGTCGGCGAGACGGTCAAGTTGAGTTACGTCGACCAGAGCCGCGCCAACATCGACCCCAAGAAGACGGTGTGGGAGGTCGTCTCCGACGGGCTCGACTACATCGAGGTCGGCCAGAACGAGATGCCCTCGCGCGCCTACGTCAGCGCCTTCGGTTTCAAGGGCCCTGACCAGCAGAAGCGCTCGGAGGTGCTCTCCGGTGGTGAGCGCAACCGCCTGAACCTCGCGCTCACCCTGAAAGAGGGCGGCAACCTGATCCTGCTCGACGAGCCGACCAACGACCTCGACGTCGAGACCCTGGGCTCGCTGGAGAACGCGCTGGAGCAGTTCCCCGGATGTGCCGTGGTCATCAGCCACGACCGCTGGTTCCTCGACCGCACCTGTACCCACATCTTGGCGTGGGAAGGCAACGTCGAAGAGGGGCAGTGGTTCTGGTTCGAGGGCAACTTCGAGGCCTACGAGGCCAACAAGGTCGATCGCCTCGGCGCCGATGCCGCCCGCCCGCATCGGGTCACGCACCGCAAACTGACTCGCGATTAATCCCGGTTCCGCCCGGCGCGGGTGACTAGCATCGGCAGATGTGACGTCACTCGTTCCGGACGCGGTGGACCACTACTTCAAGTCGCGGACCGACGGGTCGGCAGGTGAGTCGGCCGCCGACCGGGTACGCAGACATCTCGATGACGCGCGGGTCCGCCGGCGCGGAGAGGCGCTCGTCGGGGTGACCGCGGGCGAGGGCGGCACCGTCGAGATCCTCGTCGTCAACGACGACATGCCGATGCTCGTCGAAGCCGTCCTGGCCACGGTCGAGGCGCACGACCTCACCGTCGACCGTATAGACCACCCGGTGATACCCGTCCAGCGGGATCCCGACGGCACACTCGTCGCCGTCGATTCCGGCGAGACGACCCCGGAGTCCTGGATCGCGGTCTGCGGTCTCGCACGTCATCCGGGCATCGATCCGGAGCCGCTGCGCGACGATCTCCGCGAGGTCGTCTCGCGGGTCATCGACGTCGACGCCGATGCGTCGGCGATGCGTTCGCGGATGGCGGAGTGCGCCGCCGGGATGGCCGACGCACCGCTGCCGGGAGCCGGAGTCTCCGACGCCGACCGTGGTGAGTACGCCGCGCTGCTCGAGTGGTTCGCCGGCAACCACTTCCACCCGCTGGGCCATGTGCGGGTGGGCGGGGACGGGCCCGCCGGGGGCGCCGACCGCCTCGGTGTGTGGCGAACCGACTCCATCGACCGCGACTTCCCGTCGGTGACTGATCGTCCGCTGGTGCCGCGGGTCAGCCGGGTGTTCGTGGCGACCGGCATCCAGCGCACCAATTTCCCTGTGCTCGTGCAGGTTCCGACGTTCGATGCGAATGGCGAACACGACGGCGAGCATCGTTTCCTGGGTACCCTCACCTCCGCCGGCAATCATCAGGCGGTGCTCGACGTCCCGGTCCTGCGCGCCAAGGTGCACGACGTCCTCGCGCAGGCGGGCGTCGAGGAGGATTCCTTCGCCGGTCAGTCCATGATCGAGCTGCTGCAGAACTATCCGCTGGTGGAGATGTTCTCGTCTACTGACGACGAGCTCGAACGCCGTCTGACCGAGATGCTGGACGCGGTGGCGACGCGGTCGCTGCGGCTGTTCCTGCGCACCAACTTCGACGGACGCACCGCCGTCGCCCTCATCTACCTGCCCCGGGACCGCTACAACACGTCCACCCGGCTCGCCCTCGAGCGCGCGCTCGTCGCCGAGGTGGACGGAACCGGGCTGGAGTACACGGCGCGTGTCAGCGAGATGCCGTTGGCACTGTTGCAGGTGCTGGTCTGTATCGACCCGACGACGGCGGCCGAACTCGGCTCGGTCGACACCGGATCGCCGGCCCACGCACGCGTGCAGGCGGCGCTGGTCGCCGCCATCCGGGGTTGGGACGAGCGGGTGCGCGAACTGGCTGTCGCAGAGGACATCCCGGGACTCGACGGCGGCCCGGACGTGCTGCTGCGCCAGTTGTCCTCGTTGTCAGAGGACTACAAGGAGCTCCGCGAGCCGCACGCCGCCCTCGCCGACCTCATCCGCGTCGTCGGTCTGGAACCGGGTGAGATCGACGTGACCCTCGACGCCGCCGAGACGGCGACCGACGGGCGAGAGCCGGACCGGTGGATCTTCACGCTGTACCTCTGCGGTGCGTCGGCGACACTGACCGATGTCCTGCCGGTGTTGCACAGTCTCGGTCTCGACGTCCTCGAGGAGCACCCGTACGAGATCCACCGGCTCGACGACACCGTCTGCTGGGCCTACGAATTCAGCGTCCAACTCGCGGCCGGGATGACCGTCGACCTCGACCACGCCGACGACCTCGCCGACCGGTTCACCGAGGCGTTCCGCCGGATCTGGCTCGCCGGTGCGGACGTCGACGCCTACAACGAACTCGTCATCAGGTCGGGCCTGAACTGGCGGTCGGCGGCGATGCTGCGCGCCTACGGGCAGTACCTGCGCCAATGCGGGTTCTCGTACAGTTCGGCCCACGTCGCCAGCGTCCTCGGCCAACACCTCGCCATCACCCGCGGCCTCGTCGACCTGTTCGTCGCGTCGTTCGATCCCGACACCGCCGACGAACAGCGCCGAAAGCGGGTACGCGACAAGCTCGACGAGGAGATCGGACTCGTCTTGAGCCTCGACGCCGACCGCATCGTCTCCGCGTTCGCGGCGGTGCTTTCGGCGACCGACCGCACGAACTACTTCGTCGACGGCGGGTCGTCGGACTCCGATCACTGTCCGGTCATCTCGTTCAAACTCCGTCCGCGCGACATCCCGCAGACCCCTAAACCCCGTCCGCTGCACGAGATCTTCGTCTACTCACCGCGCGTGGAGGGGGTGCACCTCCGATTCGGCTCGGTCGCCCGTGGCGGCCTGCGATGGTCGGACCGCCGGGAGGATTTCCGCACCGAGATCCTCGGCCTGGTCAAGGCGCAGGCAGTGAAGAACGCGGTGATCGTGCCGCTCGGCGCCAAGGGCGGCTTCGTCGTCAAACGGCCGCCGCCGCCGACCGGTGACGCCGCGCGGGACCGGGAGGCGCAGCGGGAGGAAGGGATCGCGTGCTACCGGCAGTTCATCGCCGGCCTGCTCGACATCACCGACAACATCGACCTCGCGACCGGTGAGGTCATCCCCGCCCGCGGGGTCGTCCGGCTCGACTCCGACGACACCTACCTGGTGGTGGCGGCCGACAAGGGCACCGCGTCGTTCTCCGACATCGCCAATGACGTGTCGAAGTCGTACGGGTTCTGGCTCGGCGACGCCTTCGCCTCCGGCGGGTCGGCCGGATACGACCACAAGGCCATGGGTATCACTGCCCGGGGCGCGTGGGAGTCGGTCAAGCGGCATTTCCGCGAGATGGGGACCGACACACAGTCGCAGGACTTCACCGTCGTCGGGATCGGCGACATGAGCGGCGACGTGTTCGGCAACGGCATGCTGCTCAGCGAGCACATCCGGCTCGTCGCCGCGTTCGATCACCGGCACATCTTCGTCGACCCCGATCCGGAGGCGGCGGCGTCGTTCACCGAACGGAAGCGGTTGTTCGGCCTACCGCGGTCGTCGTGGGCGGACTACGACACCGACCTCATCAGTGCCGGCGGCGGGGTGTGGGAGCGCGACCGCAAGTCGATCCCGATCACCCCCGAGATGGTGGACGCGCTGGGTATGGAGGACGGCACGACAGAACTCTCACCACCCGAATTGATTCGCGCGATCCTGCTCGCTCCCGTCGACCTTTTGTGGAACGGCGGCATCGGGACCTACGTGAAGGCGTCGACCGAATCACATGCGAGTGTCGGCGACAAGTCCAACGACATGATCCGCGTCGACGGAAACGAGTTGCGTGCCAAGGTGATCGGGGAGGGCGGCAACCTCGGGGTCACCGAACGTGGGCGCATCGAGTTCGACCTCGCCGGGGGCCGGATCAACACCGACGCCCTCGACAACTCGGCCGGGGTCGACTGTTCCGACCACGAGGTGAACATCAAGATCCTGCTCGACGCGGCGGTCTCGGCGGGCGGCCTCGACGCCGACGAACGCGACCCCCTGCTGGAGTCGATGACCGACGAGGTCGCCGAACTCGTTCTCGCCGACAACATCTCGCAGAACTCCGAGCTCGGGTTCTGCCGCACATTCGAGCTGCTGCGGGTGGAGGTGCACGCCCGCATGCTCGAACACCTCGCCGCCAAACGGGGCGTCGACCTACGCCTGGAAGCACTGCCCGAGCCACGCGAGCTGCGCAAACGGGTCGGCGGCGAGCTCCACCGCGGTCTCACCTCACCCGAGTTCGCGACGCTCATGGCGCACGTCAAGCTCGAGTCCAAATCCGACCTGCTCGCCACCGACCTCCCCGACAACGACGTGTTCGCACCCCGCGTCGCGCGCTACTTCCCGGACGCGGTGCGCACCGAATACTCCGACGCGATCAGCGGACACCGATTGCGGCGTCAGATCGTGGCGACGACCCTCGTCAACGACGTGATCGACCACGCCGGGATGACCCACCTGTTCCGGTTGAGCGAGGGGAGCAGCTGTAGCACCGAGGAGGGCGTTCGCGCCTATGTGGTGTCCAACAAGGTGTTCGGCATGAACGAGGTGTTCGAGGGTATCCGGCATGCACCGGCTCCGGTCGAGGCCGTCGACGAGATGATGTTGTACGCACGCCGTCTGCTGTTCCGCGCCTCGCGATGGTTGCTCGCCTTCCGGCCGCAACCATTGGCCATGGCCGCCGAGATCACCCGTTACGGCGAGCGGGTGGCAGCACTGTCCGAGGTCATCGACGACTGGTACGGGCCGAGCTCGGCACGCGACGTCGCCGAGCGCGCCGACACCTACGTCGAACACGGCGTTCCCGAGGACCTCGCCCACACCGTCGCGGCGAGCCTGCACCGCTTCTGTCTGCTCGACATCATCGACGCGGCCGAGATCGCCGACCGGGACGCTGATGAGGTCGGCGACCTCTACTTCGGGGTGATGGAGCACTTCGGTCTCGAACAGTTGCTCACGGCGGTGTCGGGACTCGAATTCGGCGATCGATGGCATGCGCTGGCCCGGTTGGCCGTGCGTGACGACATGCACGGTGCGCTCCGTGCGCTGACCCTGCGGATCCTGGAGGTCAGCGAACCCGGGGAGAGCACGGCCGACAAGATCGCCGAGTGGGAGTCGTCGCGGTCGAACCGGCTGAGCCGGGTACGTAGCGTGCTCCGGGAGATCGAGGAGACCGGGACCGCGGACCTGGCCACCCTCTCCGTCGCGGCCCGGCAGCTGCGGAGCGTGATCCGCTGATGCGCAAGCGACGGCTGCCGTCACCGAATCCGTCGCAGTCAGGTGTTCCGAGCGCCTAGCCTGAGCACATGACCCGAACCGCACCGCGCATCTGCCCGCTCTGCGAGGCCACCTGCGGTCTGACCCTCATCATCGGCCGGGACCGCTCGACCGGCGGCGAGATCGTCACCGCCGCGCGCGGTGACGCCGCCGACGTGTTCAGTGCCGGCTACCTGTGTCCGAAGGGTGCGAGTTTCGCCCAGCTCGACAACGACCCCGATCGTCTTGACCATCCGCTCATCCGGCGCGATGGTCGGCTCGTCGAAACCGATTGGGACACAGCGCTCACCGTTGCGGTCGACGGGCTGCGTGAGGTGATCTCGACCTCCGGCGGCGAGTCGATCGGCTTCTACCTCGGCAATCCGTCCGCGCACACCGTCGCCGGCACGATGTACGCGCCCTTGCTCATCCGGGCACTCGGTACCCGCAACGTGTTCAGCGCCAGCACCCTCGACCAGATGCCGAAGCAGGCGGCCACCGGTTACCTCGTCGGTCATGCCGGGACCTTCGCCGTTCCGGACCTCGACCGCACCGATCATCTCGTGATCATCGGAGCGAACCCGGTGGTCTCCAACGGCAGTGTGACCACCGCCGCCGACTTCCCCGGGAAACTGACCGCGCTACGCCGCCGGGGCGGGCGCCTGACCGTCATCGACCCGGCACGCACCCGCACGGCGAAGCTCGCGGACACCCACATCGCGCCGCGGCCCGGGACGGATGCGGCGCTGCTGTGCGCGGTGGTGCAGTGCCTGTTCGACGAGGATCTCGTCGCCGCCGACCTCGGCGGAATCGCCGCGCATGTCACCGGCGTGGAGGCGCTGCGCGACGAGCTGAGCGGCTTCACTCCCGAACGGGTCGCCTCGTTCTGTGGTGTGACGGCCGCCGACATACGGGCGCTCGCCCGGTCGATCGCCGCGTCGGAATCGGCCGCCGTCTACGGCCGGATGGGCACCACCACAGTGCAATTCGGGACCATCGGCAGTTGGCTCATCGACGTGGTGAACATCTTCACCGGCAACTTCGACCGGCCCGGGGGAGTGATGTTCCCGCTCGCACCGACCGCTCCATCGCCCCGCCCGGCCCGTGCGGGCCGGGGTTTCCGTACCGGGCGGTGGCGCAGCCGGGTGTCCGGTCACGCGGAGGTCGGCGGCGAGCTCCCCGCCGTCGCGATGGCCGAGGAGTTCGAGACGCCCGGCGAGGGGCGGCTGCGGGCGCTGGTGACGGTCTCGGGTAACCCCGTCCTGTCCGCACCCAACGGCGCGCGACTGGGACGCGCACTCGACGACGCACAGTTCGTGGTCTGCGTCGACCCCTATCTGAACGAGACGACGCGGCACGCACACGTCGTGCTGCCGCCGCCGCGCCCGTCGCAGAGTCCGCATTTCGACGCCATCCTGAACAACCTGGCGGTCCGCGCCTCTGCCCGCTACTCGCCGCCCGTGCTGCCGCTCCCAGCAGGGCGTCCCGACGAGATCGAGATCGTCTGCCGGCTGATCCTGGGCCTGTCCGGAGCCGGGGTCGACGCCGACCCGGGCCTCGTCGACGAACAGGTCATCGCGGCCACGCTGTCGAAGGAGGTCACCGACCCCTGTTCGCCCGTCGCCGGCCGTGACGTCGCCTCGCTCGTCGCGATGTTGCCCGACGCGCCCGGACACCAGCGTCGTCTGGACATGCTCTTCCGCCTCGGGGCGTACGGCGACGCCTTCGGCTCCCGCGACGGCCTCACGTTCGCGGATGTGCTGGCCGCGCCACACGGCATCGACCTGGGACCGATGCGGCCGCGACTGCCCGGGGTGCTCCGCACGGCGTCCGGCAAGATCGAACTCGCTCCCGACCCGCTCATCGGCGACCTCGCGCGCCTGAGCGCAGCGGTGGACGCCGGGGGCGACCCGGCCCCGGCCGCCGACGGCAGCCTGCTGCTGGTCGGTCGCCGCCACCTGCGGTCCAACAACAGCTGGATGCACAATCTCCCGGCCCTCACCGGCGGTACCAATCGATGCACCCTGCTCATGCATCCCGACGATGCCGACCGACTCGGCATCTCCGACGTCGCCAAAGTCCGTGGTGCGGGCGGTTCGCTGACCGTGCCCGTCGAGATCACCACCGACATCCGGCCCGGGGTCGCGTCGCTGCCGCACGGGTGGGGTCATGATGTCGAGGGCATCAGACTGGGCGTCGCCGCCGCCGATCCGGGTGTGAACGTGAACGACCTGAACGACGGGGCCATGCTGGACCCGCTCTCGGGGACCGTCGTCCTCAACGGTCTGCCGGTGGAGATCGCGCCCGCCTGACCCCACCGGGGAGTGCGTAGGGTTGGGCCGGGGTGGCCGCGAGGGCTGCACGCCGACGCCGATCAGACAGGGGATGACGCACGTGCTCAACGAGGACGCCGGGACCACGACCGCTGACGGATACCTGGTCAAGGTGCCGGTGCGCTGGTCGGACATGGATGTCTACGCGCACATCAATCACGCCCGGATGGTGACGTTGCTCGAAGAGGCGCGCATTCCCTGGCTCTTCTACGACGGCCGACCGACCGCGCCCCTGCGCGACGGCTGCCTCGTCGCCGACCTACACGTGAGATATCAAGCGCAGCTGCGTCATTCCGAGGGGCCGATCGAGGTCACCATGTTCGTCGAACGCCTGCGGGCCGTCGACTTCACCGTCGGCTACGAAGTGCGCGCGGCGGGTGCCGACCCCGCCTCTCGCCCCGCCGTGGTCGCCAGCACACAGCTCGTCGCCTTCGACGTGGCGGCCCAGCGCATCGCCCGGCTCACCCCGGAACAGAAGGACTACCTCGCCGGATTCCGCCGCCCCGCCGGGGAATCGGCCACACGCGGCGGGCCGAGTTGATGGAGCGGTTCATCGAGTTCGCGTCCTCGGACCGATCGAACGCCCTCGCGTTCCTCTCGCACGCAGTACGTCTCGACGATGCCGCCGTCGTCCGGGTGGTCGCGCGTTCGGACGGTCTGGTGGCCTTGTGGGCACATACCGGGTTCGACGTCCTCGCCACCCGGTCGGTGACCGGACGAATCGCGCCGACCGACATCGTGTGCGACGCTTCGACACTGCGTGCGACCGTCGAATCGGCCGGCCCGGGCACCGCGGTCGATCCCGGCTTCTCACTCGACAGTGCCTGGCGCGGAGCGCTTCCCGCTGCGGTCGGGTTCCGGCACATCGACGACGTACCCGCCCGCAGCGTGGTCGAACTGTCCCGGGAAGGCGCCCGGGTGGCGCGCGAGGAGGGGAGCGGACACGGTCCCGCAACGGGTTTGCTCGATCAGGATGTCCTCGAGGTCACGTCGGAGGAGGGTGCGCTGCGGGCCGCGGTGAGCATGCGATCGGTCTTCGCCCTGACCGGCATGGGATTCATCCGCGACGCGGACGGACGGGCGGTCACCGAGACGTCCGACACCGGGGCTATCGCAGCCGACGAACCGGTACGAATCCGGATGTCGGCGGCGTGGATCCGGATCGACGCACGCTTCGGCTCGGTGTACCAGCGCCGACACCGCGATCTCGCGGTGACCGTCCTGAACTAGTCGGTGTGTCCTGGTGATTCGCACTGGCCGCCACGCAGACACGCTCACCTCGAAGTCGGAGGCCTGTCAGTACGTCGTGGTCCGATTTGTAGCACGTCCGGGACTTGGAAGAATCAACCCTTGACTCGAACGTATGTTCGAGTACTCTGGTGTCATGTCATCGGGGGCGGGGGACGGATCCACTACATCGGTGGACCCATCACAGCATTCGGTAGAACCACGACTGCGCCCTGACCATGAACTCTCCGCTTCTGAACTCGTCGAGGTCCTCAACCATTGCGCGGGCCTGGCGGCGGCGTCCGCGCATCGAATGATGGTCGTGGCCAGTCTCATCCACGACGAACGCGAGATGGACTACGCGCAGCGGCGCGCCGAGACGCACAGCGGCGAACTCGACTCCATCGAAGCCTTCGAGCACCTGTCCGCGCGAGTGGCCGCGGGCGAGAACCCCTACGAGCAGTTCGGGCCCAACGGCCTCGAACAGGCCATCGCCGAAGTCGGCGCCACCCTCACCGTGACACCGGCCGAGGCGAAAGACCTCATCGAAGCCGGCGACGCACTGCGCTACCGACTCTCCTTCACCGGACACGCACTGGCGTGCGGGCGAATCGACAAACGCCGCTTCCTCATCGCCCTCAAGCACACCGACCTCATCACCGACGACGAAGAGATGCAGACCGTCGACGCCCATCTCGCCGAAGCGATCTTCGCCCGCGCACCGATGTCGACGGCACGATTCACCGCCATGGTCGATTCCATCGTCGCCAAGTGGGCACCCGACGCGATCCGCCGCCGCAAGGAACGGGTCAAGTCCGACCGCAAGGTGACCGTCACCCCCGACCGCTTCACCCCCGGGCAGTCCCGGATCTCCGGCACGCTACCCGCCGCTGATGCCGCCGAGTTCGACGCACGCCTGACGGCGATCGCCACCGCCGTCCACGCCGGTGACCCTCGAAAGTTGGCCAACCGCCGGGTCGATGCTCTGAAAGCGCTCGCGCGGGGCGAAGCTTCTATCGCGTGTGAATGCGACGACTGCCGACCTGCCGCAATGGACATTGACGCCGACACCACCGCCGACGTCGACGCAGCGACAGTGGACACCGCCGACCACACGACTGAGGCACCCGCGCGCCACTCCGGAAGCGATGACACCGACACCCCGGACATCGACACCGTTGTCGCCGACCCTCCGGGTCCGGACGCGTCGCCCTCGTCATCGCCGGCGCCGCGCGCGACCTTCCACATCGTGGTGAACCTGTCGACCCTGATCGGTCTCGACGACGACCCTGCCTTCCTCGACCGACACGGCATCATCGACGCCGACACCGCCCGAACACTCCTCGCCGAAGCCCGCCGCACCTACATCCAGCCCGTACCTACCGCACCCGACGGTTCACCGGCTCCCGGCGCGGACAGTTCGACAACGCGGTACACCCCGTCGAAGAAGCTGCAGGCGCTGGTTCGTGCCGGTGAACTGTGCTGCACCTTCCCGGGCTGCAACGCGCCGGTCTGGCAGATCGATCTCGACCACACCGAACCCTTCGATCACACCGACCCGCGGCGCGGCGGCCCGACCGATGCGCGCAACCTCAAACCGCTGTGCCGGTTCCATCACCGCATCAAGACCTTCACCAGCTGGCAGGACCACCAAGACGAATTCCAGACCGCGTGGTTCACCACACCCACCGGACACATGTTCGTCGGCAACGCCTTCAGCGGACGCGACCTGTTCAACAAGCTCTTCCCCAGACGGTCAACCGATCACCCCGCCCGCGACCGACTCACCACGCAGCGCGACAACGACTTCCGACGCCACCAACGCGCCGAGAAGCGCTGGAACGACGCCAACCCACCGCCCTTCTAGCAGCGTTTCACGATCGTCTTGCCTGCTTGCGGCGGCGGTGAGGTGCCTGCGTGCCCCTCACCTGGGTCGCGGTCGGCTGCCCGAGTTCAGTCACACCAGCCAGGCAGCTGCGTCCGGCGCCAGCATCCCGTCGACGAGAGGCGAACTGACGAGCAGCAATTCGCCGGGCGGAAGAGGCACCGGCTCATCGCCGGCGTTCAGCGCACAGACCAGCTGACCCTCGGAACGACGGAACGCCAGGCATCCCTCCGGCGCGCCGTACCACTCGAGGTGCTCACCGGTGAACTCCGGACGGATCACCCTCAGGTCGATGGCGGCCCGGTAGAGCGACAACATCGACCCCACGTCCTCGAGCTGGGCCTCGACGGTGAGCGCGCGCCACGACTCCGGGATCGGCAGCCAGGTCTCGGACGTCGCACTGAATCCGAAGGGCGGCTCGGTCCCCTCCCAGGGGATCGGGACGCGGCAGCCGTCCCGCCCGCGTTCGGTGCGTCCGGACCGTTCCCATACCGGGTCCTGGAGTGCGTCGTCGGGCAGGTCGTCGACGTTCGGCAGTCCCAGTTCGCTGCCGTTGTAGAGGAAAACCGTTCCGGGCAGGGCCATCTCGACGACGAGCATCGCTCGTGCGCGCCTCGTGCCGCGCTCGAGGTCGAGTGCCCCGGTCTCCGGGTCGGCGACGGCGTATCGCGTGACCTCGCGGGCGACATCGTGATTGGACAGCGTCCACGTCGGAGTACCCGACACCGACAACACCGCGTCGAGTGAGTTCTCGATGGCCTCCCTGATCGCGCCGGATTCGAACGGCGCCTTGGCGAGCCGGAAGTTGAACCCGAGGTGCAGTTCGTCGGGCCGCAGGTACTCGGCGAATCGCTCGTTGTCGCTGACCCAGATCTCACCGACGTTGGCTGCCCCGGGGTACTCGTCGAGGACCTTGCGGATCTTGCGGTGGATCTCGTGCACTGCATAGTTGTTGAAACGCGGGTCGTCGTCGGAGTTCTGCAGCAGTTTGGTCGCCGACAGATCCATGTCGGGCAGGTCCGCGGGTTTGGCCATGCCGTGCGCGACGTCGATGCGGAAGCCGTCGACACCCCGATCGAGCCAGAAACGCAGCGTCTTCTCGAGATCGGCGAAGACGTCCGGGTTCTCCCAGTTCAGGTCCGGCTGCTCCTTGGCGAAGATGTGCAGGTACCACTGACCCGGCGAGCCGTCGGCCTCGGTGACGCGGGTCCAGGCGGGTCCGCCGAAGATACTGTGCCAGTTGTTCGGCGGCTCGTCGCCGTCGTCACCGAGGCCGTCCCGGAAGATGTACCGCTCGCGTTCGGGACTGCCGGGGGCCGCGGCCAGCGCGGCCCGGAACCACTCGTGCTGGTCACTCGTGTGGTTGGGGACGAGGTCCATCGTCACCCGGATGTCGCGTTCGTGGGCCTCGGCGATGAGCTCGTCGAAGACGTCGAGGTCGCCGAAGAGGGGATCGACGTCCCGGGGATCGGAGACGTCGTAACCGTGATCTGCCATGGGAGAGGCCATGATCGGACTGAGCCAGATCGCATCGATCCCGAGGAGTTCGAGATAGCCGAGCTTGTCGATGACACCGGCGAGATCGCCGACGCCGTCACCGCTGACATCGGAGAACGAGCGCGGATAGATCTGATAGAACACCGCGGACTTCCACCACGTGGTGTCGGCCGGATCCAGCTGCGAGACAACGGGTGGTGCGACCGGTGCGTCGGCGGCGACGACGGCCTCGCCGGCAGCCGGCTCCTCGAGCGCATCGACGTCGGACTCGATCGCTCCGTCGTCGAACGCGACGTCGTCGGGCTGACCCCCGTCGGATGGCTCGGCGGGGACGACCTCTGGTGTCTCATCGCTCACCGTGGTCATTGTGCCCTACCTGAGTTTTCTCGGAGAAATCCAGGTCAGTCGGCGAGTCGGGCGGCGTGACGGGACAGAAAACGCTCTCAGATGGGTGAATTCATCATCGATTGCGCCGCCATCTCCATGTAGTCGATCAGCGCCTGGCGGTGGGGTGCGTCGAGCGTGTCGTCGTCGATGGAGGCGATTGCGGTGTGCATACAGCGCAGCCACGCGTCCCGCTCGATCGGCCCGACGCGGAAGGGGTTGTGACGCATGCGGAGTCGGGGGTGGCCGCGCTCATCGGAGTAGGTTCGCGGACCGCCCCAGTACTGTTCGAGGAACATCCGCATCCGACGCTCGGCCGGACCCAGGTCCTCCTCGGGATACAGCGGGCGCAGCACCTCGTCGCGCGCCACCTCGCGATAGAACACAGCCGTGAGTCGCCGGAACGTCTCGGCACCGCCGACCTCGTCGTAGAAGGTCCGCGCGGGGGTTGCCGGCGTCGGTGGGGTCGGAGGGGATGTGTTGGGTTCGCCAGTCACCCTCGCCATTGTCCTCACCCGGGCGCGGTGTCTCAACGCCGACGCCGGGTCGACCCCGTGAGCTGGCCGGACACCGTGAAACACCTGTCACGGGGACCGTCACCGTGGTGGACTTGTGCTGTCGGGTGGCGGGAGGCGAGATGACGCACAGATCACACGCGAAGACGGGACGCGGGCAGATCCGGCCCGCTCGCTCCGCTCCCGGCGCCGGTGACATTCGGCCCGCTCGCTCCGCTCCCGGCGCCGGTGACATTCGGCCCGCTCGCTCCGCTCCCGGCGCCGGGACCTGGACACGACGGCGAGTGCTGCTCCTCAACGCCACGTACGAGCCGCTGACGGCCGTGACGGTCCGGCGTGCGGTCGTCCTCATCCTCCGTGATCGCGCCGATCTGGTGCACGCCGACGAACAGGGCGAGGCGGTGCACTCCGTGGGTGGTGCGGTCCCGGTTCCGACCGTGATCCGGCTCCGCAGATACGTCCACGTGCCGTACCGGGCGACCGTGCCGATGACCCGGGCCGCTCTGATGCGTCGTGACCTGGCCCGGTGCGGCTACTGCGGTGCGCGGGCGACGACGATCGACCACGTGGTCCCGCGGAGCCGGGGCGGAACGCACACCTGGGAGAACTGCGTGGCGTGCTGTGCCTCGTGCAACCACCGGAAGGCGGATCGTCTGCTCGGGGAGCTGGGGTGGACGCTGCGGACGGTTCCGACCGTGCCGAAGGGCAGGCACTGGCGTCTGCTGGCCACCATCAAGGACATCGATCCGGCATGGCTGCAGTACCTCGATGCCGGCGCCGCGTGAGGGGCATGATCCGGTCGCACGGGATCGCCTCACACGTCTACGACGCGCTGTAGGCCCCCGTGGGCCGGGCGGCGGCCAGTGGGTTAGATTGATCAACGATGACCTGCGCCGACAACCGGGCGGGTCCGGCGCGACCATCGAAAGGGTGACATGGACGTCGACAGCCTGATCGTCCCCATCGGAGTGCCAGTCACGATTCTCACGGTGCTTGCTGTTCTGCTCTGTGTTGTCGCGATGGTGTTCTCCTCCGGGGTCAAGTACCCGAAGGTCGAGGAGTACACCCTCGACCAGCAGTGGGAGCACGCACCGCTTCTCTTCAGTGCCACCGACATCGAACCGATGGCACTTCCGCGGCATGCGGAACCCGGCGACGTCGATGGGAGCTCGGCCAGTGGCAAATGGTGAGGTTACGCACGCAAATGTGAGCGCCGAGGTCGCGGCCCGGTCGGCCGCCGAACTGCCGCTGGGCGCCGTCTTCACCAACAGCGGTCGCATCTCTGCGGCACGCTACCCGGCCGACGCTCCGACCACGCCGCCGTTCAGCAAGAAGGATCTGATCGCGCTCGACGAGACGCTCAAGGCCGCCAGCGAGAAGGCCCTCGTGCGCTTCTCGGTCTACATCGGCGACCTCGACGGTGAGCCCGAGACCAGCGCCCGTGCGATCCTCGCGAAGTCGCCCGAGCCCGCGTACGGCACCCTCATCGCCGTCTCGCCGAACTCGCGTGATGTGGTCATCGTCTCCGGCAACAAGGTGTCCACCCGCGTGAACGATCGCGTCGCGGCTCTCGGTGTCACCGCCGCGGTCACCGGCTTCCGTCAGGGCAACCTGATCGACGGGCTGATCGCCTCACTGCGCGTGATGGCCACCGCCGCTGCCGGCGGTTGATCGCTCGCACACCCCGGACGTACGAAGGCCGCCCCACCATTCCGGTGGGGCGGCCTTCGTCGTCGCGGGTCGTCAGTGAGTGAGGACCTTCTCGTGGGCTCCGCGAACGGTGGTGTCGTCATCGAGTTCGTCGTCGACCATGTTGCTCTCGTCGAACGGATCCCGGCCGGACAGCACGTCGTCGACGCGCTGCTTGTCGATGGTGCTGGTCCACGAGCCGACGAGCAGCGTCGCGACCGCGTTGCCGGAGAAGTTGGTGACCGCGCGGGCCTCCGACATGAACCGGTCGATGCCGACGATGAGGCCGACGCCGTCGAGCATGTCGGGGCGATGGGCCTGGAGTCCACCGGCGAGCGTGGCCAATCCCGCACCGCTGACGCCGGCGGCGCCCTTGGACGCGATGATCATGAACGCGAGCAGGCCGATCTGCTCACCGACCGACAGCGGGTCGCCCATCGCGTCGGCGATGAAGATCGACGCCATCGTGAGGTAGATGGCGGTGCCGTCGAGATTGAACGAGTACCCGGTCGGCACCACGACGCCGACGGTCGTCTTCTCCACGCCGAGGTGCTCCATCTTCGCGATCAGGCGAGGCAGCGCGGACTCCGAGGACGAGGTCGCGAAGATCAGGATGTACTCGCGGGTGAGGTACTTGACGAGTTTGAAGATCGAGACGCCCGACACGGTGCGCAGCAGCACTCCGAGCACGCCGAACACGAACACCAGGCAGGTCAGGTAGAACGCGAGCATCAGCGTCAGCAGCTGTTGGACCGCGGCCCAGCCGGTCTGTCCCACGACGCTGGCGATGGCGCCGAACGCGCCGATCGGGGCCACCCAGAGCACCATGGTGAGCACCTTGAAGACGAGCTTCTGGAAGTAGGAGACCGCGGTGAGGATCGGTTCGCCGGTGCGCCCCATCGCCTGGATCGCGAACCCCACGAGCAGCGCGACGAACAACGCCTGCAGGACGCTGCCCTCGGTCAGCGCGGACAGCATCGATTCCGGGATGATGCCCTGGATGAAGTCGAGGGTCCCGCCGGACTCGTGTGCGTCCTCGGCGAGTTCCTGGCCCTTGCCCGACACCGAGTCGATGTTCAGTCCGTCGCCCGGCTGGATGATGTTGCCGACGACCAGGCCGATGGCCAGCGCGACCGTCGACATCGCCAGGAAGTAGACGAACGCGAGTCCGCCGACCTTGCCGACCGTCGCCGCCTTGCGAACCGAGCCGATGCCCAACACGATCGTGCAGAAGATGACCGGGGCGATCATCATCTTGATGAGGCTGACGAACATGGTCCCCAGCACTCCGAGGTCCTTGCCGACGCCCGGCGCGACGAGCCCGACCACGACGCCCGCGATCACCGCGATGATGACACCGATGTACAGCCAGTGGGTGCGGTCGCGCTTGGCCTTGGATGGCGTGTCGGCCGTATCGTCGGGCGTGGTCGCGATGGGATCGGAACCGTCCCCGGCCGGTGAGTCGCCGGACCTACCTCGAATGTTCATCGGTGATTCTCTCCTCGTACACCTCGGACAACAGTGATTAGGATTGTGGCCCGATGTGGTGACGCGGGTCACGATTGTGTTCATTACGTTCATACCCAGCACGTCCGGAGTCATCACTTCGGACAGGAACGAGGTCGGCAGGGATGCGGTGGTACCCGCGAACGCTCGCCGGACAGGTCGCCGCGCTCGCACTGGCGGTCTTCGCGGTGGTCGTCGTCGCCGAGAGCGTTCTGGCGGCCGTCGACGCCCGCATCGACGCGGACCGCGCGGCGAGGGCCGAGGTGACAGCGGTGGCGGTCAGTCTGGCGGAGTCGCCGTCGACCGTCGCCGCCCTCACGTCTCCGGATCCCAGCGCGGTGCTGCAGCCGGTCACCGAGCGGGTGCGCGCGGCAACCGGGATCGCGTTCATCACCGTGCTGGCGCCCGACCGGACCCGCTACACCCACACCGACCCTGCGCGAATCGGCGAACCGTATCTGGGGAGCATCGACGCGGCACTGCGCGGGCAGACCGTGACCGAGAACTACACCGGCACGCTGGGCCCGTCGATCCGGACGATCGTCCCCGTCCGTGATGCCGACGGCCGGGTGGTGGGGATGGTCGCCGCCGGGATCACCCAGCGCTCGCTGACGTCGGCGTGGCGTGGCCAGCTGCCGATGATCGCCCTCGCCGCGTTCGCGGCACTGCTCACCGCCGTAGGCGGCGTGTGGTGGATCCGTCGACGACTGCTGCGGCAGACCGGTGGACTCGCGCCCGACGAGTTGCGGCTGATGTACGACCACCACGACGCCGTGTTGCGTTCCGTACGCGAGGGACTGGTCGTCGTAGAGGACGGGCGACCCGCCCTGGTCAACGCCGAGGCGCAGCGACTGCTCGAGATCGGACCCGACACGGCCCCGGCGGACCTGCCTGCTTTCCTCACAGACGGTGACGAGGAGACGGACGTGACCTACGCCGACCGCGGCCGGGTGCTGCTGGTGAGTCGTTCCCCGGTGGCCGGCCGACGCGCGTCGTCGGTGGTCACCATCCGCGACCGCACCGAGCTCTCGGAGGCGATGGGCGAACTCGACTCCATGACGCGGTTTGCCGAGGCCCTCCGATCGCAGGCGCACGAGGCCGCCAACCGGTTGCACACGATCGTCGCCCTCGTGGAGATGGGCCGGCCCGACGAGGCGATCCGGCTGGCGACGACCGAGTTCGAGCTGTCCCAGCAGCTCATCGACAGGATGGCCCAGGCGGTGGCCGAGCCCGCGCTGGTCGCCCTCCTGCTGGGGAAGACCGCGCAGGCGGCCGAACGCGGGATTCCGCTGTCCCTGACCGAGGATTCGCAGGTGAGCGACGCCGCCACCGGGCTCCTCACGCCCGGTGAGATGATCACGGTCGTGGGCAACCTGATCGACAACGCCCTGGACGCCTGCGACCCCGCGGACCCGTGGGTGGAGGTGACGGTCGTCGGGGACGACCGCGTGCTCGACATCGTCGTCGCCGACAGCGGCAGCGGCATGGATGCCGACCTGCTCGCCCTGGCGACCACTCGGGGCTACACGACGAAGCCGGGAGGTGACGCCGCCGGGCGCGGCCTCGGTCTCGCCCTCGTCGCCCAGGTCGTCGCCCGCCGGCACGGGACGATGAGCGCCGAGAACACCTACGGCTCGGTCATCTCGGTACGCGTGCGCGCCGACACGGGGGAGCGCGCACGATGATCCGCGTCCTGATCGTCGAGGACGAACCCGTGATCGCCGAGGCGCATCGCGATTATCTCGTCCGGCTGGGCGGATTCGAGGTCGTCGGTGCCGTGTCCACCGCGCAGGAGGCGCTGCGGATGGCCACCGCCGGACCGGTGGACCTGGTGCTGCTCGACCTGGGTCTGCCCGACGCGCGTGGCGTGGACCTCGCCTCGGCGCTGTCGGGTGTCCGCCCGGCGCCCGACGTCATCGCGATCACCGCCCAGCGCGACCTCGCCACCGTCCGCAGCGCGATGTCGCGCGGGGTGCTGCTCTACCTGCTGAAACCCTTCACCTTCGCCGCGTTCCGGGAGAAGATCGAGCAGTACCTGCGCTACCGCGAAGCCCTCACCGGCGACGCCGACGCGGTCAGTCAGCGCGACGTCGACCGGGCGCTCGCCGAGCTGCGCACGAGCGACACCCGTCGATCGGCGAAGAAGGGCGCGGCGCCGCAGACCGAGGACGCGGTCAGCCGGGCGGTCCGTGACAGCCCCGACGGGCTGACCGCCTCGGAAGTGGCGCGCGCCCTCGGGTCGTCGCGGGTCACCGCATGGCGCTACCTCGAGCGGCTCGCCGACGACCACGTACTCGAACGCGAGACCGAGTACGGCTCGGCGGGCCGGCCGCAGGTGCGCTACCGGTGGCGACGGCGCTGACGATCGGCGGGCCGGGATGCCTTCCGCCGCGGGGCGTTCGCGCGCGTGGTCGATGCCCGCGGCTAGCGGTAGGTCCGAACCAGCGGACAGGTGAATGGATCGCGCTCGCCGATACCCACCTGGTTCAGGTAGCGGATCACGATGCCGTAGGACGCGAGGAGTGACGTCTCGGTGTAGGTCACGCCGTGCCGGGCGCAGTGGGCGCGGACAAGGGGCTGCAACTTGGACAGATTGGGTCGCGGCATACTCGGGAAAAGGTGGTGTTCGATCTGATAGTTCAACCCGCCCATCATGAAATCGGTGAGCCTTCCACCCCTGATGTTGCGGGACATCAGGACCTGGCGCCGGAGAAAGTCAACGCGTAAGTCCTTCGGCACCAACGGCATTCCTTTGTGGTTCGGGGCGAAGGCGCCGCCGAGCAGCATACCGAAGACGCCGAGTTGAATGCCGATGAAGCACACGGCCTGGACCGGCGACATCACCGCGAACGGCACCGCCACGCCGAGAGAGATGCGCGCCACGATGAGGCAGATCTCCAAGGCGCGGTGGGGTACCGATGTGCGCTCGGCGAGCCCCCTCAGGCTGGCGACGTGCAGCGACAGGCCCTCGAGAGTGAGCAGCGGAATGAAAAGCCATCCCTGGCGTCGCGCGAACCAGCGGGAGAAACCGGTGCGTGCCGCGGCGTACTCGGGCACGAACGCAATCGCGCCGTCGGCGATGTCGGGGTCCACCCCGATCTGATTGGGCGCCTTGTGATGCTTGTTGTGTTTGCCCCGCCACCAGTGCAGCGACAGCCCCGCTCCCGACGCGGCGATGAGTCGCGCCGCCCACTCGTTGGCACCTGCGGAGCTGAACATCTGCCGGTGAGCGCCGTCGTGGCCGAGGAAACCGAAATGCGTACTGATCACGCCGAGGGCGACGGCGAGGACGAGTTGCCACCAGGTGTCGCCGAGCACGACGACCAGAGTCCAGGCACCGAGGAACGCGAGGACGGTGATGACGATCCGGTGGATGTAGAAGATCTGTCGGCGGTCGAGGAGTCCGGATTCGCGGACCTCTGCGGCCAGGTCCGTGTACGAACTCACGAACTTTCGGTTGACGGCGGGCGTGTCGATCGGGGACATGACGGTCCTCGTGGCCTTCTGTGGGGGCCTGGTGCACCTTCGGTATCGGAAACCGGAGCGCTTCACGAAATTCATGAACCGGACAGCTGTGGTCACGGCGGCCTCTTCAGTATGCCAAAGATCGGCAGATGCGGCGGGTGGAGGTACTTCGCGATCTCGGATGAGGCGTACAGTGGTGGCCCAGGACCGGAACGAGTTCGGCGGAATCACCGCCCGCAGCATCGGTCCTCCGCTCGCGTTTTCCGCGGCGGAGTCAGGAAATCACATGATGACCACTTCCCGGGTGCGCACCACCATTCCCACGAGCCGTGTCGATGAAGACGAGCATGACGACCCCCGTGCGGCGTCCGACATCGTCGAACAGGGTGGGACTTTCTCAGATGTGCCTCTCGAACAGCATGAGCAGGCGCAGTGATTCAAGCGCACCCGATCCCGGGTAGTAGACGGAACGACCGGGCTTCGAGGTAGGCGCCACCACACCTCGAAACCCGGTGCTGTTCTCCGCTTTCTCTCGCGGTCGGTGTCGACGACGTCCCGGACGTCAGCTCTGCCGGGCGTCGTAGGCGCGCGCCCGCAGCGAGCGGGCCACGCCGTCGCGGCCTTCGGAGATCAGCCGCTTCAGCGCGGACGGATGGTCCCCGGCCAGGAAGTCCTCGGCGAGGTCGAGAGCATGCTGCGACATCGCCCAACTCGGGTACAGGCCGATGACGACGGTCTGCGCGACCTCGCTCGACCGGCGTGCCCACACCTTCGGAACCGCCTCGAAGTACTTCTCCACGTAGGGCTCGAGGAGTTCGCCCTGGCCGGGACGGGCGAATCCGCCGATCATGGTGCGGGTGTACACGTTCGAGAGCGTGTCGTCCTCGATGGCGCGAGTCCAGGTGTCCGCCTTGGCCTCTGCCAGCGGACGCGCCGCCCGCGCCAGCGCCGCCGAACGCGTGCCGGTGGCGGTGTTGTCCCGCTCGGCCTCGGCGTCGATGACCGGGGTCGACTCCGGATCGGTGTCGATCGCCCCGGCGGTGGCCAGTGCGGTCACCAGCTTCCACCGCAGGTCCGTGTCGACGGCGAGACCCTCGAGCCCGTGGTCGGCGGGATCAGCGCCCTCGAGCAGCGCCCGGGCCACCTCGATCTGGTCGTCGTTGATCCGGCCGCCGAGCCAGGTGTTGACGAACGCCAGCTGATGGTCGGAACCCGGGTCGGCCGCGCGGGCGAGTTCGAGCATCCGCGAGCCGAACCCGGGACGGCCCGTGGTGGCCGCCCACTCCGGGTCGGCGTAGGACTCGATGGCGGTCGTCGCCTGTAGCAGAACTCGTTGCACCACACCGATTTCCGACTCCCCGGCGATGCCCTGCCGAACGAGTTCGACGAAGTCACGGGCGCGCATCTCGGCCTGGCGGGTCATCTCCCACGCCGCCGACCAGACGAGGGTGCGTGGCATCGGATCGCTGATGTCGCCGATCCGGGCGGTCGCCGTCGCCAGCGACTCCGGATCGAGCCGGACCGAAGCGTAGGTGAGGTCACCGTCGTTGAGCAGCACCAGATCTCCACGATGCACACCGACGAGGTCGGCGACGTCGGTGCGTTCACCCTCGATGTCGAGTTCGACGCTGTGCGTCTGCTCGATGGCACCGGATCCGTTGTCGGCGTAGACACCGACGCGCAGTCGGTGCACCCGGGTCTCGCCGGCGCCCGGGGCAGCGCCGTCCTGGACGATGGTGAACCGCGTGAAGGCGCCGGAGTCGTCGATCTCGAAATCGGGCCGGATGACGTTGATGCCCGTGGTGCGCAACCACTGGTCGCCCCAGTCCGACAGGTCCCGGCCCGACGATTTCTCCAGTGCGCCGAGGAGGTCGGCGAAGGTGGCATTGCCGAACTGGTGGGCGGCGAAGTAGCTCCGCAGCCCGGCGAGGAAGTCCTCGAGACCCACGTACGCGACCAGCTGCTTGAGAACCGATGCGCCCTTGGCGTAGGTGATGCCGTCGAAGTTGACCTCGACGGCCGCGATGTCGGGGATGTCGGCCGCGACCGGGTGGGTCGAGGGCAGCTGGTCCTGCCGGTAGGCCCAGGACTTCTCGACGTTGGCGAAAGTCGTCCAGGCGCTGGTGTACTCGGTCGCCTCGGCCTGGCACAGCACGGAAGCGAAGGTCGCGAACGACTCGTTGAGCCACAGGTCATCCCACCACTGCATGGTGACCAGGTCGCCGAACCACATGTGGGCCATCTCGTGCAGGACGGTCTCCGCGCGACGCTCGTAGAGGTACTTGGTCACGCGGGACCGGAAGACGTAGTCCTCCAGGAAGGTCACGGCGCCGGCGTTCTCCATCGCGCCGGCGTTGAACTCGGGGACGAACAGCTGGTCGTATTTGCCGAAGGCGTACGGGATCCCGAAGTTCTGGTGATAGAAGCCGAAGCCCTGTTTGGTCTCGGTGAACAGGCGCTCGGCGTCCATGTGCTCGGCGAGCGATGCGCGGCAGTAGATGCCGAGCGGGATGTCGCCGTGCTCGTCGGAGTAGATGTCGGTCCACTCCGCATACGGCCCCGCGATGAGTGCGACGAGATAGGTGCTCATCGGTACTGTTTCCCGGAAGCGGTGCACCACAGCGGATGTGGAGCCGTCCGGTTCGCCAGGAGCCTCCGCGTGCGCGGCGTTGGAGATGACCTTCCAGTCCGCGGGAGCGGTGACGGTCATCGTGTAGGTCGCCTTGAGATCGGGCTGATCGAAGCAGGCGAACATCCGCTTGGCGTCGGCCGTCTCGAACTGTGAGTACAGGTACACCGAATCGTCGGACTGGTCGACGAACCGGTGCAGTCCTTCGCCGGTGTTGGAGTACGCGCAGTCGGCGACCACGGTGAGCGTGTTCTCGGCGGCCAGGCCCGACAGCGGGATACCCACTGATTCGTCGAAACCGGAGACGTCGAGGTCGGCTCCGTTGAGCGTGGCCGAGATCAGGGTGGGTGCCACGAGATCGACGAACGTCTCGCTGCCCTCCGTCGCGGTGAACCGCACCGTCGTCGTCGAGCGGAAGGTCTCGGTCCCGGGCGCCCCGGAACCGTCGGTGAGGTCGAGGTCGATCTGGTAGTTCGACACGTCGAGAATCGCAGCGCGGTCGCGGGCCTGGTCTCTGGTGAGGTTCGGAGCAGTCACGCAGGCCAGCTTATCCAGGTCAGGACTCCGGCGGTGCTCCATGCAGTCCGGCGGGGTTCAGGATCGCCCGCGCGATCGTCTCGAGTTCGGCGGTGACCCCGGGCCGGGACCGCAGCTGCGGCGACTCGATGATCTCGCACGTGTACCCGAACAACGCCTGGGCGAGCGCATTCGCGTCAGCCGCGGTCAGCAGTGGGTTACGGGACCGGATCGCGTCGATCCATTCGGCCCGGTAATCCATCTGCGCGTTCCGGAGCTGCGTCTGCTCGGTGTCCGGGAGATACATGAGGTCGCTGGTGAAGACGGGCAGGATGCGGCCGTGGACGTCGAGTGAGTACTCGACGAACACGGGGATGAGCACGTCCAGCGGGTCGTCGGAACCGGCGCGGCTCAACGCATGGGCGGTGACGTAGAGGATGCCCTGCACACCGCGCCACAGCACCGCCCGCAGGAGATCGGATTTGCCGGAGACCTCCTGATAGAGCGTCGCGATCGAGACATCGGCGGTACGGGCGATCTCGTCGATGCGGACGTCGGTGAAGCCCCGCTCGGAGAACAACTGGGTGGCGGCGTCGAGAATCCGCTCGCGACGGGAGGCGGGGCGACGGTGCGCGGGCGCGCGCTCGGCATCGGGGTCCGGCTCCGGTGGCCCCGGCAGCCGGCACGCGAGGATCGAGTCCGCCACGGCGCGCTGGACCTCCATGAGGCGGGCGGGCGACAACGAGCCCCGCATCCCGGAGGTGTTGGAGTACACGCTGAGTGCAGCGGCACCCAGCATCGCCGCCTCCGACGGCGCGACGTCGGGACGCGCCGCGACGATGAGTGAGGCGAAGTGTTCGCTCAGCTGGCCGAAATAGCCTCTCATCACATCGAGTTCGGCCGGCTGCAGATGGCGTTGCTCGCGACGCCACAGCGTCGACACGTCCCGATGGGCAGTGAGGTCACCGAGCCCGTCGAGCAGAAGTGCGAGCTGCTCGACCGGCGAGCGGCCGTGCTCCTCGGCGTCGGCCATGAGTGTCGCGACGAGCTCCACCTGCGTCGTCAGCGCTTGCGAGAGGATGTCGTGTTTGCCGGGGAAGTGTCGGTACACCGCCGGCCCGGTGAGACCGACCGCGGCGCCGATCTGCTCGATGCTGACGTTTCGGAATCCCGCGTCCTGGAACAGCTTCGTGGCGGCCCGGACGATCTGTGCCGAGCGCTGTCCGAGAGATCGGGGTTCGAGCGGCCGGAGACGCGCGACCACCCGGGCGGGTTCGTCCGGATCGGACGGTGGCGACGACGACATCCCGGGTCCTCTTCCTCGGCGGTTCTTGCACCATCTCACACCGTGCTCGGACCGGGCCCCGCGAATCCACAGCGCCGGCGACTGCTCCGCGCATCGGGAACAGTTCGAACCGCCGGGGTGTTGAGCCGTCCGACGGCGCCACCGGCCGATCGTCGGCGGCCCGTGCTCATTGTCGACTCTCGAGAGGATGTTCCATGTCAGAGCAGGCCCAGCCCACCGATCGCGTCGACTTCTGGTTCGACCCGCTCTGCCCGTGGTGCTGGATCACCTCACGCTGGATCTTGGAGGCCGAGAAGGTCCGGCCGATCGAGGTCGACTTCCACATCATGAGCCTCGCCGTCCTCAATGAGGGCAAGGACGTCCCCGAGGAGTACCGCGAGGGCCTCAAGCACGCCTGGCGTCCGGTTCGGGTCATCGCCGCCGCCGCGGCGCAGAAGGGTGACGAGATCCTGGCGCCGCTCTACACGGCGATGGGGACCCGCATCCACAACCAGGGCATCAAGGATTTCGACGAGGTCATCGCGGGCGCGCTCGAGGAGGTCGGCCTCGACGCCTCGCTCGCCGAGGCCGCCGACGCTACCGAGTTCGACGAGGTCATCCGCGAGAGCCACCACGCCGGAATGGACAAGGTGGGCGACGATGTCGGGACGCCCACCATCCACGTCAACGACGTCGCCTTCTTCGGCCCCGTGTTGTCGCGGATCCCGCGCGGTGAGGACGCCGGGACGGTGTGGGACGGTGCGCGCGCGCTCGCGTCCTACCCCCACTTCTTCGAGCTCAAGCGCACGCGCAACGAGGATCCGCAGTTCGACTGATCGGGTTCGATTGCGCGACAGCGGTTCCGTACGTCAGAAGCGTGGTGGCGGTTCGATGCCGTTGGGCAGTCCGTCGGGCGCGAGCGTCGCCGGATGGGGAGGCGGCGGCACCGCCACCACGTTTCCGCTCCCGACGCCCCGGACGATCTGGCTCGGACGCAGCAGCATCGCCCCCGCGCGGGTCCGGTCGCGAAGTGCGGCTGCCCGCCAGGTCAGCACCGGATGCGACGACATCGCGTTGGTCAGAAAAGTGAAGAATCCGCGCTCGTGGGTCGCCCGGTCGGCGAACTGGTCGAAGTCCACCGCCGAGAGCATGTACTTGCCGGCGGCCAGGACGCCCATCGCGCCGGGCGCCCCGCCGGGTCTGGCGTAGTACCCGTAGTTGTCCGCGCTGTACTCCTGCGCGCGGGACAGGGCGGCGCCGAGCACCGGGATGTTCATGCCGACGATCGTCGAGAGCTGTCGCCAGTACGAGGTGTGCCCGGCGGCGATGTGCCCGACCTCGTGGCCGATGATGAACTCGAGCGCCTGCGGGTCCCGGGCGGCGCCGCCCACCTCGAACAGGTCGGAGTACACGACGACGAATCGCCGGAACCCGTGCCCGGAGGCGAATGCGTTGATCGCGCCGTTGCCGAGGACGACGTAGGCATCCGGCACGTACTCCAGTCCGAAGCGGGCTGCGGCTTCGACGACCATCCGGTGTCCGTCGGGGAACTGGGTCGGCGTCATCTGTACGCCGTTGACCCGCGGTGATGCATAGGTCAGGCCGCGGATCACGAACAGCAGGAGCGGGAACAGCAACGCGCCCAACAGGAGTTGGTCGAGGGTGCCCAGCGCGACGAGGACGATGATCGCCGCGTACCCGACGACCGTCGCGAGGATCACCAGCACGAGGGTGGGGATCTCCCAGGGGTGCAGCCGCGGCCGCGCGGCGTAGTGCGCCGGGCGCAGCCACCGTCGACCGGGATCGGCGGACGCGGGTGGCGGCGGGTCGGCGACGCCGGGCACGTTGGGAATCGGCGTCCCGGAGGCGGGGGTGCCGGCGGCCGGCTCGCGGGGGACGGGCAGGGGCGTGTCCACGCCCTCAATCTATAGTGACGCCATGCGTGTCTACCTCGGTGCCGACCATGCCGGATTCGAACTCAAGAACCAGATCGCAGACCACCTCGAGGCCACCGGCCACGAGGTCGTGGACTGCGGTGCCCACGAGATGGACCCCGCCGACGACTACCCGGCGTTCTGCATCGCCGCCGCGACCAAGACCGTCGCCGACCCCGGCAGCCTGGGAATCGTCCTCGGCGGCAGCGGCAACGGCGAACAGATCGCCGCGAACAAGGTCCCCGGCGCGCGCTGCGCACTCGCCTGGAGCGTCGAGACCGCCCAGCTCGCCCGTCAGCACAACAACGCACAGCTCATCGGCATCGGCGGCCGGATGCACAGCACCGCCGAGGCGCTGGCCATCGTCGACGCGTTCCTGGCCACCCCGTGGTCGGAAGAGGCGCGGCACCAGCGGCGCATCGACATCCTCGCGGAGTACGAGCGCACCGGCGAGGCTCCCGAGGTGCCGGGGGCCCCGGCCCAGTAGGTCTCGGCCGAGTCCGTGCCCGAGGGCCACACTCTCCATCGACTGGCCCGCCGGCAGCAGCGACTGTTCGGCGGGCAGCGGGTCCGCGTCAGCAGCCCGCAGGGTCGCTTCGCCGACGGTGCGGCGATGGTGGACGGACTCACCTTCCACGCGGCCGAGGCCTGGGGCAAGCATCTCGTCCATCGTTACCGGGACGGGCGTACCGAACGAATGGTGCACATCCACCTCGGGCTGTACGGCTCGTTCACCGAACTCGCGGTGCCCGTGCCGGAACCGGTCGGGCAGGTTCGACTCCGCATCGCGACCGAGACCGCCGGAACGGACCTTCGGGGTCCGACGGCGTGTGAGATCTACCACCCCGCCGACCTCGAGGCGTTGGTCGCCCGACTCGGCCCGGACCCGCTCCGACGTGACGCCGATCCCGACCGGGCATGGTCGGCGATCTCGCGGTCCGCGCGGCCCGTCGGCGCCCTGCTGATGGACCAGAAAGTCATCGCCGGGATCGGCAACGTGTATCGCGCCGAGATCCTCTTCCGCGCCGGCATCGATCCGATGAGACCCGGAAAGCGTGTTCTCCGAGACGAATTCGACGCTCTGTGGTCCGACCTGGTGACTCTCATGAAGATCGGCGTGCGTCGTGGACGCATCCACGTGATCCGGCCCGAAGACGATTCCGGGGCGCCGTCCTACGCCCCGAACCGTCCGCGGACCTACGTGTACCGGCGGGCGGGCGAGCCATGCCGGATCTGTGGGACACCCGTCCTCATCGCCGACCTGGAGGCCCGAAAACTGTATTGGTGCCCCGTCTGCCAGACCTGACAGGTTACCGCCCAGTCGGTGTGGATAGCCGAACCTTAGTAGCATGTGCGGAGCCGTGAGGTTCTTACTCATGCGAACAGTCGGGAGACAAGAGGGGGCAGTGTGACAATCAGCGAAAGCATCCGGTCTCATGCCGGACTGATCTCGCGGGGCGAGGTGTCCCCACTCCGAGACGTTCCGTTCCACGGCGCGGCCGACGCGCCGATCACCCGTCGTGTGCTGGCCGGGGGGGACCTTTTCCCGGAAGCGGAGAAACGCGTCGTGGCACACGAGATGAGGGCCGTCTCGGCGGCTTCACGTGACTACTGCGAGCCGCACGTTCACGACTGCCCGGAGATCAACATCCTGCTGTCGCTCGACCGCCTGGTCTACGAGATCACGCTCGGGGACGAGGTCTACGAGGTCGAGGCGCCCGCGAGCATCTACATACCGGCCGGCCTGGTGCACAGCGCCAACGTGATCGAGGGCAGCGGTTTCTTCGTGGCGATCATCGAGACCGCCGACTACGTCGCCAAACCGCCACCGGCGCAAGCGTCCTGATCGGTCACGGCTGCGGCATACGGGCCGCGGCCCCGTGACGCGGTCGACGTAGGAATCTCAGGGAGCCCTCAGCGCACCTGCGGGCGGTTCACACAACCGGGACCCACCATGGGTGAGGTGCAGCAGGTCAGAACCCGGCGGCCCCGGCCCGGCAGGACGCCGACGATCACCGTCTTCGTGGTCGGCGGGACGGGGGAGTCGTACCCGGGTGATCCACGGACCGAGGTGTCCGGGCTCCTCACCGGAGTGGCCGACGAACTCGATGACCGCTTCGACTGTCGGTGGATCGGATACCCGGCGAGCTATGGTCCCGCGCCGCGTCCGGGCGGGATGAGTTTCGTCGAGAGCGTCGAGATCGGCGCGCGCCGACTGCGGGCGGCCATCCGCGCCACGGCAGGACCGATCGCGCTGGTGGGTTACTCGCAGGGGGCCGTGGTCATCCGATCCGCGGTCGCCGATCTGACGACCGGGGATGCCGAGAGTGCATCCGACCTGGACCGGGTACTCGGTGTCGGGCTGGTCGCCGACCCGCACCAGCCGCCGGGCGTGGTGCCCGGTTGCGACGGGTGGGGAGTCGCGGGCCCGGGAGCGGATCTGCCGACCGGGCTGCCGGTGTACTGGGTGGGCGCGTCCGAGGACGTGATCTGCAACGCCGACGCGGACTCGCTTGTCCGCGACGTCGCCGACCTCACCGGCTCGATGGCGCTGGCCGGGCTCGGCCGATGGGGGAGAAGTGCGTGGGATGTGTTGCGCGCCAACGAATTGCAGAACGCGCGGCGGACGTCGGTCCGGCCGGCGCAGTGGCGGCGCGACCCCGGGCGGATGCTGGCGGCCTGGCGTGAGGTCAGGTGCTACCTCCCGTCGCGCATCCGGGTAGGTGGTCTGTGGCTGACCAACGCCGTGGGTGGTCGGCACACGTCGTACCGGACCGACCCCTATCGGCGGACCTCGGTCACCGATCCGGCGTCCACCGGTTGTCAGGTCATCGCCCAGTGGCTTCAGGTCCAGGCGACGTTCGCCGACCCGGCCGCCACCTGGTCACACGACAGAGGGCCGGTCACCTGGAGGTGACCGGCCCTCTGTCGTCTGCTCGAGACTACGTGTTCTGGTACTTCCCACCGATGGTGTTGCGCACCACGATCGGGGTGTTGCGCGGGACGTTGTCGTAGACCCACTTGGCGTGATCGTTGGTGACGTTGATGCAGCCGTGGCTCACGTTGCTGCGACCCTGCTGATTGACCGACCAGGGGGCGCCGTGGATGAAGATGCCGTCCCACGACATCCGGGTCGCGTACTCGACGTAGGTGCGGTATCCCTCCGCGGAGTCGACCGGGACGCCGTACGTGGACGAGTCCATGTACATGTCGCGGTACTTCTCCTTGGTGTAGTACACGCCGTTCGAGGTGGGGTTCTTGTCCGAACCCATCGAGATCGGCATCGTCCGGACGACCTTGCCGTTGTGCCACCAGGTGATGGTGTGGGTGTTGTCGTCGGCCAGGGCGATGTAACCGGTCTCGGTCTTGACGTTCGGGATGACCGGCCCGGCCGGCTTCTCCTCGGTCGTCGACGGCGGCGGCTGCGGAGCTTCGGGGGTGGTCGGCGCCGGCGGGGTCGGCAGACCGGGGACCGCGGGGATCTCGACCGGCGGCAGGCCGGGGATCACGGTGACCGGGACGGCGTTCGCCACGCCGGGAAGTGCGAGGGCCATGGCCAGGACGCCGAAGACGACAGCCGTGAGTCGTCGAGCCGAACGGCGGCGCGAGGCGCGCGGGGTCGGCAGGTGAGAGTTCAACACAGGTCGTACCTTCGGTTCGATGATTCGTTCGCGCATCGGCCTGAGCGCGGAACCATCGTTACACAACCGTTGCCTTGGGTCCAAGGAGCGGGTCACGCCGAATGACGCCGCCATCGCGAACCCTCAGTACGACGTGGCAAAACCCGAGGTAGCGTCGTTGTCGACTCCGCGTGTGACGGTCGTCACATTCTAGGTCGCGCATGCGCAGCGGGTTCCTGGGTGGGACTCATTGTGGCCGCTGGACCCACGTTCGCAACAGGATCGTTTGTCCCACTGGGACTGCTCGCTCGGGGCGCGCCGTGTTCCCGCTCAGGCGGGTTGTGGATGCTCGGTGCGAAGGTGTTGCGCAGGTTGCGAACACGCCTCGTCTCGGCAGACGAGCATCACGTCGACGCGACCGATGCCGGCCTCGGACTCGGTCACGTCTCGGCGGACGTACAGGGGGGCGCCGCAGGATTCGCACCGGCGTTGGGTTTTCGTGTGGCTGGAGGACATGGGTCAACGGTACGCCTGGTGTGGCGTGGATCACAGGGCGAGTCGAGACCGGCGGGATGTGGTCCGGTCGGGTGACTTGGGCGGGGATCTGTGACATCGCCGACCCGAATCGCATGCCGTTGCCGTGGAACAAGCCGCCGGAGCCGCCGGAGTAGGCGCACGCCCTGTCCGGCATCGACGAAAAAGGCTCGGAGACAAGGCCTCCGAGCTGGTGGAGCGGGTGACGGGAATCGAACCCGCGTAGCTAGTTTGGAAGACTAGGGCTCTACCATTGAGCTACACCCGCGTTGCTTGCGGCGACCGTCGAGAACCCGGCATCGCGTGCGATGAGTGACTGTACCGGCAGCGGCGCCGGAACCGAAATCGGGGTGGATGCGACGAGGTGGCATCCGACGGACGACCATCGGTTCCGGCGTGCCGCGGCACCCGTGCGCGGGCCCGGCCGCGGTGGCACGTACTATCTCTTGTTGGCCCTGATGCGCGGTCGCCCTCCGGGGTCTGCTCGCGTGTTCGGACCCCGGGATGTGGCGCAGCTTGGTAGCGCATCCGCTTTGGGAGCGGAGGGTCGCAGGTTCAAATCCTGTCATCCCGACTTGATCGATGTGGCCCGACCGGTCACCCGGTGCACGGCCCGCGACCGACCGAACTTCCCACCACCGTAGATATAAGGAGTATTCAGGCGTGAAGAGCACTGTCGAGCAACTCACCCCGACCCGGGTCAAGCTCAACGTCGAGGTCCCGTTCGAGGAGCTGTCGGCAGACTTCGACCGGGCCTACCGGTCGTTGGCCCAGCAGATCCGGATCCCCGGATTCCGTCCGGGCAAGGCGCCCGCGAAGCTGATCGAGGCCCGTGTCGGCCGTGATTCGATCCTTGCGCAGGTCGTGAACGACGCCATCCCGGCCAAGTACTCCGAGGCCGTCGCCGAGACCGAGACCAAGGCCATCGGCCAGCCCGAGATCGACCTGTCCGAGCTGAAGTACGGCGAGTCGGTCACCTTCACGGCCGAGGTCGACGTCCGTCCCGAGATCACCCTGCCCGACTATTCGACCCTGTCGGTCGAGGTCGACGCGATCGCAGTCGACGAGGCGGCGGTCGACGAGCAGCTCGAAGGCCTGCGGGCCCGCTTCGGCACCCTCAAGGGCGTCGAGCGCGGCGTGGAGAACGGCGACTTTGTCTCGATCGACCTGGCCGCGACCGTCGACGGGGAGGCCGTCGAGGAGGCCACCACCGAGGGGCTGTCCCATGAGGTCGGCTCCGGCCAGCTCATCGACGGTCTCGACGAGGCGCTCATCGGCCTGAAGGCCGGCGAGGACAAAGAGTTCACGACCAAGCTCGTCGCCGGCGATCACGCGGGCGAGGAGGCCCTCGTGAAGGTGACCGTGCAGTCGGTCAAGGAGCGCGAGCTGCCCGAGGTCGACGATGAGTTCGCCCAGATGGCCAGCGAGTTCGACACCGTCGAGGAGCTGCGCGCCAGCCTCGCCGAGCGGGTCGAGCAGTCCGCGAAGCTGGAGCAGGCCAACAAGATCCGCGACGCGGTGCTCGACAAGCTCCTCGAGACCGTCGAGATCCCGCTGCCGGAGAAGGTCGTCGACGAAGAGGTCGAGGGCCAGCAGCACCAGGTCATCCACGCGCTCGGGCACGACGACGAGCAGGTCGCCAAATTCCTCGAGGCGCAGGGTAAGACCCGCGAGGAGTGGGATGCCGAGTCCCGTGCCGAGGCGGAGAAGTCGGTCAAGCAGCAGCTGCTGCTCGACGCGATCGCAGATCAGCAGGACACCGAGGTCAGCCAGGACGAGCTGACCCAGCAGATCATCTTCACCGCCCAGCGCTACGGCATGCAGCCGCAGGAGTTCATCCAGCAGCTGACGCAGGCCAACCAGGTCGGTGCCGTCTACGCCGACGTCCGGCGCGGCAAGTCGCTGGCGAGCATCGTCGGCGACGTGACCGTCACCGACACCAACGGCGCCACCGTCGACACCGCCGAGTACTTCGGCGGCAATGACGACGCCGACGAGTCCGCTGCGGACGAGTCCGACTCCGACAACTGATCGGGCTCCCGCGGTCCAGCACAGCCGCACCTCTTCTCCGCGATCGCCGGTCCTCGAAGTACGGGGGCCGGCGATCGCCGTCGGTCCACCATCACGCACGGGCCGTTCACGGTGCCGAAGGCCGTTCTGCTCTCAGCGAAGAGGCGTGTCCTCGGGAGTGTCCGCGGGTGTCGATTGGTTAGTGTCGGTGAGGACGTCATCAGAGAAGCATTCGATGTGCGTGCGCGTCACCCGCGGGTGACGCGCAGGTCATGACAACAAGGCAAAGGTAGGAACCCGTGAGTGAGCCGACCATCCACACACCCACGATGAGTTCGGGTGTGGCTGGGTTGAACCTGACCGATTCGGTGTTCGAGCGTCTGCTGCGCGAGCGCATCATCTTCCTGGGCACCCAGGTCGACGACGACATCGCGAACCGGCTGTGCGCGCAGATCCTGCTGCTCTCGGCCGAGGACCCGCAGAAGGACATCCACCTCTACATCAATTCGCCCGGCGGATCGGTGACCGCCGGAATGGCGATCTTCGACACCATGCAGCTCGCGGAATGCGACGTCGCGACCTACGCGATGGGTATGGCGGCGTCGATGGGCCAGTTCCTGCTCGCCGCCGGCGCCAAGGGCAAGCGACATGCACTGCCGCACGCGCGCATCATGATGCATCAGCCGTCCGCCGGCATCGGTGGTACCGCCGCCGACATCGCCATCCAGGCAGAGCAATTCGCGCTCACCAAGAAGGAGATGAACCGGCTCAACGCCGAGTTCAGCGGTCAGCCGCTCGAGAAGATCGAGGCCGACGCCGACCGCGACAAGTGGTTCACCGCGGAAGAGGCCAAGGAGTACGGCTTCGTCGACAAGGTGATCGCGCGCCCGGGTCGGTGAGACCCCGGTCCGACGACCGCTCCCGTACCCACCGCCGAGCCACCTCTACCCAATGGAGCAACAGATGACCAACTCCCTTTCCTTCGACGGCATGCCCGCCGAGGTCGCCGCCGGCATCCCCGCGTCGGCCTTGGCGCTGAAGAACATCGAAGCGCGGTACATCCTGCCGTCGTTCATCGAGCACACCCCGAACGGCCAGCGACAGTACGACCCGTACGCGAAGCTGTTCGAAGAGCGGATCGTGTTCGTCGGCACGCCGATCGACCAGGTCGTGTCCAACGACGTCATGGCGCAGCTGCTCGTGCTCGAATCGCAGGACCCCGACCGCGACATCACGATGTACATCAACTCGCCCGGCGGCAGCGTGCCCGACATGCTCGCCATCTACGACACGATGCAGTACGTGCACTGTGACATCGTGACCGTCTGCCTCGGTGAGGCGGCCTCGGCGGCGGCGATCCTCCTCGCCGGCGGAACCCCGGGCAAGCGTGCGGCGTTGCCGAACGCCACGGTCCTGATCCACCAGCCGCGCACCGGCGGCGCCTACCAGGGTCAGGTCTCCGACCTCGAGATCCAGGCCGCCGAGATCGAGCGCATCCGCGATCGCCTCGACGAGATCCTGGCCGGCCACACCGGTCAGGACAAGGAGAAGATCCGCAAGGACACCGACCGCGACAACATCCTGACCGCGGCCGCGGCCAAGGAATACGGCATCGTCGACGAGGTCTTCGAGTACCGCAAGAAGTCGATGAAGAAGTAGTCCTGGCCAAGAAGTAGTTGTGGCAGTGCAGAAGTCCCGGTGATTTTCTGCCGCGACATTTGGCCTTATCGGTCGAAGTTCGAGCGGCACGCGGGTACCGTCGGGTTACTGGGCATTCGAGTGTCGATCAAATGACCCATGCCCGGCTGCGTGCGACGCGACGGACCAGACACGACAGTCCGGCAACGAGGAAGTAGGTACAGCGCGAGATGGCACGAATCGGAGACGGCGGCGACCTGCTCAAGTGCTCTTTTTGCGGCAAGAGCCAGAAGCAGGTGAAGAAGCTCATCGCCGGCCCCGGCGTGTACATCTGCGATGAGTGCATCGACCTGTGCAACGAGATCATCGAAGAGGAACTGGCCGAGAACGGCGACGTCAAACTCGACGAGCTGCCGAAGCCGACGGAGATCCGTGACTTCCTCGAGAAGTACGTCATCGGCCAGGACACGGCGAAGCGGACGCTCGCGGTGGCGGTCTACAACCACTACAAGCGCATCCAGGCGGGCGAGAAGAAGGACGCCCGGACGGGTGAGACCGTCGAGCTGATGAAGTCGAACATCCTGATGCTCGGCCCCACCGGATGCGGCAAGACGTACCTGGCGCAGACCCTCGCGAAGATGCTCAACGTGCCGTTCGCGATCGCCGACGCCACCGCGCTCACCGAGGCCGGATATGTCGGCGAGGATGTCGAGAACATCCTGCTCAAGCTGATCCAGGCCGCCGACTACGACGTCAAGCGCGCCGAGACCGGAATCATCTACATCGACGAGGTCGACAAGATCGCCCGCAAGAGCGAGAACCCGTCGATCACGCGCGATGTGTCCGGTGAGGGAGTCCAGCAGGCGCTGCTGAAGATCCTCGAGGGCACGCAGGCGTCGGTGCCGCCGCAGGGTGGACGCAAGCATCCGCATCAGGAGTTCATCCAGATCGACACGACGAACGTGCTGTTCATCGTGGCCGGCGCGTTCGCCGGCCTGGAGAAGATCGTGTCCGAGCGGATCGGCAAGCGCGGTCTCGGCTTCGGCAACGAGGTGGCGAGCAAGGACGAGGTCGACACCTCGGATCAGTTCGCCGACGTCATGCCGGAGGACCTGATCAAGTTCGGCCTGATCCCGGAGTTCATCGGCCGTCTGCCGGTCGTCGCCTCGGTGACGAACCTGGACAAGGACTCGCTGGTGAGCATCCTGTCGGAGCCGAAGAATGCGCTGGTGAAGCAGTACACCCGGCTGTTCGACATGGACAATGTCGAGCTGGAGTTCACCAGGGACGCCCTCGAGGCGGTCGCCGATCAGGCCATCCACCGCGGCACCGGGGCCCGCGGCCTGCGGGCCATCATGGAAGAGGTCCTGCTGCCGGTGATGTACGACATCCCGAGCCGCGACGACGTCGAGAAGGTCGTCGTGACCGGGGAGACCGTCCGCGACAACGTCCTCCCGACGATCGTGCCCCGCAAGGCTTCCAGCGACGAGCGTCGCGACAAGAGCGCCTGACGCCCAGCACGACGGACGTCGAGAAAGCCCCGCCCGGGTCGACCCGGGCGGGGCTTTCTCTTGTCCATCTCGCCCCGCGGCGGTGTCGCATCGAGCACACTGAGCGATGTGACTCAACACGGATCGGATACCTCGGTGCTCGCCGGCCTGGTGCTGGCGGGCGGACGTTCGCGACGGATGGGCAGCGACAAGGCCGCGCTCGACTGGGACGGTGAACCCATGCTCGCGCGAGTGGTGCGGGTGGTGTCCCAGCGCTGCGATCCGGTGCTGGTCGTCGCGGGCGAGACGTCTGCGGCATTCCGCGGCGTCGACGACATCCGCGACCGGGCGGCGCCGGGGATCGATTCGTCGAAGGTGCACTGGGTGACCGACGAACAGGAGGGGACGGGTCCGCTCGGCGGGCTCGTCGCAGGCCTGTCCGCGGCGGCTGCCGCGGGTGCCGAGTTCGCGTTCGTCTGTGCCACGGACATGCCGCTGATCGCACCGGAGCTGATCGACGAGCTGCGGCTGGGGCTGACCGACTCGACGCAGGCGGTCATCGCCCACGACGCCCAGCGGGATCATCCGATGGCGGGGATCTACCGCACGGATGCCGCGGCGATGATCGCGGATGTCGTCGCCGGCGGTGAACGGCGCATGCTGGGCGCGATCGAGACGCTCAACACCCATCGGGTGGGGATCTCCGATCCGGACTGGCTGGTCAACGTCAACGCGCCCGAGGACCTGCACAGACTGCGGGTGTCGGCGGGTTAGCGGGGGGCCACGATCCCGAGTTCTCCGGCGGCTGTCATCCATTCGCCGAACTCACCGAGGACATCGGCGTACAACTGGTCGTCCGAGCGCTCGTCGATGTCCTCGACCTGAAAGAAGCCGGCGTTGTCGACGACCCTGCCGGTCATCGTGTCCAGCGACGTGAGCGTCCCGAAGTTGTTGTCACCCAACCCGATGAACTGCCAGAACACAGGCCGGGTCGCCGCTTCGGCGATCAGCGCTCGAATGGCGGCGACCCTGGAGTGGAACCCGCCGTCGGTGAAGAACAGGACCAGGACGGGCTGGTCGCCGTGCAGATCGTCGAGGATGGCCCGCATGATGGGCAGTTCTTCGTTGGCACCGCCGATGGTCTTGTCGTAGTCGATGTCGGGGCACAGCGGCGCCCCGTGTCGTCCGCGGAGGTGGACGAAGGTGTCGATCCACAACTCGGCATTCGCGACGGTCACATCGGGCAGCTTCGCGAATCGGCGGGCGTAGAGGTAGGTTTCGAGATTCCCGTCGCTGTCCAGTTGGGTGGCGACGGGAATCATCCGCTCGACGACCCGGTGCACCGTGCGGCGGCGGTACAAGGCGCTCATCGAGAGCGTCTTGTCGATGACCATGATCACCCGAGCGTCCCGGCCCGCGACCCCTTTCGTCAGCAGAACCCGGTGCACGGCTTTCTTGCGTAGGTCCAGAATCTGGCGCTTCTCCAGTGAGAGCCTGTCCTCGCCGTGAACCTTTCGGATCGTTGGATCCCGGTCGGGAGTTCCCGGCTGTTCGGCGGGGGAGACGTCGGGCTCGTCGTCCACGGCGACTCCGAGCGAGCGGACGAGTGCCGGAAGCCCGGCGTCCCAGCCGGCAGATTCGCTGCGTGCCTTCCACGAACCGTTCCGGCGGTAGATCTCGACCAACACGGCGGCGTGCTCGGTGGTGAGGCCGTCGGCGGGCGCATCGATCACGACGTCAGCTGCCCGGATCTGAGCGGTGGGAGTCGCCGCGCCGAGCGGACGATCCGATGCGACGGCGACCGCGATGCGTTCGACGTCTTCGGGCACGGCGTGAAGCCGGATCTCGATCTCACCGCCGTCGGCGAGTCGGACCGCACCTTCGGGCGATGAACGCTGGTTGTAGAAGACGAAGTCGTGGTCGTCGCGGACCCGGTTGCCGGTCGTGAGCTGGAACGCGAGCAGATCGAGCCCGGTCCCGGAGAACGACACCGTGACGAGATCCGTCGGGGGGAGGCCGACGTTCTGACCGCGGGCCAGGGTGAGAGTCGCCACAGGGTCCTTCGGTGCCGTCGATGAGGGAGGACCGCCGGCGAGGTCCGGCCCGGCGAAAACATAGAATAGCGGCCGTGACATCACCCGACCAGACATCCGCGTTGCCCGAGACAGCGTCGCCCCGGACTGCCGTACCCGAGACCGGGTTGCCGAAGTCCTGGGACCCCGCTGAGCACGAGGCGTCGCTCTACCAGGGCTGGGTGGACGCCGGGTACTTCACCGCGGACGCGGCGAGTGACAAGCCGCCGTTCTCCATCGTGATCCCGCCGCCGAATGTCAACGGCTCGCTGCACATGGGCCACGCCTACGAGCACGTCCTGATGGACGCGCTCTCGCGCCGCCGTCGGATGCAGGGCTACGAGGTGCTGTGGCTCCCCGGCATGGACCACGCGGCGATCGCGATGCAGACGATGGTCGAGCGCAAACTCGCCGCCGAGGGCAAGACGCGCGACGACCTCGGCCGGGAGGCGTTCATCGACCGGGTGTGGGCCGAGAAGGCCGAGATCAGCGGCAACATCGGCGAGCAGATGCGCCGCCTCGGCGACAGTGTCGACTGGACGCGCGAACGCTTCACGATGGACGAGGGCCTGTCGCGCGCGGTGCACACCGTCTTCAAGAAGATGTTCGACGACGGGCTGATCTATCAGGCCGAGCGCCTCGTCAACTGGTCGCCGGTCCTCAAGACCGCCGTCAGCGACATCGAGGTGAGTTACGCCGACGTCGAGGGCGAACTCGTCAGCTTCCGCTACGGGTCACTCGACGACACCGAGCCCCACATCGTCGTCGCGACGACCCGACTCGAGACGATGCTCGGCGACACCGCGATCGCGGTGCACCCCGACGACGAACGGTATGCCCACCTGGTCGGCACCGCACTGCCGCACCCCTTTGTCGACCGGATGATCCCGATCGTCGCCGACGATTACGTCGACCCCGAATTCGGTAGTGGCGCAGTCAAGATCACGCCGGCACACGACCCCAACGACTTCGCGCTCGGGCAGCGGCACAACCTGCCGATGCCGACGATCATGGACGAATCCGCCCGGATCGCCGACACCGGAACCGAATTCGACGGCATGGACCGCTTCGAGGCGCGCGTCAAGGTGCGCGAGGCGCTGGCCGAACAGGGCCGGATCGTGAAAGAGGTGCGTCCGTACCTGCACAGCGTCGGGCATTCGGAGCGCACCGGCGAGCCGATCGAACCGCGCCTGTCGATGCAGTGGTGGGTGGCGGTCTCCACGCTGGCCGCGGCGGCCGGCGACGCGGTGCGGGACGGGTCCACGGTGATCCACCCGAACTCGATGGAGCCGCGCTGGTTCAGCTGGGTCGACGACATGCACGACTGGTGTATCTCCCGTCAGCTGTGGTGGGGTCACCGCATCCCGATCTGGTACGGACCCGACGGCGAGGTGGTGTGCGTCGGACCCGACGAGCAGGCCCCCGAGGGCTACGTCCAGGAGACCGACGTCCTCGACACCTGGTTCTCCTCCGGGCTGTGGCCGTTCTCCACGATGGGCTGGCCCGATCAGACCGCGGATCTCGAGAAGTTCTATCCCACCTCGGTTCTCGTCACCGGGTACGACATCCTGTTCTTCTGGGTGGCCCGCATGATGATGTTCGGCACGTACGTGGGCAAGGATCTGGGTCCGGGCAACGAGATCCCGTTCCACAACCTGTTCCTGCACGGCCTGGTGCGCGACGAACACGGTCGCAAGATGTCGAAGTCGAAGGGCAACGGCATCGACCCGCTCGACTGGGTGGAGCGCTTCGGTGCCGACGCCCTGCGCTTCACGCTCGCCCGCGGTGCCAACCCCGGTTCGGACATCTCGGTCGGCGAGGACCACGCCCAGTCGTCGCGCAACTTCGCCACCAAGCTCTACAACGCCACCAAGTTCGCGTTGATGAACGGCGCGAAGGTCGGGGAGCTCCCCGACGCCGAGACGCTGACCGACGCCGACCGGTGGATCCTCGGCCGGCTCGACGAGGTGCTCGCCGAGATCGACGCCGGGTTCGAGTCCTACGAGTTCTCGAAGGCCTGCGAGGCGCTCTACCACTTCGCGTGGGACGAGGTCTGCGACTGGTACCTCGAACTCGCGAAGGTGCAGTTCGCCGAGAACGACGAGAAGCGTTCGGAAGCAACGTCGCTCGTGCTGGGCGCGGTCCTCGAGCCATTGTTGCGCGCGCTGTCGCCGGTGATGCCGTTCGTCACCGAGGTGCTGTGGAAGGCGCTCACCGGGGGTGAATCGCTCGTGGTCGCCCCCTGGCCGACCACTTCCGGACGCGATTGGTCGTCGGACTCGGCCGCTCGTGTGGACGATCTGCAGCGGCTGATCACCGAGGTCCGGCGTTTCCGCAGCGATCAGGGCCTCCGTCCGGGCCAGCGCGTCGCCGTGCAGTTCGACGGACTCGGCGAAGCCGGGCTCGAACACCTGCTGCCGTACGTGACGTCCCTCGCGCGTCTGGACCCGGCCGGGCCCGACTTCGGCGCGACCGCGACCATCGAGGTCCGCCTGAGCGTGGCCACCGTGGTCGTCGCGATCGACACCTCGGGCACCGTCGACGTCGAAGCCGAACGCAAGCGGCTCGTCAAGGACCTGGCGGTGGCCGAGAAGGAACTGTCGACGACCTCGGCGAAACTGGGCAACGAACAGTTCCTGTCCAAAGCTCCCGACCACGTGGTCGCCAAGATCCGGGACCGTCAGCGGATCGCGACCGAAGAGGTCGAACGGTTGAACGCGAAGCTGGCGAGTCTGGCCGGCGCGTGAGCGACGACACCGGTTTCCCCGAAGAGGATCCAGCCGTCCTGGGAATGGATGCGGCGGGCGACCCCCTGGGTCTGTCGGCGATCCTGGGGGAGGACGAACCCGATCCGGATGCCGAGCCGGCGCGGCTGCGCGTCACCGACAGTGCCGACGATCTCGCCGAACTCGCTGAGGTCGAGGCCGAGCTCGACACCCGGTGGCCCGAGACGAAGATCGAGCCGTCGCTGACCCGCATCGCGACGCTCATGGATCTGCTCGGATCCCCCCAGCACGGATACCCCGCGATCCACATCGCCGGGACCAACGGCAAGACGTCGGTCACCAGGATGGTCGACGCGCTGCTGTCCGCGCTGCACCGGCGCACGGGCCGGATCACGAGTCCGCACCTGCAGCGCGTCACCGAGCGGATCTCGGTCGACGGCAAGCCGATTCCGGCACGCACCTACATCGACACCTATCGGGAACTCGAGCCGTACATCACCATGGTCGACGATTCGTCGACGGCGGCGGGTGGACCCCGGATGAGCAAGTTCGAGGTGCTGACCGCGATGGCGTATGCGGTCTTCGCCGAGGCGCCGGTGGACGTCGCCGTCGTCGAGACGGGCATGGGCGGTCGATGGGATGCGACCAACGTCATCGACGGCACGGTCTCGGTCATCACACCGATCGCGATGGACCACGCCGACTATCTCGGCGACACCCTGACCGCCATCGCGGGGGAGAAGGCCGGCATCATCAAGCCCGCCGAACCCGACGGTTCTGAACCCGATTGGGCCGACACCGTCGATCCCGTCACGGTGATCGCCGAACAGAGCCCCGAGGTCATGGACGTCCTACTGCGCGCGGCCGTCGATGCGGGCACCATCGTCGCCCGCCAGGGATCGGAGTTCGCGGTCCTCGACTCGGTCATCGCCGTCGGTGGGCAGATGCTCACCATCCAGGGGCTCGGCGGTGTCTACGACGAGATCTTCGTGCCGCTGCACGGTGCACATCAGGCGGCCAACGCCGCGCTGGCCCTCGCGGCGGTGGAGGCGTTCTTCGGTGCGGGGGCCGATCGTCAGCTCGACATCGACGCGGTGCGTACGGGTTTCGCGTCCGTCGCCAACCCCGGACGGCTCGAGCGACTGCGCAGCGCCCCGACGGTGTTCGCCGACGCGGCGCACAATCCCCACGGCGCCGCGGCGCTGGCCCAGGCGCTGGCCGAGGAGTTCGACTTCCGTCGGCTCGTCGGCGTCATCGGCGTGCTGGGTGACAAGGACGCCCGCGGAGTCCTCGAAGCCCTCGAGCCGGTGCTCGACGCGGTCGTCGTCACCGACAACGGGTCGCCACGGGCCCTGGAACCCGAGACGCTCGCGGAGTACGCGCGCGAGGTGTTCGGCGAGGACCGCGTGGTCGTCAAACCCTTCCTGCCCGACGCCGTCGAGGAGGCCATCGCATTGGCCGAGGAGGCCGACGGCGAGCGCGTGTCCGGTGCGGGCGTGGTCATCACCGGGTCCGTCGTGACCGCCGGTGCCGCGCGAACACTCTTCGGTAAGGAACCCTCATGACCCGGTACACCCCACCCACGACCGATCCGTGGAAGGGGCTCCGCGGCGTGATGGCCGGCACGATGATCCTGGAGGTCATCGTCGTGATCCTGGCGTTCCCGATCGTGTGGCGCCTCGGCGACGGGCTGACCTGGTTGTCCGGCGGATACCTCACGCTCGTCGTCATCGCGATGATCCTGGCCGCCGGGATGCAGGGCCGGCCGTACGCGATCAACCTCGATCTCGGCCTGCAGGTCGTCCTGATCGTCGGCGGTCTCTTCCACTGGTCGATCGCGGTGGTGGGAGTGGTCTTCGGGTCGGTCTGGCTGTACATCCGCTACATCAAGGCCGACGTCGAGAAACGGGTCGAACGCGGGATGCTGCCCGGCCAGGAGCCGATCGAGTAATCGGACCGGCGGCCCCGTCGTCTCGCCGCCGGCTGCCCACCAGCGGTGTTCTCGTTGCTCAGGGCGGGGTTTGGTGGCCGCAAGACCTGTGGCCGGACCGTTATCGCCGAACCCGGGCGGCCAGGTGGGCTTGCTGTAACAATGGCCCATGCCGCGGGGGGCGACAAGTCGATCCTCGCAGCTTGTCGAAACCCTTCCCGAGACACCCGATGTGAGGACATACGTGCAGTTCCAGCTCTTCCGGACCACCTCCGCCCGAACCCGACGCCCCGTGCTCCCCGTCGTCGTCCTCGCGGGCGCGGCGCTCGCACTGACCGTCCCGGCCACGGCGGCTGCCGATCCGGAGCAGGACCAGGCACCGATCGGGATCGCGAACCTCGTGGGGATACCCGCCGCGGACGCGCCCGTTCCCGTCGGGCCGGGGGAGTACAGCTATGTCGCCACCCACGAGATCACCCAGCGTGCCGCGACCATGAAGGCCCCCGAGGCCATCGCCAGCCTCCCGGTGCCCGCCCAGTACCGGCCCGCGAATCTCGGTCTGGCGCAACAGTTCGATCTCGCGCTCGCCGGCGCGCTCGCCTCGCCGGGCGGCTGTCTGCAGGTGGTCGTCGATCCGCGTTCGCGCACCGGCAGCCTCTTCGACTACGGCTTCTTCCCGGTCGCAGGTGAGTACTGCTCCTGACCGGTACGTGACCGTGGCCGGTCGATAGGGTGTCAGTCGTGACTGAACGCACTCTCGTACTCATCAAGCCGGACGGCGTCGAACGCAACCTCGTCGGCGACATCATCAGCCGTATCGAGCGCAAGGGGCTGACCCTGGTGGCTCTCGAACTCAAGACCGCGAGCGACGAGGTCGCTCGCGGGCACTACGCCGAGCACGAGGGCAAGCCGTTCCATCCCTCGCTGCTCGAGTTCATCACGTCCGGCCCGCTGGTAGCGGCCGTTCTCGAGGGGCCCCGCGCGGTGGCCGCGTTCCGCCAGATCGCCGGCGGTACCGACCCGGTCGAGAAGGCCGTGCCCGGAACGATCCGTGCCGACTTCGCGCTCGACACCCAGTACAACCTGGTCCACGGGTCCGATTCGCCCGAATCGGCACAGCGCGAGATCGCTCTCTGGTTCCCCGGACTCGAGGGCTGAACGCGAGCGCCTCGGCTCGACGCGCAACGTCAAACGCTCATCCTTTGCGGTCATCCGACCGCGGTGTGGGATACTTGCACAGTTATCGCCGACACACTTTGTCGACGACGACCGGATGACGCGCCCCGGTACCGGCGCGTCGCGGTGCGGCACCGATGCACCGCGACGCCACGGAACCGCAGCTGACCCCACCGAGTTCGCCCTGCTGCCAGCGGGCGAACACTCAGGTTTCCGCCTGTGCCCGGTGGCGTGGAAGGCGATCAGGGACGCGGTCATCGACACAGCAAGAGCGTCGTCGGACGATCCGTGAGACGGACCGCAGCGACGACGCGCAGACCACACAACACCGGTCCGACGAGGACCGGGACACAGAGCAGACCCTCGCGTGGCCGCGTCAGCCCGACGCGCCCGGGGGTTCGAGGAGACTGAGTGACCGACAACGGGTCGCCGGCTGACGCGAACGCAGCGTCGGAATCGGCGGAAGAATTTCCCAGCAAACTTCGTGTGCACGCCCTGGCCCGCTTCCTGGGCCTGACGAGTCGACAGGTACTGGCTCACCTGGCGAATCTCGGCGTGCAGACCCGCAGCCCGCAGTCCAGCGTCGATCGTGAACTGGCGAAAGCCGTGGCCGAACGGGTGCGTTCCGGCGTCGACGAGACCGGCGAGACGCCCCCGCAGGCCGCCCCGGCCGACGACGCGGCTCTGCCTGACGCCGCTGCCGACACGACCCCGGCCGAGGCCCCTGCCGATACCGCGCCGACAGACGCAGCCCACACCGAGGCGGCATCGGTCGAAGCCGCACCGACCGAGGCGGTGTCCGCCGAAGCGGCGCCCGCCGACGACGCACCGACGGCCGAAGCCGCATCGACCGAGGACGCTGCACAGACCACCGCCCAAGACTCGCCCGCGGGATCGACCGCGCCCGAGGCCCCGACGTTGTTCTCGGCCGCCCAGTACGACGCACCGGTGGCGACCCCGGCCGCGGAGACCGACGCCTCGACCGGCGCGCAGCCGCTGTTCCTGCAGCCTCAGGCCCCGGCCGACAAGCCCCGCGCCGCCCGCTCGGCTCGTGCGAAGACCCGCGCTGAGACGGGCGCGAAGGACGAGTCGGCGGACACTCCGGCAGACGAGTCCGCCGCTGGCGAGACCGCGACCTCAGCGGACGCGCCCGCCCGCTCGGACAGGTCGAGAGCCGATGGTTCGACCACAGCTGACCGAGACGCCGACGTCTCGACCCCGGACGAATCCGGCGCCGACGACGCTGATGATTCCAACGCTGATGATTCCAACGCTGATGATTCCAACGCTGATGATTCCAACGCTGATGATTCCAACGCTGATGATTCCAACGCTGATGATTCCGGGTCGGGTCGGAGTCGCCGACGTCGACGCGGACGTCGTGGACGCGGGCGCGGTCGGGGTGATCAGGGCGGCGACGGAGATTCGGACACAGACGACTCCGACGCCGAGGCGTCCGATGCCGATGAGTCGACCGGTGACGGGGCAACCGATGCCGGCACGGACTCGGAGGACACCACGTCCGAGGAGTCGGCCGAGGACTCGCGCTCGGAGGAGGGCCGTCCGTCGGGCAAACGCACCCGCCGCCGCAGCCGTCGTTCGGGTGCGGACAAGGCGGAGGACTCCGAGGCGTCCGGCGCCGCGGGCGACCGCGCCGACGAGTCCGGCGACGATGCCGACACGGCCGACGCCGAAGACGCATCCGATGACGACGACTCCGGTGACTCCTCGTCGACTCGCCGCCGCCGTCGTCGTCGTCGTCGCAAAGGTGGCGGCGAACCCGATGAGGCGTCGCCCGACGATCCGCCGAACACGGTGGTGCACGAGCGCGAGCCGCGCAGCAAGCGCGCCCGCGACGAGGTGCAGGGCATCTCGGGATCGACCCGACTCGAAGCCAAGCGTCAGCGCCGGCGCGACGGGCGCGATGCCGGCCGGCGTCGTCCGCCGATCCTGACCGAGTCGGAGTTCCTGGCGCGGCGCGAGGCGGTCGACCGTGTCATGGTCGTCCGGGAGCGCAGCGCGAACAGCCGCATCTCCGGCAACGACGGGCACGAGCACGCCGCGGTCGAGGACTACACGCAGGTCGCGGTCCTCGAGGACGGTGTCCTCGTCGAGCATTTCGTGACGACCGCGACGTCGTCGTCGATGGTCGGCAACATCTACCTCGGACGCGTCCAGAACGTCCTCCCGGGTATGGAAGCCGCGTTCGTCGACATCGGTCGTGGACGCAACGGGGTGCTCTACGCCGGTGAGGTCAACTGGGACGCTGCCGGACTCGACGGCGGTTCGCGCAAGATCGAGCAGGCGCTCAAGCCCGGCGACAACGTGCTCGTCCAGGTCAGCAAGGACCCGGTGGGTCACAAGGGCGCCCGTCTGACCACGCAGATCTCCCTCGCCGGCCGCTACCTGGTGTACGTGCCCGGCGGTTCGTCGACCGGGATCAGCCGCAAGCTGCCCGACGTCGAGCGCAAACGTCTCAAGCAGATCCTGGCGAAGCTCGTCCCCGACGAGGCCGGGGTCATCATCCGCACCGCGTCGGAGGGAGTCAGCGCCGAGGAACTCGGTGCCGACATCGCCCGCCTCGAGTCGCAGTGGAAGTCCATCGACGAGGCGGTGGCCCAGGCCAAGAAGGGCGGGTCATCGAGCCCGAAGCCGCTGTACGAGGAGCCCGACCTCCTGGTTCGCGTCGTCCGTGACCTGTTCAACGAGGACTTCAAGAAGCTCGTCGTCGAAGGTGACAAGGCCTGGAACCTGGTCGAGGGTTACGTCAGCTCGGTGGCCTCGGATCTCATGGAGCGGGTTGAGAAGTTCGACAAGCCGCACGCCGACGCGCCGGATTCGTTCGTCGTGCACCGCATCGACGAGCAGCTCGCGAAGGCGCTCGACCGCAAGGTGTGGTTGCCCTCCGGCGGCACGCTGATCATCGAGCACACCGAGGCGATGACCGTTGTCGACGTCAACACCGGCAAGTTCACCGGCTCGGGTGGCAACCTCGAGGAGACGGTGACGCGCAACAACCTCGAAGCCGCCGAGGAGATCGTGCGGCAGATGCGGTTGCGCGACATCGGCGGGATGATCATCGTCGACTTCATCGACATGGTGCTGGAGTCGAACCGGGATCTGGTGCTCCGTAGGCTCACCGAGGCGCTCGCCCGTGATCGCACCCGTCACCAGGTGTCCGAGGTGACCTCGCTGGGTCTCGTCCAGATGACGCGTAAACGTCTGGGAACCGGTCTGCTGGAAGCGTTCTCGACCACCTGTACCGCCTGCAGCGGCCGAGGCATCATCGTGCACGCGAATCCCGTCGAGGTGAAGACCGACGACTCTTCGCGCGGCGACGGTGCCGGCTCGAAGCGGTCCCGTCGAGGCAAGAAGAAGGCCGACGCGCAGCCGGAGGCAGCCGCACCGACCGCCGCGCCCGCTCACAAGCCGGCCGAGCACCCGATGTTCCGGGCGATGGCGGCGCACGCGCACGACGACGAACACGGCGAGGAGTCCGGTTCGACCACCGACGGTGACACCACGGGTCGGGCCGAGGATGCGCCGGAGCCCGTCGTCGAGGCGTCGTCGCCGCAGCACACGGCCGACAGCCGGGCGGACACCGCTGTTGCCGAGCCGGCCGAGACCCTGCCGTATCCGGTGGCGACGGAACCCGCCGCGACGGAGGCGGCTGAGACCGAACCCCCGGCGGTCGAGACGGTGCCCGAGCCGGCCGGCTCGGCCACCGACGGACAGGCTCCGGCGGCCGCACGGCGTCGTCGGCGGGTCGTCCGGCGTCCGGCGCAGACGACCACACCGCCCGACTCCGTGGTGATGACTGCGGCGGACACGACCACGGACACCCCGATGACCACCTCGGGTCCGGTCTCCACCGGGACCTCGGAGGCGGCGGTCGCGGTCCGGCGCCGGCCGCGCAAGCGCAGCGCGGGCCGTCCCGCGGGACCGCCACCGGCCGACGACTGACCTGGGTGACCGGGCCGCGCTGGGCCCGGGTCGGGCGAGTTTGACCCGACCGCCGACGTTCCCGTAACCTTGGAAAGTCGCCTCCCGCGGAGGGTCTGCGCTGTTCTGCCCGCTTCGGCACAGCAACGGTGCGTAGTCCGTCGGCAGGCCCTCTGGTGCGAACCGCAGCTTCCCCGGCCACATGCCCGGGTGCCCTGCGGCCCGCCCCGGCACGCACAACACAAACGCCCCAGGAGCGCTCGCGCCCCCAGGGTCCGAGTAGACGAGTAAGAGGAATACTTCGATGGCAACGTACGCGATCGTCAAGACCGGCGGTAAGCAGTACAAGGTCGCTGAAGGCGACACTGTGAAGGTCGAGAAGATCGACGGAGAGATCGGCAGCACGGTGAGCCTGCCGGTCGCGTTGGTCGTCGACGGGTCGAACCTGACCACAGATGCCGACAAGCTGGCCAAGATCTCGGTCACCGGCGAGGTCGTCGACCACGTCAAGGGCCCCAAGATCCGCATCCACAAGTTCAAGAACAAGACCGGCTACCACAAGCGCCAGGGTCACCGTCAGAAGCTGACGGTCCTCAAGGTCACCGGCATCAAGTAGTTCGACCCGCTTCGAGAAGACCTCAGGAGGACTGACACATGGCACACAAGAAGGGCGCGTCCAGCTCGCGCAACGGTCGCGATTCCAATGCGCAGCGACTCGGCGTGAAGCGCTTCGGCGGCCAGCAGGTGAGCGCAGGTGAGATCCTGGTCCGCCAGCGCGGCACCAAGTTCCATCCCGGCGTCAACGTCGGTCGCGGTGGCGACGACACCCTGTTCGCGCTGGCCGCGGGCGCGGTGGAGTTCGGCTCCAAGCGTGGCCGCAAGACGGTCAACATCGTCCCGGAAACTGCTTCGGTCTGACCTGAGCAACCGGCACGACAAGCTCTTACACAGGGCGGGCAGGGTCATCGCGTACCCCGCCCGCCCTGTTCTTTTTTGACGGAAGAAGGATTTCGATGTCTCGGTTCGTCGACCGCGTGACCATCCACGTCGCCGCGGGGAACGGCGGCCACGGCTGCGCGTCGGTCCATCGCGAGAAGTTCAAGCCTCTCGGCGGACCCGACGGCGGCAACGGCGGCAACGGCGGGTCCGTGCGGCTCGTCGTCGACCCCCAGGTGCACACGCTCCTCGACTTCCACTTCCACCCGCACGCGAAGGCCTCCAACGGCAAGCCCGGGGCCGGCGACAACCGCGACGGCGCCACCGGCGGCGACCTCGTCCTCAAGGTTCCCGACGGCACGGTCGTCCTCGACGAGCGCGGCACGATCCTCGCCGATCTGGTCGGCGAGGGGACGGTCTTCGAGGCCGCGCAGGGCGGCCGCGGCGGGCTGGGGAATGCGGCGCTCGCGTCGAAGGCGCGCAAGGCCCCCGGCTTCGCCCTGCTGGGCGAAGAGGGGCAGCAGCGTTCCCTCGTCCTCGAACTCAAGTCGGTCGCCGACGTCGGGCTCGTCGGTTTCCCGTCGGCAGGCAAGTCGTCCCTGGTGTCGGTGCTCTCGGCCGCCAAGCCGAAGATCGCGGACTACCCGTTCACCACGCTGGTCCCCAACCTCGGGGTCGTGCAGACCGCGGGCGACGTGTTCACCATCGCCGACGTCCCCGGTCTGATCCCGGGCGCCTCGACCGGCCGCGGGCTCGGACTCGAATTCCTCCGCCACCTCGAGCGCTGCGCGGTGCTCGCGCATGTCGTCGACTGCGCCACACTGGAACCCGGGCGCGACCCGATCTCCGACATCGATGCGCTCGAAGCCGAGCTGGCCGCGTACGTCCCGGCACTCGACGACGACCACGGACTGGGCGACCTCGCCTCCCGCCCCCGCGTGGTGATCCTCAACAAGCTGGACGTACCCGACGCCGCCGAGCTCGCCGACCTCGTCGAACCTGAACTGGCCGAACGTGGTTGGCCGGTGTTCCGGATCTCGGCGGTCTCCCACGAGGGTCTGCGCGAGCTCACCTTCGCACTGGCGCGGATGGTGCGCGAATACCGAGAGGCCCAGCCCGCCAAGGTCGCTCGGCGCGCGATCATCCGCCCCAAGGCCGTCGACGACACCGGCTTCACGATCGAGACCGACCCGGACAACGAGGGCGGCTTCATCGTCCGCGGTTCCCGCCCGGAGCGGTGGATCGCGCAGACGCAGTTCGACAACGACGAGGCCGTCGGTTACCTCGCCGATCGGCTCAACCGGCTCGGCGTCGAAGACGAACTGGTGAAGCGCGGTGCACAGCCTGGCGCGCCCGTCACCATCGGTGCGGTCACGTTCGACTGGGAACCGTCTACGCCGATGGGCGACGACGTCCCGATCACCGGGCGCGGCACCGACATCCGGCTCGATCGCTCCGATCGCGTCGGCGCCGCCGAACGCAAACAGGCTCGTCGTCTGCGGCGCGGGCTGCCGGACGAGGACGGCGGGGAGCGGGACCTCCCGTGAGCACCGGTTCCGCCGACCGCGTTCACGAGGGGTCGGTACGCGACCGGATCGCGCACGCGCGCAGCGTGGTCGTGAAGATCGGGTCGTCGGCACTCACCGACCTCACCGAGGGACTCGACCGCAACCGCCTCGACGCACTGGCCGACGCCCTCGAGGCCCGGATGCGGGCCGGGTCGGATGTGATCGTCGTGTCCTCGGGGGCCATCGGGGCCGGGATCGCCCCGCTCGGACTCAAGAAGCGACCCACGGATCTCGCCACCAAGCAGGCGGCGGCAAGCGTCGGACAGCTCGCTCTCGCGCATGCGTGGGGTACGTCGTTCGCGCGCTACGGCCGCACGGTGGGTCAGGTCCTGCTCACCGCCGACGACATCTCCAACCGCGGTCACCACGCGAATGCCCAACGGACACTTGACCGTCTGCGTTCACTCGGCGCCGTGGCGGTGGTGAACGAGAACGACACCGTGGCCACCAACGAGATCCGTTTCGGGGACAACGACCGGCTGGCCGCGCTCGTCGCCCACCTGTCGGGTGCCGATGCGCTCATCCTGCTCTCCGACGTCGACGGGCTCTACGACGGTGATCCGCGCCGGGTCGACGTCGACGGCCGTCGCGCCCGGTTGATACCCGAGGTCAACGGCCCCGAGGACCTCGACGGGGTGATCGCCGGCTCCGGCGGCGCGCTGGGTACGGGTGGTATGGCGTCGAAACTCGCCGCGGCCCGGTTGTCGGCGGATGCGGGCGTGCCCGTACTGCTGGCGGCCGCCTCGTCGGCGGCGCAGGCGCTGGCCGACGCCTCGGTGGGCACGGTGTTCGCCGCCCGGCCCGAGCGGCTGTCCGCGCGTCGGTTCTGGGTGCGACACGCCGCCGACGCGCGGGGTCGGATCGTGCTCGACGACGGCGCCGTGGACGCGGTGTCGCGCAAGCGGCGTTCACTGCTCGCCGCGGGGATCGTCGGCGTCACCGGCAGGTTCTACGAGGGCGACGTCGTCGAACTCGTCGACCAGTACGACACGGTGCGGGCCCGGGGCGTCGCGGCCTACGGCGTTGACGACATCGCGTCGATGGTCGGCCGCTCCACCGGCGACCTCCCTCCCGAACTGCAGCGTCCGGTGGTGCACGCCGACGATCTGGTGGTCGTGGGTCGCTGACCAGTGGTCAGAACGTCGTCAGCGCCGGGATCACGAAGCCGGCCTCGTGATCGATCTTCAGGGTCGCGATCTCGTCGGCGCGGGTGACCCCGCGGTTCACGATGATCAGCGGCTTGCCGGCGCGGTGTGCGCGCCGGGCGAAGCGCAGGCCGGACATGACGGTGAGCGACGACCCCACGACCATCAGTGCGTCGGCCTCGTCGACCACCGAATAGGACTCGTCCACAACGTCTTTCGTGACCGTCTCGCCGAAGTAGACGATGTCGGGCTTCAGGATGCCGCCGCAGTTCGGGCAGTCGATCATCACGAAGTCGGACGTGTCGGACAGCGTCGCGTCGGCGTCCGGCGCGACCTCGATGGCACCGCGGCCGCTGACCCGACGCGCGAACTCGGTGTTGATCTCCTCGAGTCGTCCGGCGAGCCGGTGACGGGAGATACGCCAGTCGCAGTTCAGGCAGCGGACACGGCCGTAGCATCCGTGGAGTTCGATGACTCCGCGGGTGCCGGCCTTGGTGTGCAGCATGTCGACGTTCTGGGTGAGCACCCGCGACATCCACCCGCGCTGCTGGAGTTCGGTGAGCGCCAAGTGGGCTCGGTTGGGGACCGCGGCGTCCATGTGCCGCCAGCCGAGGTGGTTGCGTGCCCAGTAGTGGCGTCGGAAGTCCGCCGACGACAGGAACATCTCGAGGGTCATCGGCGTCCGCGGCGGGGAGCCGGGACTCCGGTAGTCGGGGATGCCGGAGTCAGTGGAGATGCCGGCGCCGGTCAGAACCGCGAAACGGCGTCCGGCGAGGATGTCGGCGGCCAGCGCGATCCGATCCGCGACGTCATCGTCGAGGGGCGTGTGTTCGGCCGGGGCGGAGCCGAGCTGGAGACGAGTACGCACCCTGCCCAGGATAGGCAGGGTGCGTACTCGAGGTGTCTGCAGAGCCGTCAGGTGACGGGGGTCTCCGCGTGCTTGCCGGCCGGCTGCGGCACGGTCACCAGCGGATACACGCCGTTCTCGTCGTGGACTTCGGTGCCCACGACAGGCGGGTTGAACACACACAGCATGCGCATCTCGGTGTCGGCGGTGACGGTGTGCCGCTCGTGGCCGTTCAACAGGTACATCGTCCCCGGCGCGAGCGGATAGGTCTCGCCGGTCTCCCGGTCGAGGAGCGTACCGGTGCCTTCCACGAGCCAGACGGCCTCGACATGGTTGGCGTAGTGGAACTCGTTGACCGAGCCGGCCTTGATCGTGGTCTCGTGGAACGAGAAGCCCACATTGTCGCCGCCGAGGATGATGCGCTTGGAGACCCAGTTGCCCTTGGGGTCGGCGACGTCGCGGTCGGTCCCGGTGATTTCTTGAGTGGTTCGGACGATCATCCGATCACCTCCTTGACTGCATCGGACAGGATGGACAGGCCGCGGTCGAGGTCCTCGCGCGAGATGGTCAGCGGCGGGAGCAGCTTCACCACCTCGTCGGACGGGCCCGACGTCTCGGCCAGGAGTCCCGCGCCGAAGGCCTGCGCGCAGACCTTGCCCGCGGCGGTATGGTCCTCGAACGCGAGTCCGCGCACCATGCCACGCCCACGGGTGGAGATGCCGTCGTAGCGGTTGCACAGGTCGGTGAAGACCTCGTGGATCCGCTCGCCCTTGGCATGGACGTCGCGGGTCAGCGCGTCGTCGGCCCAGTAGGTCTCGATCGCCTTGGCGGCGGTCACGAAGGCCGGGTTGTTCCCGCGGAAGGTGCCGTTGTGCTCGCCGGGGGTCCATACGTCGAGCTCGGGCTTGAACAGGGTCAGCGCGAATGGCAGCCCGTAGCCACTGATCGACTTCGAGAGGGTGACGATGTCGGGCTTGATGCCCGCTTCCTCGAACGAGAAGAACTCGCCGGTGCGGCCGCAGCCCATCTGGACATCGTCGACGATCAGCAGGATGTCGCGTCGCTCGCAGAGATCCGACAGTGCCCGCAGCCACTCGGCACGAGCGACGTTCACGCCGCCCTCGCCCTGGACGGTCTCGACGATCACCGCGGCCGGGCGGTTCAATCCGCTGCCGGAGTCGTCGAGCACACGCTCGAACCAGGCGAAGTCCTCCATGACGCCGCCGAAGTAGTTGTCGAAGGGCATGGGCGTCGCGTGGACGAGCGGGATACCAGCGCCGGCACGCTTCATCGAGTTACCGGTCACCGACAGCGATCCGAGCGTCATGCCGTGGAAGGCGTTGGTGAAGCTGATGATCGACTCGCGACCGGTCACCTTGCGCGCCAGCTTGAGTGCCGACTCGACGGCATTGGTACCCGTCGGGCCGGGGAACTGGATCTTGTAGTCGAGTCCGCGCGGCTCGAGGATGTGGCTGGTGAACTTCTCGATGAAGTTCCCCTTGGCGACGGTCGCCATGTCGAGACCGTGGGTGATGCCGTCGGCCTCGATGTACTCGAGGAGGGCCTTCTTCAGAACCGGGTTGTTGTGGCCGTAGTTCAGGGACCCGGCGCCGGCGAAGAAGTCGAGGTATTCGCGGCCGTCCTGATCGGTGATGTAGGAGCCCTTGGCGGTGGTGAACACAGCCGGCCAGTTACGGCAGTAGCTGCGCACCTCCGATTCGTGGGCGGTGAAGACGGAGTCGTCCATGTGGGTGTCGAGAAGTGGCATGTCGTGTGCTTCCTTCTGGTGTGACAACGTGGGGCTTCTGTGCCCGGCTCAGATTCGCCTGTTCGCGATGGCCGGGAGTGGCTGGGCCCCACGGTCTGGGGTCGGCCTTTGGTCGGGATGTCATGCGGGACAACCGATTACGGTGTCGGCAGGATGGAAACGCTGCGCGCGTGCCGCATCTGAGGCGTCGGTCCTGGGTCCAAGACGACGATCGGAGTCGCGCAGGACTCAGGGTTCGGGGATCTCCGGCTCGAGCATGTAGAGATCTTCCGGCTCGTGGGAGTCGGGAAATGTGTTCGCCGCGAACAGGTCCCGACGTTCGAAACGAAGTCCGCGGGCCTTGGCCACCGAGGCGAACAGGCGTTGGGATGGGACGTTGTCCGGGCTGATCGTCGTGTGCATGGCGACCATGCCCTGACGGTTGACGCGGTCGAACAGCTCGTGCAGCATGGTCGCCGCGATGCCGTGTCCGCGCACCTCGTCATCGACGGCGACCTGCCAGACCATCAGGGTGGAGGGGTCGCTCTGACGCCGGTAACCGGTGACGAAACCGACTGCGCGACCATCGACTTCGGCGACGATAGAGGTGGTGGCGAAATCGTGGCACCACAAAACGTAGGAGTAACTCGAGTTGACGTCGAGAACCTGTGAGTCCGAAGCGATTTCCCAGAGGCGGATGCCGTCGTCGACCGTGGGAACCCGGTAGTCGACGGCAAGGGTGGTTGTCGGGGCCGTTCTTGTTTGGGAAGGGCTCATAACGCACTCGACGTTAACAACGCGTGTCGGGGAAGTCATGTACCTGCGGAAATTGGTCCGCGGAACGCCTACCTTGTCCCTGTTCAGACACACAATGTGAAGCGGGTCACAAAGACGTGATTCCGGATTGGTTCGGGCGGCTTCCGGGGTTGCAGAATGGCCTCATGACGAGGATCATCGCCGGCCGGCTGGGCGGGCGCCGACTGCGTGTCCCGGGTGAGGGCACCCGGCCCACCTCTGACCGGGTTCGCGAATCGTTGTTCAACATCTTGGCCGCCCGATCCGATCTGGACGGACTCTGGGTGCTCGACCTGTACGCGGGATCGGGGGCGCTGGGGCTCGAGGCCATCTCGCGTGGTGCCGCGGGGGTGACGTTCGTCGACTCCGGGCGCCGGGCCGCCGTCACGATAGCCGCCAACGTGCGCGCCTGTGGGGTGACCCCGATCGCCACCGTACATACGCGCACGGTGTCCGCCTACCTCGCCGGCGCCGCGGAACGGCGGTTCGGCCTCGTCTTCTCCGATCCGCCGTACGACCTCCGGGCCGACCGGATCACCGCGGACCTGGAGATGCTGCGGTCACACCTGGACGACGACGCGCTGATCGTCGTCGAACGCTCGACGCGGTCCACCGGCGAGATCTGGCCATCCGAGTACGAGGTGGTCGTCGACAAGTCCTATGGCGACACCCGGGTGGAGATCGCCCGCCTGGTCTGACCGGTAAGTTCGGGCCATGACGACGGCAGTGTGTCCCGGTTCCTTCGATCCCTTCACCCTCGGCCACCGATACGTGGTGGAACGCGCGGCGGCGTGTTTCGACGAGGTCGTGATCACCGTGGTGGTCAACCCCAACAAGCGCGGCATGTTCGCTGTGGACGAGCGGATCGAACTCATCGAAGAGGACTGTGCGGACCTGGCGAACGTGCGGGTGGACCGGTGGGAGGGCCTGCTCGTCGACTACCTGCGGCAGGAGTCCATCCACACCATCGTGAAGGGGCTTCGCTCCGCCGTCGACTTCGACTACGAGGTGCCGATGGCCCAGATGAACCGTGAGCTCGCCGATGTCGAGACGATCTTCCTGCTCACCGACCCGCGATTCGCCCATGTCTCGAGCTCGCTGGTGAAGGAGGTGGCGAAGTTGGGCGGAGACGTGACGCCCTTCCTGTCCGAGCACGTCCACACGAGCCTGATGAGCCGGTTGTCCGGCGAACTCTCGGCCTGACCCCTCGGTCGGGCGCGACACACCCCACGCGCTTCACGAGTCACAAGCGCAACATTCGGCACAATAGTCACAGAATCACCAACTGTTGCAACCAGGCAAGCGCCGGATTGGGGTGGCTGTGTACCGGGTATTTGAGGCTCTCGACGAGCTGGTCGCGATCGTCGAAGAGGCACGGAGTGTGCCGATGACCGCCGGGTGCGTCGTGCCGCGCGGCGACGTGCTGGAACTCCTCGACGACATCAAGGACTCCATCCCGGGCGAGCTCGACGACGCACAGGACGTCCTCGATCAGCGTGACACGCTGATCGGTGATGCCCGCGAGCACGCCGAGACGACGGTGTCCAAGGCGGATTCGGAGTCCGAGGCGGTTCTCGCGCACGCTCGCGCCGAGGCCGACCGGATCCTCTCCGAGGCGAAGGCGCAGGCCGACCGTATGGTCGACGAGGCGAGCGCGCACTCCAGTTCGCTGGTGGAGGACGCCGCAGAGGAGGCGCACCGCCTGCAGACCAGCGCGGCGCGCGAGTTCGAGGCCGTCACCGGCCGGGCGCGGGCCGAGGCGCAGCGCACCATCGACGCCGCCAACAACTCCTACGACAAGTCGGTGGCCGACGGTATCGCCGAGCAGCAGCGCCTCGTCTCCGAGACCGAGGTCGTCGGCGCGGCGAAGTCCGAGGCCGAGCGGATCATCGACGCCGCGCACGCCGAGGCCGACCGCCTGCGCGGTGACTGTGACGTCTACGTGGACGAGAAGCTCGCCCAGTTCGAGGAGATCCTGACCGGCACGCTGCGATCGGTGAACCGGGGCCGGCACCAGCTGCGGACCGGCGCCGGCATGCACGACTATGTCGAGTACCCCCGCGGTGTCGACGAGTCCGGGCGTGGCGACGGTGCGCGGTCGCGCGAGTCCCGTGGCGACGATCCGCGCTCGCGCGAGACCTCGGCCCGCCACACCTACGACCGCGACCACGGTTCGCCGCTCGCGGTGTGACACGCACGTCGACCCGGCTGTCCACACGCCGCCGGCGTCGGTCGATCATTCCCGAGTGCGAGCGTATGGTGGGCGTTTGTGGCTGATCATGCTGTGACATCAGAGCCGTCGCACGGTCCCGGTTCTACTCCCAGGCGCGAGCCCTTCGTGCTGGATGTGCGTTCGATGGGACGCCGCCCGGGCACGATGTCCGAGGTGCACCGTACTGTCCGGACCCCCGACCGGCTGGGCGTCGAGATGGTCGGGATCCCAGCGGATTCCGATGTCGACCTCGACCTTCGTCTGGAGGCGGTGTCCGAGGGAATCCTGGTGACCGGGACGGTGTGCGGTGAAACCGTCGGTCAGTGCTCGCGCTGCCTCGAGCCGATCGACGGCACGGTGACGGTCTTCCTCACTGAGTTGTTCGCCTACCCGGACAGCGCGACCGAGCAGACCACCGACGCCGACGACATCCATCGCATCGCCGACGACCGAATCGACCTCGAACAGTCGATCATCGACGCCGTGGCACTCGAACTGCCGATGTCGCCCCTCTGCTCGTCGGACTGCGAGGGTCTGTGCCAGACCTGCGGGGTGCGTCTGGCCATCGCCGAACCGGGTCACTCCCACGAGGTCATCGACCCGCGCTGGGCCGGACTCGCCGACAAGTTCGCCGACCTCGGGAAGGACGATTCGCCGACGGACGGTGCCGCAACCGACCCCGACCGGGAACGACATCGTGACTGAGGCCGTGCGTGCCGACGGTCCGCGTGCGGCCCTGCTCGACGCGCTGGACACCGACATTCCCGACGACCTGCTGACGCTGGCACTGACCCATCGTTCCTACGCCTATGAACACGGCGGTCTGCCGACCAACGAGCGCCTGGAGTTCCTCGGGGACTCGGTGCTCGGTGTCGTCATCACCCAGCGTCTCTACCTGCGTTATCCCGATCGCCCCGAGGGCGAACTGGCGAAGATCCGGGCCAGCGTCGTCAACATGCACGCGCTCGCCGACGTCGCGCGTGGTCTCGGGGACGAGGGCGGTCTGGGCAAGTACCTGTTCCTCGGCCGCGGCGAGGAGATGACCGGCGGACGCGACAAGGACTCGATCCTGGCCGATGGTCTGGAGTCGCTGTTCGGCGCGGTCTTCCTCAGTCACGGACTCGAGACCTCGCAGCGCGTCATCCTGCGTCTGTTCGACGAGCGTCTCGAACGTGCCGGCAACCTCGGCGCGGGGCTGGACTGGAAGACGTCGCTGCAGGAGTTGAGTTCGGAGCGCGGGTTCGGTCCGCCGCAGTATCAGATCAGCGCGACCGGTCCCGACCACAACAAGGAGTTCACCGCGACCGCGCTGGTCGCCGGCGAGAGCCTCGGCGAGGGTGTCGGCCGGACCAAGAAGGAAGCGGAGCAGCAGGCCGCCGCACACGCCTGGAAAGTGCTGACCGAGCGCGCGTCAGCGTCGTGAACCCTTCTCCCGACCGGCTTTTCGCGATCCGACATGCCTGAACTCCCCGAGGTCGAGACCGTCCGCATCGGTCTCGAGGCCCATCTCGTCGGTCGGGTGGTGGCCTCGACCGAGGTCCTTCATCCGCGCGCGGTCCGTCGTCACGCCGGCGGTGAGCCGGATCTGATCGGTCGGCTCGCCGGCAAGCAGGTGATCGGCGTCCGGCGCCGCGGCAAGTACCTGTGGATCGATGTCGCCGACTCCGCCGACCGGGCGGCGCTCGTGGTCCACCTCGGGATGAGTGGCCAGATGCTCATCGCCCGGACCGGAACCCCCGACCACACGCACTTGCGGATCCGCGCGGTCCTCGACGACGAGAACGAACTCCGCTTCGTCGATCAGCGGACCTTCGGTGGCTGGCATCTCGACGACTACACACCCGATGTGTACGCGCTCGAGAACGACCCGTCGCCGGCCGACATCCCGGTCTCGGTGGCGCACATCGCAACCGATCCGTTCGACCCGGCCTTCGATCCCGTCCGCGTGGTGGATCGCATGCGCGCCAAACACTCCGAGATCAAACGGGTCCTCCTGGACCAGACGGTGATCTCCGGCGTCGGCAACATCTACGCCGACGAAGCGCTGTGGCGCGCACGTCTGCACGGCTCGCGGATCGCCGAGACGATCAGTCGCAAGAAACTGCGCGAACTCATCGATGCCGTCACCGAGGTGATGGCGGATGCGCTGACGGTCGGCGGTACCTCGTTCGACGCGCTGTACGTGAACGTCAACGGACAGTCCGGCTATTTCGAGCGGTCCCTGAACGCCTACGGGCGGGCGGGGGAGCCGTGTCGCCGGTGCGGCGCGATCATGCGCCGCGAGCAGTTCATGAACCGTGGCTCGTTCTCGTGCCCGCGGTGCCAGCGCCGACCACGGTGATCTGTACGCTCAAACAACCGTTCGATTCAAACGGCCCGCTCACACGGACACTCTGGCGTTGCCTTGCAGCGTGCGAACTGAGATCTGCTGAACATCTGGGAACGATTCGCGCCGAGGTCTCAGGTCCCAACTGGACGTGTCACGACCGCTTATGTAAGCCATGCGCTTCACGGCCCTCGCTCACCGGCTCGGCGGTGTCTATCCTCAGGCCGTGATCGAACGCGTACTCATCACCGCAGAGACCACCACGATCAACTACGCCGCCCGATTCGGCTACCCTGGCCGGACCCTCGCCGGCTATCTCGACCAGCTCGGCGGATGGGACGGCTACATCGACGACCCGTTCGGCACACGGCCGTGGATCTCCCTGCGCGCCTTCGACGGAGCCGATCCGAGCTTGTTCCTTAAACTCATGTTCTCCGTCCCCCAGATCCCCGGCGATGACTTCCCACCCGTCTACGGCGACGCGATGATCCTCTCGGAGTACGAGCTACCGCCAGGGGTTGTGGTGCCTCGGTAGCTACGCCGGTGGCGTAGCTACCGAGGCCGGGCTGGCAGCGCGTCTAATCGTTGAGGACTGTGGTCACCCAGGGATCTCGCTGCGTTGCTGACCTCTGTCGAGGGCTGTCATATGCTCTCGGACAGCGGCCTCAGCAGCGGCTGCGTCGGTCTCCGAAACGAGCAGCCAGCTCAGTTCGAGTGCATGCCGCGATCGATCGGGTGCGCGGTCCGGGTTCTCGGCCCCCCACTGCGCCATCGAAGTGTCGGCCGCTACCGCCCTCGACGTCGTGATGGTGGGAAGTTCTATCGGTCGGTCCAATCGCCGACGTCAGAGCGGCCGCCAGACGGTCGGCCACCGGGGGCCGTCGTGTACAGGTCGACTGGTGTCGGCCTCGCAGTCAGCGACCGCCGGACAGCGCGGCAGGGATCACTTGCTCGACTCGATCAAAGGATCACAGGCCCGCATTGCTGGCTGAAGCCGAACCGACCCGATCCACGTCCGTCTTACCTCCCTGACTCTTGGCGCCTGCGTCTGAGCATGACGTCGCCCGCAAGGCGACTAGCGCCGGCAGACCAAAGCGCGGCCGAACCCGCCGCATCGCCGAGCCCGTCGCTGCTTATCCCGCTCTCCTAATGGCGTTCCGTCGACGGCGCAGGTTCGCTGACCCGTCACGTTTGGCGTCATGGCTCCGGTTGCAGTCGAACTGACACTGGACGGATTGTGGATCGCTGCCTCGATCACAGTCGATCAGCGGCCTTGCTTGCGATAGGCCGACAACGAGCGCGGCTTACCGGCCACGCGTGGTGGGCGCCTTATAGTCTAGCGAGTCGTTGCTCTCCTCGGACTGACATGCAGCGTCTGAGTGCAGCGCGCCACGATATCGCCGGATTCGCAGTAGATTTCAGCGGTGTGCTCGGTCGTTGAATGCCCTTGGGTTTTCGCCGTCGCGGCAATCGCCGCAGCCACGTCTGCGGAAAGCCGCATTTCACAGGACATCACGCGTCTGCCCGGGCGGATAAACTCGATCTCGGCACGCGTGTTCGCAGCAAAATACGCCTCTCCGAGTTGTCCCAGCGCCATCAAAGCGAAGAACGGATCAGTCATGGAGAACAACGAGCCGCCGAAAGCTTTACCATTCATGTTCCCGTTCCATCGTCGGACGTGCATGCGGACCCGAACGAAGGTCCAATCGTCGGAGATGGTGTCGATATGAATTCCGGAGAACGAGAACGGCGGCCAGATATTCATCAATGTTCGCGCATGCCGCGCCGATGTGATCACATATCTCCCGGGGATCGTTGTCAGAACTGCGGTGCAAAGTACCTCGCTACCGGGGGAGTCGCTTGCCCGGGTCGTAGATCGGACAATGGGCGACTGCGCGGATCGTTGTTGCCGCGTCGTCGGGGGTGACCGCAGTTATATCGATGACGCAGTTTTGGATGATCGGGCGTTGAAAGACCTCGCGAGTTGTCATTCGGTCACCGAGCACGCGGGCGCAGGCGGCGAGCGGGAACTGTGCGATGAAGTTCAAGCCGAGGCGGAATTCCTTGTAGAAGAATCGTTTTCACCCCCCGCTGGGGTTGATCGCAGCGAGGGATCGCGCGCGGCCCCGGCGTTCGAGTTCGAACCCGATCTCCCCGCCCAGTGAGGTCCCGGCTATATGACAGGTTTCCCAACCGAGTTTGTCGAGTTCGCGTTCGATGCCTTCAGTGATGCCGCGTACCCCGACATCGCGGAGGCGCAGTCGTGGTCCGCCCCAGTGTCCTGGCATGGTCATAGCGATGACGTCGTAGTCGCGCGAGAGGTTGTCGACAACTCGGTGCCATGAATGATGGGACAGGGTGTATCCGTGGAGCAGCAGTTCAGGCTCACCTGATCCAGCCCGGTTCATTGGCGTCACAACGCCCCCTTCGTTGACACCGTGAACACTACCGCCGTCGGGGCCGGCCCCGCCCTGGGCGCGTGACGGGTTGCGGGTATGGGCAGGTATGCGGGTGTGCAGCTCGTGGGGTAGCAGTCCGGCCGGCAGCAGGATCTGGGCTTTCGGGCCGGTGATGGTGAGCACGGCGATCCCGCGACGCACTCGCACGGCGGCGATCCGGTGCCAGGGGACGACAACGCGGTTCAGGTCGGATTCGATGATCAGCCCGTAATCGTTACTGCGGGTGGCCATGTGCTGACTACATGCACGTAGGACCGCCTAATCGACCAGTAGCTCAATGCCGTCATCACGATGAGATCTGCGGGTACCAGCGCCACCGCCGCCACGATCATCAACGCCGTGACGACGACCACCGCCACCACACCCCCCGGGTTGACATTCGCAGCCGCACTGCTTCGGCGGTGTAGCGGTGCACATCCCCAGGACGAAACACCGCCCGGTAGGTCGCCGCAGACGATTGTGGCTGTCCTGCACTGTCGTTGGTTGACATCGCTGATCGCTCTCTCGAGCGGTATGTGCTGTCTGGCGTCGATGAGCGCCCGTCATCAACCACGGTTTGCGCGAGGCATCACGCCGAGTCGCCGCCAGCGGCCGGACCACTATACTGTGACCGCCCGGGGCCGTCGGCAAATTGAGTACCAGATGCGCGTAGTTTACTGCCCGCCAGGGGATCTCGGTGTCGACGCGCAATCTGCTCGAAAGAGTAACAACCTCGTCGATACTCGTCGCTGCGATTCGACACCTACACGTTGATCGGAGGTCCGTCGTTTGCAGTCGCGGCGAGCTGGAGCTATGCGCAGGCGTAGAGAGGGCACCTCTGCAATCGTCATGGCGGCAACTATCAACATGAATGTCAAATACTGCGGTTTGTCCGGCTACTTCGAGCGGTCCCTGAACGCCTACGGACGGGCGGGGGAGCCGTGTCGCCGGTGCGGCGCGATCATGCGCCGCGAGCAGTTCATGAACCGTGGCTCGTTCTCGTGTCCGCGATGCCAGCGGCCGCCGAAGGCGAACCCGGGCTGACCGTCCCGGTATTCGCGGCGATGCTGCAATTGGAGTATCAGGCCTGCTGCTCGAGGCGGTAGTGCAGGCGAAGAGCGCGGAATCGTCCGACCCTCAACTCATGATCGGTGCGGAGTACGCCTTCCTCGTCGACATACACCCGGAAGGACTCCCGCAGCGGCGGCTGCGCCGAATACCACTGGTCGCCGAACCGCACCGACACGTAAGCGCCGTCCGCCCCGAATCGCCGAGATCGCGACGTCAGTGTGAGCGCCCCGTCGGCCTCGGCTCGCGGTGCGAGGAAGACGTGGATGTTGCCGAGTTCGAGGGGAAACGCTACGGCGACGTGCGGCTGCCGTTGCCCTGGAAGCAAAGCCGATCGATAGAACCCGCTGTACACCGGGGAATCGTCCAGGCGGAGCCGTCGCAGCCACGCCGCGCCCACTGTGCGTCCTGACTGGTCGGTGACGATCCGGATCTCGCTGGACATGCCACGGCTGACCGACAGCGGTTCGGTCGGTAGAGCGAGCTGTTCGACGCGCCGCCCGAACAGCGCTGCGACAGCCACTCCACCGGGGGCGAACAGGGGGTTCCACTGCGACCACACCTCCATCCGCCACGATCCGGTCTGTTCGTAGAAGTCGCGCACAGTGGGGTGCAGTGCTGCTGCCCGGAAGTCTGGCCCGTCGAGCACTGCCATGTCTTCGAACAGGCCGGCGGTCGGCGACGGCGGCGCGACCGCACCCTGCTCCTCGTACTGGCGCAGCCAGGCGTCGCCGACCTCGTGCCGGCCGTTGTGCGGCGCGCCCAGGAACGCGAACTCAGGCGTCGACATGTCGACCCGCCGGCCGACCGCTCGCCACCACCGACGGCTCAACGGATCCAGCACGTGCATCGTCGGTCGGTGAGTCCTCGTGACTGCGGTTCTGCGACGCATGCGGAAGACCTTAGCCACCAGGCCGACTCACCTCGGCAGACATGCGCTGGGAACAATCGATGTGCCGGGGCTCCTACTATTGGTCGCGATGCCGGCGGCGCCGGCCGACAACATCTCGAGAGGACCCGCCTTCGATGACCACCGAAGCAACTGCCCCCGCGTCCGGGGTTCCCGCCGACCAGGCCCACACCGACCTGTGGGTCGAGCGAACCGGCACGCGCAGGTACACCGGTCGCAGTTCGCGCGGCGCGGAGGTGCTGATCGGCTCGCAGGACGTCGAGGGCGTCTTCACCCCGGGTGAGCTGCTCAAGATCGCGCTGGCCGCCTGCACCGGCATGTCGTCGGACCGGCCGCTGGCGCGACGCCTCGGTGACGACTACGACGCGACCATCCGGGTCAGCGGTGACGCCGACCGCGAGAACGAGGTGTACCCGCGCATCGAGGAGATCCTCGAGATCGACCTGTCCGAACTCGAACCCGACGCCGCGGCCCGGTTGCTCGTCGTCGTCGAACGCGCCATCGACGCGGTGTGCACGGTCGGGCGCACGGTGAAGGCCGGCGCCGAGGTGAATCTGCGGATCGAGACGGAGTGACCGCATGAGCGAGGACGGCACCGACCACGCCCGGCTCACCGCGCATGTCCACGGGCACGTGCAAGGTGTGGGCTTCCGCTGGTGGACCCGAACGCGTGCGCTCGAACTCGGGCTCGTCGGCTATGCGTCGAACCAGGCCGACGGCCGGGTGCTGGTCGTCGCCGAGGGGCCGCGGGACAAGGTCGTCGCCCTGCTCGACGCGCTCCGGTCCGGAACCACGCCCGGACAAGTGGACCTGGTGGTCGAGCGTGTCGATGAACCGCGCGGGGACCTCGACGGCTTCGTCGAACGGTGAGGAGAACCGAAACACGTCGCGATGGTGAGTAGTCTGTACCGTCGTGCACCTCAAAAGCCTGACCCTGAAGGGCTTCAAGTCGTTCGCCTCGGCGACGACCCTGCGCTTCGAGCCGGGTATCACGTGCGTCGTCGGCCCCAACGGCTCCGGTAAGTCGAACGTCGTCGACGCCCTGACCTGGGTGATGGGCGAGCAGGGAGCCAAAGCGCTGCGCGGGGGGAAGATGCAGGACGTCATCTTCGCCGGCACCTCGGGCCGTCCGCCGCTGGGTCGCGCCGAGGTCACCCTCACCATCGACAACGCCGACGGTGCGCTGCCGATCGAGTACTCCGAGGTGTCCATCACGCGCCGGATGTTCCGCGACGGCGCCGGTGAGTACGAGATCAACGGCAGCTCGTGCCGATTGATGGACGTGCAGGAGCTGCTGTCGGACTCCGGTATCGGTCGCGAGATGCACGTGATCGTCGGCCAGGGACGGTTGTCGGCGATCCTCGAGTCCCGGCCCGAGGACCGCCGCGCGTTCATCGAGGAGGCGGCCGGAGTCCTCAAACACCGCAAGCGCAAGGAAAAAGCGGTCCGCAAGCTCGACGCGATGCAGGCCAACCTGGCGCGTCTGAACGATCTGACGGCCGAACTCCGTCGTCAGCTCAAACCACTGGGACGCCAGGCCGAGGTCGCCCGCCGGGCCCAGACCGTCCAGGCCGATCTCCGCGACGCCCGGTTGCGCCTGGCCGCCGACGACCTCGTCACCCGCCGCGCCGAGATGGCCGAACACGCCGCCGTCGAGGACGAGGTCCGGCGTCGGCAGGACGAGGTGGCCGCCGAACTCGACCGTGCGAACGCGGAAGTGACCGAACACGAACAGCATCTCGCCGAGATCACGCCCGCCGCGGCCGCGGCCAACCGCGCCTGGTTCCGGTTGTCGGCGCTCGCCGAGCGCGTCGACGCGACCCGCCGGGTGGCCGCCGAACGCAGCCGGTACCTCAGCGAGCCGTCGAGCGAGGCGTCCGGGCCCGACCCGGAGGAGCTCGACGAGCAGGCCCTCGAGGCCGCCGAACTCGAAGCCGAGCTGACCGAGGGTGTCGAGATCGCCGCCGAACAGCTCGAGAGCGCCCGCGAGGTGCTCGGCGAACGCGAGTCGATCGCGGAGGCCGCGGAGGCGGCTCACCTCGCGGCTGTCCGGGCCATCGCCGACCGTCGCGAGGGTCTGGCGCGCCTCGAAGGGCAGGTGGACAACCTGCGGACGCGCTCGGAGTCGGTCGACGCCGAGGCGCAGCGCCTCACCGCGGCCATCTCGGCCGCCACTGAACGCGCCGAAGTCGCAGTCACGCAACAGGATTCGGCGGCAAGCGAGCTGGCGCAGTTGGAAGCCGCCGAACAGGCGCTCGACGAACACCACGAACGATGCGTGGCCGCGCTGAACCTGTCCAACGAGCGCGTGGCCACCTTGCAGGCCGCACACCGCGACGCCGAGCACGCCATCGCCTCCTTGTCGGCCCGGGTGGACGCACTCGCCATGGGACTCGAGCGCGGCGACGGCGGCGCGTGGCTCCTGGAGAACGCGCCCGACGGCCTGCTCGGACCGATGTCGGAGCTGGTCACGGTCGAAGCGGGTTTCGAGACGGCCATCGCCGGGGCGCTCGGACCCGCCGTGGACGGCATCGTCACGGTCGACGGATTCGCCGCGGTGCGGGCGCTGGCGGCCCTGAAGTCGGGCGACGGGGGACGGGCCGCATTGATCTGCGGCGGACTCACCGGGCCGGACCGATCGAGCGACGTCGCGCTGCCCGACGGGGCGAGGTGGGCGGCCTCGGTGGTCGACACCCGCCCGGAGATCCGCGGTGCGATCGACACCGTTCTGGCCGACACCGTCATCGTCGACGATCCCGCGCAGGGGCTCGAACTCGTCCGCCGTCTCGGGGTGCGCGCGGTGACGCCCGCCGGCGACCGCATCTCGGCGGCGTCGGTCGAGGGCGGTTCGTCGCGCCGCCCCTCCACGCTGGAGGTCCAGTCGGCGATCGATGCCGCGACCGCCGAACTCGCCTCGACCCGCCGGCGCGTCGAGGAACTCGAGGCGGCGCTCGCCGGTGCGCTCACCGAGCAGCACGATCGGCGGGAGGCGGCCGAGGAGGCGCTCGCCGCGCTGCACGAGTCCGACGCCGGCGTCGGCGCCGCGTATGAGCAGATGGCCCGGCTGGGCCAGGAGATCAGAGCCTCGCGTGCCGAGGCCGACAAGCTGACCCGACAGCGGAATCTGCTCGAGAAGGGCCGCGAGGAGACCCTCGAGAACCTGCAGGAACTCACCGAGCGATTGCGTCTCGCCCGCGATGAGTCCGAGGTGGGAACCGAGATGTCCGCCGATGACACCGACCGCGCGAACGCCGCGACCGCCGTCGGCGTGGCACGCAGTGCCGAGATGGAGGCGCGCCTGACCTTGCGGACAGCCGAAGAACGCCTGGCGTCGGTCCGGGGCAAGGCGGACTCGCTGCGGCGGGCCGCCCAGCGCGAGCGCGAAGCACGCGAGCGGGCCCGTCGGCAGGACGAGATCCGACGCCAGGCCGCCGGCGTGGCGGCAGCCGTCGAACGCGCCGGTGCACAGGTCAGTGAGCGTCTCGCCGCGGCGGTGGCCTCGGCGCAGGCCGGGCGCGACGAACTCGAGGAGATCCGGACCGCCCGCACCGCGACCCTCGACGCGCTCCGGGTCCGGGCGGGCGAACTGACGACCACGCTCAATTCGCTGCGCGACACCGTTCACCGCGACGAGGTGGCGCGGGCCCAGGTCGCGTTGCGGATCGAACAGCTCGAGGAGCAGGTCCTCGAGACCTTCGCGATGGCGCCCGACGATCTGATCGCCGAGTACGGTCCCGACGTGCCGATGCCCCCCTCGGCGCTGGAGATGGCCGAGTACGAGCAGGCCCGGGAACGCGGCGAGCAGGTCGTCGCACCGGCCCCGATGCCCTACAACCGGGCGACGCAGGAGGCCCGCGCCAAGAAGGCGCAGAAGGATCTCAACACGCTCGGCAAGGTGAACCCGCTCGCGCTCGAGGAGTTCGCCGCTCTCGAAGAGCGGTACAACTTCCTGTCGTCGCAGCTCGAGGACGTCAAGGCGGCCCGCAAGGACCTCCTCGACGTCGTAGAAGAGGTCGACGCCCGGATTCTGCAGGTGTTCACCGAGGCGTACGCCGACGTGGAACGCGAGTTCGGCCAGGTCTTCCAGACCCTGTTCCCCGGCGGGGAGGGCCGGCTCGTCCTGACCGAACCCGGCGACATGCTCACGACGGGCATCGAGGTCGAGGCGCGTCCGCCCGGTAAGAAGGTCAAGAGGCTCTCGCTGCTGTCGGGCGGAGAGAAGTCGCTGACCGCGGTCGCCATGCTGGTGGCGATCTTCCGCGCCCGCCCGTCGCCGTTCTACGTCATGGACGAGGTCGAGGCCGCGCTCGACGACACCAACCTGCGGCGACTGATCACGTTGTTCGCCCAGCTGCGGGAGAAGTCCCAGCTCATCGTCATCACCCACCAGAAGCCCACGATGGAGGTCGCGGATGCGCTCTACGGAGTCAGCATGCGCGGCGACGGCATCACGACGGTCATCTCGCAACGCATGCGCGGAGTGAACATGCCCGTCGGTCAACAGGAGGACACCAGCCAGTGAACACCGGAATCATCATCGGCATCGTCGTCGCGGTGCTCGTCGTGATCGCGCTGATCGTGCTCGGGCTGGTGCTCTCGCGCCGCCGGCGCATCTCGCTGACCGACGAGCGGCAACCGGAGATCGTCGACGGGACGACCCGCCAGGTCGACCGGTCCGGGGGCTACCAGGCCGGATCGGGGTTCAGCTTCAGTCGCGGGGAGGCCGCGGGTGACACCGCCCTCGCGGAACCGCCCCGACGGAGGCCGGAACCCTCGGCTCCGGAGTCCGCGACGCCGGCACCCGAGGTGGTCCGGCCGCCCGGAGAGCGCACCGATGTCGACGGTCAGCCGGGCGTCGGTGACGACTCCGCGGTGCCGCGGGATTCGATCCGGCGCGGCGTCACCGAGGTGTCGCTGCCCGAGCCGGACACCACCGAACCCGAGGCCGCAGAACCCGCGACCGCCCGCCCCGAAACCGTCGAGCCGGAAACCGTCGAGCCCGAGACGGCGAAGCCCGACGTCGCCGAGCCCGCGTCCGCCACAGCCGCAACCGCGCAACCCGAGGTCGCCGAACCCGAACCGGCCACCGCCGAGCCGGCAACTACCGAGCCCGGGACCCGGGTACCCGACGATGTCGCGGAGGCGACCACCGCGCCGCCGCTGGACGAGATCGCACCGACGGCGGGCCGGATCGGTCGTCTGCGCGGCCGGCTGTCCCGGTCACAGGGCGCGATCGGCAAGGGCGTGCTGGGCCTGCTCGGCGCCGGCGATCTCGACGAGGACAGCTGGGAGGAGATCGAGGACACGCTGGTGATGGCCGATCTCGGTGCGTCCACGACGGCCACCGTCGTCGAGACGCTGCGCACCGAGCTCGCGGCCAACCCGGTCCGCACCGCGGGCGAGGCCCGGGCGTTGCTCAAGCGGGTCCTGGTCGAGCAACTCGACCCAACGCTCGACCGGTCGATCCGGGCGCTGCCACACGCGGGCCGTCCCGCGGTCGTCCTCGTCGTCGGCGTCAACGGCACCGGCAAGACCACCACGACCGGCAAGCTGGCACGCGTCCTGGTCGCCGACGGGCGTCGTGTCCTGCTCGGCGCGGCGGACACGTTCCGCGCGGCTGCCGCCGACCAACTGCAGACGTGGGGCGAGCGGGTCGGCGCCGAGATCGTGCGCGGCAAGGAACAGGCAGATCCCGCCGCCGTCGCATTCGACGCCGTCGACCGGGGCATCGAGAGCGGCGTCGACGTGGTCATGATCGACACCGCCGGCCGGCTGCACACCAAGACCGGCCTGATGGACGAATTGGGCAAGGTCAAGCGCGTCGTGGAGAAGAAGGCGCCGGTCGACGAGGTACTGCTGGTGCTCGATGCGACCGTCGGACAGAACGGACTGATGCAGGCCCGGGTGTTCGCCGAGGTCGTCAACATCACCGGCGTGGTGCTGACCAAGCTGGACGGCACCGCCAAGGGCGGCATCGTGTTCCACGTACAGAAGGAACTCGGCGTGCCGGTCAAGCTCGTCGGATTGGGGGAGGGCGCGGACGACCTCGCGCCCTTCGAACCGGACGCATTCGTCGACGCCCTGCTCTGACGCTGGCGGACGCTGCCGTGAAGTCGGGATCTGTGATCGAAAATGTCGGGTCTGACATCGGCCGCGGAGTCTGAGAGACAGCTCAGAGCCGAACTGGGATGTTACGTGGGCGAAATACAAACCGCCCAGGGGGTTACGCGCCCGAAACGTCAGGGCACCACGGCCGAAACCGACTGCCGACAATCTCTTTGGAGGCGCCGAGCCGTCGGCGCATCCTGAGGAGGTTTCGTAGTGGAGTTGGCTCAGTTGCCAAACGAATCGTTTGGCCCGATCGACACGGGTAACACGGCATTCATGCTCGTGTCGGCCGCGCTCGTGTTGCTGATGACCCCAGGCCTCGCGTTCTTCTACGGGGGGTTGGCGCGAGGCAAGTCCGTCCTGAACATGATGATGATGTCCTTCGGAGCACTGGCGTCGATCAGCGTCGTGTACGTGCTGTGGGGCTTCTCGATGTCGTTCAGCGACGGGATCACCGGCAGCAGCGACATCGGCGGGATCTTCGCGAACCCGTTCGCGCTCTTCGGGTCCGACCAGCTGATGAGCACCATCGGCGAGGGCGACACCGAGATGTACGTCACCGGCGGCCTGACCATCCCGGCGATCGTCTTCATGGGATTCCAGCTGACCTTCGCGGTCATCACCGTCGCCCTCATCAGCGGTGCGCTCGCCGAACGCGTGAAGTTCTCCACCTGGATGGTCTTCACCGTCCTGTGGGCGACGATCGTGTACTTCCCGCTGTCCCACATGGTCTGGGGCGGGCTCGTCGGTGGCGGCGGCCTCCTCGGCGGCGGTGAGGACGGTCTGGCGGCCAAGATGTTCGGCACCACCGACGGCGAGGCCAACGTCGCGCCGATCGACTTCGCCGGCGGCACGGTCGTGCACATCAACGCCGGTATCGCGGCGCTGGTCCTGGTCCTCATCATCGGCAAGCGCGTCGGCTTCGGCCGCACCGCCTACCGTCCGCACAACATCCCGTTCGTGATGCTGGGCGCAGCACTCCTCTGGTTCGGCTGGTTCGGGTTCAACGTCGGCTCCGAGCTGGGCGCCGATCTGCTCGCCGGGCAGGTGTGGGTCAACACCACCGCTGCCACCGCCGCGGCGATCCTCGGCTGGCTCGCGGTGGAACTCATCCGCGACAAGCACGCCACCAGTGTCGGCGCCGCCTCGGGTGTGGTCGCCGGTCTGGTCGCCATCACCCCCGCGTGTGGTTCGCTGACCCCGGTCGGCTCGCTCATCCTCGGTGTCATCGCGGGTGCTCTCGCCGCCGTCGCGATCGGGTTGAAGAACAAGTTCGGCTACGACGACTCGCTCGACGTCGTCGGTGTCCACCTCGTCGCCGGCCTCTGGGGCACGGTGGCCATCGGCCTGATCGGCGAGGACGTGGGCCTCTTCTGGGGCGGCGATTACAAGCAGCTGGTGGTCCAGGTCGTGATCGCCTTGTTCGCGCTCGTGTTCACCGGTGTTCTCACCGCGATCATCGCCCTGGTGCTCAAGCCGCTGGGTTGGCGCGTCAGCGACGAGGACGAGAAGAGCGGCATCGACGAGGCGGAACACGCCGAGACGGCCTATGAGCTGGCATGACGCTCGAAGCCATTCGCTACTACGCTGAATCCTGTGGAGAGGGATAACTAATGAAGCTGATCACTGCAATCGTCAAGCCGTTCACGCTCGAGGATGTCAAAGCCGGGTTGGAGCAGGCCGGCATCCTGGGCATGACCGTGAGTGAGGTCCAGGGCTACGGCCGCCAGAAGGGTCACACCGAGGTCTATCGCGGCGCCGAGTACTCGGTCGACTTCGTACCCAAGGTCCGCGTCGAGGTCGTGGTGGACGACGCCGCCGTGGACAAGGTCGTCGACGTGATCGTCGAGGCCGCCCGGACCGGCAAGATCGGTGACGGCAAGGTGTGGGTCTCGCCGGTCGAGTCCGTGGTTCGCGTCCGAACCGGCGAGCGCGGTGGCGACGCACTGTAGCGAGCCCCCCGAGGCGTCGACGAATTCCCGGTGAACGGCCCCGTGCCCGACGACCAGTCGGGCGCGGGGCCGTCGGAGTTCCACACCTCGTGTTCCCTTCTCTCCCACACACTTTGGAGGCAGTCGTAAGCGCCGCAGACCTGGCCAAGACCCGACGGCAACTCACCGAGTCCGGCCGATCGGGAAAACTCGACGCACCGGCACTGCGCCAGGTGCTCGTCGACCTGCACGAATTCTGGCTGACCAGCAAGGGCGCCGAACTCGGCATCAAGCCGCACAGCGGGTTCGCGATCGTCGCCGTGGGCGGACTCGGTCGCGGTGAGATGCTCCCGTATTCCGACCTCGACCTGATCCTGCTGCACGACGACATGCCCGCCGAGCGGGTGTCCGAGGTCGCCGACGGACTCTGGTACCCGTTGTGGGACGCCAACATCCCGCTCGACCACAGTGTGCGGACGGTGCCGCAGGCGCTGCAGGTCGCCGGCGACGACGTCACCGCGGCCCTCGGCCTCCTCGAGGCGCGCCACATAGCCGGCGACGAGGATCTGTCCACGCTGCTGATCGGTGGTGTCCGCCAGCAGTGGCGCAACGACATCCGCAATCGGTTCCCCGAGGTGGTCGCGCACGCGCAGGACCGCTGGCGGCGAGCCGGCGACATCGCACATCGCGCCGAACCCGACCTCAAGAGCGGCCGGGGAGGCCTGCGTGACGTCCAGCTCCTGGGGGCGCTGGCGATCGCCCAGCTCACCAGCGGGATGGCGAGCCTGCGACCCGATTCGCCCGGTGCCGGACCGCAGGTCGCCTACACGCGGCTCCTCGACATCCGTACCGAACTGCACCGCATCGCCGGGCGCCCCCGCGAGCACGTGCAGGCCCAGGACGCCGACGAGATCGGGGCGGCCCTCCGGATCGGGGACCGGTTCGATCTCGCCCGCGTCATCAGCGACTCGGCCCGCACCATCAGCTACTCCATCGACGTCGGCCTGCGGACCGCGGGCAACGCCCTGCCGCGTCGCGGACTGGCCAAGCTGCGGCGTTCGCCGCTGCGCCGTCCGCTCGACGAGGGCGTCGTCGAGCACAGCGGAGAGATCGTGTTGGCGCGCAACGCGATTCCGAGCAAAGACCCGGGACTCATCCTGCGGGTGGCCGCCGCGTCGGCCCGAACCGGCCTGCCGATCAGCGCGTCGACGCTGAGCCGGTTGGCCGATTACGCGCCGGAACTGCGTGAGCCGTGGCCGGCCGAGGCGCTCAGCGATCTGCTGGTCCTGCTCAGTTCGGGACATCACATGGTCGACCCGATCGAGGCACTCGACCGCACCGGCCTGTGGGGCCGGCTCCTGCCGGAATGGGGTGCGGTGCGCGACCTCCCGCCGCGCGATGCCATCCACACCTGGACCGTCGACCGGCATCTCGTGGAAACCGCGGCGTACGCGAGTGCGATGACCACCCGGGTGTCCCGACCCGACCTGCTCGTCCTGGGTGCGTTGATCCACGACCTCGGCAAGGGCCGGGGTGCCGACCACAGCATCGTCGGCGCCGATCTGGCGGTCCAGGTCGGCAACCGGTTCGGGCTCTGGCCGCAGGACGTGGCGATCCTCTCCGACATGGTGCGGCACCACCTGCTGCTGCCGCAGGTCGCCACCCGCCGGGACCTCGACGACCCGGCCACCGCCGAGTCGGTCGCCGACACCCTGGGACACAACCGGGTGTTGTTGGAACTGCTTGCCGCACTTGCCGAAGCGGATTCGCTGGCCACCGGCCCGGGGGTGTGGGGGGAGTGGAAGGCCTCGCTCATCCACGACCTCGTCCGCCGGTCGATGCGACTCATCGACGGCGAAGAACCGAGCGCGCCCGAGCCGCTGACGGCCGAGGACCTGGCCACGGCGGCCGAAGGGGACTACGCGGTCCGGCTCGTCCGGGCCGACGGGCAACACACGTACCGCGTCACCATGGTGGCGCCGGATCAACCCGGCCTGCTGTCGAAGATGGCCGGGGTCCTGGCCCTGGGCGGGTTGCGGTCCCACTCGGCGTGTGCCCAGAGCGCCGACGGGAAGGCGATCAACTCGTTCCTGGTCGTCCCGATGTTCGGCAGTCCGCCCGATGCCGGCCTGCTGCGCCAGCAGCTGATCGCGGCCATCGACGGCAAGATCGATGTCCTCGCGCGGCTCGACGCGCGCGAGCGGGACTCGCCGATCCCGACGATCGGCACCGTCACCACGATTCCCGGCACCGTGGTGACCATCGGCGCCAGCGCCGGGAGCACCGATCCCGAGGTCGACGGGGCCGGGCATCCGAAGAACGCGGTACCCGCGCTCTTCGCCGTGGCGCCACCACGGGTGACGTGGCTGGACGCCCCGGTGGGGGAGGCGGTGCTGGAGGTCCGCTCGGACGACCGGATCGGCCTGCTCAGCCGGGTCAGTGCAGTCCTGGAACGCCACGGCGCCGACATCCGGTGGGCCAAGGTGGCGACCCTGGGCGCCACCGGGGTCGACATCTTCGGCCTCCGGCTGGCGACCGACACCGCAGACGCACGGGCGGAGCTCGCCGAGGCCGTCGTCGCGGTCTGCCCGCCACCGCAGCCCGCGCGCGAGGAGGACGGCGACGGGCCGCAGTCCTTTGGCGGGACGGGACGGTCCGGAGTGCCGATCTCCTAGATGTTCTGTCCCGGGACCCGCATGGAAGGATGGGACCATGTTCGATTCCCTATCCGACCGGTTGACCGGTGCCCTGAAGGATCTGCGTGGCAAGGGGCGGCTGTCCGACGCCGACATCGACCGGACCTGCCGCGAGATCCGGCTCGCCCTGCTCGAGGCGGATGTCTCGCTCGCGGTGGTCCGGTCCTTCATCGCCCGGATCAAGGAGCGCGCCAAGGGCGCCGAGGTCTCCGCGGCGCTCAACCCGGCGCAGACGGTCGTCAAGATCGTCAACGAGGAACTCATCGGAATCCTCGGCGGGGAGACCCGGCGGGTGCGGTTCGCCAAGAACCCCCCGACCGTCATCATGTTGGCCGGTCTCCAGGGCGCCGGTAAGACGACACTCGCCGGAAAGCTGGGCAACTGGCTCAAGCAGCAGGGTCACACGCCGCTGCTCGTCGCCTGTGACCTGCAGCGTCCGGGCGCGGTCTCCCAGCTGCAGATCGTCGGCGAGCGCGCCGGCGTGCCGGTCTTCGCGCCGCATCCGGGCACGAGCGTCGGCGGCGAGGGTGTGCTCGGCGTGACCTCGGGCGATCCGGTCTCGGTCGCGCAGGCCGGTGTCGACGAGGCGCGGAGCAAGCACTACGACGTGGTGGTCATCGACACCGCCGGCCGGCTCGGCATCGACGCCGAACTGATGAAGCAGGCGTCGGACATCCGCGACGCCACCTCGCCCGACGAGGTGCTGTTCGTCGTCGACGCGATGATCGGTCAGGACGCCGTGACCACCGCCGAGGCCTTCCAGGAGGGTGTGGGATTCACCGGTGTCGTGCTGACCAAGCTCGACGGCGATGCGCGCGGTGGTGCGGCGTTGTCGGTGCGCGAGGTGACCGGCCAACCGATAATGTTCGCGTCCTCGGGCGAGAAGCTCGAGGACTTCGACGTCTTCCATCCTGACCGCATGGCCAGCCGCATCCTCGGCATGGGCGACGTGTTGTCGCTCATCGAGCAGGCCGAACAGCATTGGGATGCGCAGCAGGCCGAGGCCGCGGCCGCCAAGATCACGCAGGGCGAGCTGACCCTCGAGGACTTCCTCGAGCAGATGCTGATGATCCGCAAGATGGGTCCCATCGGCAACATCCTGGGGATGCTGCCGGGCGCCGGCCAGATGAAGGACGTGCTGTCGCAGGTCGACGACAAGCAGCTCGACCGCGTGCAGGCGATCATCCGCGGCATGACCCCCGCCGAGCGCGACAACCCGAAGATCATCAACGCCTCACGCCGGATCCGGATCGCCAACGGGTCGGGTGTGACCGTCAGCGAGGTCAACCAGCTCGTCGACCGGTTCTACGAGGCCCGCAAGATGATGGCCCAGATGTCGGGTCGCATGGGCATGGGCGCGATGAACCGCAAGTCCAACCGCAAGGGCAAGAAGGGCAAGAAGGGCGGCGGGAAGAAGAGCACCGGTCGCGGCCCCACCCCGCCGAAGGCGGCGCGCGGCGGCTTCCCGGGGATGCCCGGAGGCATGCCGGCCGGGTTCCCGGACCTGTCGAACATGCCGGCCGGTCTCGATCAGCTGCCCCCGGGTCTCGAGGGCATCGACGTGTCGCAGTTCCAGCAGCCCAAGAAGAAGAAATGACGTTGGGTGGCCCGGAAAAGGGTGCAATGGCCCGCCACTACCGGGGCACCGATCCGCTCACGTCCGAACCGGTCGAGTTCTGGGTGTCCGACGACACCATCAGCCTCACCGCGGTTCCCGACGCCGAGACGGCAGTCGACGGTGGCTGGATCCTGCCGGGTCTCGTCGATGCCCACAACCACGTGGGGATCGCGCCGGGCCTCGGGGTCGACATCGAGCAGGCCCGTGGGTACGCCTACGCCGATGCGCGCGCCGGCACCCTGCTGATCCGCGAGGTCGGGTCGCCGCTCGACACGCACCCGCTCGACGACGATCCGGCCTGCCCGCGCTTCATCCGCTCGGGCAAGCACATCGCCCGGCCCAAACGGTATCTGCGCGACTACGGCGTTGACCTCGACGATCCGGACGAACTCGCGGCCGAGGTGGCCCGGCAGGCGCAGGCCGGCGACGGCTGGGTGAAGATCGTGGGCGACTGGATCGACCGCGAGGTCGGCGACCTGGCCCCGTTGTGGACCCGTGCGCAGATCGAGTCGGCGGTGGCGGTGGCGCACGAGCACGGCGCCCGGATCACCGCGCACGTCTTCGGAACAGATGCTCTCGTCGACCTGATCGGGGCCGGTGTCGATTGCATCGAGCACGGCACGGGGCTGACTCCCGATCTCGTCGACCAGCTCGTCGACCGCTCGATCGCGTTGGTGCCCACCATGATCCAGGTCGAGAACTTTCCCGGGATCGCTGACGGCGCCGAACGCTTCCCGATTTACGCCGCGCACATGCGGGCCCTGCATGCGGGCGCCCCGGCGGTGTTCGCCGCCGCGCGTGAGGCCGGCGTCGCGATCTTCGCCGGGACCGACGCGGGCGGATTCGTCGAGCACGGACGCATCGTCGACGAGATCGAGGCGCTCTCGGACGTGGGCCTGGGCCCGGCGGGTGCGATCGCGGCGGCGTCGACGAATGCGCGCGCCTGGCTGGGCGCCGACCTCCTGGAGGACGGTCACCGCGCCGACTTCGTCGTGTACGCGGACAACCCGTGCGACGACCTGGGTACGTTGCGACACCCGGTAGCAGTGGTGTCGTCTGGTCGCCACCTCGTGTGAGCAAAGCCACACGATAGTGGCTGGTTGCCTTTCTTACCGCCGCGTAACGTAGCAACGGCGTTGCAACGGTTCGGCCAGAACGAACCGGATCAGTCCACCTCGGATCCGCGGCCCGGATCCGAGAGCGCGGGCCCGTCGGAGCCGGGGGTCGAGGGAGGCTCCGGCGGTGTCGCGCATCAGGACGCGGATGAGCCGACACCGACAGAGTGACGGAAGTGACGTTCGGCATGTGGTCGTCCTCGCGGGGTGGGTGACCACATGCCGGCCCATCGGCTGTTCCCTGTGCAGGCCGATCACCGGATTCGGTACTCACCGCCCGGTCTGGCACAATGATTCGCTGGTTCGTCGGATCCGGTCACGGCCGCCCGACGGTCACACCACTACAGACGCAAAACCGGGTCCGCCGCTCCGGGCGGATTGCTGAATTGCGCAGTGACCACACGAAAGAGAAGTAGACATGGCTGTCAAGATCAAGCTCACGCGGCTCGGCAAGATCCGCAACCCGCAGTACCGCATCGTCGTCGCCGACGCCCGCACCCGCCGCAACGGCCGGGTCATCGAGACCATCGGCAAGTACCACCCGAAGGAAGAGCCCTCGCTGATCGAGGTCGACTCCGAGCGCGCGCAGTACTGGCTGGGAGTCGGTGCGCAGCCGACCGAGCCCGTGGCCGCGATCCTCAAGGTGACCGGTGACTGGCAGAAGTTCAAGGGCCTGCCGGGCGCCGAGGGCACCCTGAGGACCGCCGAGCCCAAGCCGTCGAAGCTCGACCTGTTCAACGCCGCGCTCGCCGCCGCCGACAACGAGCCGGTCGCCGCCGCGACCACCCCCAAGAAGAAGGCCGCCAAGAAGGACGACGAGGCCGCTGAAGCTCCCGCCGCCGAGGGCGACGCGTGAGCGCAGTCGTCGCCGACGCGGTCGAGCACCTGGTCCGCGGAATCGTCTCCAACCCCGATGACGTCCGGGTCGACCTCGTCACCGGCCGTCGCGGCCGGCTCGTCGAGGTCCACGTGAACCCCGACGACCTCGGCAAGGTGATCGGCCGCAACGGTCGTACCGCCACCGCGCTGCGCACCCTGGTCTCCGGGATCGGCGGCCGCGGGATGCGTGTCGACATCGTCGACACCGACCGCTGACCGAGAACCCGAATACCGAGCGCATCGTGGATCTCGTCGTAGGCCGTGTGGTCAAGTCACACGGAATCCGTGGTGAGGTCGTGGTGGACGTCCGCACCGACGAGCCCGAGATGCGTTTCGCTCCGAACTCGGTACTGCGTGGCCGTCTGCCGCGCGGCGCCGGGGATCGGGACTTCACCGTCACAGCCGCCCGGGATCATTCCGGGCGGCTGTTGGTGTCCCTGGCCGGCATCGCGGACCGGGATTCCGCCGACGCCCTGCGCGGCACCCTGTTCCTCATCGACAGTTCGCAGGTGGAGCCCTCCGACGACCCGGACGAGTTCTACGACCACGAACTCGAGGGCGTGCCCGTACAACTCACCGACGGCTCCGCGGTCGGCGTCGTCGAGTCGGTCCTGCATCTGCCCGGCGGCGAGTTGCTGTCGGTACGCACCACCGACGACCGTGAGGTGCTCGTGCCGTTCGTGCGCGAGATCGTGCCGAGCGTCGGTCGCGAGCTGATCGTGATCGACCCCCCGGAGGGGCTGCTGGATCCGGATTCGCTCGACGAGGCGCCGTGATGCGCCTCGACGTCGTGTCGATCTTCCCCGAGTACCTCGATCCGCTCCGAGTTGCCTTGCTGGGCAAGGCGATCGACGCCGGACGGATCAGCGTGGCGGTACACGACCTACGCAACTGGACGCACGACGTCCATCGCAGCGTGGACGACTCGCCGTACGGTGGCGGGCCCGGCATGGTGATGAAGCCCGACGTCTGGGGGCCGTGCCTCGACGAGGTGTGTCCCGACGACGCACTCCTGATCGTGCCGACCCCCGCCGGTGTGCCGTTCACCCAGGAGACCGCGCGTCGCTGGAGCACCGAGCAGCATCTGGTGTTCGCCTGCGGCCGGTATGAGGGTATCGACCAGCGTGTCTTCGACGACGCGGCCCGACGGGTGCGCGTCGAAGAGGTCTCCCTCGGGGACTTCGTCCTCATCGGGGGAGAGGTCGCGGTCATGGCCATGATCGAGGCGACCGTCCGGCTGCTCGACGGCGTACTCGGCAATCCCCGCTCGCATCAGGAGGATTCGTTCTCCGACGGGCTGCTCGAAGGTCCGAGTTACACGCGGCCGGTGTCCTGGCGCGGTCTGGACGTCCCGCCCGTACTCCTCAGCGGCGACCACGCGAAGGTGGCACGCTGGCGTACCGAACAGGCCCTCGAGCGGACGCGCGCGCGCCGGCCTGACCTCCTCCCGGACCCTGTGGACTCCTCCGCGGACCATCCGGGCGATACCGACTAGGATTCGGCGGAGGTTCGACTCGGACGGGGGTCCAGCAGACGATGCAGGGGTATTCGGCCATGGTCGAGGAACTCGACCGGCAGCGCACCGAACTCGAACGGGTCCGGAAGTCGTTGTCGCAGCTGACCTCCCGGGCGACCAGTCACGACCGGCTCGTCGCGGTGACGGTCGACGCGCGCGGCCGCGCGGTGGACATCACGATCGAACCTTCCGCAATGCGTCGATACCGCGCGGATCAACTGTCCGCTCTGCTGACCACGCTGATCGCCGAGGCGGACACCGCGCTGCGCACCAGAGCCGCCGACATCATCTCCGACGCACCGGATCTGCCGATCGACTACGCCGATGCCCGTCTCGACAGTGTGGTCGCCGATGGCCGACCCTGACCTCTCGCCGGCGACCGACGCCGGTCCCCGGGTCGCCGCCGACCCCGGTGCCGCCGCCGTCGTGGCGACGCGACTGCAGGAAGCGGCGCTGGAACTCGCGGCGATACGGACCGAGCTCGCCGCCCTGCTCGTCGACGTCGACACGGCAATGGGCACCGGGGAATCGGCGGGTGCGTTCCGGGCGGGATTCTCGCCGGCGGCCGCGGCGTCGACGGATCGTCTGCACGACGTCGAGAACCGTCTCGGAGAACGCCGCCGCGCCCTCGCCGCCGGCATCGACGACCTCCTCGACCGAGATGCCGAGGCGTCGGCGCGTATCGGCCGGGCCGACGCATGACGGCGCGTGGCGAGGCCGAGCGGATCGCCGAGGAACTGGCCCCGGGGGTGTGGCCGACCGCCGACGCGGCGGCACTGAGCGACTCGGCCCAGCGCGTGCGGGCACTCGCCGAGAGAGTGGCCGGCCTCGCCGAGGCGGTGGCGTCGGTGACCGACTCGTATGCGACGGAGGACTCGACCGCGGGCGGGTTCCACGAGGCCGTCGTCGACGGGCTCGGACGGATCGCCGGTGCCGATCTGCCCGGAGCGGCGGAACGGCTGCGCACGCTCGGGACGTCGCTGGACGCGTATGCCCGGACGGTGACCGACACGCAGCAGCAGATGTCGGTGGTCGCACTGATCGCCGACCGCGACATCCGGCGTGCCGAGGTGAACGCCGCGATCGGTGACGACACGTGGCGGGTCGAGGCCGCGAGCACCGGCCGGATGGCCCTCACCGCGGCAGGGGACGATCACACCGAACGGTCGGGTGAGGCCGGGCAGAGCGCCGCTGCACCCGCGGCGACGAGCGGGATGATGCCGATGATGCCGCTCGGGGCGCTGGGTGCGGCGGGTGCGATGGCCGCCGGTCTCGGGGGTCTGGCCGGCGCGCGGGCTCGCGCCGACCGCGACGGGATCGGCGCGAACGACCTGACCTGGTTGCGGGGGCGAGCCGAGCGACTCCAGACCACGGTCCCGGCATCGATCGCCGGCTGGTTCCGGACGGCAGTGGGCGTCGGGACGGGCCCGCGGGGAGCCCGGGTGGTCGTCGTCGGGACCAACGACCCGCAGCCCTATCAGCGGGCGGGGGTGGAACTCGCCGACGACGAGGCACTGACCGCCGACGGCCGGGCGCCCGAACTCGCGATCCTCGACCACATGGCGCATGCCGGTGTGACGCCGAGAGCGATCGCCGCGGCGACGCCGATGGAGCCCGCCACCATCTCGGCATTGCAGGCCGACGACGTCGTGATCGTGGCGCCACGGATGTAGCGGCTCCGCGATTTCGTCGGCCCGGGGTGTCTCTGGCACAATAGTCGGGTTGCCTGCCGACGATGCCCCGTGTCCGGGGCTGTCTCTTCGACACAGCCGGCTGCGACGCCAACGACTCGGAGCACGAACCGGTCGAGCCCGCGGGCCGCCAGGTTCCTCTGCTCAACGTTCTCCGCCAGACAAGGACCACGACACATGAACACGCTCGACTTCCTCGACAAGCAGTCCCTCCGCGACGACGTGCCGGACTTCGGCCCCGGTGACACCCTCGACGTCCACGTCAAGGTCATCGAGGGCAGCAAGGAGCGCGTGCAGGTGTTCAAGGGCGTCGTCATCCGTCGTCAGGGCGGCGGCGTGCGCGAGACCTTCACCGTCCGCAAGGTGTCCTTCGGCGTCGGCGTCGAGCGCACCTTCCCGGTGCACAGCCCGAACATCGCCAAGATCGACGTCCTCACCCGCGGTGACGTCCGTCGCGCCAAGCTCTACTACCTGCGCGATCTGCGCGGCAAGGCAGCCAAGATCAAGGAAAAGCGCTGACGCGTCTAACCTGACGAGGTGGCCGACACACAGCGACCCCACGATGCCCCCGACGGCGACCGCGCCGACGACGCCAAGCGTCCGTGGAGGTTGAAGACCGACCCGGCCGAATCCGATGCCGACGAGCGCGGCAAGCGCAAGTCCGGCTCGGGTTCGCTCCTGCGCGAAGTCGTCATCATCGTGGGGTGCGTCCTTCTCCTCACCTGGGTGCTGCAGACCTTCATCGGTCGGCAGTACGTCATCCCGTCGGAGTCGATGGAGTCCACCCTCATCGGGTGCGACGGCTGCACCAACGACCGCATCGTGATCGACAAGCTCACCTACCGGTTCGGTGATCCGCAACCCGGCGACGTCGTCGTCTTCAAGGGCCCGTCGGAGTCGTGGAACGGCGCCTGGGTGTCGCCCCGATCGACGAACCCGGTCATGCACAAGGCGCAGGATGCGCTGTCGTGGTTCGGTTTCGCGCCGCCGGACGAGAACAACCTCGTCAAGCGGGTCATCGCGACCGGCGGTCAGACGGTGGAATGTCGCAACGACGAGGGCGTCGGTGTGAAGGTCAACGGTCGCCCGCTGCGCGAGCCCTACATCGACATGAAGCTGCAGGAGGAGACGGTCGCGTCGTTCGGGCCCGGTGTCGCCGGGCCGGGTGACCAGGTGCCTCCGTGTCTCGGGCCCGATTTCGGTCCGATCACCGTGCCCGAGGGCAACGTGTGGGTCATGGGTGACAATCGACTGAACTCGCAGGACTCGCGCTACCACGTCGAGGACCAGTACCAGGGCACCGTCCCGGTCAGCGACATCCGCGGCAAGGTCCGGTTCATCATCTACCCCTTCTCGCGGATCGGTGGTGTCGGTTCGTTCAATCCGCAGCAGGGGTGAGACAGCTGTGACGACTCGATGGCCACCCCGCTCACCCGTCCGCCGTGCCGCGGGTCTGCGGACGTTCGAATTCGCCCTGCACCGGCAGGGTCTGGGGCCCGTGGCGGGGGTCGACGAAGCCGGCCGCGGAGCGTGCGCGGGCCCGCTGGTCGTGGCGGCCTGCGTCTTGAAGCCGACGCAGCTCGTCTCCCTCGCCGACCTCGACGACTCGAAACGTCTGACCGAGCGCACCCGCGAGGAGCTGTACCGCTCGGTGACGCGCTACGCGCAGAGCTGGAGTGCGGTGATCATCGACGCCGCCGAGATCGATCGCATCGGCATCCACGTAGCGAACATCGAGGGCATGCGCCGGGCGGTGGCCGCCCTCGACGTGAAGCCGGGGTACGTGCTGTCCGACGGTTTCGCGGTGCCGGGACTGACGGCGCCGTCCCTGCCGGTGATCGGGGGAGACGGGGCCGCCGCGTGCATCGCCGCCGCCAGCATCCTCGCCAAGGTCACCCGAGACCGCATCATGGTCGCCATGGACGAGGACCTGCCCGGGTACGACTTCGCCATCCACAAGGGCTACAGCACGGCGTTGCACATGTCGCGCATCGACGCCGCCGGCCCCTCACCACAACACCGCATGTCGTACCGTAATGTCGCGGCACGTGTGGTCACCAGCGCAAACGACAACAGGGATAGGCTGACAGGATGAGTGCTGAGGATCTCGAGAAGTACGAAACCGAGATGGAACTCTCTCTGTACCGCGAGTACAAGGACATCGTCGGGCAGTTCACCTACGTGGTGGAGACGGAGCGGCGCTTCTACCTCGCCAACGCGGTCGAGATGATCCCGCGCAACACCGACGGCGAGGTCTACTTCGAACTCCGTATGAGCGATGCCTGGGTGTGGGACATGTACCGCCCGGCGCGCTTCGTCAAGCAGGTCCGCGTGATCACGTTCAAGGACGTCAACATCGAAGAGCTCGAGAAGTCGGAACTCCGCCTGCCCGACGAGCCCTGACCACGCGCAATCTGTTGACAACGCCCTGATCGTTCACAGATCAGGGCGTTGCTCGCTTTCGGGAGGTCGGCGAAATCGATTCTGCGCGAATCTGATCAGCATGAGTGCACAAGCGCGCGACCATCCTCGACCCGATCGCCGCGGTCATATCGGCCGGCTCGGTGAGGACGTGGCAGCGGACTACGCGATATCCCTGGGCTGGACTGTCCTGGAGCGCAATTGGCGTACCCGCTATGGCGAACTGGATCTGGTGGCCACAGATGGGTCGGTCCTGGTGATCGTCGAGGTCAAGACCCGCGCGAGCCGCACGTACGACGATCCGGTCATGGCGGTCACGCCGACGAAGCTCGCCCGGATGCGCCGACTCGCCGGTATGTGGCTGGCGGCGCAGGACCGGCGATGGTCGCAGATCCGGTTCGACGTCGTCAGCGTGCGCCTCGATCAGGCCGCTCCCGACGATCTGGCTCGTGCGCAGGTGCGGCATCACCAGGGTGTGCACGTGTGAGCCCGGGTGTCAGAGCTTGCTCAGATCGGTCCGGATCAGCATCACGTTGTAGTCGCTCCACCGCGACGCGTTGAAGTAGAGCTCCTTCGATTCCCCCTGCAGCGCGGGGGAGTTGGGGAGCATCATCGGTCCGTAGACGACGAGCGCACCTCGGGGCACGATGGTCTTCGGCGCACTCCACGGGCCCTCGGGATGATCGGCGGTGCGCAGCGTGATGTCGTTGTCGCCATCGAGCATGACGTACTTCTCGAGGTACGGGCTCCAGGCGACCGAGAGTTCGGTGACCGGTTGTCCGACGACGACCGCCGAGCCGTCGTCGGGGATCGCGGCGATGTCGTCCACCCAACCGCGACTCTTCCCGGCCCAGTACTCGTACGCGTCGAGGTCGAGGATGTCCGTGGGTGTGAACCGCGCGAGGAAGGCGGCGCCGAATCGTCCGTTCGGGGTGCCGTATTGGTAGACGTACTCGGCTTCGGGTGTCCCGGGCCGGCCGCGGACGTACGCGTTCTGCTGGAACTTGCCGTTGTTGAACTCGATCGGACGGAACTCGCCGGGCAGTCGGAGCGAGACCGGCGCATTGATGAGGATGGTGTCCTGGTCGGTGACCCAGGTCTGGCCGTTGTCGTCGGAATGGGCGATCGCCGAGAAGTTGGTGACCCAGTTGCCCGGTGAACCCCACGAGCGCACCGACATGTAGTTGATGTACTGGCGGTAGCCGTCACCGTGCGGGAGGGAGATGGCCGCCGTCGGGATGGTGGTGACCTCGACGTTGGAGATGCCCAGCGACGGGATCAGTTCCTGCGCGTAGTTCGGTTGGCCGGGCGCGATCACCGAACCCGACGTCACGTCGCCGGCGCGGCCGGCCGGGACGGAGAGTCCGTTGGCGAGGTTGTCGTCGTCGGTGCGGAGCAGCACGTTGTGCCGCCACTGCTGTCCCGGCGCGTTGCAGTTGCCGAAGGTGTCTCCGAACGCCATCAGGGTCTGGCCGCGGCCGTTGTCCCAGGAGACGCCGAGATCGGTGCCGCCGATACCGAACCGGCTGAATGTGCGGTTGGCGCTGAGCGGGCCCGTCACCCACCCGACGGTGCGGGACTTGGACCCGACGTAGGGGATCAGCGGCCGCTGCGGGCCCGGGTTCGGAATGCTCGAGCTGCCCGACGAGCCGTCCGACCCGCTGGAGCCACTCGAACCGCTGGAACCACTGGACCCGAACCCCAGGAAGCTCGAGCCCGTGCCCGCGTTGCCGCACGGCGCGGCGTGCGCGACGCCGGCACCGGTCGTCAGCGCGACCGCGGTGCCGCTGAATGCGATGACCCCCGCGAGGGCCAGTCGGACACTCGTGGTGAGACGGCTCGACACGCGCGTCCTCCAGTTACTCTTGTGGCAGAAGTGATTGACGTGACTATTGTTACTGGAGTTACGTGCGGATCGCGCGGTCCGCGGGATCACGATCTGGTGTCAGCGCACGAAGTAGCGTTCCCCGGGGAACGTCCGCGACTGCCAGCCGACACGTTCGAGTTCCGGTGTCTCCGAGTCGTGGGCGGGGTAGCCGACACACAGATAGGCAACCAACTTCCAGGACGACGGTACGTCGAGTGCCGCGGTCACCCGATCGGGTTCGATGATGGACACCCACCCGACCCCGACGCCTCGGGCCCGCGCCGCCAGCCAGAGTGTGGAGATCGCGGTGACGACCGAATACTCCAGCGTCTCGGGCACTGTCTGTCGGCCGAGTCCCCGGCCCTGCTCGACACCGGGCTCGCAGAACACGGCGAGGTGGACGGGAGCGTCGTCGAGACCGGCGAGCTTGAGCGACGAATACAGTTGTGCGCGTTCACCCGTATAACCGTCCAGCGCGTCGGCATTGCAGCGAGTGAAGCTGTCACGCACCGATTGCCGGGCTGCGGCGGAACGCACCTCGACCCAGCGCCACGGCTGGCTGTTGCCCACGGACGGAGCCAGTTCGGCAGCGTCGAGGATCTCGGGTAGCACGTGGGGTTCGAGTGGTTCGCGGCGGAAGCGACGGACGTCGCGACGCCATCGGAGTAGTCGGTCCAGATCGCCGACGAACGCATCGTCGAAAGTTCCGTCGTCCATCGGTTGTCGAGCCTAGTCGGGCCGCTGTGAACGGCGGTGCACAACCGCGAGGTCATCCACAGATCGGATGTGTGAGTGGTTCGGCGCCGCCCGCCACGCAGGTTCCCGGCGAGACTGTGCCCATGTTGGGGCAAACACAGGCGGTGGGGCTCAATGCCTTTGTCGCGCAGGTCGTCGACGTGCAGGCGAGTGTGAGTTCGGGTCTGCCGGGGTTCGCGGTGACGGGTAATCCGGATTCGTCGGTCCGGGAGGCGCGGGATCGGGTGCGGGCTGCGATCAAGAACTCCGGGTTCGGTTTTCCCGAGTTGAAGGTGACGGTGGCGTTGTCGCCGGCGGACATGCCGAAGATCGGTCCGGGGTTCGATCTGTCGATGGCCGTGTCCATTCTGGCTGCCACGCAACAGGTGTCGGCGGAGAAGTTGTCATCGACGGTCTTCCTGGGCGAGCTCGGTCTGGACGGCACCGTGCGGCCGATCCGCGGGGTGTTGCCGGCGGTGATCGCGGCGCGGCAGGAGGGGTATCGGCGGGCGGTCGTGCCGATCGAGACCGTTGCCGAGGCGGCGCTCGTCGAGGGGATGGACGTCGGTGGAGCGAGCAGTCTGAAAGAGGTGACGCAGTGGCTGGCCGGTGACCACGTGCTCGACACGGTGCACGCGGCGACGACGACGCAGGCGCCGCCGGTCCCGGACATGGCCGACGTGGTCGGGCAGCACGAGGCCCGGCACGCGCTCGAGATCGCCGCCGCCGGAGCGCATCACGTTCTGATGACCGGATCGCCGGGGATCGGCAAGACGATGCTCGCGCGTCGGCTGCCGGGCATTCTGCCGTCGCTGGGTCTGGAGGACTCGTTGGAGGTGACGGCGATCCATTCCCTGGTGGGGGAGCTGTCGCCCGGACGTCCGTTGATCACCGAGCCGCCGTTCGTCGCCCCGCACCACAGTTCATCGATCACAGCCCTGCTCGGTGGCGGTACCGGTTTCGCCCGGCCGGGCGCGGCGTCCAAGGCGCATCGAGGAGTGCTGTTCCTCGACGAGTGCGCCGAGATGAGTGTCAAGTCGCTCGAATCCCTGCGGGAACCCCTCGAGGACGGCGAGGTCCGGGTGCCCCGGCGTGACGGCATGGCGGTCTATCCCGCGCGCTTTCAGCTGATCCTGGCGGCGAATCCGTGTCCGTGCGCGCCCGCCCACGACGTCGACTGCGTCTGCACGGCCGTCGTGCGGCGGCGCTATCTGGGCAAGCTGTCGGGACCGCTGCTGGACCGCGTGGACATCCGCGTGCGGATGGACCCACCGGGCAACACCGCGCTGATGAGCGGTGCGGGGGAGTCCAGTGCGGATGTCCGGAGCCGCGTCACCGCCGCGCGCGCCACCGCGATCGAGCGGTGGGCGGAATTCGGGTGGCGCACCAATGCCGAGGTCCCGGGGTCCGCGCTGCGGCAACGGTTCCGGCTGCCGCCCGACGTGCTGCGGCCCATCGAACTGTTCCTCCGGGACGGCCGCGTGACCGCCCGCGGTGCCGATCGCGCACTGCGGCTGGCATGGACCCTCAGCGATCTGAGCGGTTCCGGACGTCCCGTCGAAGACGATGTCGCACAGGCACTTCTGTACCGAGACCGAGGAGCGACCTGGTGATCCCCGCCCATCCGTCGGAACCCCGGTCGCCGGAATCCATCGCCTGGGCCTATCTGGCGCGGGTCGCCGAACCGCCGTGCGCCGCGGTCATCGCGCTGGTCGACGACATCGGTCCGGTCGAGGCGGCCGAGGCGATCCGTCGGCGCACCGTGCCCGGCGGCCACGAGGCGGTGCTCGCCGCCACCGCGGCCCGGAGCGAATCAGACTGTGCGATCGATGATCTGGACGCCGCCGAGCGGGTCGGCGCGCGCCTGGTGACCCGTGCCGATCCGGAGTGGCCGGCCTGGTCGCTGCTGGCGCTGGGGCAGGCCGACACGGCGGCGCGCGGAGGTGAACCGCTCGCCCTGTGGGTGCGCGGTCCGGCCCGGCTCGACGACCTCGCCGCTGCGTCGATCGCGTTGATCGGGTCCCGTGCCGCGTCGTCGTACGGCGAACACGTCACGCAGACGCTCGCGTCGGGGTTGTCGACCCACGGATTCGCGGTGCTGTCCGGCGGGGCGTTCGGCATCGACGGCGCCGCTCACCGCGCGGTCGTCGCGGCGGGCGGGGTGACCGCGGCGGTGATGGCGTGTGGGATCGACCGCGACTACCCGGCGTCCCACTCGTCGCTGCTGACCGCGATCGCTCGCACGGGCGCGGTGATCAGCGAGTACCCGCCCGGGACGACAGCGGCGAAACATCGGTTCCTCACCCGGAACCGATTGGTCGCCGCGATGAGCGGCGCGACCGTCGTGGTCGAGGCAGGGCGACGGTCCGGCGCGGCGAACACCGCCGCGTGGGCGCGCAAGCTCGGCCGGCCGCTGGGAGCCGTTCCCGGTCCCGTCACCTCGGCGACCTCGGTCGGATGCCACCGGATGATCGCCGACGAGCTCGCCGTACTGGTGTCCGACGTCGCGTCGGTGATCAACCTGGTACGACCCGACGGTGGGGGCGACATCGGCCGCGGCCGCGCGAAACCGACCGACGCGCTCGACGCCGAGCAACTTCGGGTCCACGACGCCATTCCCGGCCGGGGTGGCGTGGGGATCGACGAGATCGCTTTCGCCGCCGGCCTCGACATCGGAGCCGTCCGCGCGGCGCTCGCGCACCTCGACATCAAGGGGTACGTGCAGAACGTGGACGGACGATGGCGGCTGGCGTGACCTCAGCGGCGGGTGAGGACGTCGATGATGACATGCAGATCCTCGACCGTCGCCTCGTTCAGACGGCCGTGAGCATGGACATAACCGATTCCCGCGTACAGGAGCGTCGTCGCGCGTGCGTGCGCCTCGGCCTCCGAGAACCCGAGTTCGCGCATGGCCGAGATTGCGATCGAGAAGATCCGGCAGTCGAGTGCATCGACCGAGTTCGCGATCGACTCGTCCGTCTGGGCCCAGCGGCGCAGGGCGGACTCCATCGCCCAGCGACGAGGATCCGACAGCAAGCGGGCCATCCCTTCGACCCGTTCGACCGGTGGTAGGGCCTCCAGCGCCTCGATCCGGTCGGCCGCCGCCGACTGTGCCCGTCGGCAGTGTTCGGCGAGCGCGGTTTTCAGCGCCCCGATGTCGGTGAAGTGCCAGTAGAAGCTGCCCTTGGTCACACCGAGGCGCGCACTGAGGCGCGAGATCTTGAGGGCGTCGATCCCGTCGTCGACCAGGATCTGGGTCGCGGCCTCCAGCCAGTCGTCCACACTGAGCCGCGAGCCGCGGCGCGGAGCGGACTGGTCCACGGGCTGATCCGGCATGGAGTCACCTCTGGTCGGGTCTCGCGACGTCTGACTTTAGGAATGGCAAAGTCTCAAATTCACATCGCTTGATCGATAGAAAACCTTACAACCGCGGATGGGTGGTTCGCCGCTCTAAAGCTAAGGGTGGCCTAATCTCGTAGGCGTAGGGTTGACCCGAAAGGGAGGTTCGATGGCGAAACGCGTGAACACGATGACGGTGCTACGAAGAGAGCGGATCAGCCCGCATTTCGTACGCCTTTACCTGGGCGGGGAGGGGTTCGACGACTTTCGACCGGCGCTGGGCAGGTCCGGAGAACCCGACACCGACATGTATGTGAAGTTCGTCTTCGCCCCGCCGGGTGTCAGCTATCCCGAACCGTTCGATCTCCAGGAGATCCGTACGAAGGAGGCGCCCGAGCGGCAACCCGTGTTGCGTACCTACACGGTGCGCCGGGTCGACGCGGAGGCCCGCGAGCTCGTCGTCGACTTCGTCGTGCACGGCACCGAGGGCATCGCCGGCCCCTGGGCGGCCTCGGTGGAGCCGGGCGAGACGATCCGCTTCATCGGGCCGGGCAGTGGCTACCGTCCGCGATCCGACGCCCCCTGGCATCTGATGGCGTGCGACGAGGCGGGTCTCCCCGCGGTGGCCGCCGCACTCGAAGCGCTTCCCGCCGACGCCGTCGCCAAGGTCTTCATCGAGGTCGCCGGCCCCGACGACGAACTCGACCTGGACGCACCCGCCGGGGCGCACGTCTCGTGGGTGCACCGCGGCGGACCCGCGGCGGACGTCGACGATTCGCTCGCCGGTGACAACGCCCCGCTGATCACGGCGGTGCGCGCGATGGAATGGCTCGACGGCGAACCGCACGTGTTCATCCACGGTGAGGCGCAAGCCGTCATGCACAACCTGCGGGCCTACATCCGCAAGGAACGCGGCGTGAGTGCGGCCAACGCCTCGATCTCCGGGTACTGGCGGCGCGGCCGGACCGAGGAGGGCTTCCGACAGTGGAAAGCCGACCTGCGGGCCGAGGAGGAGTCGGTCGGCGCTCAGGGCTGAGGCCCAGACGGATACCGCACCGATTCGGCCACGACGCCGCGTGTGCGGTTGCACTCGGGTGTCCGACGCGGTGAGGTCGTGACCATGCTCGACGACTTCGCCGACCACCTGCGCCTGGAGAAAGGGCGCAGCGAGCACACGATCCGCGCCTATGTCGGTGGGGCTCGCGCCCTCGTCTCGTTCGCCGGTGCCCGGGGCATCGCGGTGGCCGACATCGATCTCCCGCTGCTGCGTGCCTGGCTCGCGGAACTGACCCGGCGCGGCGCCGCGCGCACGACCGTGGCCCGACAGGTCTCCGCGGCGAAGACGTTCTGCGCGTGGGCGGTCCGCGAGGGCTACCTGGCGGCCGACCCGTCACAGCGATTGAAGGCGCCCAAGGCGCATCGGACCCTGCCCGCCGTACTGGCCCCCGCCCAGGCGGAGGCCGCGATCGCGGCCACCGGAGTGGATCGTGCGCCCGACGACCCGATCGCCCTGCGGGACCGGGTCATCCTGGAGTTGTTGTACGCCAGCGGAGTTCGAGTGGGGGAGTTGTGCGGGCTGGACGTCGGCGACGTCGACGCCGGGCGACGTGTGGTGCGGGTGATCGGCAAAGGCGACAAGGAACGGTCGGTTCCCTACGGGGAGCCCGCCGCACGCGCGATCGACGCCTGGCTGCGTTCCGGACGTCCGGCCCTGGTGACCGACGCGTCCGGGCCGGCCCTGCTGCTCGGTGCCCGCGGCGGACGGCTCGACCAGCGGATGGCGCGCTCGGTCGTGTCACGCGCGGTCGAGGCGAGCGGAGGCCCGGCGACCGGGCCACACGGACTCCGGCACAGCGCCGCCACTCATCTGCTCGAGGGTGGTGCCGACCTCCGCGTCGTCCAGGAACTGCTCGGACACTCGTCGCTCGCCACCACGCAGATCTACACGCACGTGAGCGTCGAACGTCTGCGAGCCGTCCATCGTCAGGCGCACCCGCGAGCGTGACCGCCGTCAGTCGACCGGTTTGAGCCGGACGCGCACGGCCCCGAGCAGGCCCAGCGGGTCCAGGTAGTCCGCAGCACGGCCGCTACCGCGTCGAGCGCCCCAGTGCAGGCAGGCGGGCACCGGGCAACCCGGATGACCGGTCAGCACGGTCCCGATGACCTCACCTCGTGAGACGTGATCACCCGCGTCGACACTCGCCTCCACCGGTTCGTACGTCGTGGTCACGCCGTCGGGATGGGACACCGAGACCACCGGCCGGCCGGCGACCGTTCCCGCGAAGCGCACGCGACCGGCCCCCGCCGCGCGGACGGTCTGGCCGGGCCCGGCCGCGAGGTCGACGCCCCGGTGACCGGGCTGCCATCGCTTCTCGGGCTCGTCGTAAGCGGTGACCACGGTGGGCCGGGGCGACAACGGCGCCGCGTACACACCGACGGACGCGGCGGCCGGGACCGGACCGACGACGCAGAGGACGGTCGGCAGGAACGCGGCGAGGACACGCGGTGATCGGGATGGCACGCTGATTGGACGCAGCGGAAGCCGGATGGGATCCGCCGGGCGCGCGGTCGATGCCGATTCGACCTCCAACTGCATCACCCCAACAGGCTCCGACGTGGGCGAAGGCGTTTTGGTGTTCCATCCGCCGCGGCGTAAACTCTCCCACGCACCTCATCGCTCGTTGATGAGGTGACTTCGCGCGCCTGCACTCAGGTCTGTGACGCTCCGGGCTTCGACGCCCTGACCAGCACAGTCGAGAAACACACGCCAAGTGAGCAGTCCCGGAACGGCCCATGCCGTCTCGGGTGGCACTCGGCCGCAGGCGCCAGGGTCGGTACCGACGGTACCGACGACAACTGCGAGAAAAGGACGATCATGGCTGTCGTGACCATGAAGCAGCTGCTGGACAGCGGCGCACACTTCGGGCACCAGACCCGCCGTTGGAACCCGAAGATGAAGCGATTCATCTTCACCGACCGCAACGGCATCTACATCATCGATTTGCAGCAGACGCTGACCTACATCGACAAGGCGTACGAGTTCGTCAAGGAGACCGTCGCCCACGGCGGCACCATCCTCTTCGTCGGTACCAAGAAGCAGGCACAGGAATCGATCGCCGCGGAGGCGACCCGTGTCGGCATGCCTTACGTCAACCAGCGCTGGCTCGGTGGCATGCTCACCAACTTCTCGACCGTCCACAAGCGCCTGCAGCGCCTGAAGGAGCTCGAGACCATGGAGCAGACCGGCGGTTTCGAGGGACGCACCAAGAAGGAAATCCTCATGCTCACGCGTGAGAAGAACAAGCTCGAGCGCACCCTCGGCGGTATCCGCGACATGGCCAAGGTTCCGTCGGCCGTGTGGGTCGTCGACACCAACAAGGAGCACATCGCGGTCGGTGAGGCGCGCAAGCTGAACATCCCGGTCATCGCGATCCTGGACACCAACTGCGATCCCGACCTCGTCGACTACCCGATCCCGGGCAACGACGACGCCATCCGCAGCGCAGCACTGCTCACCCGCGTCGTGGCCTCGGCCGTGGCCGAGGGTGTCCAGGCCCGTGCCGGCGCCGCCAGCGGCGACGCCAAGCCCGAGGCCGGCAGTGGCGAACCGCTGGCAGAGTGGGAGCAGGAACTGCTGACCCAGGCTGCGGCACCGGCCGGCGACGCCGCCGCGACCGACGCCCCGGCTGCTCAGTAGTCCCGCTGCTCGCAGTCCGGTCCCCAACACTTTCACCAAGGAGGCTCGCCGACGATGGCGAACTACACCGCAGCTGATGTGAAGCGTCTCCGTGAGCTCACCGGCTCTGGAATGCTCGACTGCAAGAACGCGCTGGCCAACAACGACGGCGACTTCGACAAGGCCGTCGAAGAGCTGCGCATCAAGGGCGCCAAGGACGTGGGCAAGCGCGCCGAGCGCTCCACGGCCGAGGGCCTGGTCGCGGCCAAGGGCGGCGCCCTCATCGAGATCAACTCCGAGACCGACTTCGTCGCGAAGAACGGTGAGTTCCAGCAGCTCGCCGATGACATCGTGAACGCGGCGGCCGCGGCGAAGACCAACGACCTCGACGAGCTGAAGAAGGCTCCGCTCGGCGACGGCACCGTGGACGAGGCCGTGGCGGCTCTCTCGGCCAAGATCGGCGAGAAGCTCGAGCTCCGGCGCGTGGCCTACTACGACGGTCCCGTTGCCGTGTACCTGCACAAGCGCGCGTCGGACCTGCCTCCGGGCGTCGGCGTGCTGGTGTCCTACACCGGTGAGGGCGAGGCCGCCGAGGAGGCCGCTCGCGGCGCCGCGATGCAGGTCGCCGCGCTCAAGGCGCGCTACGCCACCCGCGACGAGGTCCCCGCGGACGTCGTCGAGAACGAGCGTCGTATCGCCGAGCAGACGGCCAAGGAGGAGGGCAAGCCCGAGCAGGCCCTGCCCAAGATCGTCGAAGGTCGCGTCAACGGCTTCTACAAGGACGTCGTGCTGCTCGACCAGGCCTCGGTCCAGGACTCGAAGAAGTCCGTCAAGGCCCTGCTCGACGACGCCGGTGTGACCGTCAAGGCATTCACCCGGTTCGAGGTCGGCCAGGCCTGATCTGTCGATCCCGCTGCACCGCAGCGGGATTCGATGACACGCCACGAACGCCCCGTCTCCTCACGGAGGCGGGGCGTTCGTGATCTCCCGTCCGCCCGGAGAACGGCGCGCGCGGAGCGCGTCGCGGGTGGGTGGGGGAGACGACGTAACATAGTTCACCGAACCGACGAGTGAGGAAGCCGATGAGTGAAGCGTCCGACCCCATCCGGCGGGATGGATTCCGTAGGGTCTTGCTGAAGTTGGGCGGCGAGATGTTCGGTGGCGGCGAGGTCGGGCTCGACCCCGACGTCGTGGGTACCGTCGCCGACCAGATCGCCGACGTCGTCAATTCCGGTGTCCAGGTCGCCGTCGTGATCGGCGGCGGCAACTTCTTCCGCGGCGCCGAACTCCAGCAACGTGGGCTCGACCGAAGCCGCTCGGACTACATGGGCATGCTCGGCACGGTCATGAATTGCCTTGCGCTGCAAGATTTCCTGGAGAAGCGCGGGATCTCGACCCGGGTGCAGACCGCCATCACGATGGGGCAGGTCGCCGAGCCGTATCTCCCGCTGCGTGCCCAGCGGCACCTGGAGAAGGGCCGCGTCGTCATCTTCGGCGCCGGTATGGGGATGCCGTACTTCTCCACCGACACCACCGCGGCCCAGCGTGCGCTGGAGATCAAGGCCGAGGTGGTCCTGATGGCCAAGGCCGTCGACGGCGTGTACGACGCCGACCCGCGGATTAACCCCGACGCCACCCTCTTCACCGAGATCACTCACCGCGAGGTGCTCGACAAGGAGCTCAAGGTAGCCGACGCGACGGCCTTCAGCCTGTGTATGGACAACAAGATGCCGATCTTGGTGTTCAATTTGCTCCAGCAGGGCAATATCGCCCGTGCGGTCGCAGGCGACCGCATCGGCACCCTGGTCAGCACCTGACCCGGCGACTGACCCGAGATCGACGAGAACACCGACCGAACGGAACAAGGACGAAGATGATCGACGACGCGTTGCTCGACGCCGAGGAGAAGATGGAGAAGGCGGTCAACGTCGCCAAGGAGGACATGGGCTCCATCCGCACCGGGCGGGCGAATCCGGCCATGTTCAACAAGGTCAACATCGAGTACTACGGCTCGATGACCCCCGTGACCCAGGTCGCGAGCATCAACACGCCCGAACCGCGACTCGTCGTGATCAAGCCGTATGAGGCGTCGACGCTGCGCGACATCGAGACCGCGATCCGCAACTCCGACCTCGGGGTCAATCCGACCAACGACGGCACGATCATCCGCGTCGCCGTCCCGCAGCTCACCGAGGAGCGTCGCCGCGATCTGGTCAAGCAGGCCAAGGGCAAGGGTGAGGACGCGAAGGTCGCGATCCGCAACGTGCGCCGCAAGGCCGCCGACGAGCTCAAGCGCATCCAGAAGGACGGCGAGGCCGGCGAAGACGAGGTGTCGCGCGCCGAGAAGGAACTGGACAAGACCACCGCGACCTACGTGCACCAGATCGACGACTTGGTCAAGCACAAAGAAGACGAATTGCTCGAGGTGTGAACGAGGTTCCGCAACGGGGCGGTGAGAAGAAGTCGCGCGCCGGCCGCGACCTGCCGGCCGCGATCGCGGTCGGCGGCACACTCGGTATCAGCATCATCGCGATCCTGATCTTCGTCCCGAAGGTCTGGTACGGCCTCGTGGCGGTCGCGTTCGCGGTCGCCACCTGGGAGGTCATCAAACGTCTCCGCACCGGTGGCTACGACGTCGCTCTCTGGCCGCTGCTCATCGGCGGCCAGGCCATCATCTGGGCGAGCTGGCCCTGGGGTCCGACCGGAGCCCTCGTCGCCTTCGTGGCGACGGCCCTGGTGTCGATGGTGTGGAAGCTCCTCGGGCAGGGCATCGACAAGGCGCCGGTCAACTACCTCCGCGACCTCGCCGTCACCGTGTTCGTGCTGGCGTGGTTGCCGCTGCTCGCGTCGTTCGGCGCCCACCTGGTGGTACAGGACGACGGGGCTGCCCGAGTGGCCACGCTGATGGTCGTCGTGGTGTGCTCCGACGTCGGCGGCTACGCCGCGGGCGTGATGTTCGGCAAGCACCCGATGGCGCCGGCGATCAGTCCGAAGAAGTCCTGGGAAGGCATGGTGGGCTCCCTCGTCGTCGGCACTGTCGGTGCCGTCGGCTGCGTGGTGTTCCTGCTCGAGAGCCACTGGTGGATCGGCATCATCCTGGGACCGGTCCTGGTGGTCTGCGCGACCCTCGGCGATCTCGTCGAATCCCAGGTGAAGCGTGATCTCGGGATCAAGGACATGGGCACGCTGCTGCCCGGCCACGGTGGCATCATGGACCGGCTCGACAGCCTGCTGCCGTCGGCGTTCGTGGTGTGGGTCGTGCTCACCGCGCTGCTCTGAGCACGGCCACCGCGGCGCCGAACGCTACTTGGCTGCCTTCTTCAGCGCGCGCCGCAGTTGCAGCATTCGCAGGCCGCCCACGAGCGCGACGACCAGCGCACCGGCGATGGCCGCGATCAGCAGGCTGACCCCGAGGGGCAGATTGACCTCCCAGAACAGCAAGTCGATGTTCTGCGACTGGAGGTTCTGCACGATGAAGACGAGCAACAGGACCAGGATGATCGCGCCGATCACCACGCCGAACCAGGTGGCGCGCGTCCGCGTGTGCTCCACGTCGGCGACCGTGCGGCGGAGACGATCGCGATGGTCCGGGTCAGGGGCGTGCTGCTCCGGGGTGTGCGCGTGACCGGTCGCCGGTGGCGGTGACCCGGCGGGCTGTTCGCCCCACGCCGGTACCGAACTCGTGTGCCGTCGGTCCTCGGGTGTCGTCATCACTTCATCATGACATGCGACAATGGCGAAATGACCTCATTGCCACTTGTGTTCGACGCGCCCAAGCGTGGGCGGCCGCCGACACACTTCGCCGACCTCGACCCCGCCGGTCGTGTCGCGGCGCTGGCCGACCTGGGGCTGCCGAAGTTCCGGGCCGATCAACTGGCCCGCCAGTACTATGCGCGCCTCAACGGTGACGTCGACGAGATGACGGATCTGCCGGCGGCGTCGCGCGAATCGGTGCGGGACAAGCTCTTCCCGCAGCTGCTCACCCCGGTCCGGCACATCTCCTGCGACGACGACTCCACCCGCAAGACGCTCTGGCGCCTGCACGACGGCACGCTCCTCGAGAGCGTCCTCATGCGCTACACGGATCGCAACACGCTGTGCATCTCCAGCCAGGCGGGCTGCGGCATGGCCTGCCCGTTCTGTGCCACCGGGCAGGGCGGACTGGACCGCAACCTGTCGACCGCCGAGATCGTCGACCAGGTGCGGGCCGCGGCCCGCGCGCTGCGCGACGGCGAACTCGGCGAGCCCGGACGCCTGTCGAACGTCGTGTTCATGGGCATGGGTGAGCCGCTGGCCAACTACAAGCGCGTGGTCAGCGCCGTCCGGCAGATCACCTCGCCGGCGCCGGAGGGTCTCGGGATCTCCGCGCGCTCGGTGACCGTGTCGACCGTCGGTCTCGCGCCGTCGATCCGCCGTCTCGCCGACGAGGGGCTCGCGGTGACGCTCGCCGTCTCGCTTCACACGCCCGACGACGAACTGCGCGACACCCTCGTCCCGGTCAACAACCGGTGGTCGGTCGCCGAGGTGCTCGAGGCGGCCCGCTACTACGCCGACACCACCGGACGGCGCGTCTCCATCGAGTACGCGCTCATCCGGGACGTCAACGACCAGCCCTGGCGGGCCGACCTGCTGGGGGAGAAGCTGCACCGAGCCCTCGGGTCACTCGTTCATGTGAATCTCATTCCGCTGAACCCGACGCCGGGCTCGGAATGGGACGCCAGTCCCAAACCGGTCGAACGCGAGTTCGTCCGCCGGGTCCGTGAGCAGGGAGTCTCGTGCACCGTTCGCGACACGCGCGGGCAGGAGATCGCCGCCGCGTGTGGTCAGCTGGCGGCCGAAGAGCGCTGACGCCGAGCGCCGGACCGGGGCCGGCTGCGACAGAAGAGACGACAAACGCCGAGCGGATCACCGCTCGGCGTTCGTCGTAGATGTGGCGAGGCGTCCGGTCAGGACCACTTGCCGCGGTTCATCCACCACCCGCGCACCACGAGGAAGAGCGTGCCCGCGGCGAAGGCGATGAGGTACAGGTCCTCGATGCGTCCGGTGTGGTTGCCGATGATCATCGCGAGCAGGAACAGCGCGAAGAAGATGGCCGCACCGTAGAAGGTCTTGGTCCCCGCTCCGTGCCAGCCGAACCGGGCGGACGGGGCATCGGCGGGCTCGCGGCGCCAGCCGGTGTCGATGACCTCGACTTCGCCATGCCCTCCATCGCCGTGCCCCACAGTGTGCTCAACATCGGTGCTTGCCACAGCCACTCCTCACAGCGCGGACGTCAGATGTCTGACGATCGGTAGTAGTTCTCCGAGCAGCATAGCGGCACCCCCCGCCCGCAGGTCGGTCCGGTGTCACCGGCGGCGGTTCGTCGACGAGGATGGTCCAGAATGGGTGCGTGCCCACACGCGTGCTGATTCTCGGCTCCACCGGTTCCATCGGCGTCCAGGCTCTCGAGGTGATCGCCGAGCACCCGGATCGCTTCGAGGTCGCCGGTCTGGGTGCCGGCGGGTCGAATCCCGATCTGCTCGCCGATCAGGCCGCCGCGTTCGGCGTGCCGGCCTCGCGGATCGCCGTCGCGGACGCCACGCGGGCGCAGGAACTCGGCGAACGTCTCGGCGGCCGGGTCCTGAATGGACCGGACGCCATGTGCGATCTGGTCGACGCCGTCGCCGCGGACACCGGGGTCGACGTGATCCTCAACGCCGTCGTCGGCTCGATCGGTCTGGCGCCCAGCCTCGCCGCACTCCGATCGGGTGCCCGGCTCGCGCTGGCCAACAAGGAGTCACTCGTCGCGGGCGGGGCGCTCGTCCTCGACGCGGCCGCCCCGGGGCAGATCGTCCCGGTCGACTCCGAGCATTCCGCGATCGCACAGTGTCTGCGCGCGGGAACATCCGCCGAGGTGGACCGACTGGTCCTCACCGCGTCGGGTGGCCCGTTCCGCGGATGGACCCGTGCGCAACTCGAGGACGTCACCCCCGAGCAGGCCGGCCGACATCCCACGTGGTCGATGGGCCCGATGATCACGCTCAACTCCGCGACCCTGGTCAACAAGGCCCTCGAGGTCATCGAGGCGCACCTGCTGTTCGACGTGGACTACGACCACATCGACGTCACCGTCCACCCGCAGTCGATCGTGCACTCGATGGTGACCTTCGTCGACGGTGCCACCGTGGCGAAGGCCTCACCGCCGTCGATGAAGCTGCCCATCGCCCTGGCCCTGGGATGGCCGAACCGGGTGCCCGGATCGTCGACGGCCTGCGACTTCTCGACCGCGTCGTCGTGGACGTTCGAGCCCGTTGACGACGCGGTGTTCCCGGCGATCGACCTGGCTCGACGCGCCGGTGCGGCGGGAGGCAGCCTGACGGCCGTCTACAACGCGGCCAACGAGGCCGCCGCAGCAGGGTTCTTCGCAGGTGCGATCCGGTTCCCGCGCATCGTCGAGGTCATCGAGGAGGTGCTCGGCGAGGCAGATCAGTGGCGCCGGACGCCAGGTACTGTGGAAGAGGTCTTCGCCGCCGATCGGTGGGCCCGGGATCGTGCTGCGCAGCTGGTCGCGGCCGCATCCGTCTGATCGGCGGCTGTCGTGAGCGGGTGCGCCCCGTGATCCGGATGGAGTAGGTACGTGAGTTTCGCGATCGGCGTCACGCTGTTCGCCGTGGCGCTGTTGCTGTCGGTCGCCTGGCATGAGTGCGGCCACATGTGGGCCGCACAGGCGACGGGCATGAAGGTCCGGCGGTACTTCGTCGGCTTCGGTCCCACGATCTGGTCCACCCGGCGCGGCGAGACCGAGTACGGGATCAAGGCGCTGCCGCTGGGCGGTTTCTGCGACATTGCCGGGATGACCCCGCACGAGGAACTGGCCTGGGACGAGAAGGACCGGGCGATGTACAAGCAGAAGGCCTGGAAACGCCTGGTCGTGCTGTTCGCCGGACCGGCCCAGAACTTCCTCCTCGGTTTCGTCCTCATCATCATCGTCGGCCTGACGTTCGGCCTGCCGAACCTCAACCCCGGCCCGACTCCGGCAACCGTCGGCAAGACCCAGTGCGTCCCGTCGACGATCACCATCGAAGGCAACGAGCAGACCGACGCGCCCTGCGCCGGCACCGGCCCCGCGGGTGCCGCCGGGTTGCTCCCCGGTGACGACATCGTGGCGATCAACGGTCAGCCGGTCGGGCAGGCGTCGGATCTGACCCCGGTGATCCGCGAGTCCACCGGCCCGGTCGCGCTGACGGTCGACCGCGACGGTCAGCGACTCGAGCTGACGATGACCCCCGAGCCCACCACTGTGACGGCGAGGAACGCCGACGGCACCTCCGAGACCCAGACCTACAACATGGTCGGCATCGCCTACGACGTCCCGCCGACGATGATCCAGTACGGCGTGACCGACATCGTGCCCGGCGCGATCGGCTTCACGGGCGACCTGTTCGTCGAGACCTGGAACGCACTGCTGTCCCTGCCGTCGAAGATCGGTGCGCTGTGGACGGCAGTCACCGGCGGTGAACGTGCCCTCGACACCCCGGTCAGCGTCTACGGCGCCTCGGTGCTCGGCGGCCAGGCCGTCGAGCGTGGTCTGTGGGACATGTTCTGGATGCTCCTGATCAGCATCAACTTCTTCCTGGGCCTGTTCAACCTGGTCCCGCTACTCCCGCTCGACGGCGGTCACATGGCGATCGTCGGCTACGAGAAGGGCCGCGACACCGTGCGGCGCTGGTTCGGCCGGGCACCCGGCGGGGCCGTCGACTACTACAAACTGCTCCCGATCACGTACGCCGCCGTGGTGATCATGGCCGGCTTCATGGTCCTCACGCTGACGGCCGACATCGTCAACCCGATCAACCCGTGGCAGTGACCCGGGCGATCCGGATCGCCGTCCGGCGCCGAATACCACCAGAGAACCGAAACCCCCAGAGGTGAACGAGATGAACGCCCCGACTCCCGCGACCGCAGTGCCGATCGGACTCGGCATGCCCGCCGGGCCACCGCCGGTGCTCGCCCCGCGTCGGAAGACCCGGCAGTTCTTCGTCGGCTCGGTCGGCGTCGGCAGCGACCACCCGATCTCGGTGCAGTCGATGACGACCACCAAGACCCACGACATCAACGCCACCCTGCAGCAGATCGCGGAGTTGACGGCCTCGGGGTGCGACATCGTGCGGGTCGCGTGCCCACGTCCCGAAGACGCCGATGCGCTGCCGATCATCGCCAAGAAGTCCAAGATCCCGGTGATCGCCGACATCCACTTCCAGCCGAAGTACATCTTCGCCGCGATCGACGCCGGTTGTGCCGCCGTGCGCGTCAACCCGGGCAACATCAAGGAGTTCGACGGGCGGGTCAAGGAGGTCGCCAAGGCGGCCGGTGATGCCGGGATCCCCATCCGGATCGGCGTCAACGCCGGGTCCCTCGACAAGCGGATCCTGCAGAAGTACGGCAAGGCGACCCCGGAGGCGCTCGTCGAGTCGGCGCTGTGGGAGGCGGGGCTGTTCGAGGAGCACGGCTTCGGCGACATCAAGATCTCGGTGAAGCACAACGACCCGGTGATCATGGTGGAGGCCTACCGCCAGCTCGCCGCCGCCTGTGACTACCCGCTGCACCTTGGCGTCACCGAGGCCGGGCCCGCGTTCCAGGGCACGATCAAGTCCGCCGTCGCCTTCGGCGCGCTGCTCAGCGAGGGCATCGGCGACACCATCCGGGTGTCCCTGTCGGCCCCGCCGGCCGAGGAGATCAAGGTCGGCGACCAGATCCTGCAGTCGCTGAATCTCCGCCCGCGCAAACTCGAGATCGTCTCGTGCCCGTCGTGTGGCCGCGCCCAGGTCGACGTCTACAAGCTGGCCGACGAGGTCACCGCCGGACTCGAGGGCATGGAGGTCCCGCTGCGCGTGGCCGTGATGGGGTGCGTCGTCAACGGCCCCGGTGAGGCCCGCGAGGCCGACCTCGGCGTGGCCTCCGGGAACGGCAAGGGGCAGATCTTCGTCAAGGGCGAGGTCATCAAGACGGTTCCCGAGGCACAGATCGTGGAGACCTTGATCGAAGAAGCGCTGCGGATCGCCGAGGAATCAGGAGAAACTGGAGACGGTACTCACGTGGGCCCGCCCGTGGTGACCGTTTCCTAGGTCGGCGGCAGGCTCGAGAGGGAGGAGCGGCGTTGCTGAAGCTACTGGGCGACAAGCCGCTCGGCGCTCGCGATGCGGCTGCTGTCGAACGTGTCCTCACCTCGGACCCGGTGGCGATGTGCATGGTCGCGGCCCGCTTCGAGACGCACGGGATCAACCCTCGGCTGCTGGGCGGCGAGCTGTGGACCGCGCAGAATCCCGCGTCGTCCCTCTGCTTCTCCGGCGCCAACCTGATCCCGCTCACCGGTTCGCCCGAGGATCTCGACTACTTCTCCGACCGCGCCATCGCCGGACCGCGGGCATGCTCTTCCATCGTCGGCCGCGCCGACCTCGTGATGCAGATGTGGGAACAGATCGAGCCGGTGTGGGGTCCGGCGCGTGAGGTCCGGCCGGTGCAACCGCTGCTCGCCCTCACGTGTTGTGCAGCGGTACCCGCCGACCCGCTCGTGCGGCTGGTGACCCTCGACGACCTCGACGCGTACATGCCCGCGGCCATCGACATGTTCATCGGCGAGGTCGGTGTCGATCCGACGGCCGGCGACGGCGGTCGTTCCTATCGACGGCGCCTCGCCTCGCTCATCACCGCGCAGCGGGTGTTCGCCCGCTTCGACGGCCCCGACGTCGTGTTCAAGGCCGAGATCGGCTCGCTGTCCCGCCGGGTCGGCCAGATCCAGGGAGTCTGGGTGGATCCCGACCGGCGCGGTGAGGGACTGGGACTGGGTGGTACCGCGGCCGTCGCGGAGGCCGTCGCCGCTCACGGCCGCATTCCGAGTCTGTACGTCAACAGCTTCAACGTGACCGCGCGCGCGGTGTACGACCGCATCGGGTTCACCGAGGTCGGCACCTTCGCGACCGTCCTCGTCGACTGAGTGCACGCCCCGCGTGGCGTCGCGGGATTCCGGCCGGGCCACCCTAGACTCGACTGCGATGTGGCGCATGCGAACTCGATGGACCCCGGCGGTGATCGTCGCGGTGTGTGCTGCCATGACGGTGGCCACGGTCGGTTGTTCGGCCTCCGAGGACGACGGCCCGCGCCGCGCTGCGGAGCGCTTCCTGCAGGCCTACGCCGATCGAGAGGTCGCGTCCGCGGCGGCGCTGACCGACACCCCCGCTGACGCGGAGTCCGCGATGGAGTCGGCCTGGGCCGGGCTGGGTGCCGAGGCACTCGAGTCGCAGGCCGGGCGGGTCCGCGTCACCGGGGACACCGCCGAGGTGGACGTCGACTACACGTGGGCGCTGCCGCGGGGCCGCGACTGGGCCTACGACGCCACCCTGCGGATGGGCCGGTCCGACGACGGCTGGGCGGTGCGCTGGGCGTCGACGAACATCCATCCGAAACTCGGTGCCGATCAACGCCTTTCGCTCCAGATCGTCGAGGCGCCGCGCGCGACGGTCAATGAGTCCGACGGCTCGGAGGTGATGGTCAACGGCACTGTCGTGGGCGTCAACTTCGATGCGACCGCCGCCGCCGAACAGGGTGCGTCGGTCGCCGAGTCGGTGACCGGTGCGGTCGCGGTACTGCGCCGGTTCAGTCCCTCGCTCAACGAGCAGACGATCATCGAACAGGTCACCGCGAACCGGCAGCAGTACCCGCTCGCCCGGCTGTCCCACGACCAGTTCGACCGGTTGCGCGACCAACTGGCGATCCCCGGCGTCGTGACCAACGAACAGGCCGAACTGGTGCCCGAGGACCCGAGATTCGCGCCCGCCCTGCTGACCGAGGTCAAGAAGGTCGTCGACTCCGAGGTGTCGGGGCGGGCGGGCTGGCGGGTGGTGACGGTCAACCCCAACGGCCTCGACGCCGACGTCCTCGCCGACCACGACCCGGACCCCGCGCCGGCGGTCTCGCTGAGTCTGTCTCGGACGGTGCAGAACGCGGCCCAGCGAGCGGTCAACGCCACCAACCGGTTCCAGATCGCGCTGGTCGTCGTGCAGCCGTCCACCGGCAGGATCCTCGCGGTCGCACAGAATCCCGCGGCCGACCGGTCGGGGCCCATCGCGACGACCGGTCTGTACCCGCCCGGGTCGACCTTCAAGATGGTGACCGCCGCGGCCGCCATCAGCCATCGGATGGCCACCCCCGACACCCCCGTCGGATGTCCCGGTGCGATCCAGATCGGTCCGCGCCTGATCCCGAACTACGACGGGTTCTCGCTGGGGACGGTGTCGATGCTGCGGGCGTTCGCGCAGTCCTGTAACACCACGTTCGCCAAACTCGCCAGCGAGATGGGACCGTCGGATCTCGCGCACGCCGCGGCCGCGATGGGCGTCGGACAACACTACGAGATCGCCGGCCTCGACGCCGTGTCCGGCTCGGTGCCGATCGAGAACGAACTCGTCGCCCGCAGTGAGGACGGCTTCGGGCAGGGCAAGGTCCTCGTCTCGCCGCTGGGGCTGTCCCTGGTGGCCGCCACCGTTGCGAACGGTCGAAAGGCCCCGGTGCCGCAACTCATCCTGGACAAGCCCACGAAGGTCGAGGGACCGACGCCCACGATGGCGCCCGAGGTCTACGCCCAGCTGCGCCCGATGATGCGTGAGGTCATCACGAGCGGTACGGCGTCGGTGATCGACGGCCAGGGTGCGGTGTTCGGCAAGACCGGTGAGGCGGAGTTCGCCGGCGGGTCACACGCCTGGTTCGCCGGCTACCGCGGGGACATCGCCTTCGCCACCCTCGTCGTGGGCGGCGGTGACTCGAACAACGCGGTGGCCGTCACCCGCGACTTCTTCGCCGGTCTCGGTCCGGGCTACGCGGTGCGCCCTCTCTCCTGAGACGCCCTCACCCCAGTGGCACCATCGTCTAGGCGCTACCGGGTGTCCGGACGGGGAGGATCACCCGTCGCCCGGCATGTTCGATCACCTCGACGGGGTGGTCGTAGGTGTGGCTGAGCAGGTCGACGGTCATCACCTCCGGCGTGGGCCCGATCGCGAGCAGCCGGCCGTCCTTCATCACGGCCACCCGGTCGGCGTAGGCGGCGGCGAGGGTGAGGTCGTGCACCACCAGCAGCACGGCGTTGCCGGCATCGCGGTGGACGCGCAGGATGTCGAGGACCTGCTCCTGATGGTGGATGTCGAGTGCCGCGGTCGGCTCGTCGAGCATCATGACCGGGGTGTCCTGGGCGAGGGCACGACCCAGGGAGACCCGCGCCTGCTGGCCGCCGGAGAGTTGTCCGAACGGCCGGTCCGCGATGTCGCCGAGTTCGCAGAGTGCCATCGCGTCGGCGATCACGGTCGGGGAGTTCGCCGCGCGCGGTGTCCGCAGCCACGGGTAGCGGCCCATCGCGACGACCTGGGAAACGGTGAAGGGGGTATCTACCCGGTTCTGCTGGGTCACCAGCGAGCGGTGGCGGGCGAGTTCGCGCATCGAGGTCGTCGCGACGTCCCGGCCGTCGACCTCGATGTGACCGCGGTGCGGTGTGCGGGTGCCCGACAGCGCCGACAGCAGCGTGGACTTGCCGCATCCGTTGGGACCGACGAGGGCGACGAGTTCACCACGGCCGACGTCGAGGGTCACCTCGCTCACCACCTCGCGTCCGCCGAGAACGACCGAGACGTCTCGGGCGTGGATGCCCGGGGTCGTCGTCGCGGCGGTGTCGGTCACCATCCGGCACCCGCGTGACGGCTGCGACGCAACAGGATGAAGAAGACCGGGCCACCGATCAGGGACGTGAACATGCCGAGCGGGAGGTCGGCGTCACCGAGCATCGTCCGGGCGGCGAGGTCGGCGCCGGTGATGACCAGCGCTCCGCCGATCACGCTGGTGGGTAACAGGATCGCGTGGCGCGGTCCGACGATGAGGCGCATCACGTGCGGCACGATGAGGCCGACGAAGGCGATGATCCCGGCGAAAGCGACCGCAGCGGCGGTCAATACCGCGGTGAGGACGATCGCCTGCCGGCGGACGGCCTCCACGTTCACGCCGAGGGAGGCGGCCTGGATGTCGCCCAGGGCGAGCAGGTCGAGCTTCGAGACCAGGAACAGGCAGGCCGCGACACCTACGACGACGAGCGGTGCGACGACCCAGATCTCGCTCCAGGTGCGTCCGGCGAGTGAGCCGAGCTGCCAGAAGATGATCTGCTCGCGGGCGGCGGTGGTGGCCACGAAGGTGAGGAACGCGATGATCCCGGCCGCGAACGCGTTGACCGCGATACCGGTGAGCACCAGCATGATCGCCGACGACGAGCCGTCGCGGAGAGACAACACGTACACCGCCGCCGCGGTGATGAGGCCGAACACGAAGGCGGCCCCGGCGAGAGCCCAATTGCCCGCGGCACCACCGGCTCCGGCGGTCCCGCCGGCGAGCACGATCATCAGGCAGGCACCGACCGCGGCGCCCGAGGAGACGCCGATGATCCCCGGTTCGGCCAGCGGGTTCGCCAGCACTCCCTGCAGCAGACAGCCTGCGGCGCCGAGTGCGGCACCGACGAACAGTCCGAGCACGATGCGCGGGAAGCGCACGTTCCACAGTGCGCCTTCGCCGTTCGGGTGGGAGGGGAGCGGACCGAGATCGAGGTGGAAATGGTGGGCGAGGCTGCCGAGCACCTCGAGCGGCGGCACCGACACCTTTCCGGTGCCCGCGGACACGATGACGAGGACGACCAACGCGACCAGCATCACCGCCACCACCGTGAGGTCACGCACCCGATGCGACGCGCCGGCCTGAGCAGCGTTGACGGCCGACGGGGTCGTCGGCTCGGTCGCCGGGTCCGTCGTGGTCCGCGCTGGGTCGGTCATGCGTAGATCGACCTCGCGAGGGCGCCCAGCACCAGTCCGACCTCGGGACCGAATGCCAGGATCTGACTCTCGTCCATCTGGACGATCCGGCCGTTGCGACCGGCCTCGGTGTCGGCCACGCCCGGCAGGGTCAGCACTCCCTCGGGTCCGCCGACGGTCGCCGCGCCCTGGGTCATCACGAGGATCACGTCCGGGTCGGCGGTGATCATGGCCTCGGCGCTGATCGCGGTGAACGCGCCGGTGAGATCGGCCGCCGCGCCGGCATCCCGACCGCCGAGCGCCTCGATGAGGTCGTCGGCGCCCGATCCGGGCCCGGCCAGGAGCAGCAGGTTGCGTCCGCGGATGTAGAGGAACGCCATGGTGGGATCCCCGGACGGGTCCGGGACCAGCTCGCGGGCGTCCTCGATCTGCGCAGCGGTCCGGGCGACGAGCTTCTCCCCGGCGTCGGCGACGCCGAGTGCGGCTGCGACCGAGCGGATCAGGGCGTCGTTCGAGTCCAGATCCCGGATGGCCGGGAACACGACGACGGCGACGCCGGAGTCGCGGATCTGGTCGACCGCCGCGGTGGGCACAGTGGACTCGCTGATGAGCAGGACGCTCGGGTCAAGGGCGAGAACGGATTCCGCGTTGAGGCTGTGTCCGCGGTTGGTCACGACCGGTAGCGATCTCGCCGACGGGAACGCGGTGGACGTGTCGCGCCCCACCATGCGGGACCCGAGACCGAGGGCGTACACGATGTTGCCGAGTGTTCCGTTGATGTCCACGGCGATGATCCGGTCGGCATCGGCGACGGTCACGTCCCCGTACCGGAGCGAGTCGACGGTGGCGGGGAGTCGCGGTGTGGGGTTCTCGACGACGGGTGCGACGTCGGACTCCGCGAGCGTCGCGGTCTGCGGACCGTCGCGCAGATGCGCGCCCGGCGAGTGCCGCTCCTGCTCGATCGGGGTGACGAAGCACGCCGACAGGCTCAGCACGGTCAGCACCATCACCAGCGCCGCCCGTAACCCCCTGGTCCGCACCGCACACCTCCATCGTCGACTCCGATGCCCTCCCATCGGCTCCTCCCGGCGAGACCGGCCACTACCACGTCATGCCGATGGCGTGAAATCGCAAAATGTAGCTCTGAACTGGCCCGATGGGATAAATGGGATCTGCGTACTCGTGCTTCCAGAGCGCCCTGTCCGTTGAGCGAGTCTACATCGCTGCCGATCCGCACCATCGAGCAGCGTGCGGGCAACGTCGGCACCGACACCGACGTCACGACACGCCCCTACGATTCGGAGTGTCGCGAACATGCCGTGGCGACAGATCAGTGGGCCCCAGTCACCGAACCCACGAGGTCGACACCCCGGGGTTCCCGGAGCATCGTGAGCGCGACCAGCGTGATGCACGCCGCGATGACCATGATGAGGATCAAGGGCAGACTCGAACCGCCGGTCGCCAGGACCAGCGTCGCGGCGAGCATCGGGGTGAAGCCTGCTCCCAGCAGGCTCGCCATCTGATAACCCATCGAGACGCCCGTGTACCTGACTTCGGTGTCGAACATCTCCGAGAACATGGATGCCAACGGTGAATACATGAGATTCTGGACCACTTGTCCGACCATCATGCCTACCGTCAACAGCCAGATCGATCCACTTCCGGCCATGGCATACATGGGCCATGCCCACCCGACCGCGCCGACCGCACCGGCGACCACCACAGGTTTACGGCCCACGAAGTCGGACAGGGCAGAGAAGGCGGGGATCGTGAAGGTGGACATGATGTTCACGATCAGCAGAGCCTGAATGACCTCGGGTCGACTGAAGCCGACTCCGGTCCCGTACGCAATCATGTACGAACTGATCAGGGCGGTCAGGGCGAAGGGGCCGATTCCAACAGCGCATGCCAGGACGAGGGGCCGCTTCTGGTTCTTGAGGATCTCCAGCGCCGGAACCCTGCGCGTCGACTTCTCCCTGTCCCGGGCTCCGGCCTCCTCGAAGACCGGGCTTTCGGTGACGCTGAGGCGGACATAGAGACCCAGGATCAGAAGAATCGCGCTGACCAAGAACGGTATGCGCCAACCCCACGATTCGAAATCTTCGTCTGGTAGGAGTGTCACCAGCGCGACGGCGCCCGTGGCCACCAGGCTGCCGACCGAGGAGCCCATCTGCATGATGCCCACCCAACTCCCGCGCCTACGTGCACCCGCGTGCTCGATGACCATCAGGGCGGCGCCCCCGTATTCCCCGCCTACCGCGATGCCCTGGACCGTGCGCAGCACGATCAGCAGAACCGGGGCGGCGATACCGATCGAGTCATAGCCGGGTAAGACGCCGATCAGCGTACTGGCCACACCCATCAGCATCATCGAAGCGACCAGCGTTCTCTTCCGGCCGAGCCGGTCGCCGTAGTGGCCGAAGATCAGGCCGCCGACCGGTCGCGCGACATATCCCGCAGCGAGCGTGCCGAAGGCCGCGATCGTGGCGACCCCACCGCTGCCCGACTCGGGAAAGAACAACGAACCGAAGACGAGTGCTGCCATCGTGCTGTAGAGCAAGAAGTCGTAGTACTCGATCGCGGTGCCGAGGAAGCTGGAAACCGCCACACGTAGGACGCTCGGCGAACTGCGTTGACCGACCCTTTCCGGATCGTCGGTCTCGATAAGAGATCGGTCGTCGTGAGTGTCTCGGTTCAGCAAGGTTCAAACCCCTCTGCGCATTTCGACTCGACCAAGCATTCGCGTGGTTGTGGTGACGGTCGTCGAATATCGGCGGCGGGGAGGGATCCTTGCCAGTGCGCTTCCCGGTCAGCAGGAGTGCGCGGTGAGTGACCGGGGCGAGAGTCCGTCGGTCGTGAGTCGGTCACCGCGATCAGCGCATTCGTCGCCGGATGGGTGCCCGCCCACGGGCCTCGCCGCGACGGGCAGGGATAGTCTGGTCGCATGCCAGTTCGCAGTGCCCTCACGCCGGGGATCGTGTCGCCCATCCGGTCCGTGCCCGACTCCATCGAACGTCCCGAATACGTGTGGAAGCCGACGGTGAACGAGGGCCATGAGCCCTGGGTGCAGACCGCCGAGACGATCGAGAAGATGCGCATCGCGAGCAAGATCGCGGCCAACGCACTCGCCGAGGCGGGCAAGGCCGTCGCCCCGGGCGTGACCACCGACGAACTCGACGCGATCGCGCACGAGTACATGATCGACCACGGTGCCTACCCGTCGACCCTGGGCTACAAGGACTTTCCGAAGTCGTGCTGCACCTCGCTGAACGAGGTGATCTGCCACGGCATCCCGGATTCGACGGTGATCGAGGCCGGGGACATCGTCAACATCGACGTCACCGCCTACATCCACGGCGTGCACGGCGACACCAATGCGACCTTCCTCGCCGGCGACGTCGACCAGGAGGCCGCCGATCTCGTCGAGCGGACGCGGATCGCGACCGAGCGCGCCATCAAGGCCGTCAAACCGGGTCGCGAGCTGAATGTCATCGGTCGGGTCATCGAGTCCTACGCGAACAGGTTCGGCTACACGGTCGTGCGCGATTTCACCGGCCACGGCATCGGTGAGACCTTCCACAACGGACTGATCGTGCTGCACTACGACGAGCCGAATGTCGATACTGTCCTCGAACCCGGGATGGTCTTCACCATCGAGCCGATGATCAACCTCGGCGCACTGCCGTGGAAGATGTGGGACGACGGCTGGACCGTGGTGACCGCCGACCGCCGGTGGACCGCGCAGTTCGAGCACACCCTCGTCGTCACCGACGACGGCGCCGAGATCCTCACTGTGCCCGACAATTGAGGTTCGGCCCGACAACTGAGGTTCGGCCCGACAACTGAGGTTCGGCCCGACAGCCGAGAGGGTCAGGCGGGGAAGCGGACGGGTTGCGGTTCGCTGCTCGTCGTGGTCGTCCCGTTGCCGAGCTGACCCTGGCCGTTGAGGCCCCAGCAGTACATCTCGTCGTCCGCGACGGCGCACACGTTCGCCGAACCGGTGGTGACCTCGGTGACCTCCGACAGTCCGTTGACGCGGTCGGGGCTCTTGTCCGGCTGATCGCTGCGCGAACCCCAGCAGTAGGCGGAGCTGCCCGCGGCGGCGCATCCGCCATAGGCCGCCGTGGACACCTCGGTGGCCCCGCGGACGTCGATGCGGGTCGGGGTGCGCCGGTTCTGCTCGGTGCCGTCGCCGAGCTGGCCGCTGGTGTTCTGGCCCCAGCAGAACACGCCGCCGGAGCCGGCGACCGCACACGTCGAGTACAGGCTCGTGCTGATCGACGTGGGCGAATCGAGTCCGAGGACCCGGGTCGGCGTGAGGCGGTCGAGTGTGGTGCCGTCGCCGATCTGGCCTTCCCGGTTGTTGCCCCAGCAGTACGCCGAACCGCCGGCGATGGCGCAACTCGTGGTGTGCGACGTGGACACGGCGGTCACGTCCGAAAGACCGGCGACGCGGGTGGGCACGTCCACCGACCCGGTACTGCCGTTGCCGACCTGGCCGCTAGCGTTGTTGCGCCAGCAGTAGGCGTCGCCGTCGCTGATCGCGCAGATCGTCAGCCCGACCGACACCGCCGACACCCGGGACAGGCCGGACACCTTCGTCGGCAGCGGCACGTTCTGCCCGGGCGGTCCGATCCCGTAACCCCAGCAGTAGAGGTCTCCGGAACTGATCGCGCAGGTCGTCCCGAGGCCGCCCATGCTGACCGCCGAGACGTTCGAGATGCCGGTGACCGCGACCGGGCGCGGGCGGTCGGTGGTCGTACCGTCGCCCAGCGTGCCCCGTTCGTTGTCGCCCCAGCAGTACAGCTGGGCCTCGCGCACCGCGCACGTGCTGTCGCCGCTGGACGCGATGGACTCGAACGTGTCGCTGCCGGTGGATGATCCGCCAGTGGTGCTGGGCGGCGTCGTCGATGACCCGGCGACCGGCGCTGTCTGAGGATCCGATCCCGATCCGCTGAGGGCGATCGCGGCGCCGACGACACCGACGACGAGGACGACGACGCCGAGTACCGCGGCGACGATCCACGCGGTGCGTGAGCCTGTTCCCCGGGATCCCGGGCCGGGTCCGTGGGGTCCGCCGGGACCGGTCACATATCCGGGTGGTGGACCCGGCGGCGGTCCGCCGGGACCGTACGCCGGGAACGGTGGGTGACCGCCGGGTGGCTGGGCGCGGTGGGCCACCGGGTGCACCGGCGCCTGCTGGGTGGGCGGCGGTGGGGAGAACGGACGGCCGGGTGCCTGCGGCGCGACGACGGAGGGCGCCGTCGACGCGATCTCGACCGCCCGGGCGAGCGCCGCGGCGAACTCGGAGCAGGACGCGAACCGGTCGGCGGGGTTCTTGGCGAGGGCGCGCGCGAACACGGCATCGAGGTGGACGAGGTCGGGGCGGCGCTCGGAGATCCGCGGTGCGGGCGTGTTGACGTGGCCGGCGATCAGGGCCATCGGGGTCTGCCCGGGGTAGGGCTGCGATCCGGTGAGCAGCTGGAACGTCGTGCACGCGAGCGCGTACTGGTCCGACGCCGGGATTGCCGGTTCGCCGGTGAGGATCTCGGGTGCGGCGTAGGCGAGGGTGCCGACGAACAGGTTGGTCGCGGTCATCTTCGCGCCGTCCATCAGGCGGGCGATGCCGAAATCGAGCACGGTGACCCGGGAGATCCGGCCGTCGGGGCCGCGGGCGACCACGATGTTCGCGGGTTTGATGTCGCGGTGGATGACGCGCCGGGTGTGGGCATAGTCGAGCGCGTCGGCGACCTTGCCGACGACCGTCACCACGTCGTCGACCGACAGTGCCGACGCGGCGGCGAGGTCCTCGCCTTCGAGGTAGGACATCGAGAACCACGGGCTGCCGTTCTCCACGCCGTGGGTGTAGACCGTGACGATGCCGGGGTGATCGAGGGCCGCGGCGGTGCGGGCCTCGTTGCGAAACCGCTCGGCGAAACTGGGATCGGCGGGGTTCGGCGAGATGATCTTGAGGGCCTCGCGGCGGCCCAGGGTGGGGTGTTCGACGAGCCAGACCTGTCCCATGCCGCCACGCCCGAGCATCGAGAGGACGCGATATCCGGCGAACACGGACCCGGGCTTCACGACCTCCACGTCCGATGACCCCCCTTGACTCTGAACGACCGGCTGTCGACCTGTTCGTCCGGGTCACTGTATCGAGACCCGCACGGCCGCGAGGTGAACGGTGGGACTTGTGAACGACGCCACCGTGGTCGCGGCGTCGGGTTCGGCCTCTAGTCTGTTCCGGGTGGACGGACTCGGTGGCGCATTGCTCGTGGGCGGTACCAGCAGCGATGCCGGGAAGAGCCTCATCGTCGCCGGGCTGTGCCGTGCGCTGCGGCGCACCGGTGTGCGGGTCGCACCGTTCAAGGCGCAGAACATGTCCAACAACTCGGTGGTCACCCTCGACGGCGGCGAGATCGGTCGTGCGCAGGCGTTGCAGGCGTTCGCCTGTGGCCTCGAACCCTCCACCAGGTTCAACCCGGTGCTGCTGAAACCGGGCAGTGACCGCCGCTCGCACGTGATCCTCCGCGGTCGGCCCGCCGGAGACGTCGGGGCCGCCGACTACCTGCACTGGCGGGCGCGGCTGCGCGCCGTCGTCGCCGACGAGTTGGCCGGTCTCCGACGCGACTTCGACGTGGTCCTCTGCGAAGGTGCGGGTTCGGTCGCCGAGATCAACCTGCGCGCCAACGACATCGCGAATCTCGGTCTCGCACAGGCGGCGGACCTGCCGGTGCTCCTGGTCACCGACATCGACCGCGGCGGGTCGCTGGCCCATCTGTTCGGTACCACCGCGGTCCTCGACGACGCCGATCAACGGCTGATCGCGGGGTTCGTGGTCAACAAGTTCCGTGGTGATCCGTCGATCCTCGAGCCGGGACTGCGGCAGGTCGAGGCGATCACGGGACGGCCGACGCTCGGGGTGGTGCCCTTCGCCGACGACCTGTGGCTCGACGCCGAGGACTCGCTCGCGGCGCCGGTCGGGCGGCGGGTCGGGCCGCCGCGCTCGTTCACCGGATCCTCCGGGACCGGAGGTCCCCGATTGCGGGTCGCCGCCATCCGCCTGCCCCGGATCTCCAATTCGACCGACGTCGAGGCGCTGGCCTGCGAACCCGGTGTCGACGTCACCTGGGTCGACGACCCGGCCGGGGTGGCGGCCGCCGACCTCGTCGTGCTGCCCGGCACCCGCGCCACCGTGACCGACCTCGAGTGGCTGCGGGCGCGCGGTCTCGGGGAGGCGCTCACCGAACGTGCGGCCCGCGGACGTCCGATCGTCGCCGTGTGCGGCGGATTCCAGATGCTGGGCCGCACCCTCGACGACCGGGTGGAATCCGGTCGCGGGCGGGTGCCCGGACTGGGGGTGTTCGACCTCGACATCGAGTTCCACGCCGAGAAAACCGTGCGGCAGGTGACCGGGACCGGCGACGGCGCGTCCGGCGTCGCGATCAGCGGCTACGAGATCCATCACGGCCGGGTGACCCGATCGGCCGAGAACACGTGGATCGTCGACGACCGGCACGGTCCGGAGGGCGCGGTGCGGGGGGCGGTCCGGGGTACCCACTGGCACGGACTGCTGGCGTGCAACGACTTCCGGCGTCGACTTCTGGCCGACGTGGCGGCCGAGGCCGGGGTCCGTGGATTCCGCGTCGCGCCGGACACCGACGTCGAGGCGGTGCGGCGCCGGCAGGTCGACACGATGGCCGATCTCGTCACCGAACACCTCGACCTCGACGCCATCATGCGGCTGATCCGACAAGGGCCGCCGCGCCACCCCAAGGTCATCCGTCACCACCTCGAGGACTTGTAGACGCCGGGGTCGTGGAGACGGGTTATCGTGGGCGCCATGACTGAAGACCGCCCCATGATCGACGACCGACGTCAGGTGACCGTGGGCGGCCTCACCTTCGACGTCCGGATCGGGGGACCGGAGACCGGTCCGTGGGTTCTGCTGCTGCACGGGTTCCCGGTGAACGGGAGCTGCTACGACGACGTATTGCCGCGCCTGCACGAGTCGGGGCTGCGGACACTGGTCATCGATCAACGTGGGTACAGCCCCGGCGCGCGGCCGCCCGGGGTGGACGACTACCGGCTCACCCACCTCGTGTCCGATGTGATCGGGGTTCTCGACGCCCTCGGCATCGGCTACGCGATCCTCGTCGGGCACGACTGGGGCGGCATCGTCGCGTGGCATCTCGCCGGGAAGTACCCCGACCGGTTCACCGGGCTCGTCGTCGCCAGCACCGGGCATCCGTCGGCCATGCGCGACGCGCTCGTCGGTAGCGACCAGCGTGAACGTTCTTCGTACATCCTCGATTTCGTGGCCGACGGGGCCGAGGAGAGGCTGCTCGCCGACGACGCCGCCGAGCTGCGGGCGGTCGGCATCTCCGAGGACGAACTCGCCCCGCTGCGGGAATCGGGTGCCCTGACCGCGGCACTGAACTGGTACCGCGCGAACTTCACCGGCGACATCAAGGCGACGATGGCGTGCCCGCCGGTCGAGATCCCGACCACGCTGCTGTGGAGCGACGCCGACACCGCCCTGGGTCGCGAACAGGCGCAGGGCAGCGGCCGGTACGTCTACGGCGACTTCCGCTACTGCGAACTCGCGGGCGTGGACCACTGGATTCCGCAGCGCGCGGCCCCGGCCCTCGCCAGCGAGATCGCCCTGCGCTCAACGATTTTCTGAGCTCGCGCGGAGGGCTTGGGCGTCAGAGATCCAGGCCGAGGATCGCGTTCTCCAGGACCTCGGGCATCGCCGGGTGGATCCAGTACTGGCCGCGGGCAAGTTCGTGTGCGGTCTGGCCGAAGTGCATCGCCTGGATGACCGGCTGGATGACCGTCGGTGCCTGCGGGCCGATGAGGTGTGCGCCCAACAACCGGCCGGTGCCGCGTTCGGCGATCAGCTTGCAGAATCCGGTGGTGTCCTCCATCGCCCAGCCGTAGGCGACATCGCCATAGGCCTGGACCTTGACGGCGAAGTCGTGGCCGGCCTCGCGAGCCTCGTCCTCGGTGAGGCCCACCGCGGCGATCTGCGGGTGGGTGAACACCGCCGCCGGGACGTACCGGTGGTCGAAGGTGTCCAGATCGGTTGCGTCCCAACCTTTCAGGAGATTGGCCTGCACCACCCGCTGTTCGTGGTTGGCGACGTGCTTGAGCTGGTACGGCGAGCTGACGTCGCCCAGCGTCCACACTCCGCGGGCGGCGGTGCGACCGTGCTGATCACAGCGCACGCGACCTTCGTCGTCGAGCTCGATGCCGACGGAGTCGAGATTGAGCCGGTCGCCGTTCGGCTGCCGGCCGGTCGCGATCAGCAGGACGTCGGCCTCGAGTGTCGCGCCGTCGGAGAGCCCGACCCGCACACCGCCGTCGGGCAGGTCCTCGGCCTCGGTGATCGTGGTCTCCAGCCGAACGTCCCACTTCTCCCGGGCCACCTGGGTGAAGCGGTTGGAGATGTCGGCATCCTGCTTGCGGAGCAGACCCGGGCCGCGCGCGATGATCGACACCTGTGAGCCCAGCGCGCCGAAGACGTGTGCGAATTCCGCTGCGATGTAACCGCTCCCGACGACGATCAGGCGTTCGGGCAGCTCGGGGAGACGCATGACGTCGTTGTTGGTGTAGTAGGTGACCCCCGAGTCGGCGATGATCTGGGGGATGACCGCGCGCGATCCGGCGGCGAGCACGACCTCGTCGGCGAGGACGGTGTCGCCGTCTCGCGTGACCAGCCGGTACCGGCCGTCGTCGTCGCGCCCGTCGAATTCGACATGGGAGTCGTACACGGTGATGTTCTCGCACCGATCGACCCGGTACTCCTTGCCGCCCTGCGACAGCGGGTTGATGCGGCCGAACACGCGCTCGACGATGCCGGGCCAGTCGACCGAGTCCACCTTCGAGTGCACGCCCAGGCGCGCACCGTGCGTGGCGATCTCGGCCACCTCGGAGGCGTAGACGAACATCTTGGTCGGGATGCACCCCACGTTGAGGCAGGTGCCGCCGTAGACGCCCTCCTCGAAGATCGCGAGGGTCTTGTCCGCGAAGCGGTCATCGGGAATGGCATTGCCGCTGCCGGAGCCGATGATGGCCAGGTCGACGACCTGCGTGGCGGTCATAGGGGATTCTCGCTTTCGGTTGAGAGGACGGCGGACAGCCAGTGGTCGACCTCGCGATAGGCGTGCTCGCGGGCGTGTGCGACGGAGAGGAAGACGTCGTGTCGGGCGTCGGGGATGGGTACCGCGGTCACGCGGCCGCCGAGGCACCCGCTCCAGCGGGCGATGTGGGTGACGTCGAGGACGGCATCGGCATGATCGGTGGACGCCGAGTAGGTTCTGGCGAAATGCGTTTTGTCCGAACGTAACACGAGTGCGGGAACACCGACGTCGATGCCGCGGTGCAGGCGACGCTGACCACTGCGCACCGCGTCGAGGAAACCGAAGGTGACCGGGAATCCGCCCAGCGGTTTCGCCGACAGGTCGTAGTTCCACTCGCCGTGCGCACTGTCGTGCAGGCTCTCGCCGTAGGCCTGCGAGAGTTCCTTCGGTATCACCCTGGTCGGCGCGACGGCGGCGATCGCCTTGACGAGCAGCGTGACCGGGAGGGTGCGGAGCACCGCGTCGCCCTGCAGATCGAACCAGGGTGAGTTGAGCAGGAGTCCGTCAACTGCCGCGTGCAGCGCCGGCTCGCGCTGTCGCAACCGGTCGAGCCAGAGTGCGGTGATGAGGCCGCCCGTCGAATGCCCGGCCACCACGACCCGGCAGTCGGGTCCCACCTCGTCGAGGATGATCCGCAGCGACGCGTTGAGCTCTTCGTCGTACATCGCGAGGTCGGTGGTGAAGTGCGGCGTGTGGTGCGATTGCCGCGATCGCCCGCATTTTCGCAGGTCGACAGCATAGAACGCGTACCCGCGGTCGACGAAGAAGTCGGCGAGCGGCTCGTGGAAGAAGTAGTCGGTGAAACCGTGGACGTAGAGCACGGCGCCGCGCGCGGGTGACGACTCGGCGCGTCGCACCAGGGTCGCGGTGATCGGCGATTCACCGTCGGGATCGGGGCCCAGGGGGAGGACGCGTTGCCGGTAGTCCTCGAGAAATCGGTCGGGCTGCCAGTCGGCGGCTGCGGATGCGCTCACGGCGACCAGCATAGTGACAGGTCAGGACTGCCCGGATGTCGTGCAGCACACAGTTGCGAAGGTCGATTCTCGTGCTGGACGTGCCATGCTGGACAATGACGGTTGAGAAGGACCGGGTGAGAAGTGCCCGGTCGACAAGTTGCCATCCGGGACGACGTGCCGCGACGAACACCGGTCACAGTGTCCCTCCAGGTGAAGTGGAGTCCAGGTGTCGAAAACGGTGATCACGACCGACGTCGCGTTGGTGGGTGCGGGAATCATGAGTGCGACGCTCGGGGCGCTGCTCCGACAGCTTCAGCCCGACTGGTCGATCAGCCTGTTCGAGCAGCTCGACGCCGCTGCCGCCGAGAGCAGCGACCCGTGGAACAACGCCGGCACCGGACACTCGGCACTCTGTGAGCTGAACTACACGCCGAAGACCGCCGACGGCGACGTCAACATCGACAAGGCGCTCACCATCAACGAGCAGTTCCAGGTGTCGCGCCAGTTCTGGGCCCACTCGGTCGACAACGGCATCCTCGGTGACCCGTCGGAGTTCATCAACCCCATCCCGCACGTCGCCTTCACCCACGGCGCCGAAGGCCAGAAGTACCTCCGCAAGCGCTACGACAATCTCGCGACCCAGACCCTGTTCGAGGGCATGGAGTTCATCGACGACCCGGCCGAGTTCACCGCACGACTGCCGCTGATGTCCGAGGGACGCGACTTCGCCGACCCGGTCGCGCTGAACTGGTTCGACCAGGGCACCGACGTCGATTTCGGCGCGCTCACCCAGCAGCTCCTCAATCATGTCGCCCAGGGCGCCGACATCTACTTCGGCCATTCGGTCACCAATCTGTCCAAGCAGTCCGACGGCAGCTGGATCGTCAAGGTCCGTAACGGCCGGACCGGGCAGAAGCTGTCCGTGCACGCGAAGTTCGTGTTCGTCGGTGCCGGCGGCGGTGCGCTGCACCTGCTGCAGAAGTCGGGCATCAAAGAAGCCAAGGGGTTCGGCGGGTTCCCGGTGTCCGGTGAGTTCTTCCGCTGCACCAACCCCGATCTCGTCGCCGAGCATCACGCGAAGGTCTACGGGCAGGCCGCCGTCGGTGCCCCGCCGATGTCGGTGCCGCACCTCGACACCCGCGTCATCAACCACAAGCCGGGACTGCTGTTCGGCCCGTATGCCGGATGGTCGCCGAAGTTCCTCAAGAGCGGCAAGATCACCGACCTGCCCGCCTCGATCAAGCCGGGCAACCTGCTCCCCATGGTGTCGATCGCTCCCAAGGAATTCGGGCTGCTCAAGTACCTCATCAGCGAGCTCGCCGCCGGGCCGGCCGACCGGGTGAAGACGCTGTCGGAATTCGTCCCCCGCGCGCTCGGCGCCGACTGGGAGCTCATCACCGCCGGACAGCGCGTGCAGGTCATCCGCAAGACCGGGATGGGTGGTCAGCTGGAGTTCGGCACCGCGGTCGTCGCGGCCGGCGACGGCACCATCGCCGGGCTCCTCGGTGCGTCCCCCGGCGCCTCGACCGCCGTGCCGGCGATGATCTCGGTGCTCGAACAGTGCTTCCCGAAGGAGTACGCGGGCTGGTCGTCGAAGCTGACCGCGATCATCCCGTCCTTCGGTCAGAAGCTCAACGACAACCGCGACCTGTACCGCCAGGTGTGGGACTGGACCAACAAGACGCTGCAGCTGACCGACCGGAACGAGGTCCCGGCCGAGACCGGCCGGCTCGCGCCCGCCACCGCCGGCTGATCCGCGCGAGGTGAAGTCCGGTCGCCTTGTGTGCTAACCACGACACATGATCTCTGAACCGCGGGTGCACCGCGCCCTGGCCGATGACATGGACGCAGCCACGCTGTATCGGGTGCTCCGGCTGCGGGTCGAGGTCTTCGTCGTCGAGCAGGCCTGTCCGTATCCCGAGCTCGACGGCCGCGATCTGGAACCGACGACGCGCCAGTTCTGGATCACCGACGGCGGGGACCGGACCGACGAAGGAGACGGGGACGGGTCCGACCCGGGGGCGGTACTGGCGACGCTGCGGCTGCTCGAGGAACCGGAGGCCGACGGCGGACAGGTCTTCCGGATCGGCCGTGTCTGCACCGAACGCAACCATCGGGGTCACGGCCTCGTGGCGACCCTCATGACCGCCGCGCTCGACGAGGTCGGGGAGCGCCCGTGCCGGATCGAGGCACAGACCTACCTCACCGAGATGTACGGCAAGTTCGGTTTCGTCCGCGACGGCGACGACTACCTCGAGGACGGGATCCCCCACGTGTCGATGCTCCGCGCCGGGTCACGATGACGACCCTCGGTGAACTTCCCGCTTCCGTGGACACGCGCGCTGACGTGCGCTATCCGTTCAGCGCCGTCGTCGGGCAGGAGCAGCTCAAACTCGCACTGATCCTGTCGGCCATCTCGCCGGGCATCGGGGGTGTCCTGATCCGTGGGGAGAAGGGCACCGCGAAATCGACCATCGTGCGCGGGCTCGGCCCGCTGCTCAGCGTCCCCGGCTCCACGGCGGACACCGCCGGCCGCGTGGTCGAACTGCCCATCGGTGCGACCGAGGACCGCGTGATCGGCTCGCTCGACCTCACCTCGGTGCTGCGGGACGGCCGTGCGGAATTCACTCCCGGTCTGCTCGCCCGGGCGCACCGCGGGGTGCTGTACATCGACGAGGTCAACCTGCTCGCCGACCACCTCGTCGACGTGCTGCTGGACGCCGCGGCCAGTGGACGGGTCACGATCGAACGCGATGGTGTGTCACACACCCAGGCGGCCGATTTCGTACTCGTCGGCACCATGAACCCGGAGGAGGGAGAGCTGCGCCCGCAGCTGCTCGACCGGTTCGGGCTCGCGGTCGACGTGGCCGCCGGCCGCGAGGTCGACGAACGCGTGGAGGTGGTGCGCCGCCGCATGGCCTACGACGCCGACCCGGCGTCGTTCGTCGCCGCCCACGCCGCCGCCGAACACGAACTGACACAACGGATCGCGAGCGCACGAGCCGCCGTGGGTGCGGTGGCCCTCCCGGACCGGGAATTGCGCCGTATCGCCGGGATCTGCGCCCACCTCGACGTCGACGGACTCCGCGGCGACATCGTGGTGGCCCGGACCGCGCTCGCTCATGCCGCCTGGCGCGGGGCCACCGCCGTCGAGGACGTCGACGTGCGGGCGGCCGTCGAGCTCGCGCTGCCGCATCGGCGCCGCCGCAACCCCTTCGACGAGTCGGGGCTCAGCCGCGACCAGCTCGACGAGGCGATGTCGGCGGGCGAGGACGCGGCCGGACCCGACTCACCCGATGACGACCCGGAACCGCCCGAGACACCACCGCCGCCCGGTGGCGGCGGCGAGGCCCCGGACTCCGCATCCGACACCGGCCCGGCGCCCGACACCGACCCCGATGCGGCTCCCGAGACCGGCGACACCGACGCCCCGCAGCACGCTCCCGGACCGGCGTTCGGGTCCGTGCCGACCTCGACGGCCCGCCGCATGCCGACCCTGCGCGTCGACGGACTCGGCGACGGAGACCCGGGTCGCCGATCGAAGGCGCGGAGCCGTCGCGGACACACCACCCATGCCGTGGACTTCGATGCCGGCCGACCGGTGCATCTGTTCGGCACGGTGCTCGCCGCCGCGGGCCGGGCCGGTCGCGGCGGGGCCGGGTCCGAGCGCGGTGTGCGGATCGCCGCCCCCGACCTGCGGTCGGCGCAACGGGTCGGCCAGGAGGCCAACCTCGTCGTCTTCGTGGTCGACCTCAGCGGGTCGATGACCGCCCGGCGTCGGCTGGCCGCGGTGTCCGAACTGTGCGTGGAGATGTTGCGCGACTCGTATACCCGGCGCGACCGCGTCGCGGTGGTCGTGGCGCGGGGTTCCTCCGCGACGCTTGCGGTGCCGCCCACCAAATCGGTCGAGATCGCGGTGCGCCGCCTCGAGGAGATCCGTACCGGCGGCCGGACACCGCTCGGCGAGGGCCTGCAGCTCGCCGCCGATGTCGTACAGCGGTGTCGCCGCGCCGAGCCCGACCGCCGGCCGCTGCTGGTGGTCCTCACCGACGGACGTGCCACCTCAGGACGAGGCGCGATGGCCCGGGCGCGGGAAGCCGCGGACGGTATCCGTCGTCGCGGCATCGCGTCCGTGGTCGTCGACTGCGAGCAGGGGATGGTCCGGCTCGGACTCGCCGGCGATCTCGCGGCCCACCTCGGCGCGAGCCTGATCCCCATGGACGAACTGTCCGCCACCGCGCTGACCGGACACGCACCCGCGCGGGGAGCGGCCTGACCGCCCCCGCCACCCCGATCTGAGACCAGAGGAGAAGTCGAGTGCCCCAGGGAGTTCCGGTCAGCATCCCCGATGACGGGTTGACGACGCGACAGCGCCGCAACCAGCCCGTCCTCGCGGTGCACACCGGCGACGGCAAGGGCAAGTCGACCGCCGCCTTCGGGATGGCGATGCGCGCGTGGAACGCGGGTATGCGGGTCGCGGTGTTCCAATTCGTCAAGAGTGCGAAATGGAAGGTGGGAGAGGAGTCGACGATGCTCACCCTCGACCGGGTGCACGCGGAGACCGGCGCCGGTGGGCCGGTGGAATGGCACAAGATGGGTCAGGGCTGGTCCTGGTTGCGGGCCAACGACGACCAGGACGACGACCACGCCGCCGCCGCCCGGGCCGGGTGGGCGGAGATCGCACGCCGTCTCGATGCCGGCGAACACGACTTCTACGTCCTCGACGAGTTCACCTATCCGCTCCACTGGGGCTGGGTCGACACCGCCGAGGTGATCGACACCCTCGCCCGCCGACCCGGACGCCAGCACGTGGTCATCACCGGCCGGCGCGCCCCGCAGGCCCTCGTCGACGCTGCCGATCTCGTGACCGAGATGCACAAGATCGCCCACCCGATGGACGCCGGCCGCAAGGGGCAGAAGGGGATCGAATGGTGACCTCCGCGCGGGCGTCGACGCCCGCCGTAGTGATCGCCGCGCCGTCGTCCGGCAGCGGCAAGACCACCGTGACGACCGGCCTCATCGGCGCACTGCGGGCGGCCGGACACCGGGTGGCGCCGTTCAAGGTCGGCCCCGATTACATCGACCCCGGGTACCACGCCGTCGCGGCCGGACGACCCGGACGCAACCTCGACCCGAATCTCGTCGGCGCCGAACGCATTGCGCCGCTCTTCGCCCACGGCGCCGCGGGCGCCGACATCGCGGTCGTCGAGGGCGTGATGGGCCTCTTCGACGGCCGGATCGTGGATTCCGACAGCGGCAACGGCACGGGCGGCAGTCCAGGTGGCGACGCCGGTTCGCTCGGCGTCGGCTCCACCGCGCACGTCGCGTCGATCATCGGTGCGCCGGTGATCCTCGTCGTCGACGCCGCGGGCCACAGCCAGTCGCTGGCCGCCGTGCTGCACGGGTTCCTCTCCTACGACCCCTCGGTGTCGATCGCGGGCGTCATCCTCAACCGCGTCGGCTCGCCACGCCACGAGATGGTGCTGCGACAGGCCGCCGCGCGGGTGGGACTGCCGGTTCTCGGTGTACTGCGGCGCCACCCGTCGCTGACGGTGCCCTCCCGGCATCTGGGCCTGATCCCGGCCGCCGAACGCAACGCCGACGCAGTCGCCGCCGTGGACGCGATGACCGAACACCTGCGCGGCGCCCTCGACCTGCCGGCGATCGTGGCCGCCGCCCGCGGACGTGCGGTCCCCGACGCCGCGGCCTGGTCGGCTGCGGAAGCCGTCGCGCCGTATCGTCCCGCCACCTCGGCCGGTTCGCCGGTGATCGCGGTCGCCGGAGGCGCGGCGTTCACCTTCGGTTACACCGAGCACGCCGAGATGCTGACCGCCGCCGGCGCGCGCGTCGTCGTCTTCGACCCGCTCATGGACCGGTTGCCCACGGACGCGGCCGGCGTGGTGATCGGTGGCGGCTTCCCGGAAGAACACGCCGAGGCGCTGGCCGCCAACGATCTCCTGCGCGCCGACCTCCGGGCGCACGCCGCGGCCGGTCGGCCGATCCACGCCGAGTGCGCGGGCCTGCTGTACCTGTGTACCGAACTCGACGGGCACCCGATGAGCGGCGTCCTCGACATCCCCGGCCACTTCGGCCCGACCCTGACGCTCGGATACCGCGATGCCGTGGCCGTGGGCGACTCGGCCCTGTTCCGGACCGGCGAACGCGTCACCGGTCACGAGTTCCACCGCAGCGGGGTCGGCGACGGCGCGCTCGCCCCGGCCTGGGCCTGGCGCGACTCGGCCGGCCGCGCGTCGATGCACGGGGTCGCGACCACCGCAGTGCACGCCTCGTACCTGCACCTGCATCCGGCCGCGATCCCGGAAGCGTTGTGCCGCTTCGTGTCCCGATCCGCCGAGAGTGGGCGGGTGCCGACGCCCCAGTCCGTCGGCGACGCCCCCGGGGCGTCCTGATGCTGGCGCACCGGCTCCGCGAGACGCTCGACGCGCTCGCCGATCACGGTGCCGACGATCCCGCCCTGCTCCGGGAACTGCTGGAGGCGGTGCTGGTGGTCGGGCAGGGGGTCGAACTCGACCGCGCGCTGCAGCGCATCGTCGAGGTCGCGGCGGGACTCGTGGACGCCCAGTACGGTGCCCTCGGCGTGCGCGGACCGGACGGCGGGCTGAGTGAATTCGTGCACATCGGGATCACCGATGCGCAACGCGCCACCATGGGACATCTGCCGGTCGGGCGCGGGGTGCTCGGCCTGCTCATCGACGATCCCCGCCTGCACCGCATCCACGACCTCGGCGCCCATCCGACATCGGTCGGGTTCCCGCCCAACCACCCCCCGATGCACACCTTCCTCGGCGCTCCGATCATGGTGCGCGGCGAGGTGTTCGGCAGTCTGTACCTGACCGAGAAGCGGTCCGCGGAGGACTTCTCCGAGGTCGACGAGACCGTCGTCGCGGTGCTGGCGGTGGCCGCCGGGATCGCCGTCGACAACGCGGGTCTCTTCGAACGGGCCCGCACCCGCCACCGCTGGATGCAGGTCCTGGCCCGGCGTGGGTCGGAGCCGCTGGCCGGAATCGCGTTGTCGGACACCATGTCCCGGATGTGCGCCGATGTCGCCGATCTCGTCGGCGCGGTCGATGTCTACCTGCTCACCGAGATGGCGGGGGAGGTGGAACTACGCGGGCACACCGGCGACCCGGTGGAGATCGAGCACTTCATCCCGCCGGACGCCACGGCGCTGCGGGTGCAGCGTTCCGGCCAGATCGCCGAGTCGCTGATCCGGCGCGGCGCCCGCTGGACCTCGGTGCAACCGCTGCAGCGCGCATCGGGGGCGTTCGGCTGGATGCTCATCACCCACCGCAACCGCCCCTATTGGGACGACGAGGAGATCGCCGGGCTCGCCGGTGTCGCCGAGGTCGCCTCGCTGGCGGTCGTCTACGCCGAGCAGCAACAGATCGCCCGCGATCTCGAGGTCCTCGAAGACCGGCACCGCATCGCCCGCGACCTGCACGATCATGTGATCCAGCGACTCTTCGCGGTCGGGATGTCGGTACAGACGCTGCTGGCCGGGTCCACCGATCCGGCCGCGGCGGCCGCGCGCCTGGAGCAGATCATGACCGACCTCGATCGCACGATCGCGCAGATCCGCACCTCGATCTTCGACCTGCAGACGCCCTACGGAACCGACATCGGCCCGACGCTGCGGCGGCGGGTGCTCGACATCGTCTCCGAACTGTCCGGGCACGCGTCGATCTCGCCGAGCGTGGAGTTCGACGGCCCCGTCGACACGGTGGTTCCAGACTCTCTCGGACCACACATCGACGCCGTCCTGCGAGAGGGCTTGAGCAACGCGCTCCGGCACGCGCGGGCCGACCACATCGCGGTGTCGGTGACCGCCGACGACGTCCTGACCGTCGAGATCAGCGACGACGGGGTCGGCATCGGCGCCGATGTCACCTATCGCGGTCTCGAGAACCTGACGCGCCGGGCCGAGGACTGCGACGGGACGTTCAGCATCGTCACCCGCCCGCGAGCGACGAGCGGGGGCGGGACGAGCGAGGGCCGGGCCGGCGGCGGCGGGACGACGCTCACCTGGTCGGTGCCGCTGGTGGGTTAGCTCACTCCTTGCCGTCGCGGAGTCTGGTCGCCATCACGGCGACCTGGGTGCGCCGCTGCATGTCCAGCTTGCCCAGGATGCGGGACACGTAGTTCTTGATCGTCTTCTCCGCCAGGAACATCCGGCCGGCGATCTGCCGATTGGTCAGGCCCTCGCCGATGAGGGCGAACACCTCGCGCTCCTGATGGGTGAGCTCGGCGAGCGGATCCTTCTCGGTCTGCTTCTCGTTGCGCAGCTTGGCGAGCAGGGCCGCCGTGGACCGGTCGTCGAGCAGCGAACCGCCACGACCGACGGTCCGGACCGCGGCGACCAGGTTGTGCCCCAGGATCTGTTTGAGCACGAAACCCGAGGCGCCGGCCAGGACCGCGGCGAGCAGCGCGTCGTCGTCGGCGTAGCTCGTGAGCATCAGGCACTTGATCCCCGGTTCGGCGGCGCGGACGTCCCGGCACAGCTCGACCCCGTTGCCGTCGGGCAACCGGACGTCGAGCACGGCGACATCGGGCTTGGTCGCCAGGATGCCGACGAGGGCCTCGCCGACCGAGGCCGCCTCGCCCACCACCTCGATGTCGCCTGCGGTCCCGAGCAGGTCGCGCAGACCGCGCCGGACGAGCTCGTGGTCGTCGACGAGGTAGGCGCGGACCGGATTCGGGGACGGGGTCGGATCGGTGGTGGCCGAATCGGTCGTGACAGGGGACATGGGTCTGAAAGTACCGGATGCGCGGCGCCGCGAAGTCCCGACGTCGGACCCCATTCAGGCGGGACCTTCGCCTCACGAGCACCACCCGTCCCGCCGCGCAGAGTGGATGGTACGACCCCCGCTGTGATCAGGAGAGCACGTGACCACCCTCATCGGACCCCCCGACGCCGAACCCGCCGACCGCGGCATGACCGGTTCGGATCTACTGCGTGAACTGCTGCCCGTGTGCGAGACCGAGGTCGAGCGGCACATGAAGATGACGCGCGACTGGCACCCGCACGACTACGTGCCCTGGGACGACGGACGCAACTTCGCGGCTCTCGGCGGACTCGACTGGGATCCGTCGCAGTCGCGCCTCTCCGATGTCGCCAAGGCCGCGATGATCACCAACCTGCTCACCGAGGACAACCTGCCGTCCTACCACCGGGTGATCGCCGACAACTTCACCCTCGACGATGCCTGGGGCTGGTGGGTGGGGCGCTGGACGGCCGAGGAGAACCGCCACTCGATCGTGATGCGCGACTACCTGGTGGTGACCCGCGGTGTCGACCCGGTCGAACTCGAAGAGATCCGCATGGCGCACATGACGTCGGGATTCAACCCGCTGCCCGACGACGACGGGCAGCGCGACCACAGCTTCGACATGCTGTTCGCGGTCGCGTACGTCAGTTTCCAGGAACTGGCCACCCGGGTCTCGCACCGCAACACCGGGAAGGCATGCGGGGACCCTATCGCCGACCGCATGCTGCAGCGGGTCGCGGCCGACGAGAACCTGCACATGCTCTTCTACCGCAACATCGTCGCCGGCGCGCTCGACCTCGTTCCGGACGAGACCATGGCCGCCATCCACGCGATCGTGACCAACTTCCAGATGCCCGGCGCGACCATGCCGAACTTCCGGCGCAACGCCGTGTTGATCGCCAAGGGCGGCATCTACGATCTGCCGCAACACATGTCGGACGTCGTCATGCCCGTGCTGCGGAAGTGGCGCATCTTCGAGCGCGACGATTTCGGGCCGGTCGGCGAGCACTACCGCGAACGCCTCGCGGAGTTCCTGGAGGAGATGGACGTCAAGGTGCGCAAGTTCGAGGAGTCGCGGGAGCGGGCGCTGCAGCGCCAGCACGCACGAGAACTGCGGGCCCGGTGACCACACGAATGTGACAGCTCCGCCGGACGGGTGAGCTGCCGCTCTAGATCGGCTGTCCCGGTAAGGTCAGCTCCCATGTCCGAGCCTGCCTCCGCCGTGTCGAATGTCCCGGGGTCGAATGTATCGGGGTCGAATGTCCCAGGACCCCCGCACGTCCCCGGGCCCGACGCCTTCCCCTCCGGAGAGGGGCATTACCTGGTCGGCCTCGACCTCCGCGGACGCAAGGTCGTCGTGGTGGGCGGCGGGTCCGTCGCGCAGCGGCGGCTGCCCAATCTGGTCGCCGCGGGTGCCCACGTGCACGTCATCGCGCTCGATCCCACCCCGGCCGTCGAATCCTTCACCGGCATCACCGTCACCCAGCGCCGCTACGCCGACGGTGATCTGGAGGGCGCCTGGTACGCGATGGCCTGCACCGACGATCCCGCCGTCAACGAAGCGGTGGTGGCCGAGGCCGAGCGCAGGCACACGTTCTGTGTCCGGGCCGACGACGCCCGCCACGGCACCGCCGTCACCCCGGCGTCCGGCCGTCACCGCGACGTCCAGTTCGGCGTCCTCGCCGGCGGCGACCACAAACTGTCGGCCGCACTCCGCGCCGCGATGAGCCGTGCCCTCGCCGAGGGGTCGCTGAGTGTCGACGACGCCGCCCCGCACGCCGCCGGCGTGGCCCTCGTCGGTGGCGGTCCCGGCGACCCCGACCTGATCACCGTCCGCGGCCAACGGCTCCTCGCCGAGGCCGACGTGGTGGTGGCCGATCGGCTCGCGCCCCCCGAACTGCTCGCCGAACTCGGCCCGCAGGTCGAGGTGATCGACGCCGCCAAGGTGCCCTACGGCCGCGCGATGAAGCAGGAAGCCATCAACGACGTCCTCGTGGAGAAGGCCAAGGAGGGCAAGTTCGTGGTCCGCCTCAAGGGCGGCGACCCCTATGTCTACGGGCGGGGTTTCGAGGAACTGCAGGCCTGTGTGGCCGCCGGGGTCCCGGTCACCGTGGTGCCGGGGATCAGCAGCTCGATCGCCGCACCGGCATCGGCGGGCATCCCGGTGACGCACCGCGGCGTCACCCACGAGGTCGTGATCGCCTCGGGCCACGTGCCGCCCGGCCACCCAGACTCGCTGATCGACTGGTCGGCCATGGGCAAGCTGCGCGGCACCCTGGTCCTGATGATGGCGGTTGAACGCGTCGAGGTCTTCGCCGACGCCTTGCTCGAGGGCGGCCGGCGGCCCGACACCCCGGTCGCGATGATCGAGAACGGATCCCTGCCGACCCAGCGTCTGCTGCGTACCGATCTCGCCCACGCCGGCGAGGTCGCGGAGGCCGAGGGGTTGCGTCCGCCCGCGATCGTCGTCATCGGCGACGTGGCCGCGTTCACCGAGGGCGCCTGACCAGATCAACCCCAGACCGAATCAACGCAGATTGGCATGTCCCGGCGGTCGGCCGGTACGGTCGTTCTCTATGTCGACTCCCGGAGCTGCGAACACCGGAACCGTGAACACTGGAACGGTGAAAACAGGAACGGGGAACAGCGAGCAGTTCCGTCCGGTCTTCGGCCTGCCGATCCTGGTGCTGTCCGGGATGCAGTTGCTCGTCGTGCTCGACGGCACCGTGGCCGCGCTGGCGCTCCCGAGCATCCGCGACGCGCTCACGCTCTCGGAGTCCAGCGCCAACTGGGTCATCAGCAGCTACGTGCTGGCGTTCGGCGGCCTCATGCTCCTCGGCGGCCGACTCGGTGACACGTTCGGGCGCAAACGGATGTTCATCGTCGGCGTTGTCGCCTTCACCCTCACCTCGCTGCTGTGCGGACTGGCCTGGAACGAGGCGAGCCTCCTCGCCGGCCGGGCCCTGCAGGGCGCGTCGGCGGCGATCGCGGCGCCCACCGCCATGGCGCTGGTCGCCACCACCTTCGCGCCCGGCAAACCGCGCAGTCAGGCCTTCGCGGTCTACGCGGCCATGACCGGCGTGGGATCGGTGGCCGGGCTCATCCTCGGCGGGGTGCTGACCGAGCTGTCGTGGCGCCTGGTCTTCCTCATCAACGTGCCGATCGGTCTGATCGTCGTCGTCGGGGCGATCGTCGCGCTGCGGGAGTCGCAGGGTGAGCGGCTGCCTCTCGACGTGCCCGGCGCGGTCCTCGGCACCCTCGGTTGCACCCTGCTGGTGCTCGCGGTGAACGAGGGGCCCAACGGTTGGACGGCGCCGGTCGTGGTCGGCTCGTTCATCCTCGGCGCCCTCGCCCTGGCCGCGTTCATCGTGGTCGAACGGCGCGCCCGGAACCCACTGCTGCCGTTCTCGCTCTTCGACAACAGCTCCCGCGTCGCAGCCCTGCTCGCCATCCTGCTCGCCAGCATGATCATGATGTGCATGGCGGTGTTCATCTCGCTGTACCTGCAGGGCATCCTGCAGTACTCGCCGATCCAGAGCGGGCTCGCGGTCGTGCCGTTCGCGTTCGGGCTGGGCATCGCCGCGGCGATCGCGTCGAAGCTGGCGCTGATGATCCAGCCGCGCTGGCTCGTCCTGGTCGGCGGCGCGGTGATCCTCGTCGGCTGCCTCTACGCATCGTCGATCGCGACCGACTCACCGGACTACTTCCCGAGCATCTTCGTCCCCGTCGTCGTGATCGGCTTCGGCGTCGGTCTGGCAGTCATCCCGCTGACCCTGTCCGTGGTGGCCGGGGTGGGCACCACCGAGATCGGCCCCCTGACCGCGCTCGCGCAGGTCGCGCAGAACCTCGGCGGGGCCGTCGGCCTGGTCATCGTCGGTGCGATGGTCACCTCGCGCGCGCTGTCGAAGGGCGGCACCACCGCGCCGGTCGAGACGATGAATCCCACCCAGCTCGCCGCGCAGGCCGAGGGTTACGGGCTGGCGTTCGCCGCCTGCGCGGGCATCGCCGTCCTCGCCGCGGTCGTGGTGCTGTTCATGCGGTTCACGCCGGAGCAGGTCGCCGAGGGACAGGCCGCCCAGGAAGCCGCCGACGCCGGGCTCGACGCCGACACGAACACCCCGGGGTCCGACACCCGGCGATGAATTCCGGGCGGACGCACGGTCGGTCCCGGTATGGATGCCAAGAATCTCGCTGAGCTCTACGACATCGGCACGCTCGACTGGCAGCCCGTCGCGGCCCGACTGACCGCCGGGGTGTCCCAGGCACCCGGGACCGGTGGGCCCGACCGGCACACGTGGTGGATCGCCACGATCAACGCCGACGGCAGCCCGCACGTCACCGGCATCGGGGCGCTGTGGCATCGGGACGCGATCTGGCTGGAGACCGGTCCGTCGACCCGGAAGGCGCGCAACCTCGCCCGCGACCCGCGCTGCACCCTGTCGGTGGCACTCGACGAGGCCGACCTGGTGGTCGAGGGCGACGCGAACCTGGTCACCGAGCCCGCCGTCGTCGCCGAGATGGCGGAGCTGTGGGCGAGCGACGGGTGGCCGTGCCGCGTCGACGAGTCGGGTGCCGCGCTGACCGCCGACTTCAGTGCGCCGTCGGCCGGCCCGCCGCCCTGGTACGTCTACCGGGTGACGCCGCGACGGGCGACCGTCCTGCAGACCGTGGAGCCCGGTGGCGCAACCCTCTTCGACTTCGACGCGCAGTAGCGTCGCGGATCTCGGTGCCGGGTCAGTCGGTCAGTACGACGATGCGGTCCGGCGCTTCGATCTCGACCCGCTGCCCGGCGTCGGCGAGGACCGCGGCCACACCGTTCACGTCGCGTACGGAACGCCGCGTGCGGACCAGCTCGCGGGCCATCAGACCTTTGTAGTGCTTGTTGAAATGGCTGACCACCTTGCGTGAGCCGTCCGGTTGTTCGGTCATCACGGTCGCCGTCACCGCGCCGCGCACCGGACCGAGCTGGTGGTAGACGCCCGAGCGCAGGTCCACGACGAAGTCGTCGACCGCGTCCAGCGCGGGGGACAGATCCGGCTTCCACAGCGCCGCCAGCGTCGGCATGTCGGGCAGCTTGGAACCGCCCGAGAGCCGGTACGCGGGAATCGGATCGGGTGCCCGCACGACACCGAACAACGCCGACCCGATCGCCAGCCGGTCGGACGCCTTGGTCTTGCCCGCCCGGGTCAGCGACCGGTGATCGAGGGCGTCGTAGAGGACGCCGGTGTAGCGCTCGAGAGCCGGCCGGGTGGGGGACAGCCACAGGTCGGCGTTGCGGTCGACTTCGTCGAGCTGGGTGGCGCCGAGCCCGAGCGCGGTACGACTGGCCTCGAGATCGGCGGCCAGGGCGACGAGCGCCTCGGCGACCTGCTTGCGGACCGGGTTCAGCTCGGGGAAGGACAGCGTGTCGAGATCCAGGGGAGCGCCGCGCCCGCCGTCGGATTTTGTTTCGGAGGGAGGCAGGATGACGAGCACCGCAACACCATAACTAAGCTGGTTGGTCGTGATCACACGCATGTCGACCCTGTTCCTGCGGACCCTGCGCGACGACCCCGCCGACGCGGAGGTCCCCAGCCACAAGCTGCTGGTCAGAGCCGGCTACATCCGCCGGGTCGCGCCCGGTGTGTACTCGTGGCTGCCGCTCGGTCTTCGCGTGCTGAAGGCGATCGAGAACGTCGTCCGCGAGGAGATGAACGCCATCGGCGGCCAGGAGATCCTGCTGCCCGCCCTGCTGCCCCGCGAGCCCTACGACACCACCAACCGGTGGACCGAATACGGCGACTCGCTCTTCCGCCTCAAGGACCGCAAAGGTGCCGACATGCTCCTCGGCCCGACCCATGAGGAGCTGTTCGCGACACTGGTCAAGGGTGAGTACTCGTCGTACAAGGACATGCCGGTCATCCTCTACCAGATCCAGACCAAATACCGCGACGAGGAACGGCCGCGCGCGGGCATCCTCCGCGGCCGTGAGTTCGTGATGAAGGACGCCTACTCCTTCGACCTCGACGACGACGGACTCAAGACCGCCTACAATGCGCACCGCGAGGCGTATCAGAAGATCTTCGAGCGGCTGCGGATCGAGTACGTCGTCGTCGCCGCGACCTCCGGCGCGATGGGCGGCAGCGCCTCCGAGGAGTTCCTGGCCGAGTCCGCGGTCGGCGAGGACACCTTCGTGCGCTGCGTCGAATCCGGCTACGCCGCCAACGTCGAAGCGGTCATCACCCGCGCGCCCGACCCGCTGCCCTTTGACGACCTGCCCGCGGCGGTCGTCCACGACACGCCCGGTACCCCGACGATCGACAGCCTGGTCGACTGGGCGAACGCGACGCTCGACGGGCAGTACACCGGCGCCGACACCCTCAAGAACGTGCTCGTGAAACTCCGTGTGCCGGGCGGTGACTGGGAGGTCACCGGCATCGGTGTCCCGGGCGATCGCGAGGTCGACTTCAAGCGTCTCGAGGCGTCCGTCGAGCCCGCCGAGGTCGAATTGCTCACCGACGCCGACTTCGCCGCGAACCCGTTCCTGGTCAAGGGGTACATCGGACCGAAGGCGCTGGCCGACAACGGCATCCGCTACCTCGTCGATCCGCGGGTGGTCGAGGGGACGTCCTGGATCACCGGCGCCGACGAGCCGGGCCGGCACTACGTCGGTCTGGTCGCCGGCCGCGATTTCACGCCCGACGGGACGGTCGAGGCCGCCGAGATCCGCGACGGCGATCCGTCGCCGGACGGCGCCGGACCGCTGGTGAGTGCCAAGGGCATCGAGATCGGGCACATCTTCCAGCTCGGCCAGAAGTACACCGACGCCTTCGAGGTCGACGTCCTCGGCGAGAACGGCAAGCCGGTCCGCCTGACCCAGGGTTCCTACGGTGTCGGGGTGTCGCGTCTCGTCGCGGTCATCGCCGAGCAGTCCCACGACGACAAGGGCCTGCGCTGGCCGAAGTCGGTGGCGCCGTTCGCGGTTCACCTCGTGATCGCCAACAAGGACGAGGCCGCCGTCGCCGGCGCCGAGCAACTCGCCGCCGACCTCGACGCGGCCGGTCTCGAGGTGCTCCTGGACGACCGGAAGGCGTCGCCCGGAGTGAAGTTCAAGGACGCCGAACTCCTCGGCATGCCGACCGTCGTGGTCGTCGGCCGCGGATATGCCAACGGCACCATCGAGATCCGCGACCGCTTCACCGGTGAGGCCAACGAGGTCGCGGTCGACACCGCGGTCGACGCGGTGGTGGCGGCCGCCCGCGGCTGAGGCGGCTCAGCCGTCAGCGGGGGAGCCGGGGAACGCTACCGTGACCGGGCTCTCCTGCAGAGCCACCCGCCAGCGCGCGGCGCGCACCGCGCTGTCCGACAGCCCGTCGGCGCCGATCCGACGTCCGGTCTCGTCGTCGGCCTGCTCCAGCAACGCACGATAGGCGCTCGCACAGTCGATCTCGGCGCCGAGCGCGGCGCGGGCCGCCGTGGTCGGGTCGGTGACCTCGATCGGCAGCGTGTAGCCGGCGGCCGCCAGCGGCGGTGTGTTCCCCGCCGCCTCGATCGTCCGGTCGATCTCGTCGCGTCGGGCGCGATGGGCGTCGGCGTACTCGGCGACGGTGCGTCGACGAGAGGCGGCGACGAAGGCGGTGATGACGCCGTAGGTGAAGATCGCGGCGTTCTCGGTCTCGGCGGCGACGACCAGCGGATCGTCGGGATCTGTTTGCGCGGCTGGTGAGTTCGACGCCGGTGTGTTCACGGGGGACGTCATGCCAGTTGCACCTCTCGCATCGAAGTGACCGCCGCGGCGACCGACCCGGTCAGCCCGGCTGCGTACCCGGCGGCGCCGAGCGCGACCCGGCGGGCCTGCCCGGCCGCGGCGTCGAGATCGACGCGCAGTCGAGCGAGGGACGGTGCTGCCGGTGGGGCACCCGCAGGGGATGTCGAGGCGGTCGCCGAGGTGGCGGGACGGTCGAGTGTCGCCGCCACCGCCTGGTCGAGCCGGATGATCTCCTCGCGCAGTGCGCGAGCGTGCTGGGCGCGCTGATCGGCCACGACACCGAGTGCGGTGGCGTATTCGGGCTCGACGGCGACCATGGCGCGCGCGGTGCTCTCGTCCGCGGTCGCCGAGCGCACCAGGGGCACCAGGCTCTCGGCCAGCAGGGTCTCTGCGGAGGGCGACGAATCGCAACCGGTCAGTCCGACGCCGGCCGCCCCGGCGCCGACGACGACGGCGCCCGCGAGGAGTCCGCCGCGCAAGGCGGTGCGCCGGTCGATCGGGTGCCGCACGGTCCGTCGCTCGATCGGGGGCATGCTCACCCGGGACATCATGCCAGCAGTTCTCCGCGCGATCGATCCACTAGGATGTTCGGAGCAACGTCGTGCGAGACCCGGCACGGCCCGACAACTGAAGACGAGGGGAGTGGCATGCCGATCAGCCCGACGCAGGTGCGCGAACTCGTCGAAAAGCTCGTCGCCGAACGGGGATTCGACCTCGAGGACGTCACGGTGCGCACCCGGGACGGCCAGGAGGAACTGTCGATCGTGGTGGACCGCGACGATGGCAGCGACCTCGACGTCCTCGCCGGACTCAGCACCGAGATCTCCGACCTCCTCGACGCCACCCCCGCCTTCGCCGACCTCGCCTACGTGCTCGAGGTCACCTCGCGCGGCGTCGACAGCCCGCTCACGCTGCCCCGGCACTGGCGTCGCAACACCGGTCGGCGCGTCGTCGTGGAGGTCGACGGCGGACCCGGCTCGCAGCCGCGCACCGTCACCGGACGCATCGGCAGGCTGCTCGACGACCCGGCGCCGGCGGTCGAGGTGGTCGCGAACCACAAGGGGCGGATCGCGGTGGAGACCGTCGACCTCGCCTCGGTGACCGAAGCCGTGGTGCAGGTGGATTTCTCTCAGCCGAGCGTCCGCGAGCTCGAACTGTGCGGCCTCGAACCCGACGAGATCGAAGCGCGCCGCGCCCCCGCCGCCGCGCGACAACTGAACACGACAAATGAACACGACAAGTGAATAGGAGACCGACGACATGAACATCGACATCGCCGCCCTGCGCATGATCGAGGCCGACAAGGGCATCTCGATCGAGACCGTCATCACCGCCATCGAGACCGCTCTGCTGACGGCCTACCGACACACCGACGGTTTTGCACCGCACGCCCGTGTCGACGTCAACCGCAAGTCCGGCGCCGTGCGCGTGATGGCGCAGGAGGTCGACCAGGACGGGAACGTCGTCCACGAATGGGACGACACCCCCGAGGGTTTCGGCCGCATCGCGGCGACGACCGCACGGCAGGTCATCCTCCAGCGCCTGCGCGACGCCGAGAACGAGAAGAACTTCGGCGACCTCGTCGCCCACGAGGGCGAGATCGTCGGCGGTGTCGTGCAGCAGGACTCGCGCGCCAACGCGCGCGGGATGGTCGTCGTCCAGATCGGCAGCGACGCCAATTCCACCGAGGGGATCATCCCGCCCGCCGAGCAGGTGCCCGGCGAGGTCTACACCCACGGCGACCGGATCAAGTGCTACGTCGTCGGCGTGAGCCGCGGACCGCGCGGTCCGCAGATCACCCTGTCCCGGACCCACCCGAACCTGGTGCGCAAACTGTTCTCCCTCGAGGTGCCCGAGATCGAGGACGGCAGCGTCGAGATCGTCGCCGTGGCGCGCGAGGCCGGACACCGGTCGAAGATCGCGGTGCACACCGGCGTGGCCGGCCTCAACGCGAAGGGCGCGTGCATCGGTCCGATGGGGCAGCGCGTACGGAACGTGATGAGCGAACTCGCCGGCGAGAAGATCGACATCATCGACTTCGACACCGACCCGGCGGTCTTCGTCGGGAATGCGTTGTCGCCCGCGAAGGTTGTCTCGGTGACGGTGGTCGACGCCGCCGCCAAGGCCGCGCGGGTCATCGTGCCGGACTACCAGCTGTCGCTGGCCATCGGCAAAGAGGGCCAGAACGCCCGGCTCGCGGCCCGGCTCACGGGGTGGCGGATCGACATCCGGTCCGACGCCGCGCCGGCGGCCGAGGGCGGGCCGGAGTGACGCACAGCAGCCGATTGTCCCCGCCGGGCCCGCTCGCGCTAGACTGATCGATGGTTCAGCGATCCGCCCCCCGTTCGCCAGCCGGCGGCACACCCATCCGGATGTGCATCGGTTGCCGGCAGCGGGCAGAGGCCGGCGAGTTGGTCCGTGTCGTCGCACAGCTGTGCGGTGACACCCCGACAGTCGTGGTCGATCCCGCGAAGACCATGCCGGGACGAGGCGCGTGGCTGCACGCGCGGTCGGAGTGCATCTCCACCGCGACGCGACGCCGGGCCTTCGCCACGGCACTCCGGACCCCCGGTCTGACCGTGGACCCGGACGATCTCACCGAACAGCTCGGCGCGATCACCCACCAGAGGATGGCTCCCCGGAGCCGGAACAGGTAGCAGAAGACATGAGCACACCGTGAAGTCACGATGAGCATGTACCGGACTTAAATCGAGGCCGTAGCGGGTGAGCCGCTTGGCCTCCAAGTGAGGAGAGCAGTGGCAGGCAAAGCCCGCGTGCACGAACTGGCCAAAGAGCTCGGCGTCACGAGCAAGCAGGTGCTCGAGCGTCTGAAGGAGCAGGGCGAGTTCGTCAAATCGGCGTCGTCGACGGTGGAGGCCCCCGTGGCCCGTCGACTGCGTGAATCGTTCCCCGGCAAGGACGGGGGAGCCAAGGACTCGAAGTCGTCCCCGGCCCCCGGCCCGCGCCAGAGTGCCAAGCCCGGACCCAAGCCGTCCGGCAACACGAACGCACCGAAGCCCGGTGCACCCGTAACCCCGTCGGCGCCGGTCGCCGACCGTCCGAGCCCCGGCCCGCGCACCAACGCGCCGAAGCCGGGCGCACCCAAGCCCGCACCCGCACCGGCGGAGACCCCGGCCCCGGCGCCCGCCCCCGCGGCGGAGCGTCCCAGCCCGCGTCCCGCTCCCGCGGCACCGGCGCCGCAGGCCCCGGCCGCGTCGGCAGCACCGTCTGCTCCCACGTCGAGCCCGGGACCGCGCCCCGGCCCGAAGCCGGGCCCGCGGACGCCGCGGGTGGGCAACAACCCGTATTCGTCGGCGCCCGCGCCGCGTCCGGCTGCCCGTCCCGGACCGGGTCAGGGCGGTCCGCGTCCCGGTGGTGGTCGTCCCGGCGCCGCCGGCCAGGGTGGTCCCCGTCCCGGTGGCGGTCGTCCCGCTCCCGGCCAGGGCGGTCCCCGTCCCAATCCCGGCAACATGCCCCCGCGTCCGAGTCCCGGCGCCATGCCGTCGCGCGCGGCCCGTCCTGACGCCCGTCCGGGTGGTCGCGGCGGTGCCGGCGGAGGCCGTGGTGGCCCCGGCGGCGGCGGTGGTTACCGCGGCGGTGGCGGCGGAGCCGGTGCACCGGGAGGACCTCCCGGTGGCGGTTTCCGCGGTCGTCCCGGCGGCGGTGGCGGTGGCGGCCGTGGACGCGGCGGCGCAGCAGGCGCCTTCGGTCGTCCCGGTGGTGCACCGCGCCGTGGTCGCAAGTCGAAGCGGGCGAAACGCGCCGAGTACGAGAACATGCAGGCACCGGCCGTCGGTGGCGTCCGGCTGCCGCGCGGCAACGGCGAGATCATCCGTCTCGCCCGTGGCGCGTCGCTGTCCGACTTCGCCGACAAGATCGACGCCAACCCGGCTTCGCTGGTCCAGGCGCTGTTCAACCTCGGCGAGATGGTGACGGCGACCGAGTCGGTCAACGACGAGACGCTCGAGCTGCTCGGCTCGGAGATGAACTACCGCGTCCAGGTGGTCAGCCCCGAGGACGAGGACCGCGAGCTGCTCGACAGCTTCGACCTCACCTACGGCGAGGACGAGGGCGGCGAGGAAGACCTCGAACAGCGTCCGCCGGTGGTCACCGTCATGGGCCACGTCGATCACGGTAAGACCCGACTGCTCGACACGATCCGTAAGGCCAACGTCCGGGAGGGCGAGGCCGGCGGCATCACGCAGCACATCGGTGCCTACCAGGTGAACACCCACCTCAACGGTGAGGATCGCCTGATCACCTTCATCGACACCCCGGGTCACGAGGCGTTCACCGCCATGCGTGCCCGCGGCGCCAAGGCGACCGACATCGCGATCCTCGTGGTCGCGGCCGACGACGGCGTCATGCCGCAGACGGTGGAGGCGGTCAACCACGCCCAGGCGGCCGACGTGCCGATCGTGGTCGCGGTGAACAAGATCGACAAGGAAGGCGCCGACCCGCAGAAGATCCGCGGGCAGCTGACCGAATACGGTCTGGTCCCCGAGGAGTACGGCGGCGACGCCATGTTCGTCGACATCTCGGCCAAGCAGGGCGAGAACATCGACGCACTGCTCGAGGCCGTCCTGCTCACCGCGGACGCGTCGCTGGACCTGCGTGCCAACCCGGACATGGACGCCCAGGGCGTCGCCATCGAGGCGCACCTCGACCGCGGTCGCGGCCCGGTGGCGACCGTGCTGGTCCAGCGCGGCACGCTGAAGGTCGGTGACTCGATCGTCGCCGGCGACGCCTACGGACGTGTCCGACGCATGGTCGACGAACACGGCGACGACGTCCCCGAGGCGCTGCCGTCGCGTCCGGTCCAGGTCATCGGTTTCACCTCGGTCCCCGGCGCAGGCGACAACCTGCTCGTGGTCGAGGAGGACCGCATCGCCCGGCAGATCGCCGACCGGCGCAACGCGCGCAAGCGCAACGCGCTGGCCGCCCGCAGCCGCAAGCGGATCAGCCTGGAGGACCTGGATTCGGCGCTCAAGGAGACCAGCCAGCTCAACCTCATCCTCAAGGGTGACAACTCGGGTACGGTCGAGGCCCTCGAAGAGGCCCTGCTGAACATCGAGATGGGCGACGAGGTCTCGCTGCGGATCATCGACCGCGGTGTCGGTGGCGTCACCGAGACCAACGTCAACCTGGCGGCGGCCTCGGACGCGATCATCATCGGCTTCAACGTCCGGGCGGAGGGCAAGGCCACCGAGCTGGCCAACCGCGAGGGCGTCGACATCCGGTACTACTCGGTGATCTACCAGGCCATCGACGAGATCGAGAGCGCGCTCAAGGGCATGCTCAAGCCGATCTACGAAGAGGTGGAGCTCGGCCGCGCCGAGATCCGCGCGATCTTCAAGTCGTCGAAGGTCGGCAACATCGCCGGTTGCCTCGTGCAGTCGGGCATCATGCGGCGTAACGCCAAGGCCCGCCTGCTGCGCGACAACGTGGTGGTCGCCGAGAACCTCACCGTGTCGTCGCTCAAGCGTGAGAAGGACGATGCCACCGAGGTTCGCGAAGGCTACGAATGTGGTCTCACGCTGACCTACTCGGACATCAAGGTGGACGACGTGATCGAGACCTACGAGCTGCGGGAGAAGCCGCGCGACTGATCGCGGCAACGACCGAGCTCGTACGACATCTCGACAGCTGTGGTGCGCGCCGACCGGTCTCCGGTCGGCGCGCACGCAGCGCTATGGAAGGAGTCCTGGAATGGCAGATCCGGCACGGGCTCAGCGTCTGGCCAAGCGGATCTCGTCGATCGTCGCGTCGGCGATCGCGCACGAGATCAAGGATCCGCGACTGGCATATGTGACGGTCACCGATGCCCGGGTGACCAACGATCTCCACGATGCGACGATCTACTACACCGTGATGGGTGAATCCATCGACGCCGAACCCGACTTCGAGGCCGCGGCCGCGGGTCTGGCGAAGGCGACCGGGGTGCTGCGGTCGAAGGTCGGTGCGGGTACCGGGGTGCGGTTCACGCCGACCCTGCGCTTCGTACTCGACACGGTTCCCGATGCCGCGCGTCAGATGGAGGAGCTCGTCGCCCGTGCCCGCGCGAACGACGAACTCGTCGCCCGACGTGCCGCCGAGGCGAAGCCGGCGGGGGAGTCCGACCCGTACCGGTCGGCGGACGACGACACCACCGGTACCCGCGAGTGAGCAGTTCGTCGAGCGCGGCGATCGCCGCGACGCTGGCCTCCGCGACCGCGGTGACCATCTGCTGTCATGTCCGCCCCGATGCGGACACGATCGGCAGCGGTCTGGCGCTGGGGCTGGCACTCGACCGCCGGGGCGTCGACGTCGAGGTCTCCTACCCGGGGACCGAACAGCTCCCGGCGTCGCTCGCCGGGCTGCCCGGTGGCAAGTTGCTGTGCGCTCCCGCGCAGGTCGTCGGACACCCCCTGGTGGTCGCGGTCGACGCCGCCAACCTCGAGCGGCTGGATTCGCTCGGTGAGACGTTCACCGCGGCGCAGACGTCGATCGTCATCGACCACCATGCGTCGAACCCCGGTTTCGGCGATCTCGACCTGGTGGACCCGGCCGCCGACTGCACCGCTGTGCTGGTGCTCGACGTCCTCGACGACCTGGGTGTCGAACTCGACGCCGACATCGCGACCTGTGTCTACGCCGGCCTCAGCACCGACACCGGCTCGTTCCGCTGGGCCCGTCCGGCGTCGTTCCGGGTCGCGGCTCGGCTCCTGGAGACCGGCGTCGACACGCGGAAGTGGAGCCGGATCCTGTTCGACTCCCATCCGTTCGCCTGGTTCTCGATGATGTCGGGTGTCCTGGCGTCGGCGCAGCTCGTACCCACCGCCTGCGACGGTGAGGGTCTGGTGTACGCCGTGGTCGACCAGCAGGCGCTGGCCGGGATGAGCTGGGAGGAGTCCGAGAGCGTCGTGGACACCATCCGGACCGCCCGCGAGGCCGAGGTGGCAGCGGTGTTCAAGGAGGGCGAGCCGGGTGTCTGGACGGTCTCGCTGCGGTCCAAGGACATCGTCGATCTCGTACCGATCGCCCGGGCGCACGGCGGCGGCGGGCATCGCCAGGCCTCCGGGTACAGCGACACCGGTACCGCCGACGAGGTGGTCGCCAGGTTGCTGGAGTCGCTCTGAGCCTCGCGTCGGAGCCGGGTGCCGGGGACGCCCCGGGCGTGGCACGCATCGCCACCCTCACCGTCTCGGCTCTCGCCGTCCTCATCGCGCCGCCGCTGTACCTCCTGCTGGACCTGGCGGTCGTCGGACGCCTCGGCGGCGAACAACTGGCCGCTCTCGGCGTCGGCACCCTGGTGCTCTCGATCGTCAGCACCCAGCTGACCTTCCTGTCCTACGGCACCACCGCCCGCTCCGCACGTCGCTTCGGCTCCGGTGACCGGGCCGGCGCCGTCGTCGAAGGCGTGCAGGCGAGCTGGATAGCGGTGGCGGTCGGCGTCCTGATCGTCGCCGTCGCCTACCCGTGCGCCCCGGTCGTGATGCGTCTGCTGGTCGGGATGTCGTCGCCGGAGTCCGCCGCGGTGGCCGAGGACGCGGCGGGCTGGCTGCGGATCGCGATGTTCGGCGTCCCGCTGATCCTGCTGTCGATGGCCGGCAACGGCTGGATGCGCGGCGTTCAGGACACCCGTCGTCCGGTCGTCTACGTCGTGGTCGGGTTGTCCCTCGCCGCGGTCCTCGTCGTCGGACTGGTCCACGGCGTCGGCCCGTTCCCGCGTCTGGGTCTGGACGGCAGCGCGGTGGCCAACGTGATCGGACAGGGCGTGACGGGTGTGCTGTTCGCCGTGCGGGTGATCCGCGAGGCACGGCGGGTCGCGGCGGGAGCCGGCCACGGGTCCGGTTCGCGCGCCTTCGCACCCGACTGGTCGATCATCCGCGCGCAGCTGGTCATGGCGCGGGATCTGGTGGTGCGGAGTCTGTCGTTCCAGATCTGCTTCGTCTCGGCAGCCGCGGTCGCGGCGCGATTCGGGGTCGCCCAGGTGGCGGCGCATCAGCTCGTGCTGCAGCTGTGGGAGTTCATGGCCCTGTTCCTCGACTCGGTGGCCATCGCCGCGCAGGCGCTGGTGGGTGCGGCGCTGGGAGCGGGACGACTCGGCGCAGCCGATTCCGTCGCCCGGCGCGTCACCGCGGTGTCCGTGGTCGCCGCCACGGCGATGGCGGCCCTCTTCGCGGCCGGTGCGGCGCTCATCCCGCGCATCTTCACCTCCGACGCCGCCGTTCTCGACGCCGTCGGCGTGCCCTGGTGGTTCTTCGTCGGCATGTTGCCGATCGCCGGCGTGGTCTTCGCGCTGGACGGCGTGCTCCTCGGCAGCGGCGACGCCGCCTTCCTGCGCACCGCGACCCTCGCCGGCGCCCTCATCGGGTTCCTGCCGCTGATCTGGCTGTCGCTCGTGTTCGACTGGGGACTCGCGGGTGTGTGGTCGGGCCTGGTGGTGTTCATGCTCGTGCGTCTGGCCACCGTGGTGTGGCGGATCCGGTCCGGCCGGTGGCGCCGGGCAGGTGCGGTCCGCGCCTGATCGCGGTCCTCTGGCACGATGGATCCTCGTGGCTACTCTGTGGGCGATCAGCGATCTGCACATCGCGCATCGGGGCAACGAGCACATCATCGACAGCATCCGGCCGACGTCGCCGGACGACTGGCTCATCGTCGCCGGTGACGTCGCCGAACGCACCGACGACATCGTCGACACCCTGCGTCGTCTGCGGACGCGGTTCGCCACCGTCGTGTGGGTCCCGGGCAACCACGAGCTGTACACGACGGCGAAGGACCCGCTGCAGGTGTTCGGGGTCGCGCGGTACGACTACCTCGTCCAGGGCTGCCGCGACATCGGCGTGGTGACCCCGGAGGACATCTACCCGCTGTTCGATCCGGGCGACGGCTCCGATCCCGTCCGCGTGGTCCCGATGTTCCTGCTGTACGACTACACCTTCCGCCCGGAGGGCACGGCCAACAAACTGACCGCGCTCGCGCTCGCCCGGGAACGCAATGTGGTGGCCACCGACGAGTTCCTGCTGTCGCCCGAGCCGTTCCCGACCCGGGACGCCTGGGGCCGGGCGCGGATCGAGATCACCCGGCGCCGGCTGCAGGCCATCGACCCCGCCGAGAAGACGGTCCTCATCAACCACTGGCCACTGCGCCGCGAGCCGTGTGACGCGCTCATCTATCCGGAGTTTGCGCTGTGGTGCGGCAGTGAGCTGACCGCCGACTGGCACACCGAGTTCAACGCGGCCTGCTGCGTGTACGGACACCTGCACATCCCTCGGACCACCTGGTACGACGGCATCCGGTTCGAGGAGGTGTCGGTCGGCTACCCGCGGGAGTGGAAGCGCCGGGGACTCCCGAACCCCCTGATGCGCAACATCGTTCCCGGAGACGGGCTCGGCGCCTCCGATCTGCCCGAGCACGGCGTCCGGTTCGATCTGCCGCCCGACTACGCCGAGCGGGCCGCCGAGTTCCGGCAGCGGGTCGAGCAGCGGCAGGCGGAACGACGAACACGACAGGCCGAGCGGCAAGCGGAACGGCAAGCGCGAGAGGACAACCGATGATCGAACAACTCCTGCCGGCCGGCGTCGCCTCGGCGGAGGCGTTCGCCGATCCGCCGGATCTCGTCCCGCTGCCGGCCGAGCAGAGCCTGATCTCGCGCGCGGTGGAGAAGCGTCGTCGCGAGTTCACCACCGTTCGGCACTGCGCCCGGCAGGCGCTGGGGGAGCTGGGTTACGAGCCCGTCCCGATCCTCAAGGGGGACAAGGGGGCACCCGTGTGGCCGGCCGGGATCGTGGGCAGCCTCACCCACTGCGACGGTTACCGCGCCGCAACGGTCGCCTACGCGATGTCGGTGCGTTCCCTCGGCATCGACGCCGAGCCGCACGACCGCCTGCCCGACGGTGTGCTCGAGCACACCAGCCTGCCCGCCGAGCGCGAGGTGCTCGCGACCCGGTCGGGTGACCTGCACTGGGACCGGCTGCTGTTCTGCGCCAAGGAGGCCACCTACAAGGCCTGGTTCCCGGTCGCCAAGCGCTGGTTGGGTTTCGAGGACGCCCACATCACCTTCGAACAGTCCACCCCGACGTCGGGGACGTTCACCTCCCGCATCCTCATCGACCCGGCCGCCGCCGACGGTGGGCCGCCGCTGCTGGAGTTCTCCGGACGCTGGCTGGTCGAGCGCGGCATCATCACCACCACGATCGCGCTGACCTGACGTGGCCGACGCAACCATCGAGAACGCCGGCCTGCTGGTCGTCGACAAGCCGGCCGGGATGACCAGCCACGACGTCGTCTCCCGATGCCGGAAGATCTTCAACACCCGCCGCGTCGGGCACGCCGGCACCCTCGACCCGATGGCCACCGGGGTCCTGGTCGTCGGGATCGAGCGGGCCACAAAGCTTCTCGGACTGCTGTCGCTGACGACGAAGTCGTACACGGCGACGATCCGACTCGGCGCCTCCACCACGACCGACGACCGCGAGGGCGAGATCCTCGGCACGGCAGACGCATCCGGGGTCCTCGACGCCGACATCACCGCGGCCATGGCCGATCTCACCGGTGACATCCAGCAGGTACCGGCGAAGGTCAGCGCCATCAAGGTCGACGGCCGGCGAGCGCACGCACTGGTGCGGACGGGTGCCGACTTCGACCTCGCGCCGCGCCCGGTCACCGTGTCCCGCTTCGAGCTGCTCGACGCCCGGCGCGACGCGGCGTTCGTCGATCTCGATGTGGCCGTTGACTGTTCGTCGGGCACGTACATCCGGTCACTGGCGCGCGATCTCGGCGCCGCGCTCGGGGTCGGCGGGCACCTGACCGAACTCCGGCGGACGGCGGTCGGCCCGTTCACCCTCGACCATGCGCGGACACTCGACGACGTCCGCGACGAGCCGCGCGTCAGCCTCGACATCGACGAGGCGGTCAAGATGTCGTTCCCGCGCCGCGACATCGACGACGACGAGGCCGAGTCGATCAGTCAGGGTCGGTGGCTGGAGCCGATCGGCCGCAAGGAGATCTATGTCGTCGTCGATCCGCGGGAACAGGCGATCGCCCTGATCCAGGAAAAGGGTCGCCGCGCGAGCTCGGTGATGGTGGTGCGGCCGGCGACTCTGCGCTGACGCGCCCTGCCGAAGAAACGGGTCAGCCGCGCGGGACCACGAAGATGGCGCGCGCGGCGATGTCGCCGAGGTCGATGGGATCGCCGTCGTCGAGCGACACCGAGATCGTGCCCGCGAACGGGCGCTTCTCGGCGACGGTCACCACACAGTCGAGGGCGACGCCCACCTGGTCGAAGTAGCGCAGCATCTCGGGATCGGTGTCGGAGATCCGGGCGATGGCGCCCGACGCCCCGACCTCCAGGTCGGCCAGGAGCGCCGCGTCCGGTGCGGGGATCGAGCCGTCGAGTGCGGGAATCGGGTCGCCGTGCGGATCCCGGTCGGGGAAGCCGAGTTTCGCATCGAGCCGGGCCATCAACCGGTCGGACACCGCGTGTTCGAGAATCTCCGCCTCGTCGTGGACCTCGTCCCAGCGGTAGCCCAGCTCGCGCACCAGGAAGGTCTCGATCAGCCGGTGGCGGCGCACCATCAGGATGGCCGCGGACCGGCCCGCGGCGGTGAGGGTGACCGCGCCGTACGGTTCGTGCGAGACGAAGCCCTGGTCGGCGAGTTTGCGGATCGCCTCCGACGCGGTCGATGCGGACACGCCGAGGGATTGAGCCAGCAGCTTGGTGGTGACCTTGACGTCTTCCCACTCCTGGCTGGTCCAGATCACTTTCAGATAGTCCTGGGTCACCTGTGACAGTTCTGTCACCGGACGATCCGTTCCCCGAGGCATGACCAAGAGCTTAGCCCCACCGCAAACGCGAGTGGCGGTGGTGGTTTGGAACACCGGGTGCCCGTAGTCTGGTCGCGTGTTGCGTTGGCGAGGTCTGGACGACATCCCCGCGGGCTGGGGACGGTGCGTGGTCACCATAGGTGTCTTCGACGGTGTTCACCGGGGACATGCCGAGCTCATCAACGCCGCCACGAAGGCGGCGAAGGAGCACGGCGTCCCGGCGGTGCTGATGACGTTCGACCCGCACCCGTCCGAGGTGGTCCGCCCGGGATCCCATCCGCCGCAACTGACGACGCTGACACGACGCGCCGAGCTGGCCGAGGAACTCGGCATCGACGTCTTCTGCGTCATGCCGTTCACACCCGAACTCGCCGCCCGGTCGCCCAAGGACTTCGCCCACGACATCCTCGTGGAGACGTTGCACGCGGCCGTCGTGGTCGTCGGCGACAACTTCACATTCGGACGCAAGGCGGCCGGCGACGTGGCCAAGCTCGCCGAACTCGGTGGGAAGTTCGGCTTCTCGGTGGAATCGGTCTCGCTGTTCGGTGAACATGCGGTGACCTTCTCGTCGACCTACATCCGCTCGTGTGTCGCGGCCGGTGACGTCGACCGCGCGACCGAGGCACTCGGACGCCCGCATCGGGTCGAGGGAGTGGTGGTGCGCGGCGACGGCAGAGGCCGCGACCTCGGGTACCCGACCGCCAACGTGGCCCCGCCGATGTACGCCGCGATCCCCGCCGACGGCGTTTACGCCGCCTGGTTCACGATCCTGGGCGCGGGTCCGGTCGTCGGCGAGGTCGAACCGGGGGAGCGCTACCAGGCCGCGGTGTCGGTCGGCACCAACCCCACCTTCTCCGGCCGCACCCGAACGGTCGAGGCGTTCGTCCTGGACAAGAGCGCCGACCTCTACGGGCAGCACGTCGCGGTCGACTTCGTGCACCGCATCCGCGGGATGGAACAGTTCGACGGCGTCGACGACCTGATCACCGCCATGGGCGACGACGTGACGAAGACGCGCGAGATCCTGGCCGCCGCCGAGAGCTGAGCCCGGTGGATTTGGGCCGGGTCCCACCCGGGCGGTAGCCTGATCAGTCGGTGTTGCTGCAGTCCGCGGTGGCGCACCGTGGTTGTTTCGGACGCGGTACTGAGAAACAGGAGTATCTCCATGGCTTTGACTGTCGAGCAGAAGAAGGAAATCCTCGCCGAGTACGGTCTGCACGAGACCGACACCGGCTCGCCCGAGGCCCAGGTCGCGATGCTGACCAAGCGCATCACCGACCTCACCGAGCACCTGAAGCAGCACAAGCACGATCACCACAGCCGCCGCGGTCTGCTGCTGCTGGTCGGCCGTCGCCGTCGTCTGCTGAAGTACGTCGCGAAGGTCGACATCAACCGCTACCGTTCGCTCATCGAGCGTCTCGGCCTGCGTCGCTGATCTCCCGACTTCCACCGGCCGCCCCCGAAACGGGGGCGGCCGGTTTTGTCATATCGGGGGTTGCCGTATTGAGGTATCGACAGTCGGCGGTGATACCCTGACAGACGGATCGTGCCGGAACTCGAGGCAGTGCGGAACGACCAGCCAGATCGGTCCTCGGTAGTGGCCGCCGGAACCCTCGCCCGGGCAACCCTCGGGCGCGCAGAATTCCGGCCGCTTCGATCGAAGGCCGTCTGAGCACTCATCCGGCGCAGACACGCTGCGCCATTCACCGTGCTGCCGCACATTCTCGGCGCGTTCTGGGTAGGTCCGATCCGCGCGTGCGCTGCTGTGCGAGCTCGCTCGACGTGACACGTGAGTTCGTGCTGCGCACCTCCGCGAAGGCCACCCCCAACCGCACAAGCGGCCACCTTCTCGTGGCCGCGTCAGACGGCCGCCACCGGCAGCCGCTACGAAGGGATTCCACCCCACATGACAGATGTGAACACCACCGAAGACTTCGCCGACGACTACGACGACGCGATCACCGAGGCGACCGCCGTCATCGACAACGGCAGCTTCGGCACCCGCACGATCCGGTTCGAGACCGGGCGCCTCGCGCTGCAGGCCGCCGGTTCGGTCACCGCCTACCTCGACGACGAGAACATGCTGCTCTCGACCACCGCGGCGTCGAAGCACCCGAAGGAGCACTTCGACTTCTTCCCGCTGACCGTGGACGTCGAGGAGCGGATGTACGCCGCGGGCCGCATCCCCGGATCGTTCTTCCGTCGCGAGGGTCGTCCGTCGACCGACGCGATCCTGACCTGCCGTCTCATCGACCGTCCGCTGCGTCCGTCGTTCGTCGACGGTCTCCGCAACGAGATCCAGGTCGTCGTGACCGTCCTCTCGCTGAACCCGAACGACCTCTACGACGTCGTCGCGATCAACGCCGCGTCCGCCTCCACCCAGCTCGCGGGTCTCCCGTTCTCCGGCCCGGTCGGCGGCGTGCGTGTCGCGCTCATCCCGACCGAGGAGAACAAGGCCGGCCAGTGGGTGGCGTTCCCGACCGTCGAGCAGCTCGAAGGCGCCGTGTTCGACATGGTCGTCGCGGGCCGCATCGTCGCCGGCTCCGGTGACAACGCCGACGTCGCGATCATGATGGTCGAGGCCGAGGCCACCGACAACGTCATCGACCTCATCGCCGGCGGCGCGCAGGCACCGACCGAGGCGATCGTCGCCGAGGGCCTCGAAGCCGCCAAGCCGTTCATCGCCCGTCTCTGCGAGGCGCAGAAGTCCCTGGCCGCCGCCGCGGCCAAGGAGACCGCCGAGTTCCCGCTGTACCCGGCATACCAGTCGGATGCCTACGACGCGGTGGCGGCCGCCGCCACCGATCGCCTGTCGGAGATCCTGACGATCGCCGGCAAGCAGGAGCGCGACGACAAGACCGACGAGCTCAAGGCAGACGTCCTCGAGCAGCTCGGCGAGCAGTTCGCGGGCCGCGAGAAGGAGATCGGCGGGGCTTACCGGTCGCTGACCAAGAAGCTCGTCCGGCAGCGCATCCTGACCGACCACTTCCGCATCGACGGCCGCGGCATCACCGACATCCGTGCCCTCTCGGCCGAGGTCGCGATCATCCCGCGCGCCCACGGCAGTGCGCTGTTCGAGCGCGGCGAGACCCAGATCATGGGTGTCACCACCCTCGACATGGTCAAGATGGCGCAGCAGATCGACTCGCTCGGACCCGAGACGTCCAAGCGGTACATGCACCACTACAACTTCCCGCCGTATTCGACCGGTGAGACCGGTCGCGTCGGATCGCCCAAGCGTCGCGAGATCGGCCACGGTGCGCTCGCCGAGCGTGCCCTGATGCCGGTGCTGCCGAGCGTCGAGGACTTCCCGTACGCGATCCGCCAGGTGTCCGAGGCACTGAGCTCCAACGGTTCGACCTCGATGGGCTCGGTCTGTGCGTCGACCATGTCGCTGCTGAATGCCGGTGTGCCGCTGCGCGCCCCGGTCGCCGGTATCGCCATGGGCCTCGTCTCCGACACCGTCGACGGCGAAACCCGTTATGTCGCACTGACCGACATCCTCGGCGCCGAGGATGCCTTCGGCGACATGGACTTCAAGGTCGCGGGCACCAAGGACTTCGTGACCGCCCTGCAGCTCGACACCAAGCTCGACGGCATCCCGTCGCAGGTGCTCGCGGGTGCGCTCAGCCAGGCCAAGGACGCCCGACTGACCATCCTCGACGTCATGGCCGAGGCCATCGACGAGCCCGACGAGATGAGCCCGTTCGCGCCGCGGATCACCACCATCAAGATCCCGATGGACAAGATCGGCGAGCTGATCGGCCCGAAGGGCAAGACGATCAACGGCATCACCGAGGAGACCGGCGCCAACGTCTCCATCGAGGACGACGGCACCGTGTTCGTCGGCGCGGCCGACGGTCCGTCCGCGCAGGCGGCGATCGACCGCATCAACGCGATCGCCAACCCGCAGCTGCCCAAGGTCGGGGAGCGCTTCCTGGGCACCGTCGTCAAGACCACCGCGTTCGGCGCCTTCGTGTCGCTGCTCCCGGGTCGCGACGGCCTCGTGCACATCTCGAAGCTCGGCAAGGGCAAGCGCATCAACAAGGTCGAGGACGTGGTCAACGTGGGCTCCAAGCTCCGCGTCGAGATCGCCGACATCGACGAGCGCGGCAAGATCAGCCTCGTCCCGGTCGACGACGACGCCGACAAGGCCGACGCATCCGCCCCCGACGCGGTCAAGGATGACGCGGTGAAGGCCGACGCCTGATCTGAGTACGACCCACCGGGGCCCGCCGTCCATTGCGGACGGCGGGCCCCGGTGTCGTCTGGAAGCCGGCGTCAGGATCGGTCGGCGGAGTCGAAGCTGATCTCGAAGCCGTCGGTCCAGGCCGACCCGGATCCGGCGATCTGCTCGTAGAGGCCTTCGATGGTCTGGGCCGTCGAGATCGCCTGGTCGGGGTTCTGCGTGCCGAAGTTGCCGCTCGAGGAGATCCCGACGAGGACATACCGTCCGCCGCGGGTCTCCTGGTACCACGGTGAACCCGAATCCCCGCCGAGGACGACGAGTTCGGCGTTGACGAGACGATGCTCGGGCGCGGCGTCCTGATGCAGCAGGGCGGTCACGGTGCCGACGGTCGTGCCGGTGCGTTCGCCGGTCTTGGCGACCGGTTCGCCGACCTCGGGGTCGGCCGCCGTCGCGAACACGGGGTCCACCTCCCAGTCGTCCTCGATCGCGATGACGGTGTAACCGCGGGGATCGGCGAGCGTGATCGACCCGTCGGGGGTGCCGCCGTCGTCCTGCCAGTCCACGACCTCACCGATCGTCTCGCCGTCGGTGGTGGTGACCTCGTCGCCGACGCCCTCGGCGCAGTGCCCGGCCGTGACGGCGAGACGGTCACCGTCGGCGTTGGTCCCGAAGAACCCGATGGAACAAAGGCCGTCGCCGATCAGGATGCCCTGGCCGGCGGTGAGTGTGTCGGCGTACTCGGGCGTGATGGCGGCTGCGGGGGCGGTCGTGCCCATTGCCACGGCCAGAGTGGCCAGCAGGGTGGTCGCGGCGGCGACGTGAGGCTTGATCATCGGGGGTCCTTTGCTCCGAGAGGGTGTCTGCTCCCTTCGAGCCGAACCCTGGCCCCGCGGTGTGCCGGCCGGACTCCGAATCATTCGACCGGCCGACGGTCTTCGAAGACCTCGGGCCCGCCTAGACTCTGCAGACATGGCCGGTGAGGAGAAGCCGCAGCTGACGGTGGCGCGGCGTCGGGACGCCGGCGGGATCTCTGCGGCGAGCGCCGTGGCCGAACTGCTCCGCACCGCACCGGTGATCGGCCGGGCCGACATGACCGTCCGCCAGGCGGCCGCGCTGATGACCGAGCGCGGACAGGACTACGTGGTGATCCCGCTGCCGGACCGGAGCTTCGGCGTGCTGACCGACGGCGACATCCGGGCCGAGGTGGTCGCGGCCGGCCGCAGCGTCGACACCTCGGTCGGGGAGATCGTCACGGAACCGGCGTTCGTCGTCGATGCCGGTGCGGCGTCGATGGACGTGCTGACCGAGCTCGTCGACCGCGATCTGGCTATCGTCCCCGTCCGTGGCGCCGACGGCGAGGTGATCGGTGTCGTCGGGGCGGGGGATTTCGTCGCCGACCCCGTCGGTGCGGGCATCCCGCTGCGCGAACAGATCCGGCGTTCGATCGACGTCGAGGAGCTGCAGGGTCATGCGCGCAGGCTGCCGCAGTTCGTGGCCGACCAGGTTCGCCGGGACCGACCGCCGTACGAGATCTCGCGCGCGGCGTCCATGATCGTCGACGCGGTCGTCGGTCGCGCGCTCGATGTCGTCCTGACCGCACATCCCGAACTCGATCCCGCGGCGTTCACCTGGTTGTCGCTGGGCAGCAACGCCCGTCGGGAACCGGTGCTGAGCTCGGACGTGGATTCGGCTGTCTCCTTCGACGATTCGGCCGGCGGCGAGATCGAACGCTATCGGGCAGCCTTCGATGAAATCGACGAGGTGTTGCGGAACGCGGGACTGCGGGTCGACGACAACGGCGCCGTCGCGTCGAAGCCGCTGTTCGCGCGGACCCACACGCAGTGGCAGACGGCGGCGCGAGCGTGGATCGATGATCCGCTCGCCGGCAAGGGCATGATCTTCACATCGCTGATGCTCGACGGCCGGCCTGTCCGCGGGCGCGCCGCGGTGTCGGCGACGCCCGCGGTCGCGATGATCGCCGGGTTGCGGCGCGACCCGCGGACGATGAATCTGCTGCTGGCCGAAACCCTTTCGACGCGTGCCCGGTTGCGGTCCCGGCGGGATGTGTTGACCGGCCGGGGCAACATCGTCGACATCAAGGGGCATGCGGTGACACCGCTCGTCAACATCGCGCGGTGGGCCGCGGTCAGTGTGGGTTCGACCGACGTCGACACCCGCGGCCGTCTGCGCGCGGCGTCCGGCAGCGAGATGCTGCCGACCGATCAGGCGTCGACGCTCATCGAGGTCTTCGATGTGCTGCAGCGCGTTCGGCTGCGATATCAGGTCGCACAGTTCGACAACGGTGATCCGCCCGGCGATCGGTTCGATGTCAGGCAGTTGTCCCCGCTGGACCGCAGCCTGCTCGGGCAAGCGGTCCGCGAGATCGCCGGAGTGCAGCGCCGCATGTCGACCATGAGCCGACTTCTTCCCGGACCCGAGCAGGTGACCTGATTCCCGATGTGCCTGATCCTTTTTGCGTGGAACGCGCACCCCACTCAGCGGCTGATCGTGGCCGCCAATCGGGACGAGCAACACCGTCGCCGCACCTTCGCGCTGTCGCACTGGGACGACCTGCCGATCCTCGGCGGTCGCGACGCCGTCGCCGGCGGTACGTGGATGGCTGTCTCGGCCGAGATCCCCGACCGGGTGGCCATGGTCACCAACGTCCGTGTCGGGCCGGCTCGACGGGCCGGAATCCGTTCGCGCGGACAACTTCCCGTGGACTATCTGATCGGCGACGACGACCCGAAGGTGTACGCCCACCGGGTTCTCGACGATGCGGCCGCGTACGATCCGGTGAATCTGCTCGTCGCCGATCGGGACGAGCTGTGGTGGATGACCAACTGGCCGGAACCGCGCGCCGAGCGGGTCGCCGACGGTGTGCACGGTCTCTCGAACGGTGCCCTGGACAACGACTGGCCGAAGGTCGTCGACGGTGCGGCGGCGTTGGGTGGGCTGGTCGAGGCAGACGGTGGCGGGTCGGCTGGGTCTCCGGACGAGTCCTACTTCGCCATGCTGGCCGACCAGGATCGGCCGGACCTGGCGCGTCTGCCCGACACCGGCGTCGGGCCACAGGCCGAGGCGGCGTTGTCGCCGATGTTCATCAACATCCCCGGGTACGGCACCCGGGCATCGACCCTGCTGCTCGTCGGGTACGACGGCCACGGATCGATGACCGAGCGCCGCTACGGTTGGCGGGGCCGACGCCGGGGAACCACCACGCTGACGTTCTGATCAGTTGTGCGCGAAGGGGTTCGGCGACACGTCGAGGTCGAGTGCGGCGCCGACCTCGGCGGTGAACAGTTGGCCGTGCCGCGTGCTCAGTCCCGAGCCGAGTGCCGGGTCGGTTGCGCACGCCTGCTCCGGTCCCGAATCGGCCAGCCGGAGGACGTAGGGGAGGGTCGCACCGGTGAGCGCCTGTGTCGACGTACGCGCGACGTTGCCGGGCATGTTGGCGACACAGTAGAAGACGGTGTCGTGGACGGCGAAGGTCGGGTCGTCGTGGGTGGTGGGTCGAGAGTCCTCGAAGCAGCCGCCCTGGTCGATCGCGACGTCGACGAGCACCGCGCCCGGCTTCATCTGGGCGACCGTGCTGTTCGAGACGAGGACCGGTGCCTTGGCGCCCGGCACGAGGACGGCTCCGATGACGAGGTCGGCACCGACGACCGCCTCCTCGACGGCCAGGGCCGTGCTGTACCGGGTGTGGACGCGGCCGCCGAAGCTGGCGTCGATCGAGCGGAGTTTGGCGATGTCGATGTCGAAGACGGTGACCTGGGCGCCCATGCCGAGCGCGATCTGCGCCGCGTTCACGCCGCTGACGCCACCGCCGAGAACGACCACGTCGGCGGGCTCGGTTCCTGGCACGCCGCCCATGAGTACGCCCCGACCGCCCGCCGAACGCATCAGGTGATAGGCACCCACCTGCGGTGCGAGGCGTCCGGCGACCTCGCTCATCGGGGCCAGCAACGGAAGCGCGCCGTCGGCGGTCCGGACCATCTCGTAGGCGATGGAGGTGATGCCCGACGCCAGCAACGCGTCGGTGCAGGCCCTGCCGGCGGCCAGGTGCAGGTAGGTGAACAGCGTCTGATCCCGACGCATCAGCGCGAACTCCGAGGCGATCGGTTCCTTGACCTTCAGCAGTAGTTCGGCCTGCTCCCAGACCGCGGCGGCGGTTCCCAGGATCTGTGCACCGGCGGCCTTGAAGTCGTTGTCGGCAATGGCGGATCCCTCGCCCGCGCCGGCCTGGACGATCACGTCGTGGCCGCGCTGGTGGAGTTCGGCGACGCCGGCGGGAGTGATGGCCACGCGGTATTCGTGATTCTTGATCTCGGTGGGGATGCCGATGCGCATGATGACTCCGTCGGGTTGTGGTCTCCTGAACGTTCCTCGATGAACTGATTTTCAGCGTGAAGGAACATCGGCCATGACACAATCGTGCGGAAGAATATTCTCACGAAGCTCGGTCTGCCGACGATCGTGTGAGGAGGGAGGACGCGATGGCCACCACACCGAAGGATGTTCGGGCCGGTAAACTCGACGCGACGGACCGGGAGCTGCTCCGCCTGCTGCAGTCCGATGCGCGGATGCCGAACAGCGAACTGGCGCAGCGCGTCGGCATCGCCGCGTCGACCTGCCACGGCCGTCTGCGTCGGCTCGTCGACGTCGGCATCATCCGCGGCTTCTTCGCCGACGTCGACCCGGCGGCGCTGGGTCGTCCGCTGCGTGCCATGGTCGCCGTCAGTCTGCAGTCCGACGCGCGCGGTCAGATCCGACGCTTCGTCGGCGAGATCGCCACCCACGACGAGGTGATCGACGTGTTCTTCCTCGCCGGCACCGACGACTACCTGCTGCATGTCGCCGCCGCCGACACCGAGGCGCTGCGCCAGTTCGTCGAACGACTCAACGGCCGGCCGGAGGTCGCCGGAACCACCACGTCGCTGGTGTTCGAACACCGCCGCGGCGGTGCCCCGATCTTCTGAGGCGAGACGCCACTAGACTGGCCCGGCAGCGACTCGGCCGGCAGGACACGACACGAAGAGGTGGACATGAGCGGTATCAAGGTGGGCGTCCTGGGCAGCCAGGGCAAGGTCGGGCAGGCGATCGTCGCCGCGGTCGAGAATGCCGACGACCTCACCTACACCGTGGGCGTCGACAAAGGCGATTCGCCGGAGTTCCTCACCGACACCGAAACCCAGGTCGTCGTCGACTTCACCCACCCCGATGTGGTGATGGACAACCTGAAGTTCCTTATCTCCAACGGGATTCACGCCGTCGTCGGGACCACCGGATTCACCGAGGAGCGCCTCGACACCGTCCGCGGCTGGTTGTCGGAGAACCCCGGCGTCGGCGTCCTCATCGCACCCAACTTCGCGATCGGCGCGGTGCTGTCCATGCGTTTCGCCGCCCAGGCGGCCAAGTACTACGACTCGGTCGAGGTCATCGAGTTGCATCACCCGCACAAGGCCGACGCGCCGTCGGGCACCGCCTATCGGACCGCGGAGCTGATCGGCCGTGCTCGCGCCGAGGCGGGCGTCGGTCGGAGCCCCGATGCCACAACCGAGGAACTCGACGGCGCCCGCGGCGCGGTCGTCGACGACGTGCGTGTCCACTCGGTGCGGCTTGCGGGACTCGTGGCACATCAGGAGGTGCTGCTCGGCACCGAAGGCGAGACGCTGACCATCCGGCACGACTCCCTCGACCGGGCGTCCTTCGCACCCGGAGTGCTCCTGGGCGTGCGCAGCATCGCCGGCCGTCCCGGACTCACGATCGGGCTCGAAGAACTTTTGGACCTCTGACCATGACCTCCTCCGGCCCGCCGAACGAGCCACCCCACGACGACGACACCGAGGGCGGCGCACCCCGACTCGGCCCGCGCAAGAAAGATTCCCGTCCGATCGTCTGGATGATCGCATTCCTCGTCGTGGCGCTGATCGTGTACTTCGTCCTGCTCGGATGGCGTGGCTTCCAGCTGATCGCCTCCGGGTCGGCCGCCGGGATCGGTCTCGGTCTGGGCGTGATCGCGCTGCCGCTGATCGGGGCGTGGCTGGTCTACGCGACGCTGCGGGCGGGCCTCGAGCACCAGAAACTCGCCGCCATCATGGCCGACGAGGGACGTGAACTCGATATCTCGAACCTGCCGCACCGCGCATCGGGCCGGATGGAGCGCGACGCCGCCGACGAACTCTTCGCCCAGGTGAAGGCCGAGTGGGAGGCCGACCCGAGCGACTGGCGCAACACCTACCGCATCGCCCGTGCCTACGACTACGCCGGCGACCGCACCCGTGCCCGCTCGATGATGAAACGTGCTGTCGCCCAGTATCACGGCCGGGAGCAGTAATCCGATGAGCCGGCTGCTCATCGTCCACCACACCCCGTCACCGGCATGCCAGGAGATGTTCGAGGCCGTCGTGTCCGGCGCGACCGACCCCGAGATCGAAGGCGTCGAGGTGATCCGACGCGCCGCGCTCGCCGTCACCGCCTCCGACTTCCTCGACGCCGACGGTTACCTCCTGGGCACGCCCGCCAACCTCGGATACATCAGCGGCGCACTGAAACACGCCTTCGACGTCAGCTACTACCAGATCCTCGACTCGACCCAGGGTCGGCCGTTCGGGCTGTACATGCACGGCAACCAGGGCACCGAAGGGGCTGTGCGAGCGGTCGATTCGATCACCTCAGGCCTCGGCTGGACCAAGGCCGCCGAGTACGTCATCGTCTCCGGTTCGCCGAGCAAGGACGATCGCGAAGCGTGCTGGGAGTTGGGAGCGACGGTGGCAGCGGGGTTGATGGAGGGATGAACGAGTGTTCCGCGGAACACTCGTGACCTCGGGTTGAGGCTCGAGGAATTGTCGGTGCCTGGCGATACTTGTTCCTGTACTTCTCATTCGGTTCAGGGGGTTGCGGTGGGGGTCAGTACTTTTCGTTGCGTTGAGGACGTGTCGTCGATGTTCGATGGTGCGGAACCGGCGTCGTTGTCGGATGAGGTTCTCGAGGCGCGGGTGCTGGGGTATGCCGCGCAGATCACGGCGCTGACAGCGGATTTCCTTGAGCTGGTAGCGGAACTGGATGAGCGGGAGTCGTGGCGGGGGCCGGGGATTCACTCGCTGGCGCACTGGTTGTCGTGGAAGGCCGGCATCGCACCGCGAACGGCACATGAGCAGTTGAGGGTCGCCAAGGCGCTACGAGAACTGCCGGCGATCCGCACCGCGTTTCGCGAAGGTCGGCTGACGTATTCGAAGGTCCGCGCCCTGACACGGGTCGCCACGCCTGAACGTGAGCAGGAGTTGGTGAATCTGGCGTTGTCGTGCACGGCGAGTCAGTTGGATCGGGCGGTGCGGGCGATGGGCCAGATCGACCGTGACCGTGGCGTCGACAAGGAAAGCCGGCCGCCGGTGGAGTCGACGGGGCGGTGGAAGTGGAACGATGACGGGTCGTTGTCGGTGTCGCTGACGTTGAGTCCGTTGGATGGTGCGCGGTTCCTCGCTGGGTCGGTGCGGGCGGAATACGAACGGACCCGGACCAGCGACGACCCGGATCTACCGACCGTCGAGAGCGTTCCGCGGAACACTGAAGCCGGTTCGGCACCTAAGGATTCGGAGGTGGTTCCGTCGCGGCGTCGGGATCTGTGGCGGCAGGTGCCGTCGAATGTGGCGCCGGCGGTGGTGGCGATGGCCGACATGGTGCATGACGGGATCGCGATGCCCGATCTTGCTCCGGGTGCGGAGATCCTGATCCATGCCGGTGAGGGTGTGGAGTCGGCTCATCTCGATGATGGTCCCGGGTTGTCGGAGGTCGAGGTGGCCGAAGCCCGGTGTGGGGCGTCAACGCAAGAGGTGGTGAGCCGCAGGATTCCCGGTCAGCCGGGGAAGTTGGCGTTGTTGGGGGTGGGTCGTCGGAAGCGGGCGCCGAACAAGGCGTTGGTGCGGGCGTTGTTCGTGCGGGATCGGTGTTGTCAGGTGCCGGGGTGTCGGCGGACGCGTCATCTGCATGCCCATCATGTCGTGTTCTGGTCGGCGGGTGGGCGGACCGATCCGGACAATCTGATCTTGTTGTGTGGGTCGTGTCATCGGTCGTTGCATCAGGGTGAGTTTGCGATCACCGCACATGGGTTGCAGCGGTTCACGTTTCATCGCCCGGATGGGACTGAGATCGAGGTGGCGCCACCGACGTCGACACCGTCGGAGTGGCAACCAAACCCTCGTATCAGCACCGACGCGACGGTCCCGGTCGGTGGGGGTCGGATGGACCTCGGTTACACCACCGAGGTGCTGTACGCGGTGTGGGAATGGAAGGCACGCAACGCAACTCGCTCCGAGCCCGCTGTGCAAAGCGCCGCGTAGGCGCCCAGCTGTTAGACTGACACGCGGTGTGCCGGGAAGTCTGGTCGGCTGCGCGTTGACGGTGAGCCCTGCACGATGGGGCGGCCACGACGCGTACGTAGCCCACCCGACGAAGGACTCCGTACGCACCATGACTGACACCGACTCACGTCGGGCCACCCCGACGCTCTTCTCGCGCGGCTCCTGGCCCGAAGCTTCCCGCATCGCCGACATCTTCCGGCGCGAAACCATCGGCGGCATGCTGCTGCTCGTCGCCGCGGTCGTAGCCCTTGTGTGGGCCAACTCGCCGTGGTCGGCCGCCTACTTCGGCCTCGGCGACATCCATGTGGGGTCCGACGCCCTCGGTCTGCACCTCGATCTCTCCCTGGCCACCTGGGCGGCGGACGGTCTGCTCGCCATCTTCTTCTTCGTCGTCGGTCTGGAGCTGAAGCGCGAGTTCGTCGCCGGCGACCTCCGGGATCCCGCCCGCGCGGCCCTGCCCATCGCGGCTGCGGTCGGTGGAATGGCTGTTCCGGCAATCATTTTCGCTGCCATCACCATCCGGGCAGGCGACGGAGCGGTGCAGGGCTGGGCCATTCCCACCGCCACCGACATCGCGTTCGCGGTCGCGGTGCTGGCCGTGATCTCGACGCATCTGCCCGCCGCACTGCGTACCTTCCTGCTCACCCTGGCCGTCGTGGACGACCTCCTGGCCATCACGGTGATCGCGGTGTTCTACACCGACTCCATCAACGGCGCCGCGCTGGCCCTGGCCCTGATCCCACTCGCGGCGTTCGCCTTTCTCGTGCAGCGGCGGATCACCTCGTGGTGGCTCCTGCTCCCATTGGCGGCCCTCACGTGGGCATTCGTCCACGAGTCCGGGGTCCACGCCACCGTCGCCGGCGTCGTCCTCGGCTTCACGGTCCCGGTGCTCCGTCGGGCCGGGAGCGACGAGACGGACACCCGGCATTGCCTGGCAGAGCACTTCGAACACCGAATCCGGCCCATCTCGGCCGGCTTCGCCATCCCGGTGTTCGCCTTCTTCGCCGCCGGCGTCACCATCGGCGGTCTCAGCGGCCTCCGCGAGGCGCTCACGAATCCCGTTGCGCTGGGCATCATCTTCGGTCTGGTGGTCGGCAAGACGGTGGGCATCGTCGGCACCACCGCACTTCTTGCCAGGTTCACGCGCGCCACCCTCGACGCCAGCATCCGATGGATCGACGTGACCGGTGTGGCCATGCTCGCCGGCATCGGCTTCACGGTCTCGCTGCTCATCGGCGACCTCGCGTACGACCCGGAATCCGACCGCGCGGAGTACGTCAAGATCGGTGTCCTGGTCGGTTCGCTGACGGCGGCGTCGGCGGCCGCGGTCATCCTGCGGATGCGCAACCGGCATTACCGCAGGATCGCCGAAGAGGAGATGCGCGACGACGACCACGACGGTATCCCGGACGTGTATCAAGACAAGGGTCGGTGACAGACGAGCGGTGTGGCGGGGATGTTTCTGAGGCGACGGCCCACGAGCGGGTACAACCTCGCGATCGGCGTAATCACCGTCCCCGAACGCGCACAGAATCCACTGCGCGCCATCGGGCGGCGTGTCGCCATCGCGGTTGCCGTCATCTGCATCGCCGCGTTCGTGGTCTACCTCGACCGAGACGGGTACACCAACTCCACGGACGAGCCGCTCACGCTGCTCGACAGCTTCTACTACGTCACGGTGTCTCTGTCGACGACCGGTTACGGCGACATCGCGCCGATCACCGCCGAGGCCCGGGCCATCAACGTCTTCGTGATCACGCCACTTCGGGTGTTGTTCCTGGTCGTGCTGATCGGGACCACACTCGAGGTCCTGACCGAGCGTTCCCGGCAGGCATTGCGGATCCAGCGGTGGCGGCAACAGCTTCGAGACCACCACGTCATCGTCGGTTTCGGGACGAAGGGGCGCAGTGCCGCCCACGCCCTGCTCGATGCCGGCGTCGACCGATCGCAGATCGTGGTCGTCGACTCCGAGCCGGAGCCGCTGGAGGCCGCCGAAACGCTCGGCGTGGTGGCGGTGCGGGGTGACGCCACACGCCGAGAGGTGCTGGCCCTCGCCAAGGTCGACGACGCGCGCGCCGTCCTCATCGGTGCCCATCGAGACGCCACCGCGGTCCTCATCACGCTGACCGCACGGCAACTCAACCCCTCCGCGAAAATCGTCACCGCGGCTCGCGATGCGGACAACGCCGCCCTGTTACGACGATCCGGAGCGGACTCGGTCGTCGTCTCGGCAGCGACCGCCGGGCGGCTCATGGGCATCGCGACACGGACTCCGCACGTCGTCGACGTGATCGAGGATCTGCTCACCCCGGCCGCCGGTCTGTCCGTCAGCGAGCGTGGCGTCACCACCGCCGAGATCGGGCGAGAACCGCGGGACCTACCGGACGACGTCATCGGCATCGTCCGCGACGGTGCCCTGAACCGCACTCTCGAACTACCGGGGTCGCTGCGCAGCACGGACAGGTTGATCATCGTCCGCAGCTCAGCGCGATGACCGCGCTCCCTCGGCGAGAACCCCGGCGTAGTCGTCGATGGTCGTCGGGCCGGTGACGACCGTGGTGCCCGGGCGCCGGCCGGCCACCCGACCGTCGTTGATGGCACGGGTCATGCCGACGTGGTGTCGCGCGACATCGGGACTGAATCCGGCCTCGTCGACGAGCGTCGCGACCATGTCGTCGTCGGACAAGCACACGTAGCGCAACTCCGGAAGACCGAAGGCACGTCCCAGCGCGGCCGTCACGGTGGCCTGGTCGACGTTCACCGGACCCAGGATCTCCCGGCTCAGATGTCCACCGCCCCAGCCTGTTTCGACCAGCGCATCCACCGCTGCCGCGGCGATGTCCCGCGTGGCGACCATCGGAACGGCGACGTGCGGATCCAGCGAGTCCGCGACGATGCCCGCATTCTGCATCAGCGGGAGGTAGGAGCGGGCGTTGTCGTAGAACCAGCCTGCACGCAGAGCGAGCACGTCGGCGCCGGACAACTCGGCCAGGCGCTGCTCCAGGATGTGCAGACCGACGAGAAATCCGGTGCCCGAAGCGATCTCCGCGCCGACGCTGCTGAGTGCGACCACACGCGGCACACCCGACTCGCGGAGGGCGCGGACGATCGCGTCGGTCATCGTCCGCTGCGAGGCGAGGTGGTCGGCAGCGGTGTGATCCACAGGTTGCAGCACGAGCACGGCCGACGAGCCGCGCATCGCTTCGGTCAGCGCGGACGGATTCGTCATGTCGGCAACCGCGGGAACCGCGCCGCGCCGGGCCAGTGTGTCGAGTCGCCCGAGTGAACGTCCCACCGCCCGCACCCGGTGTCCGCCGCCGAGCAGGCGGGTGGTGACCTGTGCGCCGACGGTGCCCGTCGCGCCGAGAACTGTGTACATGAGACCTCCTGATTCGATGCCGTACGTCCAGACTGACGGCAACTCATCGGACGATCTATGCCTCAAGATCCGCATGTCATGCACGATTGTCCGGCATCGTCAGACAACCGGCTCGAGATGATCGATCATGGACCGGTGCGCACCGCCGACGATCTGCACCCCGACCCGTTCCACAGCCCCGACCCCCTCGGGGAGGCCCTGCACTTCTTCCGGTTGAACGGTGCCTTCTACTGCCGGTCGGAGCTCACCGAGCCCTGGGCGCTGACCATGCCGGTCTGGGAGGACTGTCTGTGCGTGCACCTCGTCGTGTCGGGGTCGCTGCGGTTGTCCGCGCCGGACGGTGCGTCGCTGCGATTCACACCGGGAGATCTCGTCGTCGTGCCGCACGGCCGGTCGCACGTCATCCGCGGAGACGGCGAGGCGACGTTCGCCCCGGTCGTCACCGATCTGCCGCACGACTACCTGAGCGATCGGTATGCCATCCTGCGCCACGGCGGCGACGGGCCCGAACGCTCGGTCCTGATCTGTGCCGTCGTCCGTTTCGACCACCCTTCGGCGCGGTCGCTGACCTGGATGCTGCCGCCGATCCTCGCCATCCGCGCCACCGATTCCCGTGCGGGTGCGAGCAGCTCGTGGCTGCGGGACCTCATGCGCATCGTGATCGACGAGGCCGGCGAACTCCGGCCCGGCGGGGAGGCGGTGATCACCCGGTTGTCCGACATCATCGTCATCCACGCGATCCGATCGTGGTTGCAGAATGCGGAGGGCACCCGCACCGGATGGCTCGGGGCTCTCGCCGATCCGCAACTCGGGCGTGCGGTCGCCGCGGTCCATCGCGATCCGGCGGCGGAGTGGAGCGTCGAACGACTGGCCCGTGAATGCGCGATGTCGCGGTCGACGTTCGCGGCCCGGTTCACCGCCGTCGTCGGCGAGCCGGCGATGCAGTACGTCACCCGGTGGCGGATGTATGTGGCTGCGGACCGTCTCCGTGACCCGGACGCATCCGTAGCGTCGGTGGCGGGCGCACTCGGCTATTCCTCCGAGGCGGCGTTCAGCCGGGCGTTCAAGCGGGTCAACGGGTCCTCGCCCGGACGAGTACGACGCGCGGCGCGGGCCGTGTGATCAGTCGGCCGGGTCGACGGCGAGCGCGCGACTCACCTCGAACTGCCGGACCAGGAACGCCTTCTCGTCCAGCTTCTTCCGCCGCATCCACGTCGTGACCTCGGAATTGCACTTGCTCGCGTTGCACGAACCGCAGCACGGCACGACGTTGGCGACGGTGTACCGGCCGCCGCGGGAGATGGCCAGCATGCAGTCACGCTGCAGGGCGACGCCCACCGCGCCGCAGTACGCGCACCCACCCCAGGCCTCCTGCAGTGCGAGCCACTGGGCGTCGGTGAGGTCGTTGTCGCGGGCGGCGACACGCTTGCGACGACGCTTCGCGTACCGATTGGCGCGGGTGGTGCTGCGGGTGGCCACGGGAGGAGCCTACCGCTCGGATCACACGAGTCACAGCCGTCACAGGCCGAGTCGGGGTTGTGTCGTGCGCCCGGCGGTGCGACTACTGCTTTGCCTAGACTGGCACCCGTGAGCACGGCCATCCGCGACATGTCATCGACCGGGACCATCCCGACTCCGTACGAGGATCTGCTGAGCCTCGTCATGGAGACCGGGACACCGAAGGCCGACCGCACCGGCACCGGGACGCGCAGCCTCTTCGGCAGGCAGTTGCGCTACGGCCTCGCCGAGGGTTTCCCGCTGATCACCACCAAGAAGGTGCATCTGAAGTCGATCGTCTACGAGTTGCTGTGGTTCCTGCGCGGCGACTCCAACGTCCGATGGCTGCAGGAGCGCGGGGTCTCGATCTGGGACGAGTGGGCCGACGAGAACGGTGAACTCGGACCCGTCTACGGCGTGCAATGGCGGAGCTGGCCGACACCGTCCGGCGAACACATCGACCAGATTGCGGCCGCCCTCGACCTGCTCAAGTCCAACCCCGATTCTCGCCGGAACATCGTGTCCGCATGGAACGTGGGGGAGATCCCGCAGATGGCACTGCCGCCCTGCCACGCGTTCTTCCAGTTCTACGTCGCCGACGGCAAACTGTCGTGCCAGCTGTACCAGCGCAGCGCCGACCTGTTCCTCGGCGTGCCGTTCAACATCGCGTCGTATGCGCTGCTGACGCACATGATGGCCCAACAGGCGGGCCTCGAGGTCGGCGAGTTCGTATGGACCGGCGGCGACTGCCACATCTATGACAATCACGTCGACCAGGTCACGCTGCAGTTGTCACGCGACCCGTACCCGTACCCGAAACTCGAACTGCGCAAGCGGGATTCGATCTTCGACTACCAGTACGACGACATCGCCATCGTCGACTACCGGTCCCATCCCGGGATCAAAGCCCCGGTGGCGGTGTGACGTCCGACCTCGCGGGGGAGGGCTCGCGTGAGGTGCGCCTGGTCTGGGCGCAGGGACGCGGCGGGGCGATCGGCCGGGACAACACGATCCCGTGGCGGGTCCCCGAAGATGTGGCGCGGTTCAAGGAACTGACGGTCGGGCACCCGGTTGTCATGGGCCGCAGGACTTGGGATTCGCTGCCGCCGCGATTTCGGCCGCTGCCCGGTCGCGCCAATGTGGTCGTCACCCGCGACGCGAGCTGGTCGGCCGACGGAGCGTCGGCCGCGGGATCGGTGGCGGAGGCGCTCGAGCTGGCCGGTGGCGAACGGGTCGGAATCATCGGCGGCGGCGAGATCTACCGCTTGGCAGTGGAATTCGCCACCGAACTGTGTGTCACGGAGATCGACGTCGAGATCGACGGTGCCGACGCGTTCGCGCCGGAGATCACCGGCGAGTGGGCGGTGGCACATCGCGGTGAGTGGCAGACCTCGACGAGCGGCATCGGGTATCGCTTCGTCGACTATCGGCGCGCTCGGCAGGACTGATGGCGCCAGATCGTCTCTCGATCGCACAGGCGCGTCGAATCGCGCTCGCCGCACAGGGTTTCACCGACCGTCGGCCCGCCGCCGCGCCCACCATGGCACACCTGAAGCGCGTCGTCGGCCGGACGCGGCTGCTGCAGATGGACTCGGTCAACATTGCCGCGCGTGCGCACTTCATGCCGCTGTTCTCTCGCCTGGGTGCCTACGATCCCGACCTGTTGCACCGCGCCGCGTGGCAGCCCGGGCGCGGTCGGCGGCTGCTCGTCGAGTACTGGGCCCACGAAGCCGCGCTGATCCCGGTGCCCGACTGGCCCCTCTTCCGATGGCGGATGGACGACTTCGCCGACGGTCGGTATCGGCACACGCGAGACGTGATGCGTCGCAACCGTTCTCTGGTCGGCGACGTCCGGGCCGTGATCGAGGCGGTCGGCGCGACCACGCCCCGTGCCATCGAAGCGGAACTGGGCATCGAACGTGAACCCGGTGCAGCCGGGAGCTGGTGGCAGCGCGGTGAGGTCAAGCACCTGTGCGAGGCCATGTTCGCCGCCGGTGACCTGTCGGCGGTCCGCAACGGGAACTTCGTGCGGCACTACGACCTCACCGAGCGGATCGTCGGCGCGGACATCGTCGCGCTGCGACCCGACCGTGCGCAGGCGCACCGTGAACTCGTCAGCCGGGCCGCCCAGGCGCTCGGTGTCGCCACCGTGGCCGATCTGGCCGACTACTACCGGCTGCGGCCGGCCGACGCGCGGCCCGCGGTCGCCGAACTCGTCGATGACGGTGTGCTGCAGGAGATATCCGTGGACGGCTGGCGCGATCCGGCCTACCTGGCCGCCGGCGCGGTGATTCCGCGGCGCGTCGACGCCTCGGCGATCCTGTCGCCGTTCGACCCGCTCGTGTTCTTCCGCCCCCGCGCCGAACGACTCTTCGACTTCCACTACCGCATCGAGATCTATGTGCCCGAACACAAACGCGTGCACGGCTATTACGTGCTGCCGTATCTGCTGGGCACCGACATCGCCGCGCGCGTGGACCTGAAGGCCGACCGCAAGAACCGCACCCTGCAGGTGCTCGGGGCCTACTGCGAGCCGGGTCGTTCCCGAGGCCTCGTCGCCGAACGGCTGTCCGCGGATCTGCGGAGCTTCGCCGGCTGGCAGGACCTCGACGATGTCGTCGTGTCCGGACGCGGCGACCTGGCGCCCGACCTGCAACGGGTGCTGCACGTCGCGTGACTCACCCCGAGTGATGCGATGCTGAGGATCGAAAGTTCACGACAGCGATGGGAGACGAAGCGATGACCGTGTCGTATGAGGGCAACGACTACCGATTGGTGATGTTCGATCTCGACGACACCTTGGCCCCGTCGAAGAGCCCGCTCGACGACCAGATGGTCGATCTGTTGCGGCGGATGCTCGACGTGAGCCTGGGCTGCATCATCTCCGGCGGCAACTTCACCCAGTTCGAGAAGCAGGTTCTCGCGCGGCTCGGCAACTTCGACAGCGTCGCCAACCTCCACCTCATGCCGACGTGCGGAACGCAGTACGTGCGGTGGTCCGGGAACGACTGGGAGACGGTCTACGCCGAATTCCTCACCGACGACGAGAAGCAGCGCACGCTCGACGTGCTGGAGGCCGGCGCGAAAGAGCTCGGCCTGTGGGAGAGCGAGACGTGGGGTGACATCCTCGAGGACCGCGGCAGCCAGATCACCTTCAGCGCGCTGGGGCAGAAGGCGCCCGTCGACGCGAAGGCGGCCTGGGACCCCGACGGAGCGAAGAAGGAGTCCCTGCGGGCCTACGCCGCCGAGCGACTTCCCGACCTCGAGGTGCGCAGCGGCGGTTCGACGTCGGTGGACGTCACCAAGAAGGGCATCGACAAAGCTTACGGCGCACTGAAGTTGATGGACATCCTCGGCCTCAGCACCAGCGACATCCTGTTCTTCGGTGACCGGCTCGACGAGGGCGGCAACGACTACCCGGTCAAGGCTCTGGGCATCACGTCGATCGCCGTCCACGGCTGGCCCGACACCCACGCGAAGCTGTCGGCGCTGCTGGATCAGGTCGAGACGGGCAGCTAGTCGACCGGCCCGCCCGCCGGTACGACCCGCTGGGTGCCGTTCGCGACCCGGTAAGACCTCGCGTAATACTGGCCGGAGCGCGGATTCGTCTTGTCGTGCACGAAGTACCAGTCCATCTGCGTCGCCGCCGGCGTCACGGTCAGGACCGAATACCCGTGCGCGTCGAACTCGCTCCAGCGCACGTGGTGGTTCGTGGCCGCGAAGGCCGAGGACACCGCGACCCCGGCGGTGTTCGCGGGCACGTTCAGCATGTCGTCGATGTTGGTCGACGTGATCGAGGTGCCGACCAATTCCGTTGCGACAGTCCCGCCGCCGGGATAGTTCGCCGGGTCGGCCGGGATGTCGCACGCCCACGACGAGTGGATGTCGCCGGTGATGAAGACGACGTTGTCGACGCGGTTGCGTCGCAGCGATTCGAGGAGCCGTCGACGATCGGCCGCGTAACCGTCCCACTGGTCGGCGTTGTACGGGATGCCCTCGCGCGGGATGCCGAGCAGCGCGGTGACGGCCCCGGTCGTCTGCGGATCCAGCGGGGGGATCAGCACCGGGGCGATCATCACCGGGTTGCCGACGATCTTCCAGCGGGTCTCCGACGACGTGAGTCCATTGGTCAGCCACGACATCTGAGACCGGCCGAGGATCGAGCGGGCGGGATCGTCGATGGCCGCCGACCGGGCGCTGACCTGCAGGTCGCGGTAGGAGCGCAGATCCAGCATGGACAACTCGAGCAGACGGCCGAAGCGGAGCCTGCGGAACAGGTGCCGGCCCGCGGTGTCGACGGCGGGGCGGATCGGCATCCACTCGGCGTACGCGCGCAGCGCGGCGGTGCGCCGTGCGGCCCAGGAGCCCTCGCCCGCCTGATGGTTCTCCGCCCCGCCCGACCACGAGTCGTTCGACGACTCGTGGTCGTCCCAGATGCAGATGAACGGCAGGTCCCGGTGCAGCCGGGCGAGGTCGGGGTCGGTCTTGTACTGCGCGTGGCGTGTCCGGTAGTCGCGCAGGGTGACGATCTCGTGGCGGGGGTCGTGCGGCCGGACGGTTCCGGTCTTGCCGGTGTATCGCCCGGTCTCGTACTCGTAGAAATAGTCGCCCAGGTGGACCACCGCGTCGAGTGCCGGCTGCGCGGCCAGATGCCGGTAGGCGGCGAAGTATCCGGCCTCCCAGTTGGCACACGACACGACGCCGAATCGGATCTTCGCGACGTCGGCACCGGTCGCGGGGGCGGTGCACGTGCGACCGACGGGCGACACCGCGCCGGTCGCGGGTCCGGACAGCACCGTGAAGCGGTAGTGGTACCAGGTGCGCGGCGTCAGCCCCGACGCGTCGACCTTCACCGTGTGGTCGGAGTCGGCGGACGTCCGCACCTCGCCCGCGGCCACGACGGCGCCGAAGCCGGGGTCCCGGGCGATCTCCCAGCGGACGAGGCTCTCCGGCCCCAGGCCGGAACCGGGGGTCGCAGCCGGGGTCGGGGTGATGCGGGTCCAGAGGACGACGGCCTCGGGGAGCGGGTCGCCGGACGCCACGCCGTGGCGGAACACTGCCGCCGACGGGGGCACGGGCGACCGCGGCGCGCCCTGGGCGACGACGGCGGGGGAGGCGAGCGCCGCTCCGGTCACGACCGCACCCGTGCGCAGGAAGTCGCGTCGCGTCGTCATCGCATCCACCCCCGGGTACTCGCCCACGCCTTCTGGGACTCTACCGCGGGCGGAGCCCGACGGTGCGGTACTCACGTGGTGGGGGAGAATCGGATACCGCGCGGCACGCGGACGTGTGGCCGCGACGGACGACAGGAGACATGCGTGTCCGAATTGGTGCCGCTGAAGGTGCAGATGGTGGCGATGACCCAGTTCACCCCGCCGGAAGACGTGCCGTGGAGCACCGACGCCGAGGGCGGTGAGGCGTTGGTCGAGTTCGCCGGCCGGGCGTGCTACCAGAGCTGGGACAAGCCGAACCCGCGTACCGCCACCAATGCCGGCTACCTGCGGCACATCCTCGAGGTCGGGCACCTGTCGCTGCTCGAACACGCATCGGTGACGTTCTACATCAGTGGCATCTCCCGCTCGTGCACCCACGAACTGATCCGGCACCGCCACTTCTCGTACTCGCAACTGTCCCAGCGGTTCGTGCCCGAGCACGACTCCAACGTCGTGGCGCCGCCGGCGATCGTGGGCGACCCGGAGCTCGAGAACCTCTTCGCCGCGGCGACCGACGCGAGCAGGGCGGCCTACACCGAGCTCCTCGCGGCGCTGGAGGCGAAGTTCGCCGACGTCCCCAACGCCATCCTGCGTCGGAAACAGGCACGTCAGGCTGCTCGCTCCGTGCTGCCCAACGCCACCGAGACGAAGATCGTCGTCACCGGCAACCATCGCGCCTGGCGGCACTTCGTCGGCATGCGCGCCACCGAGCACGCCGACGTCGAGATCCGCCAGCTCGCGGTGGAGTGTCTACGCCAGCTGATGCGGGTGGCGCCCACCGTGTTCGGCGATTTCGAGATCGGCACCCTGGCCGACGGGACCGAGGTCGCCACCTCACCATTCGTGCTGGAAGGGTGAGGATCGTCACCAACAGGGAGGCGGTAGCCTTGAGCACCATGAACGCAGTCCAGGAACCGCTGCACGAGCATCCCTTCGGGACGAACGTGGTTGCGATGGTCACCCCCTTCCGCCCGGACGGAAGCCTCGATCTGGACAAGGCCGCCGTCCTCGCCGACCACCTGGTCGCCAAGGGATGTGACGGGCTGGTCGTGTCCGGCACCACCGGTGAGTCGCCGACCACCACCGTGCCGGAGAAGCTCGAGTTGCTGCGGGTGGTCCTCGACGCGGTGGGCGACCGGGCCCGGATCACCCAGGGCGCAGGCAGCTATGACACCGCCGAGAGCGTCCGGTTCGCGATCGAGTCCGAGAAGATCGGTGCTCACGCGCTCCTCGTGGTGACCCCCTACTACTCGAAGCCGCCGCAGGCCGGGCTCCTCGCACACTTCCGGACCGTCGCCGACGCCACCGCGCTGCCGGTGCTGCTCTACGACATCCCGCCGCGATCGGTGGTCCCGATCATGAACGAGACGATGCTCGCCCTGGCCGAACACCCCAACATCCGCGGGGTGAAGGACGCCAAGGGCGACCTGCACTCGGCGGCCGGCCTGATCGCCAGCACCAGCCTGGAGTACCTGTCCGGCGAGGACGCACTCAACCTGCCGTGGCTGTCGATCGGCGCGACCGGTTATGTCAGCGTCATCGGCCACCTCGTCCCGGATCGCCTGCGCGACATGCAGATCGCCGTCGAGAAGGGCGATCTGCCGACCGCCCGCGCGATCAACACCTCGATGTTGCCGCTGGTCAACGCCATGGGCCGCCTCGGCGGGGTCACGATGGTGAAGGCGGCACTGCGCATCCTCGGGCTGGAGGTCGGCGACCCGCGCCTGCCGCAGGTGCCCGCGAACCCGGCGCAGATCGAGGAACTGATCGTGGATCTGCGCGCGGCGGGTGTGCTGATCTGATGACCGACAACGACACCACCGGCCCCCACACCGGCAACGACACCACCGGCACCGTCCGCCCCCGGACCCGACGCCGGGCCGCCGCCCGCAAGGCCGGCCCGCCGAGTCCGCCCCCCGCTGTGGCCTCCCCGTCCGCCGAGCCGACCCCGCCCGCCGAGCCGACCCCGTCCGCCGAGCCCACCCCGTCCGCCGAGCCCACCCCGTCCGCCGAGCCCGTCGAGGTGACCTCGAAGGCACGGGAACCCCGGCGCGCGCGAGCCGAGCGGACCGGATCCTCGGAGCCGAAGTCCAACGCGACCTCGCCGAAGCACGCGGCCAAGCGTCCGGCGAGCCCCGCGTCGAACACCCGTCGCCCCCGCCACGAGCGCGGCGACGCCCGTGGCGGCCGCCGGCCCGAGCCGGCGACCCCGGCCCCCGTCGACCGGCTGGGCACACCCCGCCGACTGCCCAAGGGCGGTCTGCGCGTGGTGGCGCTCGGCGGCATCGGCGAGATCGGCCGCAACATGACCGTCTTCGAGTACGACGGCCGTCTGCTGATCGTCGACTGCGGTGTGCTCTTCCCCGAGGACGCACAACCGGGCGTCGACCTGATCCTGCCGGACTTCCGCTACATCGAAGACCGCATGGACGACGTCGACGCGGTGATCCTGACCCACGGCCACGAGGACCACATCGGCGCTCTGCCGTTCCTGCTCCGGCTACGCAGCGACATCCCGGTGATCGGCGCGAAGTTCACGCTCGCCCTGGTCGAGGCCAAGTGTCGCGAGCATCGCCTGCGGCCCAAGCTCGTCGAGGTCGTCGAAGGTCAGAAGACCTCGCACGGCCCGTTCGAGTGCGAGTACTTCGCCGTCAACCACTCGATCCCGGACGCCCTGGCCGTCGCGATCCGGACCCCCGCCGGCGTCGTGCTGCACACCGGCGACATCAAGCTCGACCAGCTGCCCCTCGACGGTCGCCTCACCGACCTCGCCGGGTTCAGCCGCCTCGGCGACGAGGGCGTCGACCTGTTCCTGGTGGACTCGACCAACGCCGAGGTTCCCGGTTTCGTGACTCCGGAACGCCAGATCGGCGGGGTGCTCGACCAGGTCATCGGCAAGGCCAAACAGCGGGTCATCGTGGCGTCGTTCGCGAGCCACGTCCATCGCATCCAGCAGATCATCGACGTGGCGCACACCCACAATCGGCGGGTCACCTTCGTCGGCCGTTCGATGGTGCGCAACATGCAGATCGCGCAGGATCTCGGCTACCTCTCCGTACCCGACGGCGTCGTCGTCGATCTCGACACCGCGGCAACCCTGCCCGACCACCGCGTCGTGCTGATCTCCACCGGCTCGCAGGGCGAGCCGCTGTCCGCGCTCTCCCGGATGGCGCGCGGAGAGCACCGGCAGATCAACATCCGGGCCGACGACCTCGTCGTGCTGGCGTCCTCGCTCATCCCCGGCAACGAGAACTCGGTGTTCGCCGTCGTCAACGGGCTGGCCAAGCGCGGCGCGACCGTCATCACCCAGCAGAGCGCGAAGGTCCATGTCTCGGGCCACGCCTCGGCCGGTGAGCTGCTCTACCTCTACAACGCGGTGCGCCCGTCGAATGCGATGCCCGTACACGGCGAATGGCGGCACCTGCGCGCCAACGCCGCGCTCGCGGTCGCGACCGGTGTGCCCGAGGACCGGGTCGTCCTCGCCGAGGACGGCGTGGTGGTCGACCTCGTCGACGGACGCGCCGACATCGTCGGACGGGTTCCGGTCGGGCACGTCTACGTCGACGGCCTCTCGGTCGGCGACGTGGGGGAGTCGACGCTCTCCGAACGGCTCGTGCTGGGGGAGGGCGGCTTCATCGCCATCACCGTCGCCGTGGACGTGACGACGGGCCGTGCGGTGAGCACACCCGAGGTCTCCGGACGCGGCTTCTCCGACGACCCGGACGCGCTCAAGGAGGCGGCGGACATCGTCAACCAGACGCTGGATTCGCTGGCGGCCGAGGGTGTCTCCGACACGCACCGGATCGCCCAGGGGATTCGCCGTGCGGTCGGACGCTGGGTGTCGACCGCCTATCGTCGCCGTCCGATGATCGTGCCGACGGTCATCGCGGTCGGGGACTGACCGGCGTCGCGGAACGAGACCGCGGCTTTGTCGCTACCGTGGTCGTGTGACCGGAGCGCAGAAGGAAAGAGCAGCCCTCGTCGAGACCCTTCGAAAGGTGGGCCCCGACGCGCCCACCTTGTGTGAGGGCTGGACCACCCGCGATCTGTTGGCGCATCTCGTGGTCCGGGAACGACGCCCCGACACCGGGCCGGGCATCCTCATCCCGGCTTTCGCCGGCCACACCGAGAAGGTGCGGGCCCAGGCGACGTCGAAGGACTGGGATGCCCAACTCGCGTTGCTCGCCTCCGGACCGCCGGTCTACTCACCGTTCAAGCTGATCGACCGATTCGCCAACCTCGCCGAGATGTTCGTCCACCACGAAGACGTCCTGCGTGGCGGCGCCGACCCCGACGGGCCGTGGACGCCCCGGTCGCTGGCCCCCGAACTCGAGGCGGAGCTGCGGACGCCGGCCAAGTCGATGGGCCGGATGACCCTCAAGAAGGTCCCGGCCCGCGTGACCCTGCGAACCACGGACGGCGAGGATCTGGTGACCGCGGGATCGGGTGACGACGTCGTCGTGACCGGTCGTGTCGGTGAGCTGGTGCTGTTCGCGTTCGGCCGAACACCGGTCGACGTCACATTCGCCGGCGACGCCGCCGCGATCACGGGCGTCCGCGAGAGTTCGCGCGGCCTCTGAGCGATCACAACTTCGACACGCATCCGTTGTCTGTGTTGCCCGTGTGACTGATGTGACCGCTGCCCATTAGTCTGTCGGTATGGCTTCGAAGGCAAGCACGGGTACACGCGCGTCCTCTGCGCGCGGCGCTGCTGGTTCCACACGCGGTGGATCCGCACGCGGTGGTTCGGGGCGGGCGAGTTCGGCTCGGGGGAGTTCGACCGCCGCCCGCCGCTCGGCGGGTGACGGTTCGAAGAGCGGTGGTTCGAAGAGCGGTGGTTCGCGTCGTCAGACGGGCGCCGGTGCCTCGACGAGGTCGAAGGCCGGGGCACCGCGGAAGAGCTCCCGGTCCGCCGCACCAGCGGAGTCGGTGGACCTGCATCGTCGTTCCGTCGCCGCGGCCGGGGCGTCCGCGGTGGGCAAGGGCATCGGCGCCGGATGGTCGTTGTTCGCGCGTGGCGTCGGCAGCGCCGCCCGGGCGGGCTCGGGCGTCGGCCGCGGACCGCGCACCGAGGCCGTCGGAGAGTTCGACGACATCGACGACACCGACCCGGACTTCGAGGAGTTCGACGACGGGTCCGACGGCAACGGTCGACCCCGGCCCGGCGGTCACAGCCATCGGCGGGACGGGACAGCACTCGGTCTCCTCGCCTTCGGCCTGCTCGTCGGCGCCAGTGTCTGGTTCGGTGCGGCGGGTCCGGTGGGCGCCTTCATCGAGGCCCTCATCCGCGCGGTCATCGGGTCGGCGGCCGTGCTCGTGCCGGTCGGTCTCCTCGCGCTGGCAGTCGTCTTGATGCGACGGCCGGCCGCCCCGGAGCGACGCGGCCGCTACCTGTCGGGTGGGTTCCTGGTGATCCTTCCGCTGCTCGGTCTGATGCACCTCGTCGCCGGTGCGCCCGTCGACCTCCCCGGACGATCCGGAGCGGCCGGGTTCGTCGGCTTCGCGGTGGGCACACCGTTGACCGCGGGTGTCACCGCGTGGGTCTCGGTGCCGATCCTGTTGTTGTGCATGGCATTCGGCGTACTCATCCTCAGTGGTCGAACCGTCCGCGAGGTCGTCGACGCTGCCGCCGGTTACCTCGGGCTGGGTGTCGGACGAGGGGACGACGCGCCCTGGGACGACGAGGAGTGGGATGCCGACGCCGAGAACTACGACGATCCAGATTTCGACGAACCCGACTCCGAGACCGACACCGCCGAATCGGATCCCTGGGACTCCGGCGCGCTCGAGTCGCGGTCCCGGCGTCGGCCGTACTCGTCGAACCCCTACGACAACTACCCGCCGGATTCGGCACCGGCGCGGACCTCGGGACGGACGTCGCGGCGCAAGCCCGCCGACGTCGCCGACGTCGCCCCGCTCGAGGAGGCCGTCACCGAGAACTTCGCGGATGCCGACCAGCAGGTCACCGAGGTGATCGCGTCGAGTCCCCGTACCCGTGCCACACCCGCCCGGCGGGCCGCCGCGCGATCCACGCCGCGTCCCGCACCCGAACCGGAGCCCCGGCACGAACCCGATCTCGACGACGAGATGACGGACGAGGGGGTGTCGGACGACGAGGCGTTCATCCCGTCCGATCCCACCGCGGACGGGGACTATCGCCTGCCGCCCGCCGACCTTCTCCTTGAGGGCGATCCGCCGAAGACGGGCAGCAGCGCCAACGACGACATGATCGACCGGATGACCGGCGTGCTGGAGCAGTTCAAGATCGACGCCGCGGTCACCGGATACACCCGCGGGCCGACCGTCACGCGATACGAGATCGAACTCGGACCGGGCGTGAAGGTCGAGAAGATCACCGCGCTGCAACGCAACATCGCCTACGCCGCGGCAACCGACAACGTGCGCCTGCTCGCGCCGATCCCCGGCAAGTCCGCGGTCGGTATCGAGGTCCCCAACTCAGACCGTGAGATGGTTCGCCTGGCCGACGTGCTGAACTCGCCGTCGACCCGGAAGGACAAGCATCCGTTGGTGATCGGGCTCGGCAAGGACATCGAGGGCGATTTCGTCAGCGCCAACCTGGCGAAGATGCCGCACCTGCTGGTCGCCGGGTCGACCGGCTCGGGCAAGTCGAGCTTCGTCAACTCGATGCTCGTGTCGCTGCTCAGCCGTGCGACACCGGAGCAGGTGCGGATGATCCTGATCGACCCGAAGATGGTCGAGCTCACCCCGTACGAGGGGATCCCGCACCTCATCACGCCGATCATCACGCAACCGAAGAAGGCCGCCGCGGCACTCGCCTGGCTCGTCGAGGAGATGGAGCAGCGCTACCAGGACATGAAGGCCTCGCGGGTGCGCCACATCGACGACTTCAACTCGAAGGTCCGGTCCGGAGACATCACCGCCCCGCTGGGCAGCGAACGGGTCTACAAGCCGTATCCGTACATCTTGGCCATCGTCGACGAGCTCGCCGACCTGATGATGACCGCGCCCCGCGACGTCGAGGACGCGATCGTGCGGATCACCCAGAAGGCGCGCGCCGCCGGCATCCATCTGGTGCTCGCGACGCAGCGTCCGTCGGTCGATGTCGTCACCGGTCTGATCAAGACCAACGTGCCGTCGCGGCTGGCGTTCGCTACGTCGTCGCTGACCGACTCGCGCGTCATCCTGGACCAGCCGGGTGCCGAGAAGCTGATCGGCATGGGCGACGGCCTGTTCCTGCCGATGGGCGCCAACAAGCCGATCCGCATGCAGGGTGCCTACATCACCGACGAGGAGATCGCCGCGGTCGTCGACTTCTCCAAGGAGCAGGCCGAGCCGGAGTACACCGAGGGTGTCACCGCGGCGAAGGCGGGCGACAAGAAGGACATCGACAGCGACATCGGCAACGATCTCGACGATCTCCTGCAGGCGATCGAACTGGTCGTGTCGAGCCAGTTCGGGTCGACGTCGATGCTGCAGCGCAAGTTGCGGGTCGGGTTCGCCAAGGCCGGCCGCCTCATGGACCTGATGGAGACGCGCGGTGTGGTCGGCCCCAGCGAGGGCTCCAAGGCGCGAGAGGTGCTCGTGAAGCCCGACGATCTGGCGGGGGTGATCGCCTCGATCACCGGCGGCGGCGACGAAACGGACAGTTCCGGCACCTGACCCGGGTCGCTGACCTGCGGTTTCTGCAGGTTGCCTGCAGTTTGTATAAGGTGGCCGGAGATCCATGAGGGGAGTATCCCCAAAGCGGCGTCTCCGTCAATACGGTCACGATTCGCAACGATGCCGATCATCGTCGCGGCCCTGGCCCGGAGCGTCGGCCCCCGTTCGGTGGGAGAGACCTCTGGCTCGTCAGCTCATGCTGCCTGCTGGAGGTTACAAGTGGATGTTTCGCTGTCCGTATGGCTGATCACCTGTGCGGTGATCCTCGCCCTGTTCGCGTTCGACTTCTTCACCCATGTGCGCGTGCCCCACGCGCCGTCGCTCAAGGAGTCGGGGATCTGGTCGGCGATCTACATCGGATTCGCCGTCATCTTCGGTCTGTTCGTCTGGTGGAACTGGGGTTCGACCTTCGGCGGTGAGTACTTCGCCGGTTACGTCACCGAGAAGGCGCTGTCGGTCGATAACCTCTTCGTCTTCGTCATCATCATGGCGAAGTTCGCCGTGCCGAAGGAGTACCAGCAGAAGGTCCTGCTGCTCGGCATCCTGATGGCCCTCATCATGCGCGGCATCTTCATCGCCGTCGGTGCGGCCGCGATCAACGCCTACAGCTGGGTCTTCTACCTGTTCGGCGCGTTCCTGATCTTCACCGCCGTCAAGCTGCTCCGCGAGAGCGACGACCCGGTCGAGCACGAAGAAGAGCGCGAGACGCGTCTCGAGCGCTTCGTCAAGCGTTACCTGCGCACGCATGACTCCTACGACCGCGACAAGCTGTTCACCCGCGTCAACGGCAAGCGGCTCGCGACCCCGATGCTGATGGTCCTCATCGTCATCGGCTTCACCGACGTGCTGTTCGCGCTCGACTCGATCCCGGCCATCTACGGCCTCACGTCCGAGCCCTACCTGGTCTTCACCGCCAACGCGTTCGCCCTGATGGGTCTGCGTCAGCTGTTCTTCCTCATCGGCGGACTGCTCGACCGCCTCGTGTACCTGTCCATCGGCCTGTCGATCATCTTGGCCTTCATCGGCGTCAAGCTGGTCCTCCACGCCCTGCACGAGAACACCCTGGCGTTCATCAACGGTGGTGAGCACGTCGCCGTCCCCGAAATCTCCACCGGACTGTCGCTGTCGGTGATCCTGGGTGTCCTGGTGATCACCACGGTGGCCAGCCTGATCAAGAGTCGCGGGGTGGCGAAGACGCCGGAGGTCGAGTCCGCCGGCGACACGACCGACGCCCCGGCGCCGAAGTCCAAGGACTCCTGACCCGACCACGTCCACCCGTCGCCGACGGGTGGATGTGGCATCAGCCCGGGAACGGCCCGAACACCTGCGTCCACTCGTCGATGCGGATGGCGTCGACGGCCTGATGCGCCTGGAACGGGTCGTTGGCGAGGAATGCCTCGGCCGCCTCGAGGTCGGCTGCGCGAATGACGATGAGCGCGCCCGACCCGTCGGGATAGGGGCCGGCGATCAGCACGTTGCCCGCCGAATTCTCTTCTGCGAGCCACTCCCGGTGCAATGGCCGGTGCTGATCCCGCAGGGCGGCCCTGGCGGGGCGGTAGGTGTAGTGAACGGCAAAGAACGGCATGGTCACTCCTGCTCGATGGTTGCCAACATCCGGGTGTTGCCCAGGGTGTTGGGTTTGACATAACTGAGGTCGAGAAATTCTGCGACGCCGGTGTCGTAGGACCGGCACATCTCCTCGAACACCTCGCGCGTGACGGGGGTGCCCTGGATCTCGGCGAAACCGTGCCGCGCGAAGAAGGCCGTCTCGAACGTGAGCACGAAGACGCGCGAGAGCTGCAGTTCGCGGGCGACCGCCATGAGCCGGTCGACGAGGAGGTGGCCGATGCCGCGCCCGGCGTGGGCGTTGTCGACGGCGACCGTGCGGACCTCGCCGAGATCGGCCCAGAGCACATGCAGCGCACCACAACCGACAACCAGGCCGTCGACGTCTGCGACCCAGAACTCCTGGACGGACTCGTAGAGCGTGACGAGGTTCTTCTCGAGGAGGATCTTCCCGGCGTACTGGTCGATCAGTTCTTTGATCCGCGGGACGTCGGAGGTGCGCGCACGACGGATGACGACGTGATCGGCGGGGGACATGGGAATTCAGCTTAGTCTCCGCGCTGGACCGACCTGTGCACGACGTTCGCCGGGACTGCCGATACCCTGATGGGCGTGTACTTGAGGACTGCCCTGAACTGCGGCACGACGCCGTGGTCAGGAGCGAGCTCATGACCGACCGGATCCGGCGGGCCGTCGAAGAGAACGGCATCGCCAATGTGGGCCGCGGGCCCGACCACATCACCGACCCGGTGGACCCGGTGCCGGTGGTCAACATCGCCAATGCACTCACGGTGTTCCGAATCGTCCTGGTGCCGGTGTTCCTGGTGGCGCTGTTCATGGAGTCGGGCGAGTCGACGCTGTGGCGCACGATCGCGACGATCGTCTTCGGGGTCGCGGCGTTGACCGACCGGTACGACGGGATGATCGCGCGGCAGCGCGGCCTGATCACCGACTTCGGGAAGCTGGCCGATCCCATCGCGGACAAGGCCCTGATCGGCGGTGCCCTCGTCGGGCTGTCGATCCTCGGCATCCTGCCGTGGTGGGTCACCGTGGTGATCGTCGCCCGCGAGGTGTGGGTGACGGCCCTGCGCTTCTGGGTGTTGCGGCACAAGGTCATCCCGGCCAGCCGCGGCGGCAAACTGAAGACGCTGCTGCAGGCGCTCGCCATCGGTCTGTACCTCCTCCCGCTGGGCGGAGCGTGGCAGCTCGCCGCCGACATCCTGATGGGGCTGGCGGTGGTGGTGACGATCTACACCGGTCTGGACTACACCTGGCAGGCGGTCAAGGTCCGGTCCGACCGCGATGAGACCGCACCCCGGGCGGTGGCACCGGGCGGACGTGCTGTGGGAGGAACCGGCGGCGGTCGCTGACTTCGACTATCGTCGATCAGACGGTGTTGCGACCGTGGGTGCTTACGCCGCCGGTGCTACGGGGAACCCGTCGGGACCGCGAAGCGTTGGGTAGGGCAGCAGGCGCACCGCCGGTTCGGTGGGCGCCGAGTAGTGAGTTGGGCCGAGACGTTCAGTAGGGAGGAGACTCGATGGCGATGCTCTTACGCGAGGCGCTCGGCGACAGCCTGCGTCGGGTCCGGACGCAGCAGGGCCGGACCCTGCGCGAGGTGTCCACCGGTGCGCGGGTGAGTCTGGGCTACCTCTCGGAAGTCGAACGCGGTCAGAAGGAGGCGTCGAGCGAACTGCTCGCCGCGATCTGCGACGCGCTCGACGTCGAGATCGCCGACCTGCTCCTCGAAGTCGGCAGCGCCATGCGTCCGGCCGGTGCCGAACCCGTCGTGGTCGGCGCCGAGCCGATGGGCGAGGGCGTCGAGGCCACCGAGGCCGGACTGACCGCGACCAAGGTCGTGATCCCGGCTCCCGCCGGCCGCCGGGAGGCCACGGCTCTCGCGGCTGCCTGACCCGCACCGTCTGAACGACACCGACTCAACACCGGACTCGCAGACGCTAGATTGGTCACCAGAGTTCTCAGACCCCTGAATGGAGTACGACGAGCATGGCGAACCCGTTCGTGAAGTTGTGGCGCTACCTCACAGCACTCGGCAACGCGAAGATCGACGAGCACGCTGACCCGAAAGTCCAGATCCAGCAGGCGATCGAGGACGCCCAGCGTCAGCACCAGGCGCTCTCGCAGCAGGCGGCCTCGGTGATCGGCAACCAGCGTCAGCTCGAGATGAAGCTGAACCGGCAACTCGAGGACGTCGAGCGGCTGCAGGCGAACACCCGCCAGGCGCTGACGCTGGCCGATCAGGCCGCCGCGGCGGGCGACACCCAGAAGGCGACCGAGTACACCAACGCCGCCGAGGCGTTCGCGGCTCAGCTGGTGACCGCCGAGCAGAGCGTGGAAGACCTCAAGTCCCTGCACGACCAGTCGCTCCAGGCGGCCGATCAGGCCAAGAAGGCCGTCGAGCGCAACGCGATGATCCTGCAGCAGAAGCTATCCGAGCGTTCGAAGCTGCTCAGTCAACTCGAGCAGGCGAAGATGCAGGAGCAGGTCTCGGCGTCGCTCAACCAGATGAGCGAGCTGTCGGTGCCCGGCAACACGCCGAGCCTCGACCAGGTCCGCGACAAGATCGAACGACGCTACGCGAACGCGCTCGGTTCGGCGGAGCTGGCCAAGAACTCCGTGCAGGGCCGCATGCAGGAGGTCGAGCAGGCCGGCGTGCAGATGGCCGGGCATTCCCGGCTCGAGCAGATCCGCGCGAGCATGCGCGGTGACGCGCTGCCTGCCGCCGGGACGACCGCACCGGGTCTGCAGAAGCCGGCGACCCAGTCCGCGCCGCCGACCACCGAGCCGCCCCAGCAGAACTGACACATCGCGCACGCGTGCACGACGAACCCGTGCGCGTCGCGATCGTCGCGGGCTCCGACGCCGGGCATGCCTTCCCGGCTTTCGCGCTGGCCGAGCGGTTCCGCTCCGCCGGTGACACACCGGTCGTGTTCACCTCCCTCACCTGGTCGGAGGCGGCGCGCCGCCGGGGGATCGACATCGCCGATCTCCCGGGGCTGCGCGCCGAGGACTCCGACGACGATTCTGACGCCGGCGCCAAACTGAGTGCCCGCGCCGCGCGCATGGCCCAGCAGCTCGTCGGGCCGCTGCGTGCGGACGGGACGCAGCTCGTCATCTCCGACGTCATCACCGTGGGCGGCGGCTGGGCGGCTCAACTGTGTGGGCTGCCCTGGATCGAGCTGTCGCCGCACCCGCTGTACTGGCCGTCCCGGGGACTACCGCCGATCGGGTCCGGACTCGAACCGGGTCGCGGCGTCGGGGGTCGGCTGCGCGACACGCTGATGCGCGCCGCCACCGCGTCATCGATCCGGCAGGGCGTGCGGCAGCGGGACGCTGCCCGGCGGACGATCGGGCTGGGTGACGTCGACGCGGAACCGGCGGCGCGACTCATCGCCACCCTTCCCGGCCTCGAGGTCCCGCGCCCCGACTGGCCGACCGACGCGCATCTCGTCGGACCGATGGTGTGGGAGCCCACCGACGATCACTTCACCGTGCCTCCCGGCGATCACCCCCTCGTCGTCGTCGCCCCGTCGACCGCGCAGACCGGCGCCGCCGACATGCTCGGCGCGGCTCTCGAAGCCCTGTCGCCGGACACACTGGGCCGGACCGTGCGGGTGGTGGTCTCGGGGCTCCGCGACCCCGACGGTGCCGATCTCGCCCGCTTCCGCGGGGAACTGATCACGGCGGGGCCGGGCCGGCAGGACGAGGTGCTCGCGCACGCCGACCTGCTGATCTGTGGCTCCGGGCACGGGATCCTCGCCAAGGCGATGCTCGCGTCGGTGCCGGTCGTCGCGGTACCCGGTGGAGGTGACCAGTGGGAGCTCGCCGCCCGGATCCGACGAGCCGGCGCGGGGCAGGTGGTGCGTCCGGTCACCGCGGACGCCGTTGCCGACGCCGTGCGGGCCGTCCTGGACGATCCGGCACATGCACGCGCGGCGCGGGCGATCGGGGAGTCGGTGACCGACGTCGTCGACCCGGTGGCGGTCGGTCATCGCGTTCTGGCGGCGTCACCTAGGCTGGACCCGTGCGTCTGACCGAGTTCACCGAGTTGATGACCACCGAATTCGGTGTGCCGTCGGCGGATTCGATCCTGTCCGATCACATCCTGATCGAGGTCGGCGGACGCACGGGTGCCCAGGCGATCGACGACGGGGTCGACCCGCGCGACGTCTGGATCGCGATCTGTCGCGACTTCGACGTACCGCGCCATCGCTGGTGACACGCGACCGCGTGTCACACTTGCCATCGAACAGGTGTTCGTCCATCCTGGTGCCCAGAGGTGAAATCAGACGGAACCACACGGGCCGAGTCTGCGTCTGAAGAGTTGTCGGACCCACCGGCTACTTTCATCACATGAACGCCCGGACCGCACAGACCGCCCGCCGGAAATCCGGCTCACAACCGAGGAGAACTCCCATGGCACCTGCGCCCCAAGACCGCGAGAAGGCTCTCGACCTCGCCCTCGCGCAGATCGACAAGAACTTCGGCAAGGGTTCGGTGATGCGGCTCGGCGAGGAGACCCGTCAGCCGATCGAGATCATCCCCACCGGGTCCATCGCGCTCGACGTCGCCCTCGGTATCGGCGGACTGCCCCGCGGCCGCGTCGTGGAGATCTACGGTCCGGAGTCCTCGGGTAAGACGACCGTCGCCCTGCACGCCGTCGCCAACGCCCAGGCGCAGGGTGGTATCGCCGCGTTCATCGACGCCGAGCACGCACTCGATCCCGACTACGCCGCCAAACTCGGCGTCGACACCGACGCGCTGCTGGTGTCCCAGCCCGACACCGGTGAGCAGGCGCTCGAGATCGCGGACATGCTGATCCGGTCGGGCGCGCTTGACATCCTGGTCATCGACTCGGTGGCCGCGCTGGTCCCCAAGGCCGAGATCGAGGGCGAGATGGGCGACAGCCACGTCGGTCTGCAGGCCCGCCTGATGAGCCAGGCCCTGCGGAAGATGACCTCCGCGCTGAACCAGTCGAAGACCACCGCGATCTTCATCAACCAGCTGCGCGAGAAGATCGGCGTCATGTTCGGATCGCCAGAGACCACCACGGGCGGAAAGGCGCTGAAGTTCTACTCGTCGGTGCGCCTCGACGTCCGCCGGATCGAGACCCTCAAGGACGGGACCGACGCGGTCGGTAACCGCACACGTGTCAAGGTCGTCAAGAACAAGGTCGCGCCGCCGTTCAAGCAGGCCGAGTTCGACATCCTCTACGGCCAGGGCATCAGCAAGGAGGGCTCGCTGATCGACATGGGTGTCGCGGAGGGCTTCATCCGCAAGTCCGGTTCGTGGTTCACCTACGAGGGCGATCAACTCGGCCAGGGCAAGGAGAACGCGCGCAAGTTCCTGCTCGAGAACGTCGACATCCGCGACGAGATCGAGAAGAAGATCAAAGAGAAGCTGGGCATCGGCGCCACCGTCGACGCCGACGACATCGCCCCCGCCCCAGTCGAATTCTGACATCGAAGGCGAGTTCAGGTAGACCGTGAGCGAGGCAACGGACCCCGGGCAGACGCGCACACGGCGGGACAACGATCCCGACCGTAAGGGACCCAGTGCATGGGACTCTGCGCTCCGACTGCTCGGGGTTCGTGCGCGTTCACGCCAGGAGATGCGAGAGCGATTGACGCGCAAGGGTTTCGAACCCGACGCGGTCGACGACGTGATGGCGCGCCTGGAGCGACACAACCTCCTCGACGACGAGGAGTTCGCCTCCGAGTGGGTGCGATCCCGCCACCTCAACTCAGGTAAGGGACGCGTCGCGCTACGACACGAGCTCCGCACCAAGGGGATCGACGAGTCGATCATCTCCGAAGCCCTCGCCGACATCGACCCCGACGACGAACGTGAGATCGCGTCCGGTCTGGTGGCGCGCAAACTCACGCCCTCGGTCATCGACCGTATCGCCGACGATCGTGCCGAACGCGACAAGGCGATGCGTCGCCTCGTCGGAATGCTGGTGCGGCGGGGCTATTCCCAGTCCCTCGCGTTCGACGTGGTGGGGGAGGCGCTCAGCGCGCTGCGCAGCGGCTGAGCGACCCGCACGACGTTCATGCGGGTGTCACCTGCCGGTGGGCAGGTTCTCCGACGCAGCGAGTTCGGTCTCCTCCGGATCCGCGGGCGGTGCGGACGACCGGCGCCCCTGCCGGAGTCGGCGTTCGAGGGCGGTGGCGAACGTCGAGAGCCCGAAGTTGATCAGGATCATGATGATGGCCACGACGATCAGCGCCGGGATGTAGTTGCCGTAGCGCGACGCCGAGAGCAGGCCGCTGCGGACCACCTCGGAGTATCCGATGATGTAGCCCAGCGCACTGTCCTTCAGCGCCACGACCATCTGCGAGATCAGTGCGGGCATCATCGCCGTGATCGCCTGTGGCAGAAGGATGATGCGCATCATCTGGCTCTTGCGCAGACCCAGTGCCATCGATGCCTCGGTCTGTCCCTTGGGCAGTGAGTTGATACCGGATCGCAGGATCTCGGCCATGACCGACCCGTTGTACAGGGTGAGTCCGGTGACCACCGCCGCGAATGCCAGGAAGGACGACGGGAAGATCCCGTAGATCGCGAACAGGAACCAGGTGAACACCATCAGGATCAGCACCGGGATGGCGCGGAACACCTCGACGAACAGGCCCGCGATGGTGCGTACCCACAGGTGGTCGGAGAGTCGGCCGATACCGAGGACCGCACCGAGCAGCAGCGACAGCACGATCGAGACCGCCGCGGCCGCGAGGGTCCGCCACAGGCCAGGCAGGATGTAGCCGGTCCATGTGCTCCACGTGACGAACGGCGACCACTTCTCGGCGGTGAACTGTTCGTTGGCGGCGAGGACGGCGATCACGTAGATCGCGATCGCGGCCAGGACCGCGATGAACGCGATCGCCAACAGGCGGTTCCGGGTACGTGCGCGCGGTCCCGGGGCGTCGTAGAGGACAGTCGAGTCAGCGCTCATCGTTTCACCGCCAGTCGCTTGGCGAGGTAGCCGAAGACGGCGCCCTCGCTGAGTGTGATGATCATGAATCCCGCCGCGATGACGCCGAAGATGACGAACAGCTGGTCGGAGTAGGTCTCGATCTCGGTCTTCATCAGCGCCGCCGCCTCGGCGACGCCGATCACCGACGCGACCGTCGTGTTCTTGGTGAGCGCGATCAGGACGCTGCCCAGCGGACCGATCACCGACCGGATCGCCTGCGGCAGCACGATGACCCCGAAGACCTGCGTGAACGAGAGGCCGAGGGAGCGAGCGGCTTCGGCCTGCCCGAGCGGGACCGTGTTGAAGCCGGAACGCAGCGTCTCACAGACGAACGTCGAGGTGTACAGCACGAAGGCGAGGACGGCGAGCCAGAAGTTGTTCGACTCGATCGTCGGCGCGAAGGTCAGGCCCAGGTTCTGGTACAGGCCGATCGCACAGAACAGCACCACGAGTGTCAGCGGCGTGTTGCGGACGATGTTCACGTAGACCTCGGCGAAGCCGCGCATGACCGGCACGGGGGAGACCCGCATGGCTGCGAGGATCGTGCCCCACACCAGCGAGCCGATCGCCGAGTAGAAGGTCAGCTGGATGGTCACCCAGAAGGCGGGCCACAGCTCTGGACCCATGCTCTCCCACAGAGAGACGTCATTCATCGGTAGCTCCGTCGCTCACTGCAGCCCGGGCGGGCACGGTGTGGAGGGCGAGTCGACGAAGTCGAGGTCGCCGGGATCGGGCAGGTAGGGGAACTTCGAGTCCGGACGGTCGGCGCGGGCGATGATCTCGTCCACGTAGGGATTGCCGAGCGCCTCGCGCAGCGCGGCGTTCCAGGCCGACTCGCCGTCGACGGAAGGCGCGAGCATCGCGTCGAGTGCCGTGTTGACGGCGTTCTGCGACGCGGTGTCGTCCAGAGCGAGCCCCACGCCGTAGCGCTCGGTGGAGAACGGGCTGCCCGCGGTCTTCAGGGCATCCTTCACGCAGGCGTCCTTGAGGTAGGTCATCTCGACGAGCTTGAACTCGCCCTCCCAGAAGTTGGAGTAGCCGGCGAGGATCGCCTCGTCGGTGGTCACCGCGTCGACCTTGTCGCGGCGCAGCGCCTCGACGCAGGCCGAGTAGGAGTCGTACTCCTGCAACTGGACCGCGGGCAGCTGTGCCTTGACGTTCTGCGCCGGTGTCGAGCCGGTCACCGAGCAGAGCTTCTTGCCCTTGTCGAGGTCGGCGAGCTCTTCGATCGTGTTGTCGTCGGCGCGCACCATCAGACCCTGGTACGTGACGAGATAGGGGCCGCCGAAGGACACCTTCTTCGAGCGTGCCGCGTTGATCGAGTACGTGGCCGCGATCAGGTCGACCTCACCGTTGTCGATCATCGCCTCGCGGCGCGCCGAGGGGGTCTCGCGCCAGGTGACCTCCGGATGCGGCACCCCGAGATCGTCGGCGATGTGGTTGACGACGTAGCGCGACACCGAGGCGTCGAATCCCTCGACGTTGCCGTCCGGCTCGTAGAGGCCGAGACCGGGCTGGTCGAACTTGACGCCCAGCACGACCGAGCCCTCGCGGATGGAGTCGAGCAGGTTGCGCGGATCGGTGCTGCCGCAGGCGGACAACACGGTGGCGAGCAGGGCGCCGACCGCGAGGACCAGGCCCGCGGTCCGCATCGGGCGGCGGGTGATTCGCTGTGTCATGTCAGTGCCCCAGGATCTTGCCGAGGAAGTCCCGGGCGCGATCGGTCGACGGGTTGCTGAAGAAGGTCTCCGGATCGGAGTCCTCGATGATCGCCCCGTCGGCCATGAAGATGATGCGGTCGGCGGCCTTGCGCGCGAAGCCCATCTCGTGGGTGACGACCACCATCGTCATCCCTTCTTTCGCGAGGGACACCATCACGTCGAGCACCTCGTTGACCATCTCCGGGTCGAGGGCCGAGGTCGGCTCGTCGAACAACATGATCTTCGGGTTCATCGCCAGCGACCGGGCGATGGCCACGCGCTGCTGCTGGCCGCCGGAGAGCTGGGCGGGGTACTTGTCCTTCTGGCTGGCGATGCCGACGCGCTCGAGCAGTTCGAGGGCGCGCATGCCGGCCTCGTCCTTGCTCTTCTTGCGCACCTTGATCGGCGCGAGCGTGACATTCTCGAGAATCGTCTTGTGCGAGAACAGGTTGAAGGACTGGAAGACCATTCCGACGTCGGCGCGGAGCCGGGCGAGGTCCTTGCCCTCGGCGGGCAGCACCTGACCCTCGACCAGGATCTCGCCGCCGTCGATCGGCTCGAGGCGGTTGATCGTGCGGCAGAGGGTGGACTTGCCCGAGCCCGACGGCCCGAGGACCACCACGACCTGACCGGCGGGGACCTCGAGATCGATGTCCTTGAGGACGTGCAACGACCCGAAGTGTTTCTGCACCCCGCGCATCGCGATCATCGGCTGGGACCCGGGGTCCGCGGACTTACTCGGCGAAACGGTCATTGGGGCACCCTATCGGCCGACGTGGAACACGGTGTCCTGTGGGAGTCGATTTGCGTGCGCCCCGTACCCTCGTAGGGGTGAGTATCGAGTTGTCGGATCGGCCTGAGCAGGCAGCACCCGCCGCGCGCAGTTATCAGGTCCGTACCTACGGCTGCCAGATGAACGTCCACGATTCCGAGCGCATCGCCGGTCTGCTCGAGGACGCCGGGTACGTGCGCGCCGGTGATGACGACCCCGCCGATCTCGTCGTCTTCAACACCTGCGCGATCCGGGAGAACGCCGACAACAAGCTGTACGGCAACCTGTCCCACCTCGCCCCGGTCAAATCCGACCGGCCCGGCATGCAGATCGCCGTCGGCGGCTGCCTCGCGCAGAAGGACAAGGACACGGTGCTGTCCCGGGCCCCGTGGGTCGACGTGGTGTTCGGCACACACAACATCGGTTCGCTGCCCGCGTTGCTCGATCGGGCCCGCCACAACGACGCCGCCCAGGTGGAGATCCTCGACGCGCTCGAGCGGTTCCCGTCGACCCTGCCGGCCAAGCGCGACTCCGCCTACTCGGGCTGGGTGTCGGTGTCGGTGGGGTGCAACAACACCTGCACGTTCTGCATCGTGCCGTCGCTGCGTGGCAAGGAGGTCGACCGCCGGCCGGGCGAGGTGCTCGCCGAGGTGCAGGCCCTCGTCGACCAGGGTGTCGTCGAGGTGACGCTGCTGGGCCAGAACGTGAACGCCTACGGGATGTCCTTCGCCGATCCCGATCAGCCCCGCAACCGGGGCGCCTTCGCCGAACTGCTGCGCGCCTGCGGTGACATCGAGGGGCTCGAACGCGTCCGGTTCACCTCACCGCACCCCGCCGAGTTCACCGACGACGTGATCGAGGCGATGGCCCAGACGCCGAATGTGTGTCCGCAACTGCACATGCCGCTGCAGTCCGGGTCCGATCGCATCCTGCGCGCGATGCGCCGCAGCTACCGGCAGACCAAATTCCTGGGCATTCTCGACAAGGTCCGCGAGGCCATGCCGCATGCGGCGATCACCACCGACATCATCGTCGGCTTCCCCGGCGAGACCGAGGAGGACTTCCAGGCCACCCTTGACGTCGTCGAGCGCGCCCGCTTCTCGAGCGCGTTCACCTTCCAGTACTCGCCCCGCCCCGGCACGCCCGCCGCGACGATGGCCGACCAGGTGCCGCCCGAGGTCGTGGCTGATCGCTACCGGCGTCTCATCGCGCTGCAGGAGCGGATCTGCCTGGCCGAGAACGAGGCGCTGGTCGGGACCGAGGTGGAATTGCTCGTGGTCGCCGACGAGGGGCGCAAGTCGGCGAAGACCCAGCGCATGACCGGTCGCGCCCGGGACGGCCGCCTGGTGCACTTCGCGCCCGGAACGGCGTCGGGAATCCGCCCGGGCGACGTCGTACACACGCAGCTCACCGCGGCTGCACCACACCATCTGATCGCCGACTCCGGCGTTCTCGCGCACCGCCGGACCCGCGCCGGCGACGCGCACGAACAGAGCCGTACCCCCACCACCGCGCCCGTCGGCGTCGGGCTCGGGCTGCCGGGGTTCGGTGCCCCCGCCGCCGTTCCGGCCGACGCCGGCTGCGGCAGTGGCTGCGGCAGCTGACCACCACACGAAGTGAGGCGATGACCATGTCCGAGAACTCGGCGTCCGACAACGAGGCGGCCGGCAGCTCTGCGTCCGAGAAGGCCGCGTTCGAGCAGTACGAGAGCGACCTGCGCAAGGCGGAACGGCGGGTGGCCGGCGAGATCGACCCGGGTGCGCGCGCGGTCGTCGTCGCCGTGGCCGTCGTCCTCGCCATGGTGTCGATGGTGTTGCCGCACACGGGATCCGTCACCGGCCTCGAGGTCCTCACCTTCACGCCCGAGGCGGCCGCCGAGCGCGTCACGATCGTGTCGAGGATCTTCGTCTACCTGGTGACGATCTTCGGCATCGTCGTCTCCATGCTCGCGCTGCTCACCCGCCGGTGGTTCCTGGCGTGGATCGCGCTGTGCGGGTGCGCCATCGCGTGCGTCGCCGGGATGCTGGCGTGGTGGTCGCGGAACACGCCGGGCGTCGGTGGCGTCGAGCCGCCGTCGGGCGTCGGTATCGGTCTCGTGCTGGGCTGGATCGCGGTCTTCGTGCTCACGTTCCACTGGTCCCGTGTCGTGTGGGCGCGGAGCTCCTATCAGCTCGCGCTCGAGGACGAGCGACGCCGGCAGGCCGCCGAGCAGGAGGCCTACGCCGCAGCGCTGTACCGCAAGAACCCGCACGAGGACTGATCCGGCCGGCCCCGACCGGACTCAGCGGTCGGTGACGGCACTCTCCGCGGCGTCGGCCCACTCGCGCCACTGCGCAGCCTGATCGCGCAACTTCGCGGCGTCGCGGTCCTTTCCGCGTTCGGCCGCCTTGCGTGCCTGGTCCTCGAGCTGCGCTGCGCGATCGGCGAATTGCGCCGCCCGCGCCAGTGCCTCGGGATCGGTCCGTTGCCACTGAGCGTCCTCGGCGTCGCGGATGCGCTTCTCCAGGGCCCGCGCGCGGGCCTCCAGGCTGTGCATCTGATCGCGCGGGACCTTGCCCAGTTCGTCCCACTGATCGCGGAACGACCGGAACTCGCGGCGGGCCGCGTCGAGATCGGTGGCCGGGTCGATGGCCTTCTCGGCGGCATCGAGCAGGGCGACCTTGGCGGTCGCGTTCGCGGAGAATTCCGCGTCGCGTTCCGACGACGCCGCGTTGCGGGCGCCGAAGAAGACGTCCTGGGCGGCCTTGAACCGCTGCCAGAGGGCCTCGTCGGTGTCCCGCGGGGCGCGCCCGGCCGCCTTCCACTCACCGAGCAGTTCCCGGAACTTGGCCGACGTCGGGCCCCAGTCGGTGGAGCCGGACAGCTCCTCGGCGCGGGCGATGAGCGCTTCCTTGCGTTCCTTCGCGCCGGCGCGCTCGCGGTCGAGTTCGGCGAAGTGCGCACCCCGCCGGCGGTTGAAGGCGTCGCGCGCCTTGGCGTACCGCTTCCACAGCGCGTCGTCGGTCTTGCGGTCGACGCCCTTGATGGACTTCCACTCGTCCAGGATCTCGCGCAGCCGGTCGCCCGCGCTCTTCCAGTTGGTCGCGTCGGCGCCGATCTGCTCGGCCTCGGCGGCGAGGACCTCCTTGCGCGCGATGGCCTCCGACCGGGTCTTCTCGCGCTCGGCGCGGATGGTCTCGGCGACCTCGTCGGCGCTGCCGACGATGGCCTCGAGGCGGCGCTGCAGCGCGGCGACGTCGCCGATCACATGCGCGTTGGGCAACTCGTCGAGCAGGTGTTTGGCGGCTTGCTGGGCCTTGCGCGGGTCTCCCGAGCGGGCGGTGAGCCGTTCCTCGAGGATCTCGACCTCGGTGGCGAGGTCGTCGAACCGGCGTCCGAAGTGCGCAAGCCCCTCCTCGACCGTGCCGGCCTGCCACGAACCGATCTCGCGTTCGCCCTCGTCGGTCTTGAGCCACACGACGCCCGACTCGTCGATACGACCGAAGCGGTGCGGATCGCCGGTGACGAGGTGCGTGACGACCGGTTCGGACGCGATGCCGGGGCGGGGTCCGGGCTTGGGCCGGGGTCCCGGCTTGGGTCCCGGCTTCGGTGTGTCCTGCCCGGCGGGTGCCCGCTGGGGTTCGGAAGCCGATTCGGTCGGGTTGCTCATGTGCACGTGTCCTGCCGCTCAGTGGTGCCGCGCGTCACGGCTGCCGGTCGCTGGAGTCGGTTCTCGCCGGGCATCCTACGCCCGGTGTCGCCGACAAGTACCGTTCCATTCAAGCAGTTCAGGCCCGTCGATGTGGCGTCCGTGCCGAGTTGGTGGGTCGCGGCGCGGGGTAACCGGCGCCGGGAGCGGAGCGAGCGGGCCGAATGTCCCCGGCGCCGGGAGCGGAGCGAGCGGGGCGGATCCTGTCGACTAGCGTCGTGGTGTGCTTGCGGCCGTCGTCTTCGTTCCGAGTGCCCCGCTGCTCGTCCCCGAGCTGGCCGGACCGGCCGCCTCGGACACCGAGCCGGTGCGGCGCGCAGCTCTCGACGCGGTCGCGGGCGCGCTCGGCATCGACCGCTGGGTGGCGATCGGAACCGCCGACGAGTCGACCGCGGGCCTCGTGGACGAGCCCCTCCGCGGCACCTTCGCGCGCTTCGGCGTGGACGTCCCGGTCACGATCGACTCCGCGATCACCGATGTTGCTGTCACCGATGTCGCGGTCACCGACCCGCTGCGCCGGATGAGTCTGTCGGCGCTGATCGCCGGGTGGATCGCCGAGCGGATGTCGCTGGGTCGGGTGAGCGTGTGCAGCGTCGGTTCGGCCACGCCGCCCGCGGAGTGCGTCGCGGTGGGTACCCGGCTGGCCGCCCGTCTCGACGAGGGCTCGGACGCCGTCGGGGTCCTGGTGGTGGGAGACGGATCGACGGCGCTGACCGACAAGGCCCCCGGCGGGGGCCGCCGGGAATCGGCGGTGACGCTGAACGACACGATCGTGGCCGCACTCGGATCGGCGGACACGGACACGCTGGTGGCCCTCGACCCCGCGAAGTGCGATGCCGAGGGCGTCGGCGGCCGGGTCGCGTGGCAGGTGACGGCCGGCCTCGTCGGCGACCGGCCGGTCCGGGCGGTGCCCGACTTCGCCGACGCGCCCTTCGGCGTGGGTTACGTGGTCGCGACCTGGACCGTCGACGACGGCGAGCACGCCCGATGACCGCGCCGCCCACCCCGATCGCTGTTGTCGGACCCACTGCCGGCGGCAAGTCCGACCTGGCCCTCGACCTCGCCGAACGGCTCGGCGGCGAGATCGTCAACATCGACGCCATGCAGCAGTACCGCGGCATGGACGTCGGGACGGCCAAGCTCTCGCCCGACGAGCGCCGCGGCATCCCGCACCACCAGCTCGACGTGCTCGACGTGACCGAGGTGGCGACGGTCGCGCGCTATCAGCAGGCCGCGCGGGCCGACGTCGATCGGTTGCGAGCCGCGGGTCGGGTCCCGGTGATCGTCGGCGGATCGATGATGTATGTCCAGGGACTCCTCGACGACTGGCAGTTCCCGGCCACCGACCCGGAGGTCCGCCGGCGTTACGAGGACCTGCTCGACGAGCGCGGAGTGGGCGAGATGCACCGGCTGCTCGCCGAGGTCGACCCGGCCGCGGCGTCGACCATCCTGGCCACCGACGGTCGCCGCATCGTGCGGGCGCTGGAGGTGGTCGAGCTGACCGGTGCACCCTTCGCCGCGTCGCAGCCCACCATCGGCGAACCGCGCTGGGGCACGATCATCCTCGCCCTCGACCGGGACACCGATGAACTCGACGATCGGATCCGCCGTCGTACGAGAGCGATGTTCGAGCAGGGCCTCGTCGAGGAGGTGGAGGACCTCTGTTCCCGCGGCCTGCGAGCGGGACGCACCGCGTCGCAGGCGATCGGTTACAAACAGGTCCTCGCGGCCCTCGACGGCGAGTACGACCTCGCGCAGGCCGAGGACCTGACCTTCATCGGCACCCGGCGTTATGTCCGTCGGCAGCGCTCGTGGTTCCGCCGCGATCATCGGGCGCAGTGGCTCGACGCCGCCGCGCCCGATCTGCTCGACCGAGCGCTGCGCATCGTCGACGCGCCTTCCCCGTAGGCTGTGGTCCGTGACTTCCGCCCCGCAGAGCAGTGCGAGCGACGGCCTGCACTTCGTCAAGGGTCATGGCACCCAGAACGACTTCGTGGTCCTCGCCGACCCCGACGCCGAGATCGCGCTCGACGCCGCGACGGTCGCGGCGCTGTGCGACCGGCAACGGGGGATCGGCGCCGACGGATTGCTGCGCGTCGCCCGCTCGGGCGCGCTCGTCTCGGCCGGTGTCCTCGACGCCCTGCCCGACGGGGTGTCGGCCGACGACTGGTTCATGGACTACCGCAACGGCGACGGTTCGGTCGCGGAGATGTGCGGCAACGGGGTACGCGTCTTCGCCCACTACGTCCGGGCGTCGGGACTCGTCGACACCGACACGTTCTCCGTCGGTTCCCGCGCGGGTGCCCGAGCCGTCACCATCCACTCCTTCGACGCCGTGCACGCCGAGGTCACGGTGGAGATGGGTCCGGCGCGGCTCGACGGGTCGTCGGTGGTCCGCATCGGTGACGACATCTACCCCGGTGCGATGGTCGACGTGGGCAACCCCCACCTGGCGTGCGTCGTCGCGGACATGACCGCGGCCGACCTCGACGCGGTCGACTTCTCCGCCGGTGTGATCATCGAGGCCGCCGACTTCCCGCACGGCGCGAACGTCGAGCTGCTGACCCCACCCGTGGAAGAGCCCGACGGCGGCCTGACCGCGCGGATGCGGGTGTTCGAGCGGGGCGTCGGGGAGACGCGCAGCTGCGGAACGGGCCTGGTCGCAGCGGCGCGCGCCGCTCTCGACGCCCGCGGCGCGGACACCGGCGAGCTGCGCATCGGCATCCCCGGCGGCGAGGTCACCGTGACGATCCGTCCCGACGGCTCGACCCTGCGCGGGCCGTCGATGCTGGTCGCCGACGGGGTGCTGCGGCCCGGCTGGGAGCGCTGAGCTCGATATTCGCGTGCTCGGCCCGGGACGGTCGTGAGACCATGGTTCCCGTATGACCGAATCAGAAGCACAGATCATGTCCGCGGCCGATCTCGGGATCCGCGACACCGCGGATCCCACCACCGGCGAACTCCAATTGTCCGAGCGCGCCTCACTGCAGCGCATCGCGGGACTCTCCACCGAACTCACCGACGTCACCGAGGTCGAGTACCGGCAACTACGACTCGAACGCGTGGTCCTGGTCGGCGTGTGGACCGAGGGCAGCGCGGCTGCCGCGAAGGCCAACATGACCGAGCTGGCCGCCCTCGCCGAGACGGCCGGTTCACAGATCCTGGACGCGGTGATCCAGCGTCGCTCCAAACCCGATCCCGCCACCTACATCGGCAGTGGCAAGGCCGAGGAATTGCGCGAGATCGTCCTCGCGACCGGCGCCGACACCGTCGTCTGCGACGGTGAGCTCACCCCCGCCCAGCTCAATGCGCTGGAGAAGGTGGTGAAGGTGAAGGTCATCGACCGCACCGCGCTGATCCTCGACATCTTCGCGCAGCACGCGACCTCGCGGGAGGGCAAGGCGCAGGTGTCGCTCGCCCAGATGGAGTACATGCTCCCGCGTCTGCGCGGCTGGGGTGAATCGATGTCCCGGCAGGCCGGCGGCCGGGCGGGCAGCAACGGCGGTGTGGGCCTGCGCGGTCCCGGCGAGACCAAGATCGAGACCGACCGTCGCCGCATTCGGGAGCGGATGGCCAAGCTGCGGCGCGAGATCCGTGGCATGAAGAAGGCGCGGAACACCAAACGCGCTGCGCGCAAAAGCGGTTCGATCCCGACGATCACCGTCGCCGGTTACACCAACGCGGGCAAGTCCAGTCTGGTCAACGCGATGACCGGCGCCGGTGTCCTCGTGCAGGACGCGTTGTTCGCGACCCTGGACCCGACCACCAGGCGGGCGACGCTCGACGACGGCCGCGCGGTCGTCTTCACGGACACGGTCGGGTTCGTGCGGCATCTGCCGACCCAGCTCGTCGAGGCGTTCCGCTCGACGCTCGAGGAGGTCGTCGACGCCGATCTGCTGCTGCACGTCGTGGACGGTGCGGACGCCTTCCCGATGGAGCAGATCTCGGCCGTCCGTCAGGTCATCAACGAGATCGTCGCCGAGGAGGGCGTCACCGCTCCGCCGGAGTTGTTGGTCATCAACAAGATCGACGCCATCGACGGCAACCGCCTCACCGAGTTGCGCGGCGCGCTCGGTCCGGATGCGGTGTTCATCTCCGCCCGGACCGGCGAGGGATTGCCCGAACTCTTCGGGCGGGTGCGCGAGTTCGTCGGTCGCGAGGACGTCGAGATGACCATCGAGGTGCCGTTCGACCGGGGTGATGTCGTGTCTCGCGTCCACAGCGAGGGCGAGGTCATCTCGTCGGAGCACACCGAGACCGGTACCACGATGAAGGTCCGCGTCCCGGCCGCTTTCGCGGGCGAGATCGCGGACCTCCGGATCTGAGCGCTTCGCCGGCTGTGCGGACCCAGTCGGCTGTACGGACCCAGTCGGCTGTACGGACCCAGTCGGCTGTGCGGACCTAGTCGGCGTCGAGATCCTTCTCGACGAGACCGACGATGGTGTCGAGCGCAGCCTGGTCGTCGGCCGTCACGACCACGCGGGTGCCCTTCTCGGCCCCGAGCGTCATGATCATCAGCGCCGACCCCGCGTCCACCGGGTCACCGCCCTCGAGGCCCAGCGTCACCGGGCTGCCGGTCTCGGCGACCGCCTCGGCGATGATCGTGGCGGGGCGGGCGTGCAGTCCGACAGCGGAGCCGACGGTGGCGGTGGTGCTGAGCATGAGAACTCCTTCGAGTGTTGTCGTGTGATCTGTGGTGGTTGTCGGGCGATTCGGTGCCGGGGAGCGCCCCGGATGTCAGGTGGTCGTGTGATCGGGCGTCAGACGGCGACCGCCTCGAGTTCGTCGAAGGCGACGGCGTCGCGACTGCGGTGCACCTGCTTGGCCGCGACCACCAGGACGGCGGACAGCACCGTACCGGCGACCAGCGCGACGAGGAACAGGACCCAGTTGTTCATGGCGAAGAAGACGAAGATACCGCCGTGCGGGGCGCGCAGTTCGACGCCGAAGGCCATGATCAGCGCACCGCTGAGGGCACCACCGGCCATCATCGACGGGATGACCCGGAAGGGGTCGACCGCGGCGAACGGGATGGCACCTTCGGAGATGAACGACGCGCCGAGGAGCCATGCGGCCTTGCCGTTCTCGCGCTCGGGTTCGGTGAACAGGCCCGGACGGACGACGGTGGCGAGAGCCAGCGCGAGCGGGGGCACCATGCCGGCACACATGACCGCCGCCATGATCTGGAACTGCGCGGGTCCGGCGGTCGCCGCGTCGGCGATCCCGGCGGTGGCGAACAGGTACGCGCTCTTGTTGACCGGTCCGCCGAGGTCGAAGCACATCATCAGGCCGAGCACGATGCCGAGGGCGATGGCCGATCCCCCGGACATGCTCTCGAGGCCGCTGTTCATCTGCTCGGTCAGCCAGGCGAGCGGTTTGCCGAGGACCATGTAGAGCAGTCCGCCGACGATCATGCTGCCGAACAGCGGGATGACCACGACGGGCATGAGACCACGAGCCCACTGGGGCACCGGGGTCCGCGCGATCCACAGGCACACCACGCCGGCGATGAGACCGCCGATCAGTGCGCCGATGAAGCTGGCGCCCACGGCGAGCGATACGATGCCGGCCACGAAACCGGGTGCGATACCGGGGCGGTCGGCGATCGCGAAGGAGATGTAGCCCGCGAGGACCGGTACGGCCAGACCCATCACGCCCGAGCCGATCGCGAAGCTCACCGCGCCCAGGTATTGCAGCAGCCCGCCCGCCGGCAGATCCCAGAGGCTGTTGTTCAGGGCGATGAACGCGCCGTCGCTGAGGGTGCCGCCGTCGTCGAGGTTCGTGTTGGCGACCTCGTAGCCTGCGAGCAGGAAGCCGAGCGCGATGAGCAGTCCGCCCGCCGCGACGAACGGGATCATGTAGCTCACACCGGTCATGAGTGCCTGGCGTGTACGGCCGGCGAGACCGATGCCCGACTTCGACGAGTCGGCCGCGTCCGCGTCCGCGCCGTCGCCGGTGACGCGCGCCGCGTTCGGGTCGCGCCCCGCCGCGACCGCCTCGGCGATCATGGCGTCGGGTTCGTTGATGGCGCGCTTCACCCCGGATGCGATGACGGGTTTGCCGCGGAACCGGTTGCGATCCTTGACCCCGACGTCCGTGGCGAAGATGACGGCGTCGGCCGAAGCGATCACGTCCGGGTCGAAGGCCGTGGTCGCCGAGGACCCCTGGGTCTCCACCGCGAACTCGACGCCGGCCCGCTCGGCGGCGTACTTCAGGGCGTCGGCCGCCATGTAGGTGTGGGCGATGCCGGTCGGGCATGCGGTGATCGCGACGATGCGCGGCGTGGCCGGTCCCGGGTCCGGGGTCCGGTCAGAGTCCGGGTGGGCCGGCGCACCTTCGGATTTCGTGGTCGACGGGGCAGGCGTCGACGGAGTGGCGGTCGGCGCGGCTGTGCTCGCGGCCGGCGGCGCGGGGTCGATGGCCTCGTTGACCAATTCGATGACCCGCTCCTCGTTCTCGGCCGCGCGGAGCGAGGCCACGAAGTCGGGCCGGACGAGTGAGCGGGCCAGCGAGCTGAGGAGCTTCATGTGCGCACTGGCACCCCCCTCGGGGGCGGCGATGAGAAAGACCAGGTCGGCCGGCCCGTCCGGTGCGCCGAAGTCGACCGTGCGGGACAGCCGCGCCATGGCGAGGCTGGCTGCGGTCACCGACGCGGTACGGGCGTGCGGGATGGCGATGCCGCCGGGAAGTCCGGTGGCGGACTTGGCTTCTCGGTCCAGTGCGGCCCGCGCGAGGTCGGCGGGATCGGTGGTCCGGCCGGCCGCGGCGAGGGCGTCGGCGAGCGTGGTGATGACGGCGGCGGGATCGCCGCCGGCGTCGACGTCGAGACTCACCGTCTGCGCGGTGATGATCTGCTCGGTCATGGGATGTCCTTCGGTGGAAAGGGTGGGGGTCGGTGCTGGATGGGGTCGGTGCGGGGACCCGCCCCGACGGTGCCGTCAGGTCATGCGCGCGGCTCCCGACAGTTCGGTCACCCGCACGCCGGGGAGGTCGAGGTGGTCGGGCGTGGGGGCCTGGGTGCCGGCGAGCGATGCGGCCGCCGCGCCGTACGCCACGGCCGACCGGAGGCATTCGGCGGGCGAGGCCCCGGTGCTCTGCGCGATGAGGTAGCCGGCCAGTGACGAGTCGCCGGCGCCGACGGTGCTGCGCGGGACGATCGGCGGCGGGGTCGCCGACCATACGCCGGATGCGGTGACCAACACGGCCCCGGCGGCGCCGAGGGTGGCGAGGACGTTGCCCCCGATCTGCTCGGCGATGGTCGCAGCGGCGTCGATGACCGGTCCGAGATCGTTGCGCGCGAGCGCTTCTCGGAGCTGACCGGGGTCGGCGCCGGTCAGTTCGGCGAGCTCGTCCTCGTTGGGCTTGATCAGGTCGACGCGACCGGTGACGCTGGCACGTAGGGGAGCGCCCGAGGTGTCCACCGCGACCCGGCAGCCGGCGAGGACGAGGTCGTCGGCGATCGAGCGGTACCAGTCGTCGGGGACGCCGGGAGGCAGCGACCCGCAGAGGGTGACCCACTGCGCGGAGCCGGCGTGCTCGCGGATCAGCCCGACGAGCGCCTCGCGATCCGGGCCCGTCAGGGCAACGCCGGGTGCGTTGATCTTGGTGGTCGTCCCGTCGGATTCGGCGATGGTGATGTTGGACCGGACCTCGCCGTCGACCGGCACGGCGTCGTAGGGGAGTGCGAGGTCGTCGAGTGCGGCCCGCAGCGGGTCGCCCGGCCGCGCCGGGAGCAGTGCGCGGGTGGTCAGGCCGGCGGCCGCGACGACCCGGGCCACGTTGACGCCCTTGCCGCCCGGCTCGGTGCGGACCACGCCGGCGCGCTGCACCTCGCCGCGGGCGAGCGGTGCGCCGAGTTCGAGGGTGCGGTCGAGACTCGGGTTGGCGGTGACGGTGACGATCATGCGATCACGACCTCGACGCCACGCGCGGACAGGGCCGCCGAATAGGCCGGGTCGATCCCGGAGTCGGTGATGAGGACGTCGACGTCGTCGAGTCCGGCGAAGGAGGTGAGGTCCTCGCGGTCCATCTTCGAGCTGTCGGCGAGGACCACGACCCGTTGCGCGGCCGCGACCATCGCCGCCTTGACCGCGGCCTCGTCGGGGTCGGGTGTCGACAACCCGTGGGTCTCGCTCAGACCGTTCGTCCCGATGAAGGCGGTGGTCACGCGCAGTCGGCGAAGCGCGTCCACGGTCTCGACGCCCACGGTCGCCTGGGTGAGACCGCGTACGCGTCCGCCGAGGGCATGGAGACCGTCGGGATGGGTGCCCGCGAGCAGGCCGGCGATGGGCAGGCTGTTGGTGAACAGGGTGAGCCTCCGATCGGGAGCGGTCGCCTCGGCCGCGCGGTACGTGGTGGTGCCGGCGTCGAAGAGCACGGAACCGCCGTCGGGCGGCAGGAATCGGATGGCCGCCCGGCCGATCGCGGTCTTCTGCTCGATCTGGCTCGACTCCCGTTCGTCGATCCCGAGCTCGCCGAGGGTGCGCATGATCTCGGCGCGCACGGCGCCGCCGTGGACCCGCTGGAGATGTCCGGCGCGTTCCAGTACCGCGAGATCGCGTCGGACGGTCTCGCTGGTGACGTCGAATTTCTCGGCGAGCGCGGCCACGGATGCCCGCCCCGCGAGGCGCACCTCGTCGACGATCGCCTGTTGTCTCTCCTCGGCGTACACACCGCTCCGATCTCCGGTTTCGACCACCCCGCTTGTTGAGGCGTGTGGGATTGGATGTTGTAGTAATTGTGTTTACGCCTGTTTGTGTTGACAAGTCAAGCACTTTTTGTAACGGTGGTCACATCGATAGTCGAGTGAGAGGCAAGACGATGGCGCAGATCCTGACGGGAACCCCGGTGGTCGGCGGGTTGGCCCACGGTCCCGCGCTGTGGCCGGGCGAGCGGCCCGACCACTCGCCGGAGAAGCTCGGCGTCGGTGTGGAGATCGCCGAGGAACGGCGCGCCGACGAGGTCACGCGCTTCGCCACCGCGGCCGGCGCCGTCGCCGCGCGGCTGCGCACGCGCGCGTCGCAGAACACCGGGGTGACGGCCGAGGTGCTCGCCGCGACGGCGGGCCTGGCCGAGGACCGCGGCTGGATCGGTGCAGCGACCGCGCTCATCGGCAAGGGCGCCCCCGCCGAGGCCGCCGCCGTCGCGGCCACCGAACAGTTCGCGGCGGTGTTCACCAAACTCGGCGGACTGATGGCCGAGCGGGTCACCGATCTCAACGACGTGCGCGACCGGGTCCTCGCCGAACTGCTCGGCCTACCCGAACCCGGTGTGCCCACTCCGGAGGTGCCGTCGGTCCTGCTCGCCGACGACCTCGCGCCGGCCGACACCGCGGGCCTCGACCCCACGAGCACCATCGCCCTCGTCACCCGCCTCGGCGGACCGACCAGTCACACCGCGATCATCGCGCGCCAGTTGGGGATCCCGTGCGTGGTGGCGGTGGCCGATCTGGACGAGATCGAGCCCGGCACAACCGTTCTCGTCGACGGCAGCGCCGGGCGGATCGAGGTGGAGCCCGATGCGGAGGCGGCCCGGGCGCGTGTCGACGAGGATCGGCGCCATGCCGCACTCGTCGCCGGCTGGGCCGGCCCGGGGCAGACCGCCGACGGGGTGGCCGTGGCGGTGCTCGCCAACGTCGCCGACGGGTCGTCGGCACGCGCCGCGGCCGGGTACCCCGTCGAGGGCGTCGGGCTCTTCCGCACCGAACTCGCGTTCCTCGAGCGTGCCGACGAGCCGTCGGTGGACGAGCAGGCCGCGATCTACCGGGAGGTGCTCGATGCGTTCGACGGGCAGAAGGTGGTCATCCGCACCCTCGACGCCGGGTCCGACAAACCGCTCCGGTTCGTGACCCATCCCGACGAATCGAACCCAGCGCTCGGCGTGCGGGGCGATCGGATCGCGCTGGCGCACCCCGAGATCCGCGCGCATCAGCTCGACGCGATCGCGCAGGCCGCGTCGGGGTCGGCCGTCGCGCCGTGGGTCATGGCGCCGATGATCGCCTCGCCGGCGGAGGCGCGCACCTTCGCCGCCGAGGTCCGCGGCCGTGGTCTGGTCGCCGGCGTGATGATCGAGGTGCCCGCGGCGGCGATCCTGGCCGAAGCCGTCCTCGCCGAGGTGGACTTCGTGTCCATCGGCACCAACGATCTGACCCAGTACACGATGGCGGCCGACCGGATGTCGGCCGATCTCGCCGGACTGACCGACCCGTGGCAACCGGCCGTGTTGAGCCTCATCGCGGGTGTCGCGGCGGCGGGCGCACGTCAGGGAAAGCCGGCCGGGGTGTGCGGCGAGGCCGCCGCCGATCCGAACCTCGCCTGCGTGCTCGTCGGTCTCGGGGTCACCTCGCTGTCCAGCGCGCCTGCTGCTGCCGCGGCCGTGGGGGCCCGGCTCGGTGAGGTGTCCGCGCCGGACTGCCGGGCCGCCGCCGAGGCAGCCCTGGCCACCTCGGATCCCGCCGCGGCGCGCGAGGCTGCCGCGGCGGTGCTCGACGGTTCGGTCGGTGGAGAGGTCAGACTCGCCGCATCACGGTGACGACCTTGCCCAGGATGACGGCATCGTTGCCCGGGATCGGATCGAACAGTTCGTTGTGCGGCATGAGCCAGACGTTGGGGCCCTGACGCTTGAAGGTCTTCACGGTGGCCTCGCCGTCGATCATGGCCGCGACGATGTCGCCGTTGTCGGCGACGTTCTGCTGCCGGACCACGACCCAGTCGCCGTCGCAGATCGCGGCGTCGATCATCGACTCGCCGACGACGCGCAACAGGAAGAGCGATCCCTCGCCGACCAGCTCACGGGGCAGCGGGAAGACGTCCTCGACGGCCTCCTCGGCCAGGATCGGACCGCCGGCCGCGATACGGCCGAGCACCGGCACGAAGGTCGGCTCGGGCAGCTGGCCGGCCGACGGGGTGTCCGGCGACGGGGTGTCACTCGGGGCGATGTTGACCGCACGGGGACGGTTCGCGTCACGCTTGAGCAGCCCCTTGCGTTCCAGCGTCCGCAACTGATGGGCCACCGACGACGTCGAGGCCAGGCCGACCTCGTCGCCGATCTCCCGGATGCTCGGCGGATAACCGCGCTCGCGCACCGAGCGGCGGATCACCTCCAGGACCCCGGCCTGTCGCGGGGTGAGTGAGGCCTCGGCGGCGGCGGCGTCGAACGGGGCCTCGTCGTCGGCGCCCCGCGCTCGGCCGCGCCTATCGCCGGTGTCACTCATGTTCGGTTCCTCTCGTCTTCGGAACGTGCTGGTAGATGGCTTGCGCCGGGTCCGAGCCTAGCGGAGTGCGACCGGCACCTCAAACATTTGTTCGATGTGTCGCGAGACTTTGTCGGGACGCCGTGCTACAAATTCGAACATCAGTGCATCGAACATCTGATCGATGTTCGAACACCGACCGCCACACCCGCACGATCCCAGACACTCGAACACCGGAGGGCACCATGCGCACCGCCACTCTCGTCGCTCCCGTCCGCACCGACCGTCCCGACGCCGTCCGGCCCCCCGCCGATCGGGTCCGGACCCGCGCCCCGCTGTCCGACGGCGGCCGCCCGGTCGACAACCGGCCGGCCGGCACCCGGCCGCGGGGTGCGTCGCCGGTGGCCCCGCGGGTGGCCGGCACCCACTGTGGCTCTCCGGTCGGGGTGCGCGCGCGTGGCCCGGTCGGGCCCGACGCGGCGGTGTTCCGTCGTCGTCGCCGCGCCGCGGTCGCCGTCCTCGCCGGCGTCGGGCTGGCATTCGTCGTCTGGGTGTTCGGTGTCGTCGGCCAGAACTACTCGGACTCGCTGACCCCGTCCGCCGTGAGTTCCGAGGTCGTCCACGTGCGCTCGGGGGACTCGCTCAGCTCGATCGCCGGGCGGGTGGCACCCGAGATGCCGCGCGAGGTCGTGATCGACGAGATCGTCGCGATGAACGATCTGGGCTCGAGCGCGCTGCAGGTGGGCCAGCCCCTGCTCACCCCCCGGTACCGCTGAGGCCGGGCGGTATCCTCGATGTCACAGGGGCCGGCCGACAAGCGGCGGGGCGCACGCTTCGGGTGCGTTCCAGCGTCCCGCGACCTGCGTGAGGACACAATGCGCTGCCCCTTCTGCAAGAACGACGACACCAAGGTCATCGACTCGCGTGTCGCAGATGAAGGGCAGGCCATCCGCCGCCGTCGCTCCTGTGTGGAGTGCGGTCGCCGGTTCTCGACCGTGGAGAGCGCCGTGCTCGCGGTGGTCAAACGCAACGGCGTGACCGAACCGTTCAGCCGGGAGAAGGTCATGCGCGGCGTGCGGCGAGCCTGTCAGGGCCGCCACGTCGCCGAGGACGCGCTCGCGCAACTCGCCCAGCAGGTCGAGGACACCGTGCGCGCCAGTGGATCGGCCGAGATCCCCAGCAACGAGGTCGGACTCGCCATCCTGGGCCCGCTCCGCGATCTCGACGAGGTGGCGTATCTTCGCTTCGCCTCGGTGTACCGGTCGTTCGACTCGGTGGAGGACTTCCAGCGCGAGATCGACGACCTGAAGGCGGCCTCGGGTTCCGGGAGCGCGCTCGCCGAACCCGTGTCAGCCGAGTCGGTCCAGAGCTCGTAGGACCCGTTTCTCCGACACCGGGAACGCGGTACCGAGACGCTGGGCGAACAGCCCCACGCGCAACTCCTCGACGAGCCACTGCGCCTCGTCGTCGACCACCGCCCGCCGGTGCTCGGGTACCTGTTCGAGGCGCTGGGCCCACCGTTCGACGACGCGATCGACGGCGGCCACCCCGGCCTTATCGCGTGCTGCGGACGCGGGTAGTGCCTCCAGACGTGCGTGCGCGCCGTCGAGATAGCGCGGCAGATTCTCCAGGTGGCGTCGCGCGGTGGCCGCCACGAATCCGTCGAACACGAGGTGGGCGACCTGTTCGGCGACGTCGTCGGCAGCCAGCGAACCGGCGTGCCGGTCGATCGCCGCCCGCAGCGGGGCCATCCGTTTGAGGGCCGCGACGGCCAGCGAGAAGTAGTCCGGTGCGGCCGCGGCGACCCGTGGCCGGATCCGTTCGAGCAGCGCCGAGAAGGACTGTGGTGAGCGAACCGCGGCGAGTTCTGCGTCGTCGATGTCGGCGACGGTGTCCCGGATGGCCCGTCGGGTGCAGTCGGCGAGCAGTGCCTCGGTGGTCGAGTACGGGCTCTGGCTCAGGGCGAGTCGTTCGACCGGACTCAGCGAGCCGGCGATCCGCTTGTGCAGCGGAGGTATCGCGAGGTCGAGGAGGGCGACGATCCCGCGTCGCCCGAGGCGGTCTCGTGTCTCGGGGCTCGCCGCATCGACGACGACGACGCCCCGCGCGTGGCCCTTCGCATCGGAGACCACGTCGATCGTCGGGTACCGGGTCAGCCGCTGCCCCGCGACATCAACCATGGTCTGCTCGGCGAGCGAGCCGATCCCGTCGGCGGTCCAGGTCCGATACAGGGTGCGCGCCACCGTCTTCGGCGCCGCGGGCGTTCCGGTCTGCTGGAGTTCGGGCAACGAGTCGGCGCGGGCGACGATCCGTCCGGAGTCGTCGGCCACCGCGAAATGCATGCGCAGGTGCGGCGGTATCCGGTCGGTGTCGAAATCGGCTGCGGTCACCCGCATCCCGGTGATCGCCGAGAGCTCGCGCGCCAGCCCGGTGGTGAGCGGCTCCGTGCGCGGGGTGAGCCGGCCGAGTGCGAGTTCGGCGAACCGCTGCGCGGGTGACATGCTCTTGCGCAGCTGTTTCGGCAGCGACTTGACCAGTGCGGTGGCCAGTTCGGCGCGCATGCCCGGGACCGACCAGTCGAAGCCGGCCGGTCGGACATGGGGGAGCAGTGCCTGCGGGATCACGACGGTGACGCCGTCGTCGGGTGCGCCCGGTTCGAACCGGTAGCGCAGTTCGAGTCGGGTGTCGCCCTGCTGCCAGGCGCCGGGATAGTCCGTCGGCGCGACGTCGGTGCCTCCGGTGACGTCCTCGGGACGCAGATCCAGCAGATCGGGTTCGGCCCGGCGGGCCTTCTTCCACCAGGCGTCGAAGTGCCGGGCGGAGGTGACGTCGGCCGGTAGCCGCTGATCGTAGAACTCGAGGAGCTGGTCCTCGGTGATCACCAGACCCCGGGTGCGCGTGCGGTTCTCGACGTCCGAGGCGGCCTCGAGAAGCTTGCGATTGCGGTCGAAGAAGGCGTGCTGCGTCCGCCAATCGCCCTCGACGAGAGCGTGCCGGATGAACAGCTCCCGCGAGACCACCGGGTCGATGGGGCCGTAGTCGACGCGCCGGCGGGCGACGAGCGGGACCCCGTAGAGGGTCACGCGCTCGTAGGCCATCGCCGCTCCGCGTTTCGCCGACCAATGCGGCTCGCTGTGGGTGCGCTTCACCAGATCCCCGGCGAGTTTCTCGGCCCACAGCGGATCGATCCCGGCGACGGTGTGGGCGAACAGCCGCGACGTCTCGAGAATTTCGGCCGCCATGATGAAGGCGGGCGGCTTCTTGGCGAGCGGAGAGGCGGGGAAGATCATCAGCGTGGTGTTGCGCGCACCGGTGAACTCGCGGCCCTCGGTGTTGCGGGCGGCGATGTTGCTGAGCAACCCGGACAGGATGGATCGGTGGACGGCGTCGGCGTCGAGTTCGGTGGGCGCGACCGACCAGTCGAGGTCCTTGACGATCTCGGTCAGCTGCCGATGGAGGTCCTGCCACTCCCGGATGCGCAGGAAGTGGAGGTACTCCCGTTCGCACATACGTCGAAAGCGGCTGCCGGACAACTCCTTGCGCTGTTCGCCGAGGTACCGCCACAGCTCCACGTAGGACAGGAAGTCCGACTGCGGGACGACGAAGCGCCGGTGCTGGGCGTCGGCGGCCTCACGGTGCTCGGCCGGCCGTTCCCGGGGATCGGGGAGCGACATCGCGGCGGCGATCACCAGAAGGTGGTCGAGACAACCCAGTTCGTGTCCGGCGATGAGCATGCGGGCGACCCGGGGATCGACCGGGATCCGCGACATCGACCGGCCGATCGGGGTCAGTCGCGGGGGCCCGCCCTCGCGCGGGACGGTGATGGTGCCGAGTTCGGTGAGAACACCCATACCGTCGCGGATCGCGCGGTCGTCGGGCGGCTGGACGAACGGGAACTCGGCGATCTCGCCCAGTTTCAGCGAGGTCATCTGGAGGATGACCGCCGCGAGGTTGGTGCGCAGGATCTCCGGGTCGGTGAAGGCCGGCCGGGAGTCGAAGTCGTTCTCGCTGTAGAGACGGATGCAGACGCCCGGGGCGACACGACCGCATCGACCGGCCCGCTGCCGGGCACTGGCCTGTGAGACCGGTTCGATGGGAAGACGATTGACCTTGGTCCTGGTCGAGTACCGACTGATACGGGCGGTGCCGGTGTCGATGACGTAGCGGATGCCGGGCACGGTCACCGACGTCTCGGCGACGTTGGTCGCCAGCACGATCCGGCGTCCGTCGGAGGGGGAGAACACCTTCTGCTGCTCGGCGATCGACAGCCGCGCATAGAGCGGGACGATCTCGGCCGTCGGTCCTTTCCCGCCACCGGTTCGTCGACGCAGCGCGTCTGCGGTCTCCCGGATGTCCCGTTCGGTGGGCAGGAACACGAGGATGTCACCGCGGCCACCGGCCCACAGTTCGTCGACGGCGGCGTCGATGCCCTGGATCTGGTCGAGGTCGGCATGTTCGCCGCCGCCGGCGTCGTCCCCGTCGTCGGGGCGTTCCTGCAGGCTCAGCGGTCGGTACCGGATCTCGACCGGATAGGTGCGTCCGGATACCTCGATGACCGGGACCGAGGTCGTCGGCGTGCTGAAATGCCGTGCGAAGCGCGCCGGTTCGATCGTCGCCGAGGTGATGATCACCTTCAGATCGGGGCGTCGGGGCAGCAGGCGGCGCAGATAGCCGAGAATGAAATCGATGTTGAGGCTGCGCTCGTGGGCCTCGTCGATGATGAGGGTGTCGTAGCGGCGCAGCATGGGGTCGGTGGCGATCTCGCGCAGCAGGATGCCGTCGGTCATGACCCGGACGAGGGTGTCGGCGCCCGACCGGTCGGTGAACCGGACGGAATAGCCCACCGCGTCGCCGAGTTCGGTGTCGGTCTCGTCGGCGATGCGCTTGGCGACCGAGCTCGCGGCGATGCGCCGCGGCTGGGTGTGCCCGATCGACCCGCGGATGCCACGCCCGAGTTCGAGGCAGATCTTGGGGAGCTGGGTGGTCTTGCCCGAGCCGGTCTCGCCCGCGATGACCACGACCTGGTGGTTGCGGATCGCCTCGGCGATCTCGTCGCGTGCTGCGGAGACGGGCAGTTCGTCGGGGAAGCGCAGAATCGGCACGCTCGCCCGGCGCCGGTCGAGACGGGCGCGTGCCTTGTCGACATCGGCGACGAGCTGCCGCCGCTTCGCGGCGTCCGGGCGCGCGGCGAGCCGGTCGATGCGACGACGCAACCGGTCGGCGTCGACGAGGCCCACGTCGTCGAGTGCGCGAAGCAGATCCGAGCGGGAGATGTCCGGTGCAGCGGTGTCCGGTGGAGACGGGGACGGGTCAGGTGACGAGGACGGGGCCGACATGATCACTCCAGGATATGGGGAAGCGCCGATGCCGGTTCACCCCAGTGGCCGCGCGGGCCGCGTGGACCGGCATCATGGGGCCATGGCTGATGGTTCGAGCACTGGTACTGGATCGTTGTGGCACGGTTTCGCCGACATGGGTGCGGTGACCGCCAGCGGGCCGTTCGTCGTGACCAGGGGAGAGGGTGCGTGGATCTTCGACCGCGACGGCAACTCCTACCTGGATGCGACCGCCGGACTGTGGTTCACCAACGTCGGGCACGGCCGCACCGAGATCGCCGACGCCGTCGCGCGTCAGCTCGGCACCCTCGCGCACTACTCCAACTTCGGTGACTTCGCGAGCGACGTCACCCTGCAGCTCGCCGAGGAGCTCGGCGCCATCGCGCCGGTACCCGGATCGAAGATCTTCTTCACCTCCGGCGGCAGCGACTCCATCGACACCGCGGTCAAACTCGCCCGCCGCTACTGGGTGGAGCAGGGCCGCGAATCCAAGCGGGTCGTCGTCAGCCGCACCAAGGCCTATCACGGGATGCATGCCGCGGGTACCTCCCTGGCGGGCATCCCGCTCAACCACGACGGCTACGGCGAACTCATGCACGACGTCCAGAACGTCGATTGGGACGACGCGAAGAGCCTGCTCGGTCTCATCGAGCGCGTGGGCGCCGACAACATCGCCGCGTTCTTCTGCGAGCCCATCATCGGGGCCGGCGGCATCTATCTCCCGCCGGAGGGTTACCTGGCCGAGGTGCGGGGCATCTGCCGCGACCACGACATCCTCTTCGTCGTCGACGAGGTCGTCACCGGCTTCGGCCGCATCGGCGGCGAATCCTGGTTCGCCTCCGCACGATTCGGCCTCGAACCAGACATGATCACCACCGCCAAGGGGCTCACCTCGGGCTATGTCCCGATGGGCGCGGTGTTCATCGCACCGCGGATCGCCGAGCCGTTCTTCGCCGGCGGCGTCTGGTGGCGGCACGGGTACACCTACGGCGGCCACGCGGGCGCGGCGGCGGCGGCCCTCGCGAACCTCGAGATCATCCGGCGCGAGAACCTCCTCGTCGAGGCGACACGGCTCGAGGGCGACCTCGCCGCCGCGCTGTCGCCGCTCGCCGACCTCGACGCGGTCGCCGAGGTCCGGACCGGACTCGGCGCGGTCACCGCGGTACAGCTGGCCGATCCCGCGACCGCCCCGGCGACGGTGGTCAAGCTGCGCGAACACGGGGTGAGCACCCGAGCCGCAGGTCAAGGGGCGCTGCAGATCTCGCCTGCATTCGTGATGACGACCGCCGAGGTCGGCGAACTCGCCGACCGGATGCGCGCGGCGCTGAGCTGACGCCGCAGGCCATGCCTTGTCGTGGTCATCCCGACGATCCGGTGGTCATCGCCGGGCCGCCGTGATGGTCGCCATGTGTTCCTCGCCCCAGTCGCCCAGGGGTGCTAGTGCCCGGTCGAGCGCCGCGCCCTTGGGCGTCGGGCTGTAGACCACCCGGGGCGGTACCTACTTCTCGTCGGGTGGGTGCAGTTCACACCCACCTCTGGGTTAGTACCCTACAAAATAGTGGGTACTTGTCGCCGTCGGCTGTTCTGTCGACGATTGGCCCATGACGAAGAACAACGCAGAGGGTGCCCACGCCGCGGTGACGGTGATCGGTCTCGGGCCGATGGGGTCCGCACTCGCACAGGCATTTCTGGCCGGGACACCGGGAGCTCTCGTTCTCTACAGCGGACGGGCGGACCTTCTCGAGCGGCATCGGCGCCAATTGGAGGTTCTCGCACCGAGATCGGTGTTCGTCGGGGCCGATCCCGGAGATGCCTCCGTGCTCGACACGGGCATGCTGGAGATCTTCTTCAGCGGGATGTGGCGCGGACGGGTGGTCCCGGGTCGTCGATCTGTTCCGTGCCGGACAAAAGGTCCAGCGCGCCTGATGACGACCGGGCCCGGCTGCTGCTCGCAGCCGGGCCCGGTCGTCGTGGGTGCGGTCCGTCAGGCGTTGGCAAGCACCTCGGTGGTCGCGATCGCCTGGGCGACGCCGCTGACGATCGACGCGACTTTGAGCGCCTCGAGGATCGCCTCACGATCGACGCCGGCCTCGCGCAGGGTGTTCTCGTGCGCGGCGACGCAGTGTCCGCAGCCGTTGATCGAGGACACCGCGAACGACCACAGCTCGAAGACGGCCTTGTCGACGCCGGGGTTGCCGATGATGTTCATCCGCAGGCCCGGACGTAGGTCGTCGTACTTGCCGTCCAAGAAGCCGCGACCCCGATAGAACACGTTGTTCATACCCATGATCGACGCGGCGCCGAGCGCGGCGTTGTAGGCCTCGGCGGACAGCGTGTCGGCGGCTTCGTCGGAGATCTCGCTGAGCACCTTGGCGTTTCGCGTGGCGGCAGCGGTCGACAGCAGGGTTCCCCAGAGCTGCTCCTCGGTCAGCGCGGTGGTGCGGCTGATCGAACCGAGGTTGAGCTTGAGGTCCTTGGCGTACTCGGGAAGTGCTTCCTTCAGGTTGTCGATGCTCATCTGTTCCCCTCTCAGACGCCGGCCGTCATGAGCTCGCCGGCGTCGATCGTCGGGTCACCCTTCTTCCAGTTGCAGGCGCACAGCTCGTCGGACTGCAGTGCGTCGAGGACGCGCAGGACCTCGTCGACGTTGCGGCCCACGGAGCCCGCGGTGACCGACACGAATTGGATCTCGTTGTTCGGGTCGACGATGAAGGTGGCGCGGTCGGCGACGCCGTCGGCGTTGAGAACGCCTGCAGCGGTGGCGAGTTCGCGCTTGAGGTCGCTCAGCATCGGGAACGGCAGGGTCTTGAGGTCCTCGTGCTGTGCGCGCCACTGGAAGTGGACGAACTCGTTGTCCACCGAGGCGCCGAGCACCTGGGTGTCGCGGTCGGCGAATTCGTCGTTCAGCTTGCCGAAAGCGGCGATCTCGGTCGGGCACACGAAGGTGAAGTCCTTCGGCCAGAAGAACACGACGCGCCACTGACCGGGGTGATCGTCGGACGACACGGTGGTGAAGTAGTCGTCGGGCTGCTGGGCATCGACCTTGCTGAGGTCGCCACCGATGACGGCGGTGAGGTTGTAGGCAGGGAACTGGTCACCGATGGTGAGCAGGGCCATGTATCGCTCCTTCAGCTGGTAAAAGTACGGGATCTGCGCGCGAATGACTTTCGCGACGTACGAGTACCATCGTGCCGGATTCCGGTCGAAAACGAAACGTGATGACTAGCACTATACTGATAAGCATGTCCGATAGAACTTATCAGCCCACCGTGGCCGGGTTACGTGCCTTCGTCGCACTCGCGCATCGCCGCCACTTCGGCACTGCGGCAGCGGATCTCGGTGTCAGTCAGCCCTCCTTGTCGCAGGCGCTGTCCGCATTGGAGGCCGGTCTCGGAGTGACCCTCGTCGAACGCACCACGCGGCGTGTTCTGTTGACCGCTGAGGGTGACGAACTCCTCCCGCGAGCGATCGCGGTGACCGAGGCCGTCGACGAGTTCACCTCGGCGGCCGCGGGAACGGGCCGGCCGCTCAGCGGGCCGCTGCGGCTGGGGGTCATCCCGACGGTGGCGCCCTACATCCTGCCGACCCTGCTGCGCGGACTCGGCCGACGACTTCCGGACCTCGTACCCCGTGTGGTGGAGGAGCAGACCGCCCGCCTCATCGAACAACTGCGCACCGGCACGCTCGACGTCGCGCTGCTCGCCCTACCCATCGACATGCCCGGCATCGTCGAAGTTCCCATCTACCGTGAGGATTTCGTTCTCGCACTCCCGTCCGGCCATGCGCTGGCCGGACGCCGCCGCGTCGATCCCACGGCGCTCGCCGACCTGCCGCTCCTCCTCCTCGACGAGGGGCACTGTCTGCGCGATCAGGCTCTCGAGGTGTGCCGGCTCGCGGGCGTGCGGCCCGATATGGGGCAGACCAGGGCCGCCTCGCTGACCACCGCGGTGCACTGTGTCGTCGGCGGACTCGGTGTGACGCTCATCCCGCAGACGGCGGTGGCCTCCGAGACGGCGTCGGGTGATCTGGCCACCGCGACCTTCGCGGCCCCGCGGCCGGGGCGTCGGATCGGCCTGGTCTTCCGGGCGTCCGCGCGCCACGACGAGGCGTACCGCGAACTGGGCTCTCTCATCGGCGATCTCGTCGGCGCGACCGGTGCCGTGACCGCGCTCTAGGCCGTGCCGCCGGCCATCTCGGTCGAGGCCGCCTGCGCGGCGAGGGCCTCCCATTCGTCGACGAGGCTCGAGTCGACCTCGCGGACCATGGTGCCCAGGTCCTCGACGATCCGCTGGATCTCGGGGGTCACGACGCTCGTCGGAACGCCCTGCCGGAGAACGCGATAGCAGTCCGACAGGTAGCGCAGCAACACGCCCTCGCTGCGGGCCAGTCCGTACGCGGAGATCAGCTCGGTGAAGGTCATGGCCTTCTCCAGCATCTCGCGGAGCACCGACTTCGGCGCCGGCGGGAAGGACGACACCCACGGGTGACCGCGACGATAGATGTCGAACGCGGCAGAGATCTCCTCGGCCAGCGGCTGCGGCCACGTGATCTCCTCCAGGCGCGACATCCGTTCCTCGTACTCGATGCCCTCGGCCTTCATCTCCGCGATCGCGGCGTCGCGCGCGACCTTGCGCTGGGCCAGCAGCAGCGGTCGCGGGTTCTCCAGGGTCGATTCCAGGATCGAGACCACATCGAGTGCGTGGGTGGACGATTCGGGGTCGAGGAGCTCGAAGGTCGCCAGCGCGAAGGCGGACAGTGGGTTGGTCAACGCGAAGTTCTCCGGCATGTCCACGCTCAGGGCGATGTGCCGGCCGGTGTCGTCGGGTTCGGCGAGTTGCACGACGATGCCCGCGTCCCGGAGCCCCCGGTAGAGCTCGATCGTGTGCTTGATGGTGCGCAGCTGGCGGTCACGTGGTTCGTGATTGTCCTCGAGTAGGTGGCGGACCGCGGCGAAGCAGTCGCCCGGTCGGCCGAGGACCTCGAGGAGCATGGCCGTCGTCATCTGGAAGTGGCTGCGCAAGGGCTCGTCGGGCGCGTCGACGAGCTGGAGGAAGGTCTTCTCCCCCCACGACACGAAACCCTCGGGTGGCTTCTTGCGCACCAGCTTTCGGAGCTTCTTGGGATCGTCGCCGGCCTTGGCCACCGCACGGGCGTTCTCCACGTCGTGGTCGGGAGCCTGCGCGACGACGTAGCCGATCGTGTCGAAACCGGCCCGCCCGGCCCGGCCGGCGATCTGATGGAACTCGCGTGCCCGCAGGCGACGGACCCGCCGTCCGTCGTACTTGCTCAGGGCCGCGAACAGGACCGTGCGGATCGGCACGTTGATGCCGACGCCGAGGGTGTCGGTGCCGGCGATCACCTTCAGCAGCCCTTGCTGCGCAAGACGTTCGACCAGACGGCGGTAGCGGGGGAGCATCCCGGCGTGGTGGACGCCGATACCGGCGCGCAGCAGTTTCGACAGTGTGTTGCCGAAGCCGGTGGAGAACCGGAAGTCACCGATCGCCTCGGCGATCGCCGCCTTCTCCGCTTTGTCGCAGATCCGGACGCTGAGCAGCGCCTGCGCGCGCTCCACCGCGGCGGCCTGGGTGAAGTGCACCACGTAGATCGGCGCCCGCCCCCGGTCGACGAGCTCCTCGATCGTCTCGTGGATCGGGGTCATGGCGTAGGCGTGGTCCAGGGGGACCGGACGCTCGGCGCCGGTGATCTCGACCGTCTCGCGTCCGGTGCGCCGGGTCAGGTCGTCGACGAAGAACGACACGTCGCCGAGCGTCGCCGACATCAGCAGGAACTGCGTCGACGGCAATTCGATGAGCGGGACCTGCCATGCCCAACCGCGGTCGGGTTCGCCGTAGTAGTGGAACTCGTCGGCGACGAGGGTGCCGATGTCGCTCGCACCGCCGGCGGCGAGGGCGAGGTTGGCGACGATCTCGGCGGTCGCACACACGATGGGCGCGTCGGCGTTGACCGCGGCGTCGCCGGTCAGCAGTCCGACCTGGTCGGCGCCGAACATGGCGCACAGCTCGAAGAACTTCTCGCTGACGAGCGCCTTGATGGGTGCGGTGTAGAACGCACGCTCGCCGCGGCAGCGCGCGAAGTACAGCGCGCCCGCCGCGACGAGTGACTTGCCCGAGCCGGTCGGCGTCGCCAGGATCACGTGGCTGCCGGCGAGGAGCTCGAGGAGCGACTCCTCCTGATGCGGGTAGAGGTCGAGGCCGCGTCCCGTCCACCATTCGGTGTACCGCTCGAGTGCGGCGTCCTCGTCGTCGGTGGGAATCAGGACGTGCGGCGCGGGAATCGGTGCGGTGTCCGGGATCAGATCGGTGATCGCGGACCCTCGTCCCCGGGGCCGGCCTCACCGTCGCCGGTCTGCTCGGCCAGGAACCGTTCGAGTTCGGCGCCGAGTTCGTCACCGCTGGGCAGCGACTCCTCGGCGGCGAGCAGCGATGAGCGTTCCTGCGCGGCCTGGGTGAACGTGTCGTACTGGGTCTCCAGCGCCGCCACCACGGACTCGATCTCCGAGTTGCCCTCGACCTCGTTGTCGACCTGTGCGCGCACCTTCTCGGCGGCGCTGTCGAGAGCGGCGAGGGGGAGGTCGAGACCGGCGAGCTCGGCGACCGCCGCCAGCAGGCGTGCGGACGCCGCCGGGTAGTTGGTCTGCGCGAGGTAGTGCGGGACATGTACCGACAGGCCCGACGCCCGGTAGTCGTGTTCACCCATCCGCAGCTCGAGGAGCATCGACGCGCTGGCGGGCAGCTTCATCGCCGACCCCCACCGGGGCAGGTCGCCGAGGGCGTCGGGATCACTGCCGTGGGCCGTGATCGACGGCGGGCGAGTGTGCGGCACGGCCATCGGGATCGCGTTGAGACCGATGACATCGGTGACGCCGAGCCCGTCGCTGAGGCGTCGGACCGCGTCGACGAACTGCTCCCACCGCAGGTCGGGTTCGGATCCGGCGAGCAGGAGGAAACCCTTGCCCGAGTTGTCGCGGATCGCATGCAGCGCCAGTGTCGGCATCTCCACATCGGTGAAGGTCTCGCCGCTGAACGAGATGGTCGGCCGGCGTGACCGGTAATCCATCAACTCGTCGGAGGAGAAGGTCGCGACCAACTCGGACTCGAGGCTGTCGCGCAGGTGCGTCGCGGCCAGCGCGACCGCGTGCCCGGCGTCGGCGAACCCCTCGAGCGCGTGGATCAATACCGGACCCGTGCCGTCGGGCCGGGTCACCTGCGGAGCGGGAAAGGCGAGTTCATACAGCGCGTCGTTGCGCGCGGGCTGCTCGTCCACGTCGTCCCTCCTTCTGCTGGCAGCTGTCCCGGAAGAGGCAGCTGAACGTCCATTGTCTCGCACCGCACCCGGCGGTGGCCACTCGCCTCGGTGCAACCACCTCGACACACCGGTGATTCCCCCCGTTGGTGTTCCTGTTTGTCGTTCCCCAGGGGTGTGTCCTCGACACCTGGCGATGACGCCGGTGGCACAGTAGACCGTTGTGACCGAGCCGCATACGCCCCGACTGCGCTTGTCCCTGCCCGGCCGCCTCGTTCCCGGCGCGGTGGTCGGTCTCGTTGCCGCGGCGCTCGTGCTGTCCGCCTGCTCCGTCGGCGGTCAGCCGGAGGCGTCGAGCCCGGATCTGTCCGCGCGATCGGTCGAGGCCGCGGACTTCCCGAACGGCGCCGCGAGTCCCATCCCGACGTCGGCGGTCGCCAACGCCCTGGCCGACGTGACCGGGGCGCCGATGCCCGGACAGACGGCCACCGAGGTGACGCCGCCGGAGTGTGCACCCGCGTCCGTCCCCGCGGACGGAGCGGTCGCGTTCCTGGGTCCCGGCCCGGGGGAGCGGGCCACCCTCACCTCGGTCGTGGCCGGTGTCGAGACGCCGCTCGACGACGTGGTCGAGTTGGTCGAGCGCTGCCCCGAGACCACCACGACCACGTTCGGGGCGTCATCGACGATCACCACCGAGGTGCTGCCCCCGCCGCCGGCGCCGGACGGGGTCGACACCGCGACGATCCGCCGCACGATCGTGACCGGCGGCGGTGTCCCGTCCACCACGAGCGCCCTCACGCTGCTCGGCGAGCGGGACGGCGTCCGGGTGTACACCGAATACCGTTGGCCCGCAGCAGGTCCTGTGCCTCCCGAAGCGTCCGCCGCGCTCGACGCGCTGTTCGGAAAGGCGCTCGCGGCCGCGTTCGGCTGACCAGTGCCGCCCTGTGGATGACCTCCCCCGGTTGTCCACAGCATGTGTCGACCGCCGTTCGAGCGGCTCGCCCGCGGGTGACGCTGTCGCCATGCAGATCCTGGAACCGCCACCGCACGGCCCCCACGACCCGACGACGCTGCTCACCTCGATCCCCGCTCGACTGGGGTTCGTCCCCGAGCGGTCGATCATCGCGATCGCCATCGCCGGCGACCGCACGGTGAACGCGACCATGCGGCACGACCTCGCCCTCGAGCCCGACGGCAGCCCCACGCGCGAACTGGTCGTCGTCCTCGCCGGACTCGGTGAGATCACGTCCACCTACGGCATCGAGGAGATCGTGGTCGTGATCGCCGACGACCGCTACCCGGCGGACGACCGTCGCTATCGGCGGATCCTCGCGATGAGCGACCGGTACTTCGGCGATGTCGGTGGTGTCGCGGCCGGGTTCGTGGTGCCGGGCTTCGATGCCGGCGTGCACTGGTCGACCATCTGGTGTCCGGAGGACCGGGCCTGGTCGGTCGACGTGTCCGCGGGGTCGGCCGGACAACTCGACGATCCGCACACGAGTCCGACCGCGGTCGCGGAGGCGGTGCGTTCGGGACGGCGGATTCTCGCCCGGCGCTCGGAGATGCGGACGATGCTCGAACCGCTCGACGGCGAATGCGGTCCGGGACGTCGGCGACCGGACTGTCGGGCGTGCCATGGCATCGATCTGGATCAGAGCGATCTCGACTTGTTCGATCCCGAGGAAGAGGACGTCGAGGCCTCGACGCGCGCACTCGACCTGGTCATCAGCGCGATGATCGAAGCGGAGCAACCCCTGGATTGTGGCGAACTGGACCGACTGGAACGGGCGATCCTGCGCCCGGACGTCCGCGACGCCGCGCTCGCCCTGGCCGTCACCGAACTCCGGGGAGCCGCCGAACACCTCTGGCGAGAACTCACGCGGCGTCTCACCGGACGCGGACGGTCCACCGCCGCAACACTTCTCGCGCACCTGCACTACATCGGCGGGGACGGTGCCTACACCGGTGTCGCCCTCGACGTCGCGCTCGCGAGCACGGACCCCGACCACCTGGCCACACTGCTCGACACCGCCCTGCGGGCAGGCGTCCGCCCAGCCAGGCTGTGGGGCACCGTCGAGAAGTCCTACGACGCCGCGAAACGCCTCGGCGTCGTCATCCCGGCAGCGACACTGCGTGCCGCCGGATGACCACTGCAGTCCTTCGCTGTGTCACACCTTTTCGGCGACCCTCTCGACGAACAGTGAGTGCGCCATGTCGGACGAGAGTTCGAGGCCGTCGTGGCCGGGTGTGTCGATCGTGATGGTGCCCGCCGTGTTCGACACCGTCACACGGGCGTTGGGAACCACGCCCGCCTCACGCAGCGCGCCGATCAGTTCGGTGTCGGACTGGGCGTGTTCGGACAGGCGGCGCACGATGACCGGCACCGTCTCACCCGGGGGGAGATCGGCGAGGCGGGTGGCGCCGTCGTCGGAGCTCGGCACCTCCACGCCCAGCAACTCCAGTCCCGGGATGGGGTTTCCGTAGGGCGAGGTCGTCGGATACTCCAGGACCGCGAGGAGGCGACGTTCGACGTTCTCGCTCATCACGTGCTCCCAGCGGCAGGCCTCCTCGTGGACCTGATCCCAGGGCATCCCGATGACGTCGACCAGGAGGCGCTCGGCGAGGCGATGCTTGCGCATCACCGCGACGGCGAGTGTGCGTCCGCGGTCGGTCAGTTCGAGGTGCCGGTCCCCGGCGACCCGGAGGAGGCCGTCGCGCTCCATGCGGGCAACGGTCTGCGACACGGTGGGACCGGACTGGTCCAGACGCTCGGCGATCCGCGCCCGCAGCGGCACGATGCCTTCTTCTTCGAGATCGTAGATCGTTCGCAAGTACATCTCGGTGGTGTCAACCAGGTCGTTCACTGTGCGCAATCCCTTTCGTCCCCGCCAAGATTACCCTCTTCGGGAGTGGTGACCGCGATCCCACCGCGACCGGGGAGTGCCCGGGCGGCGGTACGTGGCACGCACTCGTGTCCGACGCGACATCCGTGGCCGCTGCGCGATGTGTACCACTAGCCTGAGGTCGTGATCAACACTACGAGCGCCCGATGACGACGGCCGTCATCTGGAGCGAGGACTTCCTGTCCTACCGCTGGGCCCACACGCACCCGATGAACCCGGTCCGACTCGCCCTCACGATGACCCTCGCGCAGAGCCTCGGAGTCCTCGACGACGTCGAGACGTTCCCGCCGCAGGCCATCGACGACGACGCCCTGACCGTCGTCCACAGCCGCGACTACATCGACGCGGTCCGTGCGGTCGGTTCGGGGACGGCGTCGCTGTCGGGGCCGTTGCTCGAGCGGTTGTTCGGCCTCGGTGATGCGGACAACCCGGTTTTCACCGGGATGCACGAGGCCGCGCGCCTGCTCGTCGGCGGCACGCTGGCCGCGGCGCAGACGGTCGTCTCCGGGGCGGCGACGCGAGCGGTCAACATCGGCGGCGGCATGCATCACGCGATGCGCTCGCGCGCCGCCGGATTCTGCATCTACAACGACTGCGCCATCGCGATCAGATATCTGCTCGACCACGGCTTCGACCGGATCGCCTACATCGACGTCGACGCCCACCACGGCGACGGCGTCCAGGTCGAGTTCGCCGCCGACCCGCGGGTGATGACGGTGTCGCTGCACCAGCACCCGGCGACCCTGTGGCCCGGCACCGGATGGCCGACCGAGGTCGGGGACGGCGACGCCGCGGGCAGCGCGGTCAACCTGGCCCTCATGCCCAACACCGAGGACCGGTTGTGGCTGCGCGCCTTCCACGCCGTGGTGCCGTCGCTGATCGCCGAGTTCCGGCCGCAGATCATCGTCAGCCAGTGCGGTGCCGACAGCCACCGCGCCGATCCGCTGACCGACCTCTCGCTCACCGTCGACGGACAGCGGGCGGCGATGATCGCCATGCGCGACCTCGCCGACAAGTACTGCGAGGGCCGCTGGATCGCGGTCGGCGGCGGTGGCTACGGCGTTGTCAACGTGGTGCCGCGCAGCTGGACGCATCTGCTGGGCGTCGCCCTCGGTCGCGAGGTCGACGTAACGTCGGTCATCGACGAATCCTGGTGTGCCACGGCCGAACAGATCTCCGAGCAGGTGCACTCCGACTATGCCGCCCCGCCCGTTCGGGTCATGGGCGACGGAGGCATCGTCGACTACCAGCCGTGGGCGGGCGACGCCGGCCAGGAACCACCCGAGGGTGTCGCGGCCAACGCCCAACGCCAGACCGACCGCGCGATCCTCGCCACCCGACGCGCGGTGTATCCGCTCCACGGTCTCGACCCGGAGGACCCCCGTGACTGACGACACCTCGACCGCCGACGCCACCGCGCCCGCAGATCCTCCCGCCATGGCCGATCAGCCCGAACCGCGCAGCCCGTGGGACTACCCACGTCACTGGATCGCCGACGTGCTGGCCTCCGACGGCGGCGTCGTCCACCTGCGGCCGATCGTGCCCGACGACGCCGACCGCATCGTGGCGTTCCACGCCAAGCTGTCCGAGCGCACGCGGTACATGCGGTATTTCGGTCCGACCCCGACCCTTCCGCCGCGCGAGGTGGCCCGGATGACGACCGTCGACCACCAGCAGCGTGTCGCGATCGTCGCCGAACTCGGAGGCGAGATCATCGCGGTCGGTATCTACGAGGGTCTCGGCTTCGACGGCAAACCCGAATCGGCCGAGGTGGCGTTCGTCGTCGCCGATGAACACCAGGGCCGCGGCCTCGGACCCATCCTGCTCGAACACCTCGCCGGTGCGGCGGCGGAGAACGGTTTCACCCGCTTCGAGGCCGAGGTCCTCAGCGAGAATCCGAACATGGTCGCGGTGTTCCGCGACGCGGGGTATCAGCTCGCACGGAGCTTCGACGGCTCGACCGTGCACGTCGAGTTCCTCATCGACCCGACCGAAGCACTGTTGTCGGTGCGCAACGCCCGTGAGCGCGCGTCGGAGGCCCGCAGCGTCGCCAATCTGCTGCGTCCCGCCTCGGTCGCGGTGATCGGCGCGTCGACCGATCCGAACAAGGTCGGAAACGCCCTGTTGGCCAACATCATCGCCGGGGGATTCACCGGGCCGGTGTTCCCGGTCAACGGCCCGGCGAGGGTCGAGGAGGAGCCCGAGCCGGGACGGCGAGGTGTCGGCCGCGAACCGACGCCGGCGCGTCGTCGCACCCGGGAACGACCGCCGTCGGTGCGGGGGATCCGGGCCTACGAGACCGTCCGCGACATCCCCGACCCCGTCGACCTCGCGGTGGTCGCGGTGCCGGCCGCGCGCGTCGACGACGTGCTCGACGACTGCCTGGTCAAAGGTGTGCGCACGCTTGTCGTGGTGTCGTCGGGCTTCGGCGAGTCCGGCGAGGAAGAGGGTCTCGAGAACGAGCGCCGCCTGGTCGCGCAGGTCCGCGAGCACGGGATGCGACTGGTCGGGCCGAACGCGTTGGGTGTGGCGAACAACGATCCGGAGGTCGCGCTCAACGCGACCCTGGCGCCGCGCATCCCCGCCGCCGGCCGGGTCGGGTTCTTCTGCCAGTCGGGCGCGCTGGGCATCGCGATCCTCGACACCGCGGCCCGACGCCAGATCGGCCTGTCGACGTTCGCCTCGGCCGGCAACCGCGCGGACGTGTCCGGCAACGATCTGCTGCAGTACTGGGACACCGACGCCACCACCGACGTCATCCTGCTCTACCTGGAGAGCTTCGGTAACCCACGCAAGTTCTCCCGGATCTCGCGGCGCGTCTCACGCTCGAAGCCGATCATCGCGGTCAAGTCCGGCCGGGGTGCGATGACGCCGGTCCGGGCGGCGCGCTCGGCGGCCACCCTCGACGACCAGATCGCCCGCATGATGCTCGAACAGGCCGGCGTCATCCAGGTCGACACGATCCCCGAGTTGTTCGACTGTGCGGCCGTGTTCGCCTACCAGCCGCTGCCGCGCGGCCCGCGCGTCCGCATCATCGGCAATTCGTCGGTGCTGGGCAGCCTGGCGGCCGACACCGCGCGCAACGGCGGCCTCGAGGTCGTCGACACCGTCGACCTCGGTGCCGGCGCCTCGGAGGAGGAGTTCGAGTCGACGGTCTCGGCGGCCATGGCCGACCCGGGCGTGGACGGGATCATCGTCGTGTTCGTGCCGCCGGTCGCGGTCGGGGCCGACTGGCACGCCCGGGCGCTCATGGCGGCGGCCAACACCCCCGACGCCGACGCCGACAAGCCGATCGTCACGACCTTCCTCGCCGTCGACGGCATTCCGCCGGGGTTGACCCGGCCCGGCCCGAACGGCATGCCGACGAAGGGGTCGATTCCGTCGTACAGCTCGCCCGAGCGCGCCGCCGCCGCGCTGGCGAGGGCGTGGCAGTACGCCCGGTGGCGCCTGCGGCCGGAATCGGTGGTCCACCGTCCCGACGGCACCGATCCCGAGGCCGCGCGGATGTTCGTGCGCGAGGCGATGGTCGGTGACGGTGCGACCGATCGTCCAGACGAGCGGTTGCTGGGGCATGTGGAGTCGGCGAAGCTGTTGCGCTGGTACGGGATCGACGTGGTCCCGTTCCGCGAGGTGACCACGATGCACGAGGCATCCGCGGCGGCCCGTGAACTCGGGCTGCCGGTGGCGGTGAAGGCGACGTCGGACAAGTGGCGCGGTCGTCTCGATCGCGAGGGCGCGCGGCTGGACCTACCCGACGCGACGACGGTGGTGACGGCGTTCGCCGAACTGACCGAACTCACCGGCGACCGCGTGCTGCACGTGCAGAAGATGGCGCCGAAGGGCGTCGGCACGGTCATCCGGGTGCGCGACGATCCGTCGTTCGGTTCGGTGATGTCGTTCGGTCTGTCCGGGCGGACCTTCGATCTGCTGGGCGATCACGGATACCGCGCCGTCCCGCTGTCCGAGCTCGACGCGCGCGAACTCATCGAGGAGCCGCGTTCGGCACCGCTGCTGTCGGGATACCGCGGGGAGGAGCCCGCCGACAAGGAGGCGCTCGCCGATCTGCTGCTGCGGATCTCGACGCTCACCGACGACATCCCGGAGGTCCGGGAGGTGGTCTGCGATCCGATTCTGGCCTCGGTCGACGGCGCGGCCGTCCTCAATGCCCGGATACGCGTGGGCCCGGTGCCCGACAGGCGGGACACCGGACCCAGGCGACTCGGGTGACCGAGTGGACTCAGTGAAGGAGGCGGCGGAGCGTGCGGGGACGCTCAGCTGGCGTAGGCGCGCAGCCGCTCGGCACGGTCGCCGTGGCGGAGCTTGCCCATGACCTCGCGCTCGATCTGACGCACGCGCTCGCGCGACAGCCCGAACATGCGGCCGATCTGATCCAGGGTGCGCGGCTGGCCGTCGTCGAGGCCGTAGCGCATCCGGATGACCTGCTGCTCACGCTCGTCCAGCGTCGCCAGGACGGCGCGGATGTCGGAGTGCAACAGGCCGGCGATGACGGCGTTCTCGGCGGAGGTGGCCTCGGCGTCCTCGATGAAATCGCCCAGGGGGGCTTCCTCGTCGCTGCCCACCGGCATGTCCAGGCTCACCGGATCGCGGCTGTGGTCGAGCAGGTCGGCGATCTTCTCCGCGGGGATGCCCGATTCGTTGGCCAGCTCGTCGTCGGTCGCTTCGCGGCCGAGCTGCTGGTGCAGCTCGCGCTTGATGCGGGCCAGCTTGTTGACCTGCTCCACGAGATGGACGGGGAGCCGGATCGTGCGGCTCTGGTCCGCCATTCCGCGGGTGATCGCCTGACGAATCCACCAGGTGGCGTAGGTCGAGAATTTGAAGCCCTTGGCGTAGTCGAACTTCTCCATCGCCCGGATCAGACCGAGGTTGCCCTCCTGGATCAGGTCGAGGAGGGGCATGCCGCGGCCGGTGTAGCGCTTGGCCAGCGAGACGACCAGGCGGAGGTTCGCCTCGAGCAGGTGGGCCCGGGCGGCCTCGCCCTCACGGACGATGACCGCGAGGTCACGCTTCTTGGCCGCGGACAGCCGCTTCTTGTTGGCCAGAACGTGTTTGGCGTAGAGCCCGGCCTCGATCTGCTTGGCGAGTTCGACCTCCTGCTCCGCGTTGAGAAGGGCGGTGCGACCGATTCCGTTCAGATAGACACGGACCAGATCCGCCGCTGGAGACTGGGCGTCGAGATCCTGTTCGGTCATCGCCGGCCGGGTACCCGGAGGGGTGACTTCGGCGAAACCTTTGGTCGGGGTCGAACGTGCAACTGTCGAGCGTGACATGCGGCCTCCTGACTTGAGTGCGTTCACTGGGTCCAACGCCCTTGTGTGGGCGATAGTTCCCGAGAGTGGTTCGGAGCAAACCTCGCCGAGGCTTGGTGACCTGCGCATTCTTTTTCGCGACTCGACAACCGGCTGAGAAGTTGCTGAGATGTCGCGCGCGGGGGAACCCGAGGGAACGCGCGGGGCCGCGGTGCCGACCCGTCTGGTCCGGCTGTGTCAGGCGCGGGGGTCGTCGGGATCGACGACCTGCCCGTCGATGGTGCGCGACAGCTGGTGGTCGGTGTCGGTGTCGGGCAGCGCCGGTGGCCCGACGACGTGATGGTCGGCGCCGTACTTGTACTGGGGGACCTCGCCGCGTTTGCGCGGCGGACGGTCGTTGGCGATCAGGACCGCCGCCCACGGCAGCGGGATGGAGATCGCGACGATGGCCAGCGCCAGTAGTCCGGACCCGGTGATGCCGTAGGCGATACCGGCGATGGCGAGCGCCGGCACGCGGAAAGCCATGAGGAACAGGTACTTACGCACACGCGCTCGGTGCTGGGCCTCGAGCGAGTCCGGTGCGTCGGTGATCAGGTACGCCTCGGCGCCCGGACGTTTCGACGCGGGATGTCCGTGCTCGTCGACGTGCGGCGACGTGCTGTTGCGGCCGTACTGTCCGCGACCGGACTCACTCATGGATTCCCTTTGTTCGAACACCCTCTTCACTGTCCTCCTTTTGTCGGTCTATTGCACCCGCCGCCGGGAGCGTAGCGAGCGGGGCGAATCGGGTCCCGCCGCCGGGAGCGTAGCGAGCGGGGCGAATCGGGTCCCGCCGCCGGGAGCGTAGCGAGCGGGGCGAATGTGCACTCGGGTGTTCCGTTGGCCCGGTTGTGACGCACAATGGACGAATGGGAACCGAAACCATCGAACGCCCGGACCTCGACGAATGGTCCGACACCAAGACCGACGAGCGTCCCGATGCCGACGCGACCGACCGGGGTGACGACGATCGCCCCAAGTTCTTCCACTACGTGAAGAAGAACAAGATCGCCGAGAGTGCGGTCATGGGCAATCATGTCGTCGCCCTCTGCGGCGAGACCTTCCCGGTCACGCGGTCGGCCAAGCCCGGGTCGCCGGTCTGCCCGAAGTGCAAGAAGATCTACAACAAGATGCGCAAGTGACGCGACGCGGCTGATCGGCGGGCGTCGCCGGTCAGCCGCGGTCGCGGTGCCGCGCCTGCCGGCGGATCGGGCCGGAGGACAGCCGGTCGGGCAGGGTCCGGAGTTGTCCGGTGAAGTCGGAGGTCTGGGAGTTCACCCAGTGCCGGACCTGCGTGGTGGTCGACGCCTTCGCGGGCCAGAATTGTTGCACCGCCGCGTTGAACTCGGCGCCGATCACTATGCCGAAGCCCAGCGAGAACGTGAAGAGCAGGAACGCGATCGGTGTGGCCAGCGCCCCGTAGGAGACCCCGGCCTCGGTGATCTTGGTCAGATAGATGCGCAGCACGTAGCTCGCGACCCAGAAGAACACGCCGGCCACGATCGCCCCGCCGATGAGCCGATGCCACGGCAGGGGATTGGGCAGCGCGAGGTGGTAGAGCGTCGTCAGGACGAACAGCAGGAGGACGGCGACGAACGGGAAGTAGCCGTAGTCGATGAGGGTGGTGACGAACGATCCCCACGACTCCGGCACGATCGCCCGTAGATAGTTCGGTCCGAGCGCGACGAGGGGCAGCAGGAACACCGCGACGCTCAGGAAGCCGACGTAGAGGAACAGCGCGAAGAACCGCTGCCACACCGGGTGTCGGACCTCGTGCTGGTCGTGTGCGTGCGCGATCGAGGCGATGAAGCACGAGACGGCCGACGATCCCGCCCACAGCGAGATGACGAACCCGACCGACATGAGGCCGATCCGGCCGCGACCGAGCACGCTGTCGACCGTCGGGGTGATCAGGTCGTCGACGACGGTGGGGGTGAAGGTCCGTCCGGCGAGATCGATGATGCGGGCGTAGACGACGTCGACGGTGTCGGGGCCGAACCAGCCGGCGACGTAACCGACCGAGCCGAGCAGACCGAGCAGCAGCGGCGGCAGCGACAGCGCCTGCCAGAACGCGGCCTGTGCGGCCCAGCCGATGATCCCGTCGTCCCAGGACTTGACGATCGTGCGCCAGACCACGCGATGGACGTTCGGCAGGACCGGCAGGCCCGGGCCGGACGACGCCTCGGTTCGTACCGGATCGTCGTTCCCGGTCTTCCCCGACCCCGCGTCCGGTTCGGTCGGCCCCTTCGCGTCGGGGAGGACCTCGACGTCCCCGGACGCCGGGGCGGACCGCAGGGGCGCGCGCAGGGGTTCGGTCGAGGCCACGACATCCGCGAGTGGGTCGCCGATCGGCGCGGTGACCGCAGTCGACACCGGACCCGGCGGGACGGCGGGCGGGCTCGCGGCAACCACCGACGACGTGTCGTCGGCCAGTGGGACCGGATTCCTCTTGCGCGTTGTGATGTGTTCAATATCCCCGATCGGGAGGTCGATTGGGTACCCGGGTCACCAGGCGAGTCGTTCGGATCGCCCACGGGCGCCCATCGCGGCGGACACCGCGGCCCGGTGTCGGGATGCGGGAGCTGTCGCGCTTCGGCGGTACCATTGGCGGGTCCCCTCGGGCGCGGGTCCCGCACGCGAGGGGTCGTTTCATGTCCGGCCGGAAACCCGCACGCGTGGAGGAGCAGCCCAGAAGGTGACGTCAGCCGAACCCTCCGGATCCACCGCCGGCCCGAAACTCCAGCTCCGCGCCTGGCAGCGTCGTGCGCTGACCAAGTACCTGACGCAGAAGCCGAAGGACTTCCTCGCCGTGGCGACGCCGGGCGCCGGCAAGACGACGTTCGGCCTGCGTATCGCCCGCGAACTCCTCGATGACCGCACTGTCGACAAGATCACCGTCGTCGCCCCGACCGAACACCTCAAGCACCAGTGGGCCGAGGCCGCCGCGCGGGTCGGGATCGCGCTCGACTCCCGGTTCACCAACGCCGCCGGACAGACCAGCTCGGACTTCCACGGCGTCGTCGTCACCTATGCACAGGTGGCCGCCCATCCCGCCCGGCACCGGGTGCGCACCGAGAACCATCGCACCCTGGTCATCCTCGACGAGATCCACCACGGCGGCGATGCCAAGTCGTGGGGCGAGGCGATCCGGGAGGCCTTCGACGACGCCGAGCGGCGGCTCCTGCTGACCGGTACACCCTTCCGCTCCGACGACTCGCCGATCCCGTTCGTCACCTACGAACCGGAGGCCGGCGGGCATCAGCGCTCCAAGGCCGACCACACCTACGGCTACGCCGACGCACTGAAGGACGGCGTCGTCCGTCCGGTCGTGTTCCTCGCCTACTCCGGTGAGGCCAGCTGGCGCGACAGCGCGGGCGAGGAGTACACCGCCCGGCTGGGCGAACCGCTCTCCGCGGAGCACACCACCCGCGCCTGGCGTACCGCGCTGGACGCCCACGGCGACTGGATTCCGGCGGTCCTCACCGCCGCACACACGCGGCTGGGGCAACTCCGTGCGACCGGCACACCGGATGCGGGCGGGCTGGTCATCGCCACCGATCAGACCGCGGCCCGGGACTACGCCGAACTCCTCACCGCCATCACCGGCAAGCCGCCGACGCTGGTGCTCTCCGACGACCCGAAGTCGTCGTCGAGGATCGGCCAGTTCGCCGCGTCCACCGACGAGTGGATGGTGGCGGTCCGCATGGTGTCCGAGGGTGTCGACGTCCCCCGCCTGGCCGTGGGGGTGTACGCCACCAGCTCGTCGACGCCGCTGTTCTTCGCCCAGGCCATCGGACGGTTCGTGCGATCGCGTCGTCCGGGTGAGACCGCGAGCGTCTTCCTGCCGTCGGTCCCGGTGCTGCTCGACCTCGCCAGCCAGATGGAGGTCGAGCGCGATCACGTGCTCGGCAAGCCGCACCGCGAGAGCGACGGCCTCGACGACCAGTTGCTGATCGACGCCAACAAGCAGGAGGACGAGCCGGGGGAGGACGAGCCGAAGTTCCAGTCGCTGCATGCCGACGCCGAACTCGATCAGGTCATCTTCGACGGCACCTCGTTCGGCACGGCCACGTTCGCCGGCAGCGACGAGGAGTCGGACTATCTGGGTTTACCCGGGCTGCTCGATGCCGACCAGGTGCGTGCCCTCCTGCGCAAACGCCAGGAGGAACAGGTCACGGCGCGGACGGTCGCGTCGTCTTCGGAGTCGTCGGCTGCCGAGCCGCCGACTCCCGGCCGGCCGGCGGGAACCACCGGCGAGAACCTGCACGCCCTGCGTAAGGAACTCAACACGCTCGTCGCGATGCATCATCACCGCACGGGCAAACCACACGGCATGGTGCACAACGAGTTGCGGACTCGGCTGGGCGGGCCCCCGACCGCCATGGCGAGCGCCGATCAGCTGAAGGAACGGATCGCCGCACTGCGCGAGTGGCGCTGATAGACACTGCGCGAGTGGCGCTGACAGAGGCTACGCAGTGGCGGTGGTCGGTGTCGGCCCGGAACAGGCACCGGACACGACAGAGCCCGGCCGGATTGCTCCGGCCGGGCTCTGTGCGCGTAGGGAAAGCCCGCGTTCGATCGTCGGAGGTGTCAGACCAGCTCGCCGGCGGATTCGACGACGGTGGCGCTCAACTCGACAAGGCGGGCCTCGTGCTCGTTGAAGTGGTGGCGGCAGAAGAGAAGTTCGCCGCCCTTGGGCAGGACGGCCCGTACCTTGGCTGCGGCGCCGCAGCGATCGCAGCGATCGGCGGCAGTGAGCGGCAGGTAGATCGGGGCTGTGGTGGCGATGTCAGTCATGGTTCGTTCCTCCGTCCCGGTCCGGCGCCGGGTGTCCGGTCGCCTTCCCTTCGAGCCGACACATCCGGGCGATGCGTCAACCTCACTCTGTCAGACGCTCGGGGCGTTCGTATTGTTCCGAGGGCGCTCTCGGTGTGTCGTCACTCACCGTTTACACCAGGCAACAACTCAACAACGATCGCCCGAACGCAATGCGACCCGGACATGGGGCCGGGTCGCACCACTCTACGCGTTGTGCGCGGGACGAGTCGTTCGGTCAGCTCGTCCGCGTGGGGGTGTGTGTTCCGCTCGCACCCGCATCGGGTTCGGGTGCGGAGTCGGCGGCCGGGATGTCCGACGTCGACGTTCCCTCGGAGCCGGGGCGTTCCGCGCCCTCGGCGCCCACGAGCGCCTCTTCCTGCTCCTCGCGGAAATGGGTGACCGCGTCGGAGGACTCGTTCTCCCGGTCGCGCAGGTACTCGCGGAGCGAGTAGGCGAACGCCGCGGCCCAGGCGATGGCGATCACGATGTAGAAGACGTTGCGCACCGAGCCGGGGGCGTCGATGAAGTCGCTCTTCAGCAGGCTGCGGGTGTTCGTGAGGACGATCAGGCCGCCGACCGAGGCGCCCAGCAGACGCGGCGGGATGTGACGCACGAGCCAGGCCGCGATCGGAGCGGCGATCACGCCGCCGACGAGGATGGCGGCAACCCATGCGAAGTTGATTCCCTGCGAACCGAGACTGAACAGGAAGCCGAGGCTCGCTGCGACGGCGATGATGAACTCGCTCGTGTCGATCGAACCGATCACCTTGCGGGGCTCGAGACGGCCGCTGGCCAGGATGGCCGGGGTGCCGACCGGACCCCAACCGCCGCCACCGGTGGCGTCGACGAATCCGGCGACGAATCCGAGCGGGCTGAGGAATCGCTTGCGCAGCGGCTTGCCGAGGTTGTGGCGGGGGATGCCCTGGAAGGTGAACCGCACCAGGATGTAGAGCCCCAGCAGCAGCAGGATCACGGCCATGACCGGCGCAGCGGTCTCGGTGGAGAGATTCGACAGGATCGTGGCGCCGAGGAAGGCGCCGATGGCTCCCGGAATCGCGATACGGCGCACGACGCGCCAGTCGACGTTCCCGAACTTCCAGTGCGAGACGCCGGAGACCAGCGTCGTGCCGATCTCGGCCAGGTGCACGGTGGCCGAGGCGGCAGCCGGGTTGGTACCGATGGCGAGGAGGAGGGTCGTGGTGGTGACGCCATAAGCCATGCCGAGACTGCCGTCGACGAGCTGAGCAGCGAAGCCGACGAGGCCGATCAGGACAATCGTTCTCATAGTGGGTCTTTCCGGGAAGTCACGTCGTCAGGGACGTGACGAGGCTGGGGCAGGCACTCGGTGCCCGCGACGAAGTGGAACGCGGAGGAGGGGATCGCAGGTGGCGTTCTCGCCCTCGGGTGGGGTCTGTCGCGTCACGGACACAGCATCGATGCTGTGCGCAGCAGGTCGACGGTGGCACGACGCACCAGCATGGCGCCGCGTCTGCTCCCGGTCACTGCGTAAGTCACCGCGCCATCCTATGTAGTGCGTCCCCGAAAGCCCGAGAATCCGGTCGTGTCCAAATCGGAGCGCGCAGAACTATTGACAGATCGATGTCTATGTGGGTGGCAGAACGACATCGCCCCCGGAACCGTGAGGTTCCGGGGGCGATGAGGCTGTTGTCGTCACCGACTAGTCGAGATAGTCACGCAGGACCTGGGAGCGCGACGGGTGGCGCAGCTTCGACATCGTCTTCGACTCGATCTGACGGATGCGCTCGCGGGTCACGCCGTAGACCTGCCCGATCTCGTCGAGGGTGCGGGGCTGGCCGTCGGTCAGCCCGAAGCGGAGGCGGACCACGCCGGCCTCACGTTCGGACAAGGTCTCGAGCACCGACTGCAATTGATCCTGCAACAGCGTGAAGCTGACCGCGTCGACCGCGACGACGGCTTCGGAGTCCTCGATGAAGTCGCCGAGCTGGCTGTCGCCCTCATCGCCGATGGTCTGGTCCAGCGAGATGGGTTCCCGGGCGTACTGCTGGATCTCCAGCACCTTCTCCGGGGTGATGTCCATCTCCTTGGCGAGTTCTTCCGGCGTCGGCTCGCGGCCTAGGTCCTGGAGGAGTTCACGCTGGATGCGACCGAGTTTGTTGATGACCTCGACCATGTGCACCGGGATACGGATGGTGCGGGCCTGGTCGGCCATGGCGCGGGTGATCGCCTGACGGATCCACCAGGTGGCATACGTCGAGAACTTGTAGCCCTTGGTGTAGTCGAACTTCTCGACCGCGCGGATCAGACCGAGGTTGCCCTCCTGGATGAGATCCAGGAACGCCATGCCGCGGCCCGTGTAGCGCTTGGCCAGCGACACGACGAGGCGCAGGTTCGCCTCGAGCAGGTGGTTCTTGGCGCGGTTGCCGTCGCGGGAGATCCAGTTCAGGTCACGCTTCTGGGCGGTGCTGAGCTTCTCGCCGGCATCCATGATGCGCCGAAGACGTTCGGTGGCGAACAGTCCGGCCTCGATGCGCTTGGCGAGTTCGACCTCTTCCTCGGCGTTGAGGAGGGCGACCTTGCCGATCTGCTTCAGGTACGCGCGGACACTGTCGGCGGAGGCGGTGAGCTCGGCGTCCTTGCGGGCCTGACGCAGCGCCTCGGACTCCTCTTCGTCCCAGACGAAGTCGCCGGACTTCGCGGCGGCGGAATCGTCCTTGGACGCGGCCTTCGCGGCGGCCGGGGCTGCGCCGCCGGCGGCGGGCGCGGTCGCCTCCTCGGACTCCTCGTCGTCGTCCTCCGACTCGTCCTCGGAGTCGTCGTCGTCGACCTCCAGGTCGTCGTCGATCTCGACGTCCTCGAGTTCGGCGTCGGGACCGTCGATGTCGTCGATCGAGTCCGGGTCGTCGGGCTCGGCGTTCGGATCGTCGCCGGAACCCTCCGCGGACGCGGCCTTCTTGGCGGCCTTCTTCGGTGCCGCCTTCTTGGTGGCCTTCTTCGCCGGGGCCTTCTTGGCGGGGGCCTTGCGGGCAGCGGTCTTCTTCGCAGCCTTCTTGGCGGTTCGCTTCGCCGGGGCGTCGGTCGCGGCTGGGGTCGACTCCGTCGACTCGGCCTCTGCATCACCCTGGTGGGTCGTGATGGCTGCCACGTACAACCTTTCGAACTGTCTTCTGTGGTGTCTTCTGTCGTCTGTCACCAGACGCGACACGGCAGCATGAGCCGCCGTGGACGAGGTCTTGGTTTCTCGGTTGGAATGACCGGTGACGACCATTGTAACGACATCGCCGTCCCCGGTGTGTCAAAGCCCTGGTCACGCCCTGCGCGGCGTCACGTCTTCAGCCCCTGGGACACTGCCATGGCCGCACCGACGATGCCGGCGGTGTTCAACAGCGTCGCCGGTACCACGGGCGTCTTGTTGGTCAGCAGCGGAATCCACTTGTCGGACTTGCGGCTGATACCGCCGCCGGCGATGAAGAGATTCGGCCAGAACAGCGCCTCGTAGGTCTCGAGGACCTCGGAGACCTTCTCGGTCCACTTCTCGTACGACCAGCCCTTCTCCTCGCGGACACGCGAAGACGCCTGGTGCTCGGCCTCCTTCTTGCCGACCTGTAGGTGACCGAGCTCGGTGTTGGGCACGAGGGTGCCGTTGATCAGGATCGCCGACCCGATACCGGTTCCGAACGTCAGCAGCATCACGACCCCCGCGACGCCCTTGCCCGCGCCGTACGCGTCCTCGGCCATACCCGCGGCGTCGGCGTCGTTGAGGACCGACACCTGCCTACCGCCGAGGTGTCCGCTGAAGAGGTCGTAGACGTCGGTGCCGATCCAGGCCTTGTCGATGTTCGCCGCCGTGCGCATGATCCCGTCGGTCACGACCCCGGGGAGGGTGACACCCACCGGGCCGGTCCAGTCGAAATGCGCGACCACCTCGGCGACGCCCCGGGCCACGGCCTCGGGTGTCGCGGGCTGCGGGGTGAGCACCTTGAACCGTTCGCCGACGAGTTCACCGGTGTCGAGATCGACGATGCCGCCCTTGATCCCGGAACCGCCGACGTCGACCCCGAAACCGAGGTTCGTCGGAGGCGTCGGATCACCGGGGCCGGCGAAATCGGAGTCGGACGATCCGGGGACGGACGTGTCGGTCATGGCGGGGCTCCCTGTCCGGGTCGATGTCTGAGGGTGGGGGCAATCCGAGACCAGCCTATTCACGCGACCGGCGCAACGCCCGTCATCGCAACACATGTCGACACGATTCGACCACCCGGGAGGAGAGATCGGTCACCGCGATCGGTGGTGAGCTCCGGCCATGTGCTCACATGGAGGGCGTGGATCAGACAATTCCGGTGGACGAGCTCGCCGCGGTCGCCGGCGCCGTGGCCCGGGAGGCCGCCGCGCACGTACGTCGCCGCCGGCCCGAATTGTTCGGTGCGACACCGGGACACGGCGAGCCGCCGCAGCCCGCCGCGGTGGATTCCACCGTCCGGCCCGTGTCGACGAAGTCGACGGTGCAGCCCGTGTCGACGAAGTCGACGGTGCAGCCCGTGTCGACGAAGTCGACGGAAACCGATCCGGTCACCCTCGCCGACACCGAGACCGAACGCCTGATCCGCTCACTGCTCCGTGAGGCGCGCCCCGACGACGAGGTGCTGGGCGAGGAGGACGGCGGGAGCCGGGCGGTGCCTACCGGTGTCCGATGGGTGGTCGACCCGATCGATGGGACCGTCAACTTCATGTACGGCGTGCCGGCCTATGCGGTGTCCATCGCGGCGCAGGTCGACGGACAGTCGGTCGCCGGGGTCGTCGTCGACGTCGCCCGCGGCGTCACCTACGGCGCGACCCTCGGCGGGGGAGCGTGGGCGGCGGACTCCGCCGGGGTACGCCGGCCGCTCCGCTGCAATCCGGTCGACAGGGCCGAACTGGCGCTCGTCGCAACGGGTTTCGGGTACGACGCGGCGCGCCGCCGGCAGCAGGGACGCATCGTCGCCGAACTGCTCCCACGTGTCCGCGACGTCCGACGCATCGGTGCGGCGGCCCTCGACCTCTGCATGGTCGCGGCCGGCGCGGTCGACGCCCACTACGAACACGGTCTGAGCCCGTGGGACTGGGCCGCCGGCGGGCTGATCGCCGCCGAGGCCGGCGCCGTCGTCCAGACTCCGCCACCCGATTCACGGGCCGACGAGGGCCACATCACCGTCGCCGTCGCGCCCGGGGTGGCCGACGAATTCCTCGCGCTGCTCGACGAATTCGGCGCTCGCAGCCCGCTCACCTGACGGCCCTCCCGCGTCCCGCCAAAAGGTCGGGGGCGGAGGCCGCCGCACGGCGTGCGACGGTCAGCAGGGGGTGGAGTGCACGGCCTCGACGAGGACCGGGTCGACACCACTCGCCGGGTTCTTCGGATCCGCCGATCGCAGCGCCTCCAGGGCAGCCTGCGCGTCCTGCGACATCTCGCCACCCGAGTGATGGACCCCGAGTGCGACGTCGACGGCTGTACCGCGCCGGCCGTCGTCGACCAGCTGAGCGCACGGGAACGCCAGCCACGTGGCCGCCGCCGCCGCGCGACCGGCCGGCCCGAACCGGATCTGTGCGACACAGTTGAGATCCCGGTTGGGATAGACCGGGTCATCGGCGTACGGCGTGTCCGGCACCGGGCTGAACCCCTGCGCGGTCAGGTCGTCGGACACCGTGCGGGCCGCGCCTCGTTCGTCGGAGGCGTTGAGGACGCGGACGCCGAAGGTCGACAGCGGGGCCGGAGCGACTCCCAGCATCTCGTCCCGTCCGACGACGGTGAGGGTCGGCGGGGCCGGCGGAGGTGGCGCGCCCGCTTCCACCGACGTCGGCGGAGTCGGTTGATTGCACGCTGTCGGAACGGATTCGGACTCGCCGCCGCCCAGCGCAACCGCCCACACCACCACGCCGACGACCATCAGGACGACGACCGTGACGATCGCCGGTGCGTAGCGCCGCCGACGGTAGGGTCGGCCCTGCTCGTCGGTCGGATAGCCGACCGTAATCTTCGACACCACCGTGGACTGACTCCTCACTGGGCGTTGCGTGATCTCGGATCACTGTAGAGGGTGACCCCGCAGTGCCCCACGAGCCTCGCCGGGAGCGGTACGACTGGGATGTACCGGGGCATGGATCGGGCGCCGAACCGAAACTTGCCGACGAGTTGGGTCTCGGGTATTGACCTTCGATAGCGTGTCGACTATGCTTCGGGCGCCCGCGCTTCCAGACCCGGGGTGCGCCTGATATGAAACCGTGATCGAAATCACGCAATACGTCTGATCCTCTGGTACGAATCTCGCCCGAGACGACGTTGCAGTGACCCCATCGGTAAGACAATCCCGGCGGAGTCGTGCGCAATAACACCGGGTGGCGACGCCAGCGCCGTCACCGTGAGCGCCCCTCACACTCTCGACAAGTTAGGCACAGAATGGCTACAGATTACGACGCGCCACGACGGACGGAGACCGAGGACCTCAACGAGGACTCGCTCGAAGAACTGAAGGCCCGGCGCAGCGAGGCGCAGTCCTCGGCAGTGGATGTCGACGAGAGTGATACCGCGGAGTCCTTCGAACTCCCGGGTGCCGATCTCTCGGGCGAGGAACTGTCGGTGCGTGTCATCCCCAAGCAGGCCGACGAGTTCACCTGTACCAGCTGCTTTCTCGTCTACCACCGCAGCCGGTTGGCCGAGGAGAACGGAAGCTCGCTCATCTGCGTCGACTGCGCGTGAGATGAACTGAGTCCAGCTGTCACAGCTGATGAAGGGGGCCGACGCCGAATACGGCGCGGCCCCTTCGTCGTGTGCCGGGTAGGGAGTCGTGCCCGGGTCAGGCGGTGGGTGCGGGACGGTCGGCCGCGGCGTCGTCGACGCCCAGCGCCGCGAGGAGTTCGGCCGGCCGACGTGTCGAGACCAGCCAGTACGGTGTCGGGTCGTCGGGGTCGTCGAGCACGATGAGGACCATCGTCTTCACCCAGGAGCGGTGCACGAGGTAGGCCGCCGGGTCGAGCTGCCGCCCGAGTGCGGCGCTCTTCGCGGTCGCCGGGACCGTCGCGGCCCGCGCGACGACGGCGCGCGGCAGGACCGCGCGGTGGGCATGCAGCTCCCGATCCGCGGTCACCCGGACGCGGGTACGGCTCATCGACCACAGCATCACGACGCACAGCACGCCGGTGGCCACGTATCCGATGATGCTCCAGGCGCTCCCGCGCGCCGACAGCTGGATCTCGTAGCCCACCACGCCGGTGAGGACCACGGCTGCCAACCACCACCACCACGGCACGTACAGGCGCTCGTCGAACAGATCGGCGGTCGAGTCGGTGACGCCGGCGTTCCGCCCGGTGGGTGCGGGGGAGGCGTCCGAGGGTCCTCCGGGGCGCTCGGGCGAATGATCTGCGGTCACGTGACCAGCGTAGTCTGCCTGCGTGGCCTCAGATCTCCCCCCCGCGCACCCCGCTGACCCGGCGCCGATCGCGCTCCGACGCCTCGATCCCGACCTACCGCTGCCGACCAGGGCGCACCCCGGGGACGCGGGGGTCGATCTCTATTCGACGATCGATCTCGAATTGCCCGCCGGACGCCGTCAACTCGTCGGGACCGGGATCGCCGTGGCGTTGCCGATCGGCACCGTGGGGCTGATCCACCCGAGGTCGGGACTGGCCGCCCGGGCCGGCCTGTCGGTCGTGAACACCCCCGGCACCATCGACGCGGGCTATCGCGGGGAGATCAAGGTCTGTCTGATCAACCACGATCCGGAGCAGACGATCTCCATCTCGCGGGGAGACCGCATAGCCCAGCTGATCGTGCAGCGCGTCGAGCTGCCCGAGTTCGTCGAGGTCGACGAACTCGACGACACCGCACGCGGCGACGGCGGGTACGGATCGAGCGGGGGATCGGCGATTCTCGCCTGACCGCTGCGGTGAAACCGTCGCCGGGGCTCTCCCCGGCGGGAGTCGATTAGTGTTTCCCGTGTGTCCGGCGGATCGTCGTCGCCGGCGGTGACGAACGAGGAGTGACGCGATGGCACAGGACGGATCAGAGGAGCTGCGGGTCGGTCAGGCGCGCGGCCCCTACGACATCGACGCACTGGCGACCCGGCCGCAGGAGCTCGAGAACTCCCATCTGGACCTCGGTTCGGTACTGGTCCCGGTGGTCGAGGGTGGCCAGGTCACCGTCGAGATGTCCGAGGCCCACCAGCCGCAGAACGTGTACCTGGTGACCCCCATCGGCCGGATCTCGGTGAGCGCCTTCGCCGCACCCAAGTCCCCCGGGATGTGGCGGGAGGTGGTCCGTGAGCTGGCCGGTTCCCTCCGCGACGACGGCGCGGCCACGAGTGTCGAAGACGGGCACTGGGGGCGTGAGGTGGTCGCCGAGATGGACGGTGCGACCCACCGGTTCATCGGGGTCGACGGCCCGCGCTGGCTCGTCCGGTGCGTGGGCAGCGGACCCACCGAGCATGCGGACGACCTGGCGCGGTTGAGCCGCGCCGTACTGGCCGAGACGGTCGTCCGACGCGGGTCCGAGCCGTTCCCCCCGCGGGATCCGCTGCCCGTCGTGTTGCCGCCGGTGCTCGCCGAGCAGGTCGCGGCCGCCCAGCAGCAGATGTTCGTCGGCCCCCCGGCCGGACAAGACTCCCCGGACCCATCCGCCCAGAACCCCACCGCCCCGAACCCCTCCGCCCCGAACCCCACCGCACAGCACGCGGGCCCGGGTGCCGAGACCACCGAGGACGCGACCGACGATGCGGTACCCGTTGCCGGGGGCGCGCTCGATCAGGTCGCCCACGCCACCGTCTACGGGGAGAACGCCTACCGCGACGAGCCGGCGGCGGCCGCTGCCCCGGATGCGGAGTCCGCGGCTCCGGTGGCTCCCGCCGATCCCGAGGTCGACGAGGAGCCGTTGCCGCCGTCGTCGGGTTCGGCGATGCAGCGCTTCCGCCGCCGCCGCTGAAGCTCCGGCCACACCGGGCTCCGATCACCCCGGCGGGTCGGTGAGTGCGACAAGCCCGGCCCGGAGCTCGTCTCCCAGCACACCCGGATCGTGGCCCCAATCGTCGAGCGTGATCTCGACGAGGGTCGATTGCGGTGCGGCAGCATGCCATTCGCGGGCGACGGCGATGGGGTGGACCGGATCGTCGGCGGCCGCGACGATGGCCAGCGGCACCGTGAGCCCGGCGATCTCGGCCGGCGTCGGGGCCCGATGGCGAGCCGCCTCGCGCAACATGCCGGCGAGGCCCGGGTGCAGACCCCGCCACGACCGGGTCAGTTCCGCGGCCAGCCAGGCCGGGCTGCTGCTCGCCATCGCCGCGATGGTCGCCTCGAGCCCGTCGCGTTCGAGCGCCTCGGCGGTGGCGCCGGCACTCGCGGCCGCAGGTGCCGAGTGGGCGTCGCCGCTCCACGCCGGCAGCGCGGCGAGCACCCCGGCGCAGCGTCGGCCGGCGTCGCGGAGGGCCCACTCGAGCGCGATCGCGGCCCCGATCGACACCCCGCCCACCAGGAGCGAGCGGTGGGCTCCGGCGGCCCGCTCCAGCCCGCGGAGATGGCCGTCGATCAACGGCGTCGTCGGGTCCAGCGCGATGAGCTCGACTCCCAGGTCAGCTGCGGCGCGGTGAAAGGAACGGGTGACGTGATCGGCGTCGGAACCCGTTCCGGGGATGCCGACGAGAGCTGTCGGGCGAGGGCGGTGCGGACCGTCGGTGCCAGGCATCAGGGCATCATCCCCTAGTGGTGTGTCTCGAAAAGAGGCGGCCGGTATCCGGTGGAGCGATCGGTGGTCTGGCAAGGCGGAGGAGGGAGGGATAGCGGAGCTATCTCGACCGACGACAACGCGGCCAGGCGCCGATCGAACGGCGGAGACCAGTCGCCTGTTTCTGAGACACACCACTAAGGTGTCCCGCGGCCCCCGCGCAGACCTGGACAGCGGGGGTCCGGCGACCACGGAATGGCCCCGCGGTCGCCGACGTTGTCACTGGCCGAGGCCGAGGTCTACGCTGGCGGGCAGGTCACCGATCACTCGTTCGGCGACCCACGGACACCGCTCTGTACAGCCCTGCGGTGCCGGCCGAAATCCATTGGGAGGGTCGAGATGCCCACTGCCGGCTATCTCAAACGACTGACCCGTCGGCTCACCGAAGACCTCGGTGACGCCGACGCAGAGAAGATCGCCGAGGAATCCAAGGCGACAGGCGCTCAGCGCGCATCCGAGTGCTGCCGCGGTGACGAGGTCACGATGCACGGCGAACTGCGTGCGGTCGAGACCTGTTCGCGCTCGGCCAAGGCGGGGGTGAAGGCCGAGTTCTTCGACGGCTCCGACATCGTGATGCTGAAGTGGCTGGGCCGTAACCGCATCACCGGCATCGAGCCCGGCCGCAAGGTCACCGTCCGGGGCCGACTCGCCGAGCAGGACGGCCACAAGGTGATCTACAACCCTTATTACGAGTTGCACGGCGTCGACGAGTGACCGGTCGGGTCCCCGAGCATCCGGCCTCGAGACAGCCGGACGCCGAACCGTCGGCACCCGGACAGTCGGCACCCGAGCGGACGGCGCCCACGGTCCTCGAACAGATCGGTGGCGTCTCCGGCCTGGTCTATTCGACGGTGCCCGTCGTGGTGTTCGTCCCCGTCAACTCCTTCTTCGACCTCCGGACCGCCATCTACGCGGCTCTCGGCGTGGCGGCGTTGCTCTTCGTCGTACGGCTCGTGCGCCGCGAACCCCTGACCCCCGCGATATCGGGTCTGCTCGGCGTCGCCATCTGCGTCTTCATCGCCGACCGGGTGGGGGATGCCAAGGGCTACTTCCTGTTCGGGATCTGGAGCACCCTCGTCTATGCGATCGTGTTCGCCGTCTCGATCCTGGTGCGGTGGCCCCTCATCGGGGTGGCCTGGCATCTGATCAACGGCGAGGGTTCCGGCTGGCGCAAGCAGCGGTCCATCCTCCGCGCCTACGACATCGCCACCGCACTGTGGGCGGTGCTCTTCGCGGCGCGCTACCTCACGCAGTCGGAACTGTACGACGACGGGGCCACCGGGTGGCTGGCGTTCGCGCGCATCGCGATGGGGTGGCCGCTGACCGCACTCGTGGTGCTCGCGACGATCCTCCTGGTTCGCCGGGCGCAGCGAGCCGAGGCGGCGCGCGCCGGCACCCCGCCGGACGCGGACGTCACCGCGCGATCTGCATAGCCTCGTAGAGGGCGGGTTCGGCCTCGGTGGGCGCGATGAAGACCAGTTCGTCGCCGCCCTCGATGGGGTCGTCGCGCTGCGGGACGATGACGCGGCCGCCGCGCAGGATCGCGACGAGCGCGGCGTCGCGCGGCAGTTCCAGCTTCCGGACGGGTTTGCCGGCGAGGGGAGTGTTCGACGGCAGGGTGAGTTCGACGAGGTTGGCCTGCCCCTGACGGAACGTCATCAACCGGACCAGATCGCCGACGGACACCGCCTCCTCGACCAGGGAAGCGAGCAGGCGTGGGGTCGAGACGGCGACGTCGACGCCCCAGTCCTCGCCGAACAGCCACTCGTTACGCGGGTCGTTGACGCGAGCGACGACCCGGTTGACGGCGAACTCGGTCTTCGCGAGCAGGCTCACGACGAGGTTGGCCTTGTCGTCGCCGGTCGCGGCGATCATGACGTCGTAGGTCTGTAGTTGCGCCTCTTCGAGATTGGCGAGTTCACACGCGTCGGCGAGCACCCAGCCCGCGCCGACGACGGCGTCGGTGTCGATGTGGCCGGCGTTGCGCTCGAAGAGCGTGACCTCGTGGGCGTTCACCAGCAGTTCGCGGGCGATCGAGCGCCCGACCGCGCCGGCTCCGGCGATGGCGACCTTCACTTCGGGACTCCTTCGGCCCGGGTCATCCGGACTCGTTCTGGGTGAACGGCCGCGCGGCGACGCCACGGGCGTTCTTGAGGTTGTCGAGCATGACCGCTCCGTAGACCACATCATCTTGTTGCAGAACGGTTTTCGCCTCGGGGAGAACTGGACGTCCGACCCGGCTGAGGAAGGCCACCCGCGCGCCGGTCTGCTCCTGGAACTTGCCGACCGAGATCCCGATCCACGAGTCGTCGACGTCGATCTGGGCGATCGCCAGCGAACCCGACGGGTCACGCCACTCCATCGTCGTCGTCTCGCCGAGCGCCGAGACGAAACGCTCGGTCGTCCAGGGGACGGTCGCCACCGTGGGGATCCCGAGCCGCTCGTACACCTCGGCGCGCTTGGCGTCGTAGATCCGGGCGACGACGCGCTCGACGTCGAAGGTCTCGCGGGCCACCCTCGCCGAGATGATGTTCGAGTTGTCCCCGGAGGACACCGCGGCGAACGCGTCGGCGTGCTCGATGCCCGCCTTGACGAGGATCTCGCGGTCGAACCCGACCCCGGTGATCGTGCGGCCCGCGAAGTCGGGACTCAGCCGCACGAACGCGCTCGGATCCCGATCGATGATCGCGACGTCGTGTCCGCGCTTCTGCATCGACATCGCGAGCGCGGATCCGACCCGCCCGCAACCCATGATGACCACCTGCACGGCATTCCTCTCCACACGCGGCTCGTCTGCCGCGAGTCGAACCTACCCGCCTCGGCGCCAACGCTCTAGGGTTGCCTGGTGTCCACCGTCTCCAAGGTGTCCGTCGCGACGAAACGCCTCCTGCTCGGCAGGCCTTTCCGCAGCGACACGCTCGGTCACACGCTGCTGCCCAAGCGGATAGCCCTGCCGGTGTTCGCCTCCGACGCGATGAGCTCGGTGGCGTACGCGCCGCAGGAGATCTTCCTGGTCCTGTCCGTCGCCGGCATCAGCGCGCTGGCGTTCACGCCGTGGGTGGCGATCGCCGTCGCCGTCGTCATGGCCGTGGTCGTCGCGAGCTACCGCCAGAACGTGCACGCCTACCCCTCGGGTGGCGGCGACTACGAGGTCGCGACCGTCAATCTCGGTCCCAACGCGGGCCTGACCGTCGGCAGCGCCCTGCTGGTGGACTACGTGCTCACGGTGGCGGTGTCGGTCACGTCGGCGGCCGAGAACATCGGTTCGGCGATCCCGTTCGTCGAAGAGCACAAGGTGTGGTTCTGCGTCGGCGCGATCATGCTGCTCGCCGCGGTCAACCTGCGCGGCATCAAGGAGTCCGGCGCCGTGCTCGCGATCCCGACCTACGGGTTCATCATCGGTGTCCTGGGCATGCTCATCTGGGGGTTCACCGAGATCTACGTGCTCGGGCAGGACATCCATTCCGAGACCGCCGACTTCGGCATCGTGCCCGAACAGGACAACCTCACCGGGCTGGCGCTGATCTTCCTCGTCGCCCGGTCGTTCTCCTCGGGCTGTGCGGCGCTCACCGGGGTGGAGGCCATCAGCAACGGGGTGCCGGCCTTCCGGAAACCGAAGTCGCGCAACGCCGCAACGACGCTGCTGCTGCTGGGCGCGTTCTCCATCACCCTGCTGATGGGCATCGTGCTGCTGGCGGAGAAGATCGGCGCGAAGTACGTGATGAACCCGGAGCAGGACCTCATCGGGGCGCCGGAGGGTTACCAGCAGAAGGCCATGATCGCCCAGCTGGCCCATGCCGTCTTCGACTCCTTCCCGCCGGCCTTCTTCTTCGTCGCCACCGTCACCGCGCTGATCCTGCTGCTGGCCGCGAACACCGCCTTCAACGGTTTCCCGGTGCTGGGCTCGGTACTCGCGCAGGATCGCTACCTGCCGCGCCAGTTGCACACCCGAGGCGACCGCCTGGCGTTCAGCAACGGCATCCTGTTCCTCGCGATCGCCGCGATCATCTTCGTCGTCGCGTTCGGCGCGCAGGTGACGTCCCTGATCCAGCTCTACATCGTGGGCGTGTTCGTGTCGTTCACCCTGAGCCAGACGGGCATGGTGCGGCATTGGACCCGCCTGCTGCGTACCGAGACCGACCCGAGCGCGCGGCGTCGGATGATGCAGTCACGGGTGGTCAACACGGTCGGCCTGGTGATGACCGCGACGGTCCTGGTCGTCGTCCTGATCACCAAGTTCACCGAGGGTGCCTACATCGCCGTGATCGCGATGGTCTCGCTGTTCGTGATCATGAAACTCATCCATCACCACTACGCGTCGGTGCAGCGCGAACTCGACCGCGCCGAGGACGACAACGAGGCCGTCCTGCCCAGCCGCACGCATTCGATCGTGCTCGTGTCCAGCCTGCACATGGCGTCCAAGCGGGCCCTGCGGTACGCGCGGGCCACCCGTCCGGACGTGCTGGAGGCGATCACGGTCAACGTCGACGACCGCGACACCCGCAAGCTCGTCTCGGAGTGGGAGGCCAGTGACATCACGGTCCCGCTGAAGGTCATCGCCTCGCCCTATCGCGAGATCACCCGGCCCGTCATCGAATACGTGCGCCGGGTGCGGCGCGAGTCGCCGCGCGACGTCGTGACCGTGTTCATCCCGGAGTATGTCGTCGGGCACTGGTGGGAGCAGATCCTGCACAACCAGTCGGCGCTGCGCCTCAAGGGCCGGCTGCTGTTCGAGCCCGGCGTGATGGTGACCTCGGTGCCGTGGCAACTCACCTCGTCGGACCGGCGCAAGGAAGACCGCGCGTACTGGGCGCCGGGGGAGACCCGTCGTGCGCTCGGCGAACCCGAACGGCGACCGTGAGCGGCCCGGCAACACCGCGCCGGGTCGAGGTGACCGTCGACCGTCCGGCCAACGGCGGTGAGTCCGTGGGCCGTGCCGACGGCCGCGTCGTGTTCGTCCGCGGGGCGATCCCCGGCGAACGGGTGGTCGCCGACATCACCGACGACCGGCACGACTCGTACTGGCGGGCCGAGGTGGCGGAAGTGCTCGACGCCTCGCCGCACCGGGTGGCGCCGCGGTGTCCGGCGGCTGCGGCCGGGGCCGGGTGCTGTGACCTCGCGCACGTGACGCCCGACCATGCGCGGGACCTGAAACAGGCTGTGCTGCTCGATGTCCTGGATCGCGTGGGTCGTCTACCGGGCGAGATCGTGGCCGGCACCGAGCTGGCGACCGACGGCGTGCGGCGTCTCGGGGACGCCGAGGTGGGGTGGCGAATCCGGACCCGCCTGGCCGTGGACGGCCGGGGGCGCCCGGGGCAGTCGGCGTTCCGCGGCCGCGGCGTCGTCACCGAGGCCTGCGTCCAGCCCGCCCCGGGAATGCTCGACGGACTCGCCGACCGCGGTTTCACCACGCACTCCGAACTCGCCGTCGTGCTCGACGCCGACGGCGCGCGCCACATCACCGAACTCGCGCCCGTGGCGGAGCCGCGCCGGGGCCGCGCCGACAGCCGGCGCCGGGCGCAGCAGAACCGCGCCCGGCACGCACGGCCCCGTGCCCAGCGGGTCGTCGAAGGTGGGGCGACGGCCGTCCAGCGGGTCGGCGGGCGGTCGTGGGACATTCCCGTCGCGGGATTCTGGCAGGCGCACCGCGACGCGCCGCGGGCCTACGCCGAGACCGTCGTCGACTTCGTCGGTGCGCATCTCGGGGGACCGCCACGCGTGGCGTGGGATCTGTACGGCGGGGCAGGGGTGTTCGCGGGCGCACTGCTCGACGGCCCGGCCGGTGCGCCGGACACCGTGCACATCGTCGATTCGGATCCGGCCGCACTCGACGCCGCCGAGCGGGCCTTCGCCGGCGACGGCGATCAGGTGCACACCCATCGCGGGGAGGTCGCGGCCCGGATCACGGACCTCACCGCGCGGCCGGACGTCGTCGTCCTCGATCCCCCGCGTACCGGAGCCGGGGAACGGGTGATCGGGGCGATCGCCGACGCCCGGCCCGGCATCGTGGTCCACGTGGGCTGCGACGCCGCCCGATTCGCACGTGATCTCGGATACTTCGCCGCACGCGGATTCCGTGTCGTCGACATACGCGGTTTCGACGCTTTCCCGCTGACACACCACGTGGAGGCGGTGGCCTGCCTCATTCCGGCCGCCGACGGGTGAGCGGGGCGCGCTCGCGAGGTCCGGATCCCGACGCGTCGGCCATCCGTCGATCGGGCTCGCGACGAATGCTTCCGTAGACTGACCAGACATGTGCCGGACGTTCTCCGGCTCGACAGCCGACCTGGCGTCTCGCCGGTGATGGAGGAAACGATGGGTGTGCTCGACCGGATCAGCTCGCCGGCCGATCTCCGGCCGCTGTCGGACGAGGAGATGCAGGTCCTCTCGGCCGAGATCCGGACGTTCCTGATCGAGAAGGTCGCCGCCACGGGCGGACATCTCGGACCGAACCTCGGAGTCGTCGAGTTGACGCTCGGCATCCACCGCGTCTTCGACTCGCCGTCGGATCCGATCCTGTTCGACACCGGCCACCAGTCCTACGTCCACAAGATCGTCACCGGACGCAAGGACGGCTTCGATCAGCTGCGCCAGCGCGGCGGGCTCACCGGCTACCAGGAGCGCGCGGAGTCCGACCACGACTGGGTGGAGTCCTCGCACGCGTCGGCGGCGCTGTCGTATGCGGACGGGCTCGCGAAGTCCTTCGAACTGACCGGTCAGCCGGATCGCACGGTGGTCGCGGTGGTCGGCGACGGCGCCCTGACCGGCGGTATGTGCTGGGAGGCCATCAACAACATCGCCGCCTGCAACCGCCGGGTCGTCATCGTCGTCAACGACAACGGTCGGTCGTATGCGCCGACGATCGGCGGACTCGCGAGCCACCTGTCGGGGCTGCGCCTGCAGCCCGGGTACGAGAAGTTCCTCGACGAGGGTCGTCGCGTCGTCAAGCAGGTGCCCGTCGTCGGGGAGCCGGCATACGCCGTCCTGCACGGGATGAAGAGCGGGCTCAAGGACCTCCTGGCCCCGCAGGCGATGTTCACCGATCTCGGACTGAAGTACGTCGGACCCGTCGACGGTCACGACATCGACGCGGTCGAGTCGGCGCTGCGGCAGGCCCGCGACTTCGGCGGCCCGGTGATCGTGCACACCGTGACCCGCAAGGGCATGGGCTACGCCCACGCCGAGAACCACGTCGCCGACCTCATGCACGCGACCGGCATCATCGACCCGGTCACCGGCCGGCCCACGAGCGTCTCGCCCCAGGACTGGACCGCCGTGTTCTCCGCCGCGCTGCTCGACGCCGGCGCCAACCGTCCCGACGTCGTCGCGATCACCGCCGCGATGCCCGGACCGACGGGGCTCACCCCCTTCGGCGAACGCTACCCGGACCGCATGTTCGACGTCGGCATCGCCGAACAGCATGCGATGACCTCGGCGGCCGGACTCGCGCTCGGCGGACTGCATCCGGTTGTCGCGATCTACTCGACGTTCCTCAACCGCGCGTTCGATCAGCTGCTGATGGACGTCGCGCTGCTGAAGCAGCCGGTGACGCTCGTCCTCGACCGTTCCGGCATCACCGGACCCGATGGCCCCAGCCACCACGGCATGTGGGATCTCTCGCTGATGGCGATGGTGCCCGGCCTGCGGGTCGCCGCACCCCGTGACGCCGTCCGGCTGCGCGAGGAGTTCGACGAGGCACTCGGCGTCGCCGACGGCCCCACAGCCCTCCGATTCTCCAAAGGTGCTGTCCCCGAAGACATCCGCGCAGTCGAGCGGCTCGACGACGGTGTCGACGTGCTGCACCGCACGGACCGGGACCTCGGTCCGGCGGGCGGCGATGTGCTCATCGTCGCGGTCGGTGCCTTCTGCGGGCTGGCCGTCGACACCGCCGAACGCCTGGCCCGTCAGGGAATCGATGCGACGGTCGTGGATCCGCGCTGGGTGCTGCCGGTGCCCACCTCGGTGGTCGAGGTCGCGCGCCGCCACCGTCTCGTCGTGACGCTCGAGGACGGGTGCACCAGCGGCGGCGTCGGTTCCGCGGTCGCCGCCGCGCTGTCGGCGGCAGAGGTGTTGGTACCGGTACAGATCAAGGGCATCCCGCAGGAGTTCATCGCGCACGCCTCGCGCAACGAGATCCTGGCCGATCTCGGATTGACCGCGCAGGACCTCGCTCGGTCGATCACCGCGACGGTCTCGGGCATGCAGGCCGGTCCCGGCCTGGACCGGGCGATCGAGAACACGCCCGATCCGGCCGAGAGCCGTGTCGAGGACTGACGTCCCGTTTGACCGATCCCGCCGCTGGGCATTTTCTCCGTGTGAACGACGAGCACGGTTCCGCGGGCGGGGATTTCCGGGGCACGCCGGCGCCGACCCTCGGGGTCGAGGAGGAGTTCGTCCTCGTCGACCGGGAGACCGGACGGCCGGTCGGGAGCAACCGCGAGGTCGCGGCCGCGGCATCCGCGCGCGGCCTCGACCTCGAGTTGGAACTCACCTCGTCGCAGGTGGAGATCGCCACGCCGACCGCGGCGACGAGTCAGGAGATCGGCGACCACCTGCACCGGCTGCGGGGCATCCTGGCGGCGGCCGCCGACGACGTGGGCGTCGACGTGGTCGCCTGCGGGGTGCCGCCACGCGTGCCCGAGTCGTTTCCGGTGACCGACACCGGCCGCTACCGGGCGATCGCCGCGCGGTACGGCATGCTGGCACACGAACAGGGCATCAGCGGCTGTCACGTCCACGTGGGTGTCCCGGACACTGACACCGCCGTCGCGGTGTGCAATCGCCTGCGCCCGTGGCTACCGATAATGCTTGCGCTGTCGGCGAACTCGGCGATATATCGCGACGCCGACTCCGGCCACGCCAGTTGGCGCTCGGTGCTCTGGTCGCGATGGCCGGCGGCGGGACCGCCACCGCACCTGCGCTCGGCCGAACACTTCGCCGAGACGGTCGAACTCCTCGTGGCCACGGGCACGATCCTGGACCCGCACATGCTGTACTGGGACGCCCGGCCGTCGGATCATCTGCCCACGGTCGAGGTGCGGGTCGGGGACGTGCAGATGCGGGTGGAGGAGACGCAGACCTTCGCCACCCTCGTCCGTGCGGCGGTGATGACCGCCCTCGACGACCTGCGCGCGGAGGACCGGCGGTTCCCGGCCGCGGACCTCGATCCGGCGTTGCTGTCGGCCGCGTACTGGATCGCCGCCCACGACGGCGTCGACGGGCGTGCGCTCGACCCGACGACCGGCGCGTTGGTGCCGGTCTGGACGCGGGTCGAGCAGCTACTCACCGTGCTCGCACCCGCACTGGACCGACTCGGCGAGCGGGACGGCGTCGCACAGACGCTGGACCGGCTGCGCCTGCAGGGCAACGGGGCCTCTCGGCAGCGGCGCCTCTTCGAGGAGTCCGGATCGGCTCTCGCCGTGGTCCGGGCCGCGACGCTGCACCCGCCTGGCTGACGACGGCCGCCTGCCCTTCGTGGCTCGTCGCTATCGCTCCTCGCACCTCAGGGAGCAGAGGGGTCAGGTCGGCCCCGATCGACTCAGCGCAGTGTCGCCAGGTTCGAGATCGACTTGTGCACATCGGATTCCAGGATCTTGGCGACGAGCCTGCCGACCGAGCCGTTGAGCAGACCGCCGGACAACTCGGCCGACAGATCGAAGTGCGAACCGTCGGCGATCTCGTCGACCTTCATCGCCAGATCGATGTTCACCCCGCCGCGGCCGGTTCCCGACAGCGCGATGAGCCGCGGCTCGTCGTAGTCGGTGACGGTCCAGTGGATCACATTGCGGAAGCCCTTGACCTTGATGAGGGAGGAGATGGTGGTGCCCTCGGCGATCGTGTCGGGGACCGGCGAGCGCCACCCGCCGAAGATGGTCATCCACTCGTCGAAGCGCGAGAGGTTGCTGGCGAGCGCCCATGCTGCGCTCGGTTCGAGGTCGGAGTCGATGCCGACGGAGACTGTGGCCACGGAACTGCTCCCATCGCGGAAGGTGGTGTGCTCACCGGAGGTGACTTCCCGGTGGCTCGCGTACTCGGGTGATGGCATTCGGGTCGTGACCCCCGAATGTACGCGAAGGTCGGCGCCACAGCGCGATGGCCGGGGGTCTCGTCGGGCTGGGCGATCTACTCGGCGGCCGCCGTCGGCCCTGGTCGGGCGGCGTCGAGGAGGGCCTCGGTCAGGGCCTCCGCACAGAGCGTCCGCTGCCACGTGCGGGCGCCGGCGGCGGCCAGATGTGCATCGAGCGCCTCGGTCGTGATCGGTTCCGCCAACCCGTCCCAGCACAGCTGTCGCACCACATCGGGTGCGAGGAGGTTCTCCACCGGCAGGGTGTGGTCTTCGGCGATCTGTTTGAGCACCGGCCGGACCGCCTGCAGCCGCGCCGCGGCCTCCGGATTGCGCTGATCCCACCGGCTCACCGGGGGCAGGCCCGGTCCGGTCGACTTCCGCGAGGGCAGCTTGCTGTCGGGGATCTCGCGCGCCCGCTGCAGCGCGGACATCCAGATCCCGGCCTGACGGCGCTGACGCGGGCCGCCGAAGACCGGCAGCTTGGTGAGTTCGGCGATGGACTGGGGGTTCACGGTCGCGGCGTTGACGATGGCGGTGTCGGGCAGGACACGTCCGGGCGCGACATCCCGACGCTGCGCCAGTTCCTCACGCGCAGTCCACAATTCGCGGACCGCGGCGAGCGCGCGGGTGGACTTCACGGTGTGCACGTTCGACGTCTTGCGCCACCGGTCGGTGCGCGGCGGTGCCGGTGGCCGGCCCAGGACGTAAGCGAATTCCTCTCGCGCCCAGCCGTCCTTGCCCGCTTCCGCGAGTGCGGCGTCCATGGCGTCGCGCAGTTCGACCAGGACCTCGACGTCGAGCGCGGCATAGTTCAGCCACTCGTCGGGCAGCGGGCGGCGCGACCAGTCGGCGGCGCCGTGTCCCTTGAGGAGTCCCAGCCCGAGGAACTCCGCCACCATCGCGGCGAGGTTGACCTTCGCCAGGCCCAGGAGGCGTCCGGCCAGCTCGGTGTCGTACAGCTCGACGCACTCGAAACCGAGTTCGCGGAGGCACGGGAGGTCCTGATCGGCCGCGTGCAGCACCCATTCCGGTCCGCGCATCGCGTCGATGACGGGCGCCAGCGCGCCGGGATCACCGATCGGGTCCAGCAGGAAGCTCCCCGATCCGCGTCGTTTGATCTGGATCAGATAGGCGCGTTGCGAGTACCGGTAGCCCGACGCGCGTTCGGTGTCGACGGCGATCGGCCCGTCGCCGGCTGCCAGAGCGGCTGCCGCGTCGGCGAATTCGCTGGCGGTCGCCAGTACCGGGGGCACGCCGTCGGCCGGCCGGAGCAACGGGGTGACCTCCGGCGCGGGGTCCGGCTCGATCGGGTTCTCGGCCGCATCCCCGGGGGTGGAGTCGTTCACGTCGCGCCGAGTTCGGTGACCCCGACCGGCGGGAGGCCGGCGGCGGAGGCGAGGACGTCGCAGAACGCCTCGAGGTGGTTGTTGAGGCCGTCCGAGCTCAGGGCGGTCCACGAGGCGCGCACCTCGAGCTGATGTGCGCGAGGAGGTCCGGCGATGTCGCCGTACCGGACCGACGTCGTGGAGGTGACGGTGCCGCCGAGCGCGGTCACCTCGACGCGGTGAGCGGAACCGTCGGGGGTGGCGGTCGCGCCCACCGGGACGCCGAGGGCGTCGCTGAGCCAGCTCCAGGCCACCTCGGGCAGCAGCGGATCCATGGCCAGGGCCGCCTCCACCTCCGCCTGGAGGAACGCGACGAGGCGCATGGTGCCGTTCCACGCGTCCTGTCCGGCGGGATCGAACAGCAGGATGAGGCGCCCGAAGGCGCTGCCCTGCGAATCCGTGGGCACCACGTCGAGGTCCTCGGGCGGGCGCACCTCGGCACCGACGGCGTAGCTGTACGGCGCCAGGCGCTGCGGCGGGCGGATGGGCCCGACCTCGATCTCGCGGCGCACCCGGGCAGCATGCAGCGACTCCACCGCCGCGCGGAAATCAGCAGGCTCGTCCGGAGCTCCCGAAGAGGTCACCGTTCGACCGTAGGGCTGGGGTGCCCGGCCACGGCGGAGGCGCGCCGAGGACCACCCGTGCGCAGATCGAGGGGCATGGCAGAGTAAGCGGTGATGTCGAACGCAACTGGTACCCGGGTCCATAGGTCGAACCTGCCGCTCGTCGCCGCGGCCACCGGCGCGAACCCGTCGCGCCGTCCGGTGTGGTTCATGCGGCAAGCGGGCCGCTCGCTGCCCGAATACCGGGCCATCCGCGCCGATCACGGCATGCTGGAGTCCTGCTTCGACGCCGAACTGGTCTGCGAGATCACCATGCAGCCCGTCCGCCGGCACGACGTCGACGCGGCGATCCTGTTCTCCGACATCGTGGTGCCGCTCAAGGCCGCCGGCATCGACCTCGACATCGTCGCGGGCACCGGGCCGGTGATCGCCGAGCCGGTGCGCTCGCCCGACGCGGTGTCGCGCATCCCGCGGCTGGAACCGGCGGCGGTCGGCTCGATCGCGCGGGCCATCGAACTGCTGCTCGGCGAGCTGGGGGACCAGGTGGCGCTGATCGGCTTCGCCGGAGCACCGTTCACCCTGGCCTCCTACCTCATCGAGGGCGGGCCGAGCCGCAACTACGAGCGGACCAAGGCGATGATGCACGGCGACCCGGAGACGTGGGCCGAGCTGATGGCGCGTCTCGCCGACATCACCATCGCGTTCCTGCGCGTCCAGCTGGAGGCCGGGGTCGACGCGATCCAGCTCTTCGACTCGTGGGCGGGCATGCTGTCGGCCGCCGACTACCAGCGTTTCGTCGCACCGCACAGCGCCCGTGTCCTGGCCGAGGTCGCCGGGTACGGCGTCCCGCGCATCCACTTCGGCGTCGGCACCGGTGAGCTGCTCGCCCCGATGGCGCATGTCGGTGCCGATGTCATCGGCGTCGACTGGCGCGTGCCGCTCGAGGAGGCCGTGCGCCGGGTGGGCCCGGGCAAGGCCGTGCAGGGCAACCTCGATCCGACACTGCTGTTCGCCGGCCCCGACGTCGTCGACGCCGAGGTCCGCCGGGTGGTCGCCGACGGCGACCGGGCGATCGCCGCCGGGGCGGTCGGGCACATCTTCAACCTCGGACACGGCGTGCTGCCCGGCACCGACCCGGACGTGCTGACACGGGCCGTCGAAGTGATCCACGGCCTCTGATGTCCCCGCGGGTCCGGATCGCGATCGTCGGCGGCGGGATCTCCGGTCTGACCGCCGCCTACCGCCTTCGTCGTGCGCTCGGGCCCGACGCGCACCTCGACCTGCTCGAGGCCTCCGGACGGGTGGGCGGGGTCCTGCACACCACGACGGTGGGCGGTCGGGCCGTCGACGTCGGGGCCGAGGCGTTCATCGTCCGGCGACCCGAGGCGCTCGAACTCGTCACCGAACTCGGCCTCGCCGACCGGATCGTCTCGCCGACGCCGCGCCGCCCCGCGGTGTGGTCGGGTAAGCGGTTGCATCCGTTGCCCAGTCCGGCGCTGATGGGCATCCCGGCCGGACCGGCCGTCGTCGACGGTCTCGCCGACCCCGAGGACGTCGACCGCATGTCCGGTGAACCCGACCGTCCGATGCGGTGGGAAGCCGGGACCGATCTGTCCGTCGGGCACCTGGTCGCCGACCGGTTCGGGCCCTCGGTGGTGGCGCGCAGTGTCGACCCGATGCTCGGCGGTGTGTACTCCAGTCTCGCCGGCGACATCGGGGTCCGCGAGGCGCTACCGGCGCTGGCCACGCGCCTCGACGCGGGCGCGCCGTCGCTCACCGCTGCCGTCGGCGACCTCATCGCCGCGGGGGCCGGGGCCTCGGGGCCGGTCTTCGGCGCCCTCGTGGGCGGATACCAAGTCCTCCTCGACGCCCTGCGGGCCGCGGCCGGCGTCGAACCCGAGATCTCGTGTCCGGTCACCGATGTCACTCCGTCGGGGGCCGGGTGGGTGCTCGACTTCGGTGCGGCTCGCGACCCGCGACCGTACGACGCCGTGCTCCTGGCCGTGCCGGCCTGGCGGGCGGGGGAGCTCCTGGGTCGGTCCGCGCCGGACCTGTCCACGCCGTTGCGCGCGGTCCGGGGCGCCTCGTCGGTGGTGGTGTCGATCGCGCTCGCGCCGGGGACCGAGCTGCCCGATCACTCCGGTGTGCTGGTGGGGACCGGAGAAGGATTGCGCGCCAAGGCTTTCACGTTCAGCTCGCAGAAGTGGGCGCATCTGTCGGATGCGGACCGGCCGGTCTCGGTGCGGGCGTCGTTCGGGAGGTTCGGTGCGGTGGTACCGGATGAGACGACCGAACCCGGCGTCGACGACCGGCTGCGTCGTGAGGCACTCGAAGACCTCGACGAGGTGTGCCGCGCCGCCGGTGTCGCACCGGTGTCGTCGCGGGTCGTCGACGCATACGTCCAGCGTTGGGACGACGGACTGCCGGTGTATGCGCCCGGGCACCTCGCCGCGATGTCGCAGGTGCTGGCCGCGCGGCCGTCGCGTCTGGCCTTGGCCGGGTCGTCGTATGCCGGGGTCGGGGTGCCGGCCTGTATCGGTCGGGCCGGTCGCGCGGCGGCCGAACTGCTGGCAGATCTGACGTGACCCGACTCCGCTGACCTGCCTGGTCGCTGGGTGGGCGCCGGTGGCACGATGGCATCCATGAGCCGCTTGGATTACGCAGAACTCAACTCGACGATCCGCTACCTGATGTTCTCGGTGTTCGCGGTCCGCCCAGGTGAACTGGGTGCTGATCGCGATCAGGCCAAATCCGACGCCGCGGACTTCTTCAAGTCCCTCGAGGACACCGGGGTCGTCGTCCGCGGTGTCTACGACGTGTCGGGTCTGCGCGCCGACGCCGACTTCATGATCTGGTGGCACGCCGAGGACGTCGAGCCGATCCAGGCCGCCTACGCGAAGTTCCGTCGCGAGACCGTTCTGGGACGGGCGTGCAACGCGGTGTGGAGCAACGTCGCGCTGCACCGGCCCGCCGAGTTCAACAAGAGCCACATCCCGGCGTTCCTCGCGGGCGAGGACCCCGGCAACTACATCTGCGTGTACCCGTTCGTGCGGTCCTATGAGTGGTACCTGCTGCCCGACGAGGAGCGGCGCAAGATGCTCGCCGACCACGGGAAGGCAGCGCGCGCGTACAAGGACGTCCGCGCCAACACGGTGTCGTCGTTCGCGCTGGGCGACTACGAGTGGCTGTTGGCCTTCGAGGCGCCGGAGCTGCACCGCATCGTCGATCTCATGCGTGATCTGCGCGCCACGGAGGCGCGGATGCACGTCCGCGAGGAGACCCCGTTCTTCACCGGACCGCGGGTCGAGGTGCCGGCGCTGATCGACGCCCTGCCCTGAGCCGCGCCGAGGGACCGGCCGCTACTCGGCCGGTTCCAGCGTCAGGCTGATGGAGTTGATGCAGTAGCGCAGGTCGGTGGGGGTGTCGTAGCCCTCACCGGCGAAGACGTGGCCGAGGTGGCTCTTGCAGTTCGCGCAGAGCACCTCGACGCGCCGCATGCCCAACGAGTTGTCCTCGACCTCGATGATCTTGTCGCCGGCGAGCGGGGAGAAGAACGACGGCCAGCCGCAGTGCGATTCGAACTTCTGCTCGCTACGGAACAGTTCGGTGTTGCAGGCGCGGCACCGGTAGATGCCGACCGTCTTGGTGTCGGTGTACTCACCGGTGAACGGCGCCTCGGTGCCCGCCTGGCGGAGGACACGGTACTCGGCCGGCGTCAGGCGCTGGCGCCATTGCTCGTCGGTGAGTTCGGCGAGATTCTCGGCGTCGGTCGACGGGGTGCTGTCGGTCATGTCCTCCACGGTAGCGCGCCCGGCAGGATCGACTGTGTCAGCGCTGTTTCGACAGGCCTACGGTCTCGTTCTCGGTGGCACCGGTCTCGGCGGCGGGGATGCGTGGCGCGTCGGTCTCCGAGCGGACCGGCGGCACCATGCCGGCCACCCCGTCGGACCGCATGTCGAGGTAGCGGAACAGCAGCGAGCAGAACACCGCGATCATCAGGAGTGACCAACCCCAGGTGACCTTGTTGTACTCGACCATCCAGCCGAACGCCGTCCAGCGGTCGGAGTAGAAACCGTCGAAGGTCATGCACCCGTAGACACCGAGCCAGGCGGGCCAGTTGCGCATCGGCGATCCGGGCAGCAGCACCGTCATCAGGAGCGGGAACAGGAGCATCGAGTAGTAGCCCTGGCCGAGCGAACCGACGAGGAAGGTCGTGCACAGCAGCACCCCCGACGATGCCGTGATCCACAGCAGTTCGTTGGTCCTGCGGTAGTAGCGGTACAGGAACCACAGCGAGAACGCGGCCATCGCGACGAACGCGACGCGGAGCAGTAGTACCAGCCAGGGTGCGACGCCGAAGTACGCGCCGTTGCCGGCGATCGAACTGTTGTAGTAGTCGCGCGCCTCGCCGAGGTACGGGACGGTCCGGCTGATGAAGTCGTTCGCGTCGACCGACAGGGGCCAGGCCACGATCGTCAGGACGACCGGAACCACGATGGCGAGCGCGAACACCCGCCACTGCCGGTTGAGCAGCGGCAGCAGCATCAGCGGCGCCAGCACTGGTTTCACCGCGAGGGTGAGGCCCATCGGCACGCCCGCCCACCAGTCGTGCCGGCTGAGCATCAGCATCAGGAAGGCGAGGAGGCCGAGGAGCACGAACGAGTTGAAGTTCGTGAAGATCAGTGTGTGCGAGACGGTTTCGGTGCTGAAGAAGAAGAACAGGACCGTCGGCATGACCCACGAGTTGAACGCGAACCCGAACATGCGGGTGAGCAGGTAGGCGCAGATCAGCAGCGCGATGACGCTCGCGGCGATGAAGGCCCAGCGGGCGCGCTCGTAGTCGATGACGGCGACCGGCGCCATCAGCAGGGTGCCCGACGGCGGGTAGAGGTAGTGCGGGTCGACCGTGGCGTAGTTCTCGCCGTAGACCGGCAGGCCGTTGAGGAAGTTGTAGGCCGCGGCGTACACCGGTTTGAAGTCGTCGGTGCGGTCACCGTTGACCCCCAGGAACACCGAGCGGTGCACGACCATGAGCAGGCTGATCGGCCACAGGACCATCGGGATGATCCGCTGAGCACTCATCGGGGGATAGAGATACCTGTCGAGATTGGCCACCCGCGAACCGTACTACGCGCGCCGCCGAGCTCAGAACCGTGCGGCGTGGTCCCGGGGGGACTCAGGTGGGGCAGCCCCGCTGGGTCGGACCCTGCAGCGGTGCCCGATCGACGTACTCCGCGACGACCTCGGCGGCGCACCCACTGCGTCCCAGGACCGAATACCCCAGGCCGTCCCAGGTGACGGTCACCGGCTCGGCCTCGGCGTTCATGAACAGCGGCACCAGAGCATTGGCTCCCTCGCCACCGTTGATCGGGTCGCGCGTCCCATTGAGGATCAACGGGTCGGCGGGCAGCGACGTGGGTGGCCGGACCGGACTGCCCGACGCCCAGCCGTTGCACCGGACGAGTGACAGCGCGCTGTTGGCGCCGGTGAGGGGGTTCTGCTTGGACCACGCGTCCACCAGACCCGGCACCTCGTTCTGTCCGACCGGGCCGGTCACGTCGTTGCAGCGGGACACCAGGGCGCCGTCGGGGAGCCGCAGGGTCGCGGCGCGATCGGCGAGCCGGACCAGCGCCGCGGTCTGTCCGCGGTCGGCCGCTGCGATGGCATCTGCGAGGTCGAGCAACGATTGCGGGCGGTCCGGCGCCAGGGCCAGGGTCGTGGTGATCGCATCGAGCGCGGCCGTGTCGGAGAGCGACTCGAGGTCGCCCGCCCGTGCCTTGCCCAGCATGCGGGTCATAGTCGCGACCCCGTTGGATCCGAGCGCGCAGCCCGGTAACGCCGAGCACCGCTGTGCGAAGCCCTGGAGCGCCACCTGGACGCCCTGTGCCTGGGACTGTGCGCGATCCCGGGCGTTCGCGCCGAATGGGGTCGGGGTGTCGAGGATGATCCGCCCGGCGCGTCCGCCGTACAGGGACGCGTAGGTGAGCACGACGTCGGAACCCTCACCGGTGCCGATGAGCCCGAGATGTTCGACGCCCCAGCGCTGCCGCAGGGACTCGAGGTCCGCGGCGGCGTTCGCGGCCCCGAAACTCAGTTGGTAGGGGGTGAGCGTCTCCGTGCACCCGTCCGAGGCCGATGATGCGGCCGTGGACAGGCGCGAGATCCGTGCGTCCGTCGTCGTGGCGCGGTCGACGAGGCCGTTGTTGGCGATCGTCGTGCGTTCCAGTCGGGTCATGCAGTCGATGTCGCTGCTGAGCGGGATGCCGCGGTGGTCGACCGCGACCACGGGGTGCGAGGAGAGGAACGCCCGGCCCGGGCCGGCGGTCATCACCATCAGCGTCCGCGACGACGGCAGATCGGAACCGGAGGTGAGGACGAGCGGCGCCGCGTCGGGTGGCGTGTCCGCGGTCCGGGCGCGCGTCACCGCGATCGACACGACCTCGCCGTCGGGCTGGTCGCGGTCGATGGGCGAGTCGTATTCGGCACATTCGATCGTCACGCCCTCCGGACGCGGCACCCCGTATCGTTCGCTCGTCTCGGTGGCGCACTCGCTCCACTCGAGATCGGTCTTCGGCACCGCGAGCGCGGGGGCGGGGGGAGCGGTCGACGACGACGGCGCCGGCCCCTCCTGACCGCCGCCGCCCGGGATCAGGTCGGGACCACGGTCGGGACCGACGGCACAAGAGGACAGGACGATCGCCGCGATCACGCCGGCGACCACACCCGCGAGAGCCCTCGGGCGGGAGTTCGGTGCTGCGCCGACGGCCGGGGTGTGCGCTCTTGGCATGTCCGCGAGCGTAGTCAACGAATCCGAGAGGACGCTCGAGCCGGGTGTCGGGTGAGTCCCGGACCGGGAGCGGACAGCTCATCGTGTGGACGGGCGGCCGTCGCGGACCCAGCGGGTGAACACGAACCCGTCGTCGTCGGTCATGATCGACGACGGGTGCAGTGCGCGCAGGACCGCCGCTCCCTCGTCGGTGACCGCGATGCGGCCGGCGCTCCCGCCGACCAAGTGCGGGCTCGTGGTCAGACACAGTTCGTCCACGGCATCGGCCGCCACGAGTGATCCGAGCAGACTCGGACCGCCCTCGCAGAGCACCCGGGTCCATCCGCGAACGCCGCAGTGCTCGAGGATTGCCGGGGTCGACACGGTGTCGTCGCCGCAGTCCACCAACGTCGCGCCGGCATCGAGCAGAGCCTGCCGGCGGTCTGCGGGCGCGCTCGAACAGGTGAGGATGACGGTGCTCTCGTGGGACACGGGCTCGAAGTCGGGCGGTATCGACAGCGACCGGGACACGAGCGCGAGTGCCGGGGCGGGCGCCTGCCCCAGCGAACGTCGGAGTGCGGCGAGGGCGTCGTCGGGCTCGGGTTGCCCGTATCCCTCGGTGGTCGCCGTGCCCGCACCCACGAGGATGACGTCGGCGAGTCCTCGCAGTACTCGGAACACGGCTTTGTCGCCGGGACCGCCGAGACCACCGGACCTGCCGTCGACCGTGACCGCACCGTCGATCGACGCCACCATGTTCGCTCGCACGAACGGCGCGCCGCCGCCCGGATCCGTGGACGATCGAGGGGGGTACGAGTAGAGCTCGGCCAGCCGGACCAGCTCGTCCTCGGATGTGACCTGGGTCGCTTTCTGCAGGTGGAACATGCGTTCATCATTCCGCGCCTGGCTACTCTCCACACATGGTGGCCCGACTCTGCGATCGCAACCCTGCGACCTCGCCCGACGCACTCATCGACGAGATGGTGCCCCCGTCGACCTTCGACGACGTGAGCTTCGACTCCTACATTCCCGACCCCAACGAACCGTCGCAGGCCGAGGCGGTGGCCAAGGCGCGCGACTTCGTGGCGCGGGCGTCGAAGGCGCGTTCGGGCAAGAAGGGCCTGTTCTCCCGGAAGGCGCCGTCCCAGGGGGTCGGTCTCTACCTCGACGGTGGCTTCGGCGTCGGCAAGACCCACCTGCTGGCGTCGATCTACCACTCGATGCCCGCACCGAAGTCGTTCGCCACGTTCGTGGAGGTCACACACGTGGTCGGCGCGCTGGGCTTCGTGAATGCCGTCGAGCGGCTCTCGCAGCACACGGTGCTGTGTATCGACGAGTTCGAACTCGACGACCCGGGCGACACGATGCTCGTCTCCCGGCTGCTGACCGAACTCACCGCCAAGGGCGTGTCGATCGTCGCCACCTCCAACACGCTCCCCGGCCAGCTGGGCGAGGGCCGGTTCGCCGCCCAGGACTTCCTGCGCGAGATCCGCAAGCTGTCCTCGGTGTTCGAGACGATCCGTGTCGACGGTCCCGATTATCGTCACCGCGATCTGCCGCCGGCGCCGGAGCCGCGCAGCGAGTCCGAACTGACCGAGATCGCCGAGTCCACCGACGGCGCGACCCTCGACGACTTCGATGCCCTGTGCGACCACCTCAGCACCCTGCACCCGTCGAAGTACAAGGACCTCGTCGACGGCGTCTCCCTGGTCTGCATCTCGGGGGTGCACCCGGCCGAGGACCAGTCGGTGGCGCTGCGCCTGGTGGTGCTCGCCGACCGTCTCTACGACGCCCACATCCCGGTGACCGTCTCGGGCGCGAAGCTCGACGAGATCTTCACCGAGGAGATGCTGGCCGGCGGTTACCGCAAGAAGTACCTGCGCGCCACGTCGCGCCTGCTGGCTCTCTCGCGGTTCGCGGAGTCGGCGGCCTGACTTGGGGTAGAGGCCGTAGTCGGCGGCCCTCACACTGTGGAGTTGTCAATGTACGCGGAGGAGCCCGGGTTTCGGGCCCTGCGGCAACGTGCCACGAGCAGGCGGCCGAGGTCCGGGGACTCAGGCGGCGTCGTCGAGGCGCATCGTGCGTCGGTTGTAGGCGGGGACGGGTCGGCGCGCGGGGTCGATTTCGACGGGTGGTATCAGCCACGGATGTCGGTCGTAACCCAGGACGACGTCCCAGCCATGGTGGTGAACCTGCGTGTGGCACCGCTGGCAGAGCAAGCAGCCGTTGTCCAGGCTGGTCGTTCCGCCGTCCGCCCAGTGCTCGAGATGGTGGACCTGGGTATGTGACGGTGGCGCACCACATTTGATGCAGCAGGCGTCCCGGACGACCACGGCCTTTCGCAACTCCGGTGGAAAAACTCGCTTTTCGCGGCCCATGTCGAGGGGCACGGTGGCCGAGTCGACCACGATCTCGGTCAGGGTGCCGTCGCACGTGAGAGCGCGGGCAGTGGCGTCGGTGATGGTGCCCGTCCATGGCAGGGCGCCGAGGTCGGTGGCGTCGGCGGGGATGGTCAGGATCAGTTGTGTGCGTGGGGCTCCCGCGGTCTGGACGGTGGCGCCCAGGCATGCCTGGTCGAGGATCAGTTCGAGCGCATCGGCTCGCCGTTCTGCGGGCGAGCGGCGATCGCCGGCGCCGTCGGGTTCGGGTCGCGGGACGGAGCGCTCGTCGATCATGGCGATGAACTTCTCGCCGATGACGTTGGTCAGGTCGGCGGCGATCTCGACCCGGCCATCGTCGGTGACGTTGTGGACGACGGCATTGAGTGTCCGATCCTCGGCGGGCGGGACTCCGCCGTGGGTCTCGGCAACCGTGTTGCCGAGTGCTCGAGCCCGCCGCAGCACCTCTGCGGGCGTGGCCCCGGACAGTGCCTGGGTGATCAATTCGGTCTCGAAGGCGGCTCTGTCTTCGTCGAGAACTCCAGTGGGCGAACGCTTCTCGATGTGATCCAGGCCTCGGGCGACGGCGTCGACGATCTCGGCGGAAAGACGGCCGTCGGCGGCGTGGCCGGCAACCTTGGGTAGATCTTCTAGTCTGTCGACGATCCGCACGATTCGCGAGGCCACAGCGGGCGCGAAGCCCATCTCGATCAGCAGTCTCCGTAGCGTCGAGTGGTTTCGCTCAGCGACTCGTAGGCGACCCAGTTGTGCTGTGCGCATGGCGATCCGGTGATCGATCACGTTCCGCATGAGCCGCAGTGTCTCCAGCTCGGTGAAAGCTGCACGCCCGGCGGGATCGTCGGCTGGTGACTCGGCGTCGACCAGTTGATCGAGAAGCAGTGTGAGATCGGTCATGCCTCCAATGTACTCGAACATCCTGGCGAGCGCCAGGGTCATACACATGAATACTGTTGCACTGCAATCGGTCTGAGAGTGAACATCGAGGCGCGATTACCCCCGAACATCGCACCTTCAGTCACAGGAGTATCCGGTCGTCCCATGATGCGGCGCGAACTTGAGTTGGTTCGACTCAAGAAAAACGCCAGGGATTCGACCACGACGGCGGAACGCCGCGATTACGGAGTCGAGCGGATCAACCGCAGACGACTGGTCATACGAAAGGCATCGGGACGGGAGGTCGTTGCGGCGGCGCAGAAGACGGGCAAGGAGTGGGGCGAGGTGAACGTGACGGCGATGTCCTCGTCGACCAGGATGTCCACCAGGTTGATGAACCGCTGCTGCGCCTCCTCGTCGGAGACATCGAATGTCGGCACGTCGGTGATCGTCCAGCGGGGATATATTCGCGCCCACGTCAGATACTCGATTGTCGACACCGGCGCGTCACACAATTGCGCAAACGAGGCCTGCAGACACCCGTCACGCTCGGAGTGGACCTCGAAACGTCGCCCACGAACAGTGAGCCCGACTGTGTGGGTGGTCTCGGACACGTGACCTGACGGCGGCACTGTCATCCAGGTTCCCGCGGCGAAGCCGGCGGAGTCCCCGCGGGGAGATGTGCGGTAGTCGGTCTGCCCGTTCAGGTGATGGACGTCGAAATGATCCTTGATCAGCGTGATGCCGGGCTCGAAGAGGTGATGCCAGATGGGATTCGGCAGAAGATCATCCGGGGCGTAGTTCGACGTCGCCAGGACGGTGATCCGGCGGGAGAGCACGTGTTCCAGCAATCGGGTGAGGAGACGCGCGTCCCCGGAGTCGTGCACGTGAAGCTCGTCGAAATACAGCAGCTCGCTGTTGCCGACGACATCGTCGATGCCGAGGCCCAGCGAGTGCGGGTCGTTCCGGTGCTCGTGTACACGGCGATGGAGTTCCTCGAAGAAGCTGTGGAAGTGGATCCGCGTCTTCCTCGGTGTCGGGCTGGCGTCGAAGAAGGCGTCGGCCAGCCACGTCTTGCCCCGGCCGGCCGAACCGTGGACATAGAGCCCGCGCGGGCCCGACGAGCGTCGTGTCCGCCGGCGTCCCTCCGGAACGAGGACGGCGAGCCGATCGACGAGTAGCAGTTGCTGAGGGTCCAGCACGATCCCGGCGTCGGCGGCCGCCGCGAAGATCGCGGTGACTACTGCCTGACGCACTGCGGACATCCTGAAATGGTCACACGGAGCGCGTGCTGCCTGGACCGCGCGTGGCCGAAGTCACCAGTCCAGGTGGCGACATCCGAGCGAACCGAAGGCTCACAGCCGCTGCGTGAACACGTAATCGTGTTCGGTGCTCTCCCCGAGGGTGAAGGTTTTCACGCCGGCGCGTTCGAAGCCCATCTTCGTGTAGAACCGCTGGGCCCGGACGTTCAGCTGGTTCACGCCCAACCACACCCGAGCGCTGCCGTGCGACCGTGCGCGATCGAGCGCGGCACCCATGAGCAGGTGCGACGGAGTCGCGCCCTGCCGCGAATGATGGTCGCGCAGCACGTACATCTTCGAGATCTCGCTCACCGGACGCTCGGTCACGACCGCACGCACGTCGGGGTGCGTCGGATCGCCATGCAGCACCAGCGCGTAGCCGAGGATCGGTCCGCCGACACCGTCGCGCGCGACCAGGACATCCGCAGTCGGATCGGCGATGTGATCACGAAAGTTGTTCTCCCGCAGATTGTCGGCGACGAAATTCTCGATGTCGGCCGGTGCGGCGTGCGGCGGGCACGCGAGCGGGAACGTGATGGCGGCGACCTCGGCGACTCCCGCCGCCGCTGCGGGGTCGGTCACGACCTCCACGGTGACATCGGCGATGTCGGCGGCACCGGGATCGCTCACGACAGTGGACGAGCCGGATCGGCGGTCCAGGCGTTCATCGATCCGTCGTAGACTGCGACGTCGTCGCGTCCGAGACTGTGCAGCGCGAAAGCCGCTGCGGTGGCGGCGATCCCGCCGCCGCAGTAGGTGACCGGGCGCACCGCCGGGTCGAGGGCGCCGACGTCTGCGAACAGTTCGCGCAACTCCTCGAGCGGCCGGAGGCGCCCCGCGTCGTCGACCAGTTCGGCGAACGGGACGTTCACGCTGCCGGGAATGTGGCCGCCCGCGAACGACTCCCGGTCGAGCGCGTTGACCAGCAGGACGGAGGACTCGCCGGTGGCGGCCGCGACCTCGTCGGTGGAGACGATCCGCTGGGGCCGGCGGCGCGGGGTGAACGATGCCGGGGTGGTTGTGACCTCGCCGGTCTCGACCGGGAGGCCGGCCGCGGTCCAGGCGCCGTACCCGCCGTCGAGGACGAGCACGTCGTCGAAGCCCTCGAGTCCGAACTGCCACCACAGGCGCGTGGCCCAGATGCCGTTGGCGGTGTCGTACACGACGACGGTGGAGTCGTCGCCGATGCCGAGGCGGCCGACCGCGGCGGCGAAACGTGCGGAGTCCGCTGCGGCGAACGGTGCTTCGCCGTCGGGGTCGCTGAGGTCGGTGATCTGATCGGCGAACACCGCGCCGGGCAGGTGCCCGGCCAGATAGGTGTCGCGGCCGGAGGCGACGTGTGCGCCGTCGGCATCGAAGGTCAGATGGACGGTGGCGTCGACGATGCGGAGGTTCTCCTCGCCGAGGCGGGCGGCGAGATCGGTGGCGGAGATGAGGGGCGTCATGACAGCCACGGTAGTCCGTTCAGTCGTCGAGGGGTTCGGCGACGAAATCGTCGAGGTCGACGCTGCGCGTCCGCGCCCAGTAGTCGACGATCCGCCACGGCAGGACGGCGACGACGCGTCCGTCGGGGTTGCGGTACCAGTTGGTCATCGCCGGATGCGTCCACACCATCTGCGCGTGGGCGCGGTCGACGGCGTCGTTGTACTCGTCGGTGACGTCCCGCCGGACTTCCAGTGCGCCCAGCCGGTTCTCGATCATCGCGCGCAGGGCGTCGCAGACATAGCGCACCTGGTACTCCAGGATGCTGATGAAGCTGCCACCGTGTCCCAGTGCGGTGTTCGGCCCGGTGAGGATGAACAGGTTGGGAAAGTCGGGTGCGGTGATCCCGAGGTAGGCGTACGCGTCGTGATCACCCCACGCCTCGACGGTGTTCTGCCCGCTGCGTCCGACGATGTCCATGGGGTAGAGGTAGCGGTCGCTGTGGAATCCCGTCGCGAACACGATGATGTCGAAGTCGTGGGCGCTGCCGGTGCCGTCGACGAGCCCGTCGGAGGTGACCCGTTCGACGCCGTGCGGAACCAGCTCGACGTTCGGCCTGCGCAACATGCGAAACCAGCCGTTGTCCAACAGCATCCGCTTGCCGAAGGGTGGGTAGTCGGGAGTCGACAGATCGATGAGGTCGTCGCGGTCGCCCAGTTCGGTGCGCAGGTAGCGCAGGTAGAACTCGCGGTGACCGTGATTGACGGCGTTGATCGACGCGGTCGGCTCGGGCCAGTCCGGGTCGATGCGCAGGGTCGAGTGGACCTTGTCGTTGAAGATCCACGACAGCCGTGCGCGGTACCACTCCCGGTACCCGGGGAGGTTGTCCATCAGCCAGTGCACGTCGTCGCCGACCGGCGCGAAGTAGTCATCGTTCGGCGCGATCCACTGCGGCGAGCGCTGGAAGATCGTCAGCGATCCGACCCGATCGGCGATGGCCGGCCCGATCTGCATCGCGCTGGCACCGGAGCCGACGATGGCGACCCGCTTGCCGGTGAACGCGCCGGGCTCGTCGAGTTCGTCCGGCCACTGTGCGGAATGGAAGATCGGACCGGCGAAGTCGCCCATCCCCGGGAGTTCGGGAAGCTTGGGGCGGTTGAGGATTCCGACCGCGCTGATAAGGATCCGGGCGGTCAGGGTGTCCTGCCGGCCGTCGCGGTCGCGGACGTGGACCGTCCAGCGCTGGGTCTCGGCGTCGTAGGCGGCCGAGAGGACCTCGGTGCCGAAGCGGACGCGATCGCGCACCGCGTGCCGGTCGGCGAAGGCCTGCAGGTAGCCCTGCACCTCGTCGCGCTTGCCGAAGTGTGTCGACCACGGGTGATCGAAGGACGAGATCGAGTAGAGATAGCTCGGCGTGTCGACACCGGCGCCGGGGTAGCGGTTCTCGTACCACGAGCCGCCCACCTCGTCGTTCTTCTCCAGCACGGTGTGCTCGACGCCGGCTTCCGCGAGTTGTGTGGAGATCAGCATGCCGGCCACACCGGCGCCGATGACCAGCGCGTCCATCGACGTGGCGAGATCGTCGGGCAACGCCGGCAGATGTGTATCCCGGAGGTCGCCGCGGACGATCTCGGTCATCATCGGCGCGAATTCCGGGGCCACCTGCTCGCCCGCGGTGAACGACATCAACGATGCGACGAGTGCCTCGTCGGCCGGCTTCCGCGCCGGCCGGCCGCGGTCGTACCAGTTCTCGAGGGCGTCGACGACCGCCGCGCGGATCTCCTGCTGGACGTCCTCGCCGAGCCCGCCCGAGGAGTTGTCGTCCATGCCTCGGCTCCGCGTCGGGCGGTACCGATCGGTCATCCACCGGTGGTCACCCGTCATCTCCACGAGGACCGCGAGCAGGGTCGGGATGTTGCCCGCCGCCACGGCTGCCCGGATCTCCGCTGTGGTCGGGCGCGTCTCCGGACGCAGCGAAACAGATGTCATAGCTAAAACTAACCACTGTTAGTAGTGCGACGTCAACACCGCGTTTTACTCGGACTGACGGGCCTTGACGGCGAAAACGAGCTATGCCACTGTGTCCTCAGTCATACTAACAACGGTTAGTGAGCACGGAGGATTGACATGGATCTCAGCGAGGCAATGCGCACGACGGGCACCTGCCGCTACTTCAGCGACCGCCCGGTGGAGGACGAGGTGCTGTACCGGGCGTTCGACGACGCGCGATTCGGCCCGCAGGGCGGCAACCGCCAACCCGTCCGTTGGGTCGTCGTCCGCGACGAGGTGACCAAGAAGGCACTCGCCGACCTCTACCTGCCGTTCTGGGAGGGCTACTACGCCGCAGTCGTCGAGGGCTCGAAGAAGGTCGGCGCCATCCCCAAGACCGTGGAGAGCGCCAACTATTTCGCGCACCACCTCGCCGAGGTGCCCGCCCTCATCGTGGTGTGCGCCGAGATCGAGGGACTGCACCCGACCGACCACGAACTCGGCAGGCTGAGCGTCGTCGGCGGTGCGTCGATCTACCCGAGCGTCCAGAACCTCACCCTCGCGCTCCGGCAGCAAGGCGTGGCCACTGCGCTGACGACCCTGCTGTGCGCGGCCGAGAACGAGGTGAAGGACCTCCTCGGCATCCCCGAGGGTTATCTCACCGCCGCCCACATCGCCGTCGGCTATCCGCGTGACGACTTCCCCCGCAAGCTGTCCCGGACCCCGGTCGAGGAGATCGCCTTCCTCGACCGCTTCGACAACCGGATGTTCGCGTGAGCGCCCCCGCCGTGAACCCCTCGACGCGCGCCCTCTCTCCCGCACAGACCTCGATGCTGGGCCGGGCCACCATCGGTGACCAGCTGCGCCGCCTGGCCCGGTCCCAGGGTTCGACCCCGGCGATCGTGGCCTACGACGCGCAAGGCGGACGTACGTCGACGTCGTACGCCGAGCTCAACACGATGGCCAACCGGGTCGCGCATGTGCTCCTCGACCTCGGCGTCGGGCGAGGGGACCGCGTTGCAGTGATGAGTCGTAACCGGGTCGAGACGGTCGCCACCTACTACGGCGCCCTCAAGGTCGGTGCCGCGTATTCCGGCGTCAGCCCCATGTTCCGGGAGGGCGAGGTCGCCCAGCAGCTCCGCCACCTGGAACCGACGGTGCTCGTCGTCGAACAACCGCTGTCCGCGCTGGCCGGCCCCATCGCCGACGGTCTCGGGATCTCGGTCCTCGTGGTCGGCGACGACGAAGCGAACTCGTGGAACTCGTTCGACGAGTCCGTCGCGGCAGCCGACGATTCCGAACCCGACTGCGAGGTCGACGAACACGACCTCGCGATGATCGTCTACACCAGCGGCACCGAGTCGACGCCCAAAGGCGTCGAGATCGCCCATCGGAACTACCTCATCTCCACCTCGCCGGCATACACGTGGGGGCTGCGCTGCCGTAACGACGACGTGTGGCTCTACGTGATGCCGTTCCACACGATCGCCGGGATCGGCTCGCTGACGTCGTTGACGCTGCTGGGCGCCACCTTGGTGCTGCCGGCCGCGGTCGACCCGGCGACGGCGTTGCGGATGATCCGCGACGAGAAGATCTCGGTGCTGGCCCAGACGCCGACCTTCTTCATCGCGCTCGCCAACCACCCCGATTTCGGTCCCGACACCGTCGGTTCGGTGCGCCGCTGCCTGACCTACGGCGGTCAGGTGTCGCCGCACGCGGTCGACGCGTGGGCCGCGGCGACCCCGGAATCGGTCTGGGGTACCTACTGGGGACAGTCCGAACTCACCCAGCTCGGCTCCGTCGGCTGGTTCCGGCGGCTCGAGGACGTGCCGGACCAGGACCCGACCTGGATCGGCAAGCCGGTCGGGCACCTGGAGGTCCGGGTCGTCGACGCCGACGGCAACGACGCCGAAGAGGGCGAACTCCTGTGCCGCACACCCTCGGTCATGCTCGGCTACCACAAGGACCCCGAGCGCACCGCGCAGGTCTTCGAGGGTGGCTGGGTTCATACCGGTGACATCGTCCGGATCGACGCCGACGGCAACCTGTTCTTCCGCGACCGGCGCAAGGACATGATCAAGACCGGTGGATTCAACGTCGCGTCGCAAGAGGTCGAGCGAGTTCTGCAGGCACATCCCGACGTCGAGCGCGCGGCCGTCGTCGGGCTGCCCGACCCGTACTGGTCGGAGGCGGTCACCGGATTCGTGGTGCTCCGCGCCGGCGCGGAACACACCGGCGCCGACATCCGTGAGTACTGCCGGACCGACCTGGCATCGTACAAGGTGCCCAAAGAGGTCCACGTGGTCGACGCGTTGCCGACCGACGCCCAGGGCAAACTGCTCAAGCGCGAGTTGAGGAAGGCCTATGGAACCGGTCAGGGCTGAGATCGACGCCGACGCGGCCACCGACGAACACCCGACGCCGCCGGCGCGGCGGCCCCGCCGACGGCGCGACGAGATCGTCGAGGCCGCGGCCCGCTACTTCGCCGATCACGGCTACTCCAACGCCGGGATGCGTGACATCGCCCAGGCGGTCGGTATGCGAGGCGCGAGCCTGTACAACCATTTCCAGTCCAAGGAGGAGATCCTCTACGCCATCGCGCTGCGGATGACCGAGGATCCGCAGGAGGATCTGCTGCTGCTCGATGCCGAGGGTGGTCCCGTCGAACGGCTCACCAACCTGATCGAGGCCCACGTCCGGCGTCTGGCGCGGCACCGGGTGGAACACCTTGTCGCTCTTCGCGAATTGTCGGCGCTGACACCCGAACACCGACGGGTGGTCACCGACTACCGGAAGTACTACCAGCGTCGAATTCGCGATGTGATCGCCGCCGGCGCCCGTCTGGGGCTGTTCGAGGTCCGCGACCCACACCAGTCGGCGATCGCGGTCCTGGACCTGATGAACGGGATCAGCTGGTGGCTCAACGACTCCCACGATGTCGACCAGTTGGTCCGCGACTACGTCGACTTCACGATCGGTGGCGTTCTCCACCATCGTCCGACGTCGTGAGCGGACCACTCGCCGGCGTGCGGGTGGTCGAGATGCCCGGACTCGGGCCGACCCCGCACGCCTGCATGCTGCTCGCCGACCTCGGCGCCGACGTCATCCGGATCCGGCGGCCCGGCCCCGATCTGCCCGGGCCCGACGGTATCCCGGATGCCGACGCCGGTCTGTACCGGTCGCGACGCACCGTCGACGCCGACGTCAAAGACCCCGACGACGTGGCCCGCATCCGAGAGCTGATCCGGCGCGCCGACATCGTCGTGGAGGGGTTCCGGCCGGGCGTGATGGAACGCCTCGGCCTGGGTCCCGAGATCTGCTCCGACGCACCGCAACTCATCTACGCGCGCATGACCGGGTGGGGTCAGGACGGAGGTCGTGCCGCGAGCGCCGGACATGACATCAACTACCTGGCGGTCACCGGTGTGCTCGAGGCGACGGGTCCGGCCGGTGCGCCGCCGGTGCCACCGCTCTCGCTCGTCGGCGACTTCGGCGGGGGGTCGATGCTGCTCGTCGTCGGCGTGCTGGCCGCTCTGCACGACCGCACTCGGACCGGCCGAGGCCAGGTCATCGACGCCGCCATGGTCGACGGTGCCGGACTACTCGGCGCGCTGCAGTGGTCGTGGAAGGCCGCCGGACGCTGGGGTTCTCGGGACCAGGGCAATCTCCTCGACGGCTCGGCGCCGTTCTACGCGACGTATCGGTGCGCCGACGACAAGTTCGTCGCCGTCGGCGCGCTCGAGGAGAAGTTCTGGCGGAACCTGGTCGACACCCTCGGCCTCGGCGACCTGCCCGACCGGTGGGACCGGGCCGCATGGCCGGTGATCAGCGCGGCACTGCAAGCCCGCTTCGGAACGCGTACGCGCGACGAGTGGGGGAGTGTGTTCGACGGTGTGGACGCCTGTGTGACACCGGTTCTCGACTTCGACGAGGCCGCGGCAGACCCGGTCGCGGTGCAACGCGGTTCGTTCGTGCGCGTGGACGGTGCGATCGCCCCCGCGCCGGCACCGCGGTTCTCCCGGACCGCGTTGCCGGCGCCCTCAGGTCCGTCGGCGACGTCGCTGGGGGAGATCGTCGACGAGTGGTCGGCGGGGAACTGAACGGCTGATGAGCAACGAAAAACCCCCGGAGCGATCCGGGGGTTTTGTCGTGGTGCGCGATACAAGGATTGAACTTGTGACCTCTTCCGTGTCAGGGAAGCGCTCTCCCACTGAGCTAATCGCGCGGGTATGGAATTGTGCAGCGGTGGAGGTGGCGACGGGAATCGAACCCGTGTACACGGCTTTGCAGGCCGTTGCCTCACCACTCGGCCACACCACCAGATGCGAGTCGACTCGCGCCGAGCGGATGACGGGATTCGAACCCGCGACCCTCACCTTGGCAAGGTGATGCGCTACCAGCTGCGCTACATCCGCATGCCCACGAGCGATCTTGTGGATCGTGCTGCTCGCGGTGCGAAGAGAAACTTACGCGATGGTTTCCGAACTATCCAAATCGCCTGGTCAGAGGCGTGTCCGCGACTGAATCCCCAGCGTGTGATTCGCTCCCGTGCCATGTAGGGGCGTCTGTGATGTGGCCCACCGCGGCGATTTGGGACTTCTGCGCAACCCGTGTAATCTTCTGGCTCGTGCGCAGGCGCCCCCGGCACTGACTGAAGGCGCCCGACACGGTCCCGTGGCTCAGTGGAAGAGCGTCCCGTTCACACCGGGAAGGTCGCTGGTTCGATCCCAGCCGGGACCACCACTAAACCCTCTGATCACAGGGGGTTTTTGCTTTCAGATTAGATGCGCTTGCAGGGGCCTGCGGTACTCATGCGGTACTCGGATTCACCAACCTTGCGGAAGGTTGCGGTACTTGGAGGTGCTCGGCAGCATGCCGGGCCGTGGATGGCCGTCCGCATCGCAATGCGGGACCCGAGCAGACGACGGACGGGAATGCCGCGCTCGGCGCGGCTGCCGGGATCACATGGTCGGCAGGCCCCCCGTGAGGAAGGCGGGTGTGAAGTGTTTGCCTCAATGGGTTTCACATGCCGGCATCACCCAGTAACGACATCACTGACGATCTGAGAGTGTTTCGCAAGCGCGAAGTCGCTCGACGGTTCGCAGTCGCGGAAGATTCGGTAGGCCGCCTCATCGCGAGTGAGGTCTCGCGTCCGACGATCTACCGGATCATAGAGGGACACTGGTAATCGGGATATTAGGGTTGTTCGGTGACGAACACCCAATTCGATTGGCTGCCGGACAGACACCTCGGCGCAGCGGCAGAGCTTGCTCATGCCGACGAGATTCTCGGACAACTCAGCGATGTTCTCTTCGACTACCAGACTGTGCCGGAGGGGATCATCGGGCTGCGGAACGTAGTCGTCGGCGACATGGTGCAGACAGTGGTCGAGAGCATCAAGCCCATCCCGCAGAAGGTGCCGCTGCTCGTCGCTGATGTACTGGTCGCGCTGCGCAATGCCATTGAGCACACGCTGTTCGCCGAGGTGGAGTTCCGGGACGGTCGCCTGAGCGACGACCTGGCCAAGAAGGTCGAGATACCGGCCACGAAAAGCGACGAGGACTTCCTCAAATGGGTCGGAGCCCGAGACAAGAAGGGGCCTGCATCGCTGAAGTCCGGTAGCGACCTCGTCGCCCGCATCGAGCGGCTGCAGCCGTATCACCTGGGCGACGACCACCGGTTGCATCCGTTGGCGCGACTGGCGCTGCACACCAACCACGCCAAGCATCGGGAACCTGCCGTCACGGCGGTCAGGATCGCCGCGATGTACGACGACCACAACAGGCCGCAGACCCTCGACGAGGTGGCGACGGGGGCCGTAGTGCCGCTGAACGTGGGCGAGGTCATCGGTGAGGTGCCCCTCGGCGTCCAGGTCCCGATGACCATGTTCCCCAACCTCGGGATCAACAGGCCGCTGACTGACGAGTGGCCGCAGTTGCTCGGCGAGCTGAAGGAAATCTTCGACTGGGTTCGGGAAGAGGCACTGCCGTGCCTCATGGTCGGGGCCGCCCCCGATCCACCTCTGCCGTGCCGCTACGAGATCTCGGTCGGCCACGACGATGTGCGAGGGGCGCTCGTCGAGGGCTCAGACGTTTCGGCGGTAACCAGGCACGCACAACGACTGGTCGCAGCAGCGGCGAGGATCGACCTGGCGGAGCACATCGCAGAGATCGACACGAAAACGCCGCCGGAGCTCGTGACCCGATGGTTCGACCACCTATCCGACGATGAGGTGATCGACTGGGCAGATCGGCTGGCGGGGCGCCCTCAGCTGGACCCGCCGACGCGAAGGCGGTACTTGTATCGCACTCTCCTGAAGATGCGCGACGCCGCAGTCGAGTTCTCGAAGAAGGCCGGATAGGGTTCCTTCACCTTATTCGGAACCCGACAGACCCTGTGGACGCCCACGGATAGGGGCGACTGTCAGTATCGGACGCCCGAGTCAACGACCGGCTTCCAGACGGGCCTCGCCGAGAGCAGAAGATCGTCAGCGTGGCAATGGCGTCCGGGAGTACAGGACAAGCCCGCGACAAGATGTCGCGGGCTTGTCGTGCATGTGACGGTTCGGCGTGTTCGCTCAGATGGCGCTATCTAGGTCGGCGTCGAGCGCGTTTATGCTCCCTCCGCCGCGGGTCGGCGACAGCGAGCCCAGCATCTGTCGCGCGAGGTCGAGGTCCTCGTGTGTGATCCGGCGGTCGTCTGGGACGAGGATCTCGAAGTGGCAGTCGAGCCGTGCAATCAGATACCCCGGGTATGCAAGGCGGGCATCTTCGGGGTGCTCTACGGGCTCACCAGTGATGCGCAGCAGCCCGACGACGATCCCTCCGATGACGACAATGAGGTAACCGGCCTGTGCGATGCGACGACGCCCGGCGTGCTTCCACCAACGGTGCGTGGCCAGGAAGAATTCTTCATCGGTGTAGTCCTCGGCTAGACCCGCGAACTCGCGGGGGATGATCCAATCCGGAAGCGAGACGCCCGGTCCGGTCGGGTTGTCCCACTCAGGGGTGGCCTCTTTCTTGACGCCCATACGCAGCGCCGGGATCGGTACGCCGTCCGGTGTGCGCGCCGAGACAAGCACTGGTCGCTTCGCGAGCCATACGACGGTCGCGACGCTGAGGTCGGGAATCCAGCCCGCCTCGACGGCCTTAACCAGGGTTTTATCAGCGATCCCCGTCATGCGGAGGATGAACGCCGGGCGAGCTGGCTCGTCCGGCATCGGCGAGGCGATGGTGGTGACGGTCATGGGTGTGTCTGTCCTTCTCTTCGGTGTGCCGGGCTGATTCGCTCGGTGTCGTGCGCCGCGAGTGGCGGCGCCTCAAAACGGTACCACGATCATTTCGCGAAATGACGAGCTAGCTTCGTGGGCGAACTGGGGGACAGGCTGGATGGGGCGTCGGCCATGATCCAGGGTGCTCAGACCTGTGCAACAACGGACCGGCTAACAGACGGGGTTGAGCGCACGGATGGGCGTGGGCTCACCCGTTTGTTTCGCAATGCTAAGAAATGTGGGGTGGTGGCGGTCGATGTGGGGCGCGACCCGGCCGGTGAGGGTGGCCGAGCCGGTTGCCGGTGTCGCCCGTGTCCTCCCAAGGGCCGGGCCGGGGTGGGTGCCAGGGCCGGCGCCCGCGGGGGACGTAGATGCGGCGGGTGGTCTCGGGGAAATCGAGGGCGGCGAGGGCGGTGGTGGATGGGGCGAGAGCGTTTCCAGCCACAGTCCAAGTGCGCAGGCCAACGACGGCCAATCCATCGGAGATGAGTAGGGGTTTCCTGACGACCACGGCATGGATATTCGGCACGTCGAGTACGACGTGGCCGGGGCGCAGGTCGGAGAATGAGATCTGTTCGATTCGATCCTCACGGAACATGGCGAGCGACTACCCTTCATGTCCGGTGACCAGCGGCGATCCGGACCATCGCGGCCTGCCACGTTCTTCGGCCGGCCGTGATGGGCGCTCCCGGCAGGGCCTGGGATGCGATGGGGCTCAATAGGACCGGAACACGAAGTAGCCGCCCTCGGGGCTCTTCCCCGTGGTGTAGTCGGCCTCGATGTCTCGCGCCCATGCAGCGGTGTCGATGTACTGCCGCAGTTCCTCGGGGACGTTACGGAACGTGCCGGTGTCCTCGGCGAGGTCGTGGACGTAGTCGACGAAGCTACCCCAGCTGCCGCAGTAGCGGTCCTGGAAGTCTCCGAGCGCGGGAGTGTCCGAATTTCCCTCTGCCACAGATGATCCGCTGCGGACCCGCGCGCACACCGCGGGCCACAGGTCGGCGTCATCAAGTTCGTCGTAAGCCTCACCGCCGCGGGTCGCCTCCATGGGGTTGAACTCGCCGTCGACGGGATGAACTCGTGGTCGAAGCACCACAATTCCTCGTGCGTGTCGGGCCTGATCGGCCGTTTGTGCGGCTGGCTCGGGGTGATCTCGGCGGCGTCGGTGGCGTCGTACCAATCTCCGACGAGGTGGCCGGCGTTGTTGCAGGCGAGGCAGCCGAGCCATACACGTGGCGTGCGGGTCAATGCGGGTGGTGGTCATCGGAATCCTCCTCGATGTGGACATCGAGGAGGGTCTCTCCGGCGGTTACGCCGCTGGTCTGCGTTGGGCAGAGCCATGCGCTCGGCCTCGGGGAGTGAATCGAGGCATTCTCTGCAGCGGGCACCCTATGTAAAGTGCTGGACGCTGGGGCCTCTCGGTCACACGCTGGGACAGCAGCTGCAATGGGACGTCTGTTGTCGGAGGCGGCCGATACGATTTCGGACGTGTTCAGAGATCGCGGACGAGGAGGGTGCCGGAAGACGGACGTGGCGTCGGCCGCTGACAGCGGAGCAGCGCCAGACCCCGACCACGCGTGGAAGGCCTTGTCGCTGGTCAACGAGTGGATCCGCCATTCCGATGCGAAGGCTGGGGTGACGCTGGCGTTCGTTGGTGTGATGGGCACCTTGACGTTCAATCTGACGAAAGATCTACAGAACTGGTCGCTTCCAGTGGTAGTCGCAGCAGCGGCCGCTTGCACGTTCATGGTGACTGCAGTGGGGCTATGCGCATGGACGCTAACGCCCAGGGTGAAGGATAAGGACGACGATGCAGACAGCAAGAGTCTGCTGTTCTTCGCGAGTATCTCGAGCCACTACAAGGGCGGCCGCCCGCGCTACAGGACCGACCTGAGCACGCTGTCGGCAGATCCGGCGGCCCTCACCGAGCAGCTCGCCGACCAGGTCCATGCGAATGCTTTGATCGCCACCGTCAAGAATCGTTCCGCGAAGTGGGCGATCCGTGCTGCGGTCGCCGCGGGTGCAGCAGTGGCCATGCTCGCGCTAACTACCAACATTACGAACACACCCACAGGAGCAGACGATGGACGGCAACTACAAGGCGTACAGCTACACGAGCAGCTCGGACCGGATCAAGGAGATCCTGAATCAGCCGGCCGGCCAGTTCGAGGAGGTTGACGCTCTGCCGGACCGCGGCAAGCTGTCCTACACGAATGGCTTCTACGGCTATTGCTCCGCGGTATTCATCGACATCCGGGACTCATCGGGACTGACCGAGAAGCACACTCGGCCCACGTTGGCGAAGACCTATAGAGCCTTCATCTCGGAGATGGTTGCAGTGTTGAATTCTGATACCGATGTCAGGGAGGTGAATATCGTTGGCGACTGCGTCTGGGCTGTGTACAACACACCTGTGAAGCCAGACATCGACGAGGTGTTCTCAATTGCTGTTACGGCCAATACCTTGGTCAAGCTGCTCAATCACCACTACGAAAAGAAGGGCTACAGCCCGATCAAGGTCGGGATCGGGGTCGACTACGGGCGAGTCCTGATGATCAAGGCGGGGTTCAGCGGAAGTGGAATCAACGACGTGATCTACATGGGTGACGTCGTGAACCGCGCAGCGCATTTGGCGCACGAGGCAGGCCGTGGATGGAATCAGCCGATTTACGTCGGGGGAGTCTTTCAAAGCAATCTGAACGACCACAATCGCGACCTTCTGACCAGCAATTATACGAACGAGCTGGGGACGGTGTATACCGGCAATGTTGTTCGAATCGAAATGAACGACTGGGTGGAAAGTCTGTAGTGTCTTGGGTCACCGGGTGCCCGCGCCACGGCGAACACGAGGTTCACCGAAGTGGCGCGGACACGGGCAGCAACTCCTCACCGGGCTGCGCGGCGGGCCAGCTCGTCGTCGCGAGTACCGGCGTGCTGGTACCGCATGGCAGCTCGTGCACTGGAATGTCCGAGCCTGCTCATGATCTCGGCGAGAGTGGCACCCGTCTGGATAGCGGGTGGCCGCGTAGTGGCGCGGCTATGGAAGGCCAGGTCAGGGCACCCGGCAATGCCTGGGCCTTCCACCACCAGTTGATGACCGAGGACTGGCTGACGTAGTTGCCGTTCTGGCCTGTCCACAGCAGAGCGCCGGGGGCCAATCGGGCGACGTGCCGGGCGATCGCCTCGGCGTCACGGCCGAAGATGACAATGCCGCGCTGGCCAGCGTCGGTCTTGGTCGGTCCCGCGACGCGTTCCAGACCCGCGCCCTCGACCACACTGCGAGTCACCAAGAGTCGGACACAGTCGACCTCGCCGTGCTCGTTGTGCTCGACGATGACATCGTCGGTGGTGAGGGCGAGCGCCTCGCCGAATCCACGGCGAGGCTCTTCTCGTATTCGGGTCACGGCGATTTCGGATGGTGGTCCGGCATTTCTGCCCTCGGTGCATGCTGCCGGAGATACCGGATCACATCGTCGTCGATGGGGCTCCGTCCCGGAGCGGACCCGTCGCCGTGAACCTCGGCGTGCAGTCGCTCCATTCGCTGATCCAGTTCGTTCGCCGTGCGGGCCGCCGAAGCGAGCTCTGCCGACAGATGGTCGGGGACGCGGCCGTCGTATTTGTAGAAGATCTTGTGCTCCAGCGTGGCCCAGAAGTCCATCGCCACGGTGCGGATCTGGATCTTTACCACGACCTCGACGGGGCCGGTGGAGAGGAAGACCGGGATCGCGACGATCGCGTGCAGGCTCTTGTAGCCGTTGGGCTTGGGTGCCGCGATGTAGTCCTTGATCTCGATGACGCAGACGTCATCGTGAGAGGTCAGGGTCTCCAGGCTTCGGTAAGTGTCCTCGATGAAGCTGCAGGTGACGCGGATACCCGCGATATCGGTCAGGTGTGCGCGGATCGAGGGCAGGTCAGGTGCGATGCCCTTGCGCATGGCCTTGCGCAAGATGCTCTCCGGTGTCTTGACCCGCGAGGTCACATGCTCGATGGGGTTGTAGTGGTGCAGGTGGAGGAACTCGGTTCGCAGGATGGTCACCTTTGTGAGGATCTCGTCGACCGCGAACTGATGCTCCATCTGAAAGCGGGTCATGTCGTCACGCAGTCGCGCCAGGTCGCCCAGGATCTCACGGTCGATCGGACTGTCGCTGTCGCTTGCTGTCATCGGTCCTCCCGGGGTATCTCGCTGATGGACGCACTCCCGGCCATCGACCATCGACCATAGGCGGCTGCGGGGAGTCGGCCACGCCACCCGAACGCGACGGCGCACCGGATTCGCTGCTCCGGGTGGCGTTCGATCGATCGGATGAACACGGCCATCGACCCCAGATCTCGGTGCCCCGGGTGGATACGATGCGGCGGCAGCTGTGGCGATCGGTGGCTCACAGCTGCAGGCGGACGTTTGGAGACGGACATGACGAGACGCTGTGAGCGGCATGGCGGACGCGCGCGGACAGTGCTGCGAATGAAGCGCCCCGGCACCGGAATCCTGGTTGCGACACTATTTGCCACCCAGGACCTCTGCCCTCGGCACGCGTATTGCTACGAGAACTTCTGCGGAGATCACTGATGGCCAGAAAGTCCTTCGCCGGAATAGTCATGGCAGCAGCAGTCATCGGGGCGTTGGCCGGCGTCGGCGGGGCGTCGGCGGGGCGTCGGCGGCACCGTCTTCGGTTCAGCGCGAAGGCGGACCCTGTTATCAGCACGAGTACGGCATGGACTCTGCCGACGGCACGCTGTACTGCTCGCCGGAGGGCGATGGGTTCTGGCGCAGTCATGCCGTGTCCCGTGCGCCCAAGGTCCGAATCGGAACTCCCTGCCCACAGCTCGGTGCTCGCGCGATGGTGCACCAAACCGACGGCATCGCCACGTGCCGACAGTCAAACAGCGCCGGTTTGCGATGGCAGTGGTAGGCGCTGCACCAGCGTTTCGTCTGTTCGGCATCCCCGGTCTGCGTCAGTACGGACTGCACCCCTGAACGAACACCGGCCGGTATGGCTGTCCCGCAACCGCATCGACGTCGTCGAGAGCCCGGGCCAGCACGACGACCGCGGCGTCCGCGGACCGCTGCAGCGGCGCGGCGAGGAGCGCGTAACCGTGTCGCATCGTCACCGTGGCGACGATGCGCGCCTGCCAGCCCGGCGCGTCGGCCGGCGGTGACTGGATGCCGTCGAGAACGCGGCAGGTCGACCGCTGCGCGAGCTCCTCACCGTCGTTCCCGGTCGAGAGATCGATGAGTATGTCGACCACTCGCCGCTGGTCGAGTCGGAGCGCAGAGTCGTCGGCGAGTGGCCAGGGGTCGAGCCGCGGGCGCACGACCTCGGACGGGGTCTCGAGTGCGATGTGGATCGGTGGAACCGGACCGTCGGCGGTTCTCGACGAGGTGTCGCGCGTCATCGCGGCCGGGTCGATGCCGTCCCCGACGCACGCGACGGTCAGCGTCGACGATGCCGCGATGACCAGTACGACTCCGAGGGTTGTTCGTAGTGATGACATGGTGTCGTCCCCAAGGTGATCTCGTCACCCACCGAGGTCAACGGTAGTCCGGCACGTACCGTCGCGATCCAGCTGTCCACCGAACAACCGACCACGCCACGGCGTTGCGCGTGATACAGCTCACAATCAGGGCGTACGCTCGCCGCGTGGCCGCGAAGACTGCCGTCGAATCGCCGGAGTCGTCACGTCCTGTGCCCGCACGGATCCCGACGGCGGCGATCGTCGTGGCGGCCGTCATCGCGGTCGGGGTGATCGCCTGGCACGTCGCGGCGTTCCCGATCACCAACCCGTTCTACGGGCTCTTCGAGAACGCCACTGATGCCCGCGTCTATCGCGCGGGCGCGGCGACCATGCTCGACGCGGGTCCGCTGTACGACGCACCCGTCCTGTGGCGTCTGCACTTCACCTATCCGCCGTTCGCCGCGGTCGTGTTCGTCCCGCTGGCTCTGTTCGCCGAGGCCGTCGCCCACATCGTCTGGTGGACAATCGGTTTCGCCGCGCTCATCGTCGTGATCGGGATGTGCCTTCGGAGCCTGCACTACCGGCCCGGCGGTCGCCTGATCACGTTTGCCGCCTTGCTCGCGATCTCGTCGACCGCCCTCGAACCGATCCGCACCACCATCTGGCTCGGACAGGTCAACTTCCTGGTGATGACCCTGATCCTCGTCGACCTGGTGTTCCTCTCGACGACATCGCGGTGGCGCGGAGTCGCCATCGGCATCGCCGCCGGGATCAAACTGACACCGCTGTTCGCCGTCGTCTACCTACTGGTGACACGTCAGTGGCGCGCGGCAGCCACGGCGCTGGCGACGTTCGCGGCGACCGTGATGATCGGTTTCCTGGCCGTCCCCGCCGACTCGTGGGCCTACTGGACCCGCCACCTCACGGACACCGAACGCATCGGCCGGGCCGACTCGCCGGCCAACCAATCGGTGCGCGGATTCGTGTCACAGATGTTGTCCCACTTCGACATCGGACGGTTCGCCGAGCCCGCACCCGGCGGGCCCGTCTTCGTCGCGCCGACGTGGCTGTGGCTCCTGCTCGCGCTGGCCGTCGCCGCGCTCGGACTGGTCGCCGCGGTGGTCGCCCACCGCGATGCGCGCGACGTCCTCGCGGCCACGATCGTCGGGATGACGATGTGTGCGGTCTCGCCCTTCGCGTGGGGACACCACTGGGTCTGGTGCGTGCCGCTGTTCGTCGTCGCGCTGGATCTGGCGATGCGGCGGGGGAGTACGGCTCGCACGTGGTGGTATTGGCTCGCGCCGGCCGGCGTGGCGGCGCTGACGTTCACCTGGTGGCGGCACTGGTGGGACAGCGGGCCGTATCTGACCTCCGACCATGCGATCGCGTTGGGGCTTTTCATGATGCCGCGACACGGTGACGACTCTGGCGTGGGCGATCTGCTCGTCGTGCTGTATTCGGGCTGCTATCCGCTGCTTCTCGCGGTCACCGTGTCCGCGACCCTGATCGACGGCGCGCGGCGGAGGCGATGGCGCGGCTCGACCACCCTGCCGACGCCGGAGTCCGACAACTGCATCGCGTAGCCTGGACGTCACTTTCCAGGCCGAGACGAACACCGGGCCGAAGTACGCAGCGGGCCGAATGAACGAGGTGGGAGACGATGCCGACACCGGGGGCGAGCGAGTCCGGAGTGAACGAGACGTCCACACCGAGCGGCGCGCGGACGTCGGCCGACGCGGACCGCGGGTCTCTCCGGCATCGCCTGCGCATCCGCGCACGCCATCGTCGCTACGTCGTGCGCAGCAATCCGAAGTGGCACGGCATGTACCGCATCGCGGTCGGGACCATCGGCACGATCGTCTTGCTGTGCGGCATCGTCGCGATCCCGTACCCGGGCCCGGGCTGGCTCATCGTGTTCCTCGGACTGGGGATTCTGGCGTCGGAGTTCGACTGGGCGCACCGGTTGCTGAAGTTCGCGCGGGCGAAATACGACGCCTGGATGGACTGGATCGGTCGGCAACACTGGTCGGTACAGGCCGTCTTCTGGCTCGCAACCTGTGCCATCGTCATCGCCACCCTGTGGGTTCTCGGCGCGCTCAACACCGTCGCCGGGTGGGTCGGCCTCGACTACGGCTGGCTGGCGAGTCCCATCTTCGGCTGATCTCCGACGCCGCAAGGTAGGGGTGCACTCCACGACGACCCGTCGCGGATACCATCAGAGTCGCAAACGTCCGACCCGGACGCGTCTTCGCGTGTCCGCCCCAACCCGAGGAGCGCCCCCGTGCCCGACGACGTCCAGGTGACCAGCCCCGCCACGATCCGTGTGCCGGCTGGGACGACCGCGGGCACCGCACTGCGCGAGGCCGAGCTGCCCAACAAGGGCCCGGAGGCCATCGTCGTCGTCCGTGACGCGGGTGGGGATCTCCGCGACCTGTCGTGGGCACCCGACGCCGACACCGATGTCGAACCGGTCGCTGCGAACACCGAGGTCGGCCGCAGCGTGATCCGGCACTCCACCGCACACGTTCTCGCGCAGGCGGTCCAGCAGCTGTTCCCCGAGGCCAAGCTCGGCATCGGCCCGCCGATCAAGGACGGCTTCTACTACGACTTCGACGTCGCCGAACCCTTCACCCCCGAGGACATCACCGCCCTCGAGAAGAAGATGAAGCAGATCATCAAGTCGGGCCAGCGGTTCTCGCGGCGGGTGTACGAGTCGAAGGACGAGGCGCGCGCCGAACTGGCCGGTGAGCCGTTCAAACTCGAACTCATCGACGACAAGGGCGCCGCCGACGACGCCGAGGTGATGGAGGTCGGCGGCGGGGAACTGTCGGTCTACGACAACCTCAATCCGCGCACCGGAGAACGCATCTGGTGCGACCTGTGCCGCGGACCGCACGTCCCGACCACCAAGTACATCGCGGCCTTCAAGCTGACCCGCAGCTCGGCGGCGTACTGGCGCGGCGATCAGGCCAACGCCGGTCTCCAGCGCGTGTACGGCACCGCGTGGGAATCGGCGGAGGCGCTGGACGCACACCTGGAGATGCTCGCGGAGGCGGAGAAGCGCGATCACCGAAAGCTCGGCGCCGAACTCGACCTGTTCAGCTTCCCCGACGAGCTCGGCTCGGGACTCCCGGTCTTTCACCCGAAGGGCGGCATCATCAAGCGCGAGATGGAGGACTACGTTCGCGCGAAGCACATCGAGAACGGCTTCCAGTACGTCGGCACCCCGCACATCTCGAAGGAACATCTGTTCCACCTGTCGGGCCATCTGCCGTACTACGCCGACGGCATGTTCCCGCCGATCCACGTCGACGAGGAACGCAACGAGGCAGGAGAGATCACCCGCCAGGGGCAGGACTACTACCTCAAGGCGATGAACTGCCCGATGCACAATCTGATCTTCCGGTCGCGCGGGCGGTCGTACCGTGAACTGCCGCTGCGGCTCTTCGAGTTCGGTCACGTCTACCGCTACGAGAAGTCGGGCGTCGTGCACGGTCTGACCCGCGTCCGCGGGTTCGCCCAGGACGATTCGCACAGCTATGTGACGCCGGAACAGGCCAAGGACGAGATCAAGCATCTGCTCGACTTCATCCTCGGGCTGCTGCGCGACTTCGGACTCGACGAGTTCTACCTCGAGCTGTCCACCCGTGACGACTCGCCGAAGTTCATCGGTTCCGCGGAGCAGTGGACCGCCGCGACCGCCATCCTCGAAGAGGTGTGCGTCGAATCAGGTCTCGACCTCGTGCCCGACCCGGGTGGTGCCGCCTACTACGGACCGAAGGTCTCGGTTCAGGCGAAGGATGCGATCGGGCGTACCTGGCAGATGTCGACCATCCAGTACGACTTCAACCAGCCGGCCGGATTCGACCTCGAGTACACCGCCGCCGACGGCACCAAGCAGCAGCCGGTGATGATCCACTCGGCGAAGTTCGGCTCCATCGAGCGGTTCTTCGGCGTGCTCACCGAGCACTACGCGGGCGCGTTCCCGGCGTGGCTCGCACCGGTCCAGGTGGTCGGCATCCCGGTAGCGGAGGCGTTCGAGGGACATCTGTTTGGCGTGGTAGCCGACCTTCTCGCCGCGGGTGTCCGCGCCGAGGTCGACGCCTCCGACGACCGGATGCAGAAGAAGATCCGCAACCACACCACCGGCAAGGTGCCGTTCATGTTGCTGGCCGGCGAACGCGACGTCGAGGCCGGGGCGGTGAGCTTCCGGTTCCGCGACGGCACACAGGTCAACGGCGTACCGGTCGCCGATGCCGTGTCGGTGATCGTCGAGTGGGTCCGGAGCAGGCGTAACGAGTCGCCCACCAAGGAGTTGGTCGAGGCCGCGCTCGGCGAGGTGGAGACGGTCGTGGTGGCGGGAGCGCTCGATGAGTGACGCCGCGTTCGGTGAGGCGCCCGGCGAGATCCGGGACGAGGGTGTCGGTGTGGCGGATCGCCTGCAACGGCTGTGGAGTCCCCATCGGATGACCTACATCGCCGACCCGCAACCGGCCGAGAAGACGGGGCATCCGTTCCTCGACATCCCGACCATGAGCGATGAGGACGGTCTCATCGTGGCGCGTGGTGACACCGTCTACGCGGTGCTGAACCTGTACCCCTACAACCCGGGGCACACCATGGTGGTGCCGTATCGGCAGGTCGCCGACCTCGAGGATCTGACCGCCGCGGAATCCGCCGAACTGATGGCGTTCACGCAGCGGATGATCCGCACGATCAAGGCGGTGTCGAACCCCAACGCCTTCAACGTGGGTCTGAATCTGGGCTACGCGGCGGGCGGTTCATTGTCCGAGCACCTCCACCAGCACATCGTGCCGCGATGGATGGGCGACGCGAATTTCATCACCATCGTCGGCGAGACGAAGGTCATGCCCCAGCTGCTCCGGGACACCCGCGGACTGCTGGCCACCGCCTGGCAGCGACTGGGCGACTGACCCCGCTGTGAGCGATCGGGTGACGGTGCGATCTGAGGCGATGTCAGACGAGAGCGATCGGGAAGCGCTGAGGCGCGACGCGGCGCGAGATGGGGGAGGAACTCGGCGATGCTGAGCATTCTGGGTCGGGCGTCGGTCTCGAAGGTGACCCTCCCGATGGGTCGGGCGCTCCTGCGGACCGGGCTGACGCCGGACTCGGTGACGCTGATCGGCACGCTCGCCGGCGTCGCAGCCGCACTCACGCTGTTCCCGATGGGCGAGTTGTTCTGGGGCACGCTGGTCATCTGGCTGTTCGTGATGTTCGACATGCTCGACGGCGCGATGGCCCGTGCTCGGGGCGGCGGCACGCGATTCGGCGCCGTTCTCGACGCGACCTGTGACCGCGTCGCCGACGGCGCCATCTTCGCCGGCCTCGCCTGGTGGTGCGCGGTGACCGAACCCCACGACCTGCTCTTCGTCGCGACCCTCATCTGTCTGGTGACCTCCCAGGTCATCTCCTATGCCAAGGCTCGCGCGGAGGCGAGCGGTCTGTACGGCGACGGCGGTCTCATCGAGCGGCCCGACCGGCTGATCATCGTGCTCGTCGGCGCCGGTCTCACGGGTCTCGGCCTGTGGTGGGCCATCCACGTCGCGATGTGGTTCCTCGCGGTCGCCAGTGTCATCACCGTCGGGCAGCGGATGTGGTCGATCGCGCAGTCGCCGGGTGCGCGGGACCTCATCCCCATCACCTCGGAACCCGCAGACTCCGAGCCTGCACAAGCCGAGAACGGCGACGCGGAACCCTCGTCCGGCTCGGACGGTCAGACCCCGCCCGCGGGACAGCGATGACCGATCTCGGCGCGATGGCCGCCGATCTCGGGTACCGGGCCGGCTGGGCCGCCGTTCGCTGGGCTCCGGAACGGGCCGCGCGGGGTCTCTTCGACCGTGCCGGCAGCTACGCGGGTCGTCGTGGCGGTGGCCCGGACCAGTTGCGCCGCAACCTGGCCCGTGTCCTGGGCGTGGAACCCGCGCAGGTACCCGACGACCTCGTCGCCGACGCCATGCGCTCCTACGCCCGGTACTGGTGCGAGGCGTTCCGCCTGCCGACGCAGGATCGTGCGACCGTCACGTCCACCGTTGCGCTCCCCGACGAGGACCGGGCCCGCCTGGACGCCGCGCTGGCCCGGGGTAAGGGAGTGATCCTGGCGCTGCCGCACACCGGCAACTGGGACATGGCCGGTGTCTGGCTGGTCCACCACTACGGCAGGTTCGCGACGGTCGCCGAACGCCTGAAGCCGGAGTCACTGTTCAACCGGTTCGTCGCCTACCGGGAATCGCTCGGCTTCGAGATCTTCCCGCTGAGCGGTGGCGAGCAACCCCCGTTCGGGCAGCTGGCCGACCGGCTCCGCGCCGGCGGCATCGTGTGCCTGCTCGGCGAACGCGACATCGCCCGGCACGGGGTTCCGGTGACCTTCTTCGGCGAACGAACCCGCATGCCGGCGGGGTCCGCACGGCTGGCAAGGGAGACCGGTGCCGCGCTGATGCCCGTCCATCACTGGTTCGAGGAGGCGCCGTACTCCCGGATGTGTTGCGGGGAGCAGATCGACGTCTCCGGTGGGATCGAAGCCGCCACCCAAGCTCTCGCCGACGCCTTCGCGGTCAACATCGCCGCGCATCCGGCGGACTGGCACATGCTGCAGCCGCTCTGGGAGAGCGACTGGACCGACCGTCAGCGCGGTCGCGTCGAGCAGGACGGGACGCCGACATGACGACGACCAGGGGAGTGCCATGCGAATCGGAATGATCTGCCCCTACTCCTTCGACGTGCCCGGGGGTGTGCAGGCCCACGTCACCGAACTCGCCGACGTCTTCCTCGACCGGGGCCACGAGGTCAGCGTGCTCGCCCCGGCCGGCCGCGACACCGAACTGCCGGAGTACGTCGTCCGGGCTGGACCCGCGCTGGCGATCCCGTACAACGGCTCGGTCTCCCGGGTGAATTTCAGTCCCAAGGGCTACCTGCGGCTGCGTCGCTGGGTCGCCGAGAACGGCTTCGACGTCCTGCACGTCCACGAACCGAATTCGCCGAGCATCTCGATGCTGTCGTTGATGGTGGCCTCCGGGCCCATCGTCACCACCTTCCACACCGCCACCTCGAAGTCCTTGTGGCTGAGCGTGTTCCAGGGAATCCTGCGGCCGTACCACGAACGGATCGCGGGCAAGATCGCCGTCTCCGAGCTCGCGCGTCGTTGGCAGATGGAGTCACTCGGCTCCGATGCCGTCGAGATCCCGAACGGCATCAACGTCGCGTCCTTCGCCGACGCCGAGCCCCTCGAGGGGTATCCGCACCCGGGTGGCACGATCCTGTTCCTCGGTCGTTTCGACGAACCGCGCAAGGGCATCGACGTGCTCATGCGTGCGCTGCCCGCGGTCGTGGAGAGGTTCCCGTTCGTGCGGGTCCTGGTCGTCGGCGGCGGCAACCAGGCGGCGCTGCGGCGGCGGGCGGGTCCACTCGCCGAACACCTGGTGTTCCTGGGGCAGGTCGACGATGCGACCAAGGCGCGGGCGCTGGCCTCCGCCGACGTCTACTGCGCACCCAACCTCGGCGGCGAGAGCTTCGGCATCGTCCTGGTCGAGGCGATGGCGGCCGGGGCGGCGGTGATCGCCAGCTCCCTGAACGCCTTCCGGCGAGTGCTCGACGACGGCCGGGCCGGGCGACTCGTCGAGACGGGGTCCCCCGATCAACTCGCCGCTGGCCTCGTCGAACTCCTCGCCGACCCGGAGGCGCGCGCCGATCTCGTCGCCGCCGGACGGATTCGGGCCGACAAGTACGACTGGTCGCGGGTGGCCGACCAGATCCTGCGGGTCTACGACACCGTCACGGTGGGAGCCGGTCCGGTCGTGGTGTCGGACTGATGGCCACCTGGATCGTCCTCGGTGTGGTGGCCGTGCTGCTCGTGGCGGGATGGGCCTACCACACGGCCAACCGCCTCGACCGGCTCAACGTCCGTGTCGATCTCGCCCGCCAGGCGCTCGAATCGAACCTCGACCGGCGCGCGGTGGTCGTGCGTGCCGTGTCCGCGGAGATGATCGCCGGCGACGGCGCCGCGAACTCCCGCACGTCCGTCGACGACGGCGTCGCCGCCCAGGCGCGCGAGCTCGCCACGCTGGCCGATCGCGCCGAGCGGGCCGCACCGTCGGCACGTGAGGACGCCGAGAACGCGCTGTCGGCCGCGCTGGCCCGCACCGACCCGAATCGTCGATCCGCGGCCCTCGTCGTCGAACTCGCCGACGCCGAGACGCGGGTGATGATGGCGCGCCGGTTCTACAACGACGCCGTGCGCGACACCAGGGCCCTCGCGCAACGCCGGCCGGTCCGGTGGCTGCGGCTCGGCGGCCACGCGGCACCCCCGCAGTACTTCGAGATCATCGAGCGCGTCACCCCAGGCCAGGCGGACTGATGCCTCGTCGGGGGCCATCGGCCCCTCACCTAGACTGGTGGGCATACCGCCGCCGCGAACGCGGCAGGTCGGGACTGCGACACGAGGAGATCTTCAGTGAGTCACAACGGCGCGACCGTTCCCGAGGTCGGCCAGGGCACGGCCCGGGTCAAGCGCGGCATGGCAGAGATGCTCAAGGGCGGCGTGATCATGGACGTCGTGACCCCCGAGCAGGCGAAGATCGCCGAGGATGCCGGCGCGGTCGCCGTCATGGCTCTGGAGCGGGTGCCCGCCGACATCCGTGCCCAGGGCGGGGTGTCGCGGATGAGCGATCCCGACATGATCGACGGCATCATCGCCGCCGTCTCGATCCCGGTGATGGCCAAGGCCCGCATCGGTCATTTTGTCGAGGCGCAGATCCTGCAGAGCCTCGGGGTGGACTACGTCGACGAATCCGAGGTCCTGACCCCGGCCGACTACAGCAATCACATCGACAAGTGGGCTTTCACGGTGCCGTTCGTGTGCGGTGCGACCAATCTCGGTGAGGCCCTGCGCCGGATCACCGAGGGGGCGGCCATGATCCGCTCGAAGGGCGAGGCCGGCACCGGTGACGTGTCGAACGCGACGACCCATATGCGCAAGATCCGCGATGAGATCCGGCGTCTGACCTCGTTGCCGAAGGACGAACTGTACGTCGCGGCAAAGGAGTTGCAGGCTCCCTACGAACTCGTGGTCGAGGTGGCCGAGGCCGGCAAGCTGCCGGTCACCCTGTTCACCGCCGGCGGGATCGCCACCCCGGCCGACGCCGCGATGATGATGCAGCTCGGCGCCGAGGGTGTGTTCGTCGGATCGGGGATCTTCAAGTCGGGCAATCCGGCACAGCGGGCCGCGGCGATCGTGCAGGCGACCACTTTCCACGACGATCCCGACGTGCTGGCGAAGGTCTCGCGCGGCCTGGGCGAGGCGATGGTCGGCATCAACGTCGACGACATCCCGCAGCCGCACCGCCTCGCCGAGCGCGGCTGGTGACCGCTTCGTCAGGATCGTAGGTGGTCAGACGGACCGCCGGCCGCCGCGGCGCCCCTTCTCAACACGCCGGAGACCGAACAGTCGACATGCGTGGCGGGTCAGGGGCTTCGCGGCGGTAGTATCTGCTGATCATGGATGCGGCGACCATCGTTCGAGACGCCTCGGTCTCGGGCACACACATCGTGGGTGAATTGCGGCTCGAGTGGTCCGCCGCGTGCAATGTGGGGCGAGTCCGGGAGACGAACGAGGACGCGGCACTCGCGCTGCCGGGTATGTACCTCCTCGCCGACGGGATGGGCGGGCACGACAGCGGCGAACTGGCCAGCGAGGCCGCACTGCTCACCCTGTCGGAGGCCACCAGCGCGGGTGAGCTCAAGGCGACCCAACTGCAACTCGACGATCTGTTGCTCGCCGCCCAGCGGCGTATCGGCGAGATCGACACCGAGACCGAGCGACGCGCGGGTACCACCGCGACCGGCATCGTGCTCGTCACGCACGAGCAGAGCCCGCATTGGCTGGTGCTCAACATCGGCGACTCGCGGACCTATCGGTTCCAGAACGGGTCGCTCAACCAGCTCACCACCGATCACTCGCAGGTCCAGGAGTTCATCGACGCCGGATTCCTCACCCCCGAGCAGGCCCGGACCGACCCGCGCCGCAACGTGATCACGCGTGCCCTCGGCGCGGGGATGGTCGACCCGGTCGCCGATTACTCGAGCACGCCGGCGTTCCCGGGGGATGTGCTGCTGCTGTGCACCGACGGTCTGACCGGGGAGCTGCCCGACGAGGAGATCGGTGACATCCTGCGCAATGCGGAGGACTCCCGGCAGGCGGCCGAACGGCTCGTCGACGCTGCGCTGGCGCTCGGCGCGCACGACAACGTCACCGTCATCGTCGTGAGCGTCCACGAATCGGTGCCGACCCTCACGATGCCCGCGCTCGACGACTCGGCGCAGGGAGAGGCCGCCGGAGCTGCTCCGGCCCCCGACCCGAGCTGATCGGAGGACTGATGACCACGGGTCAGGACCGGGCCGAGACACCCCCCGCAGAGTTCGGCGACGCCACGCTGGACGCCGGGGCGACCTACGTCGAATACTGCGGCGAGCGCATCGCGCTCGACGCCGACCGACGGTTCTTCATCGGCCGCGAAGCGGATCTGTCCATCGACGACAACCCGTACCTTCATCGCCGATTCCTGGTGATACACAACGAGAACGGGCTGTGGTGGCTCACCAATCTCGGCACGCACCTGTCGGCGAGCGTCTCGGCGGGCGACGTCGGGTTCTCGGCGACCCTGGGCCCCGGTGCGCGCATGCCGCTCGTCTTCGGTGAGACGACCATCGTGTTCACCGCCGGTCCGACGACCTACGAGCTGAGCCTGTTCGCCCGCGCACCGCAGGTGAAATCGGTGACGCGTCCGGAATACAGCGGCGGGCACACGACGCAGGGCGTGCCGACGCTCACGGAGAGTCAGAAGCTGCTGATCATCGTGCTGGCCGAGGAGATCCTGCGGCGTGAGGGGACCGGTTCGAGTGCCATCCCGTCGTCGGCGCAGGCGGCGCGTCGGCTGGGCTGGCCGCTGACCAAGTTCAATCGCAAGCTCGACAACGTCTGCGACAAGCTCGACCAACTCGGGGTGAGCGGAATGCGCGGCGGGGGCGGGAAACTCGCGAGCAACCGCCGGACCAAACTGGTGGAGTACGCGGTGTCGTCACGCATCGTCACGCGAGAAGATCTCCCCCTCATCGACGCCGAGGCGGCCCGGAACGCGGCCGACTGAGTCAGCGGCCGGGTCTGCACGTCGCTGACCTGCGGTTTCGTCGTGGGTAGTTCTCCCCACGGGTAGGGGAGTTCTCCCCATCGACCACCCGGGCCGCAGCCCATAATCTTCATCTCATCGCCGGGAGAACCCGGAAGACCACCGGTTGAATGAGGGAAGAGGAAGCACACATGACTGCGATCGCCCATCAGGCCCCCCAGCACCTGCGCTCGGTCAGCGCTCGTCGTGACGCGGAGGCCATCGCCCGCCGGAAGGAAGCCCTGGCGCGTCTGGCGGCTCGCCGGATGCCGTTGCCCGGCCACCAGATCCAGACGCCGCGCGCGGGTCAGCCGCTCGGCCTGGGCCATCGTCCGGGACACCCCCACCTGCACCGTGCGGTCGCCGTTCCCGCGCTCACCGAGGTCCCCGAGGTCGCGGAGGCCACGGCCGACCGCGCCAAGCCGAATCTCACCTCGCGCGAGGTCGAGGTCTTGCGCACCTGGATGCTCGTCGACTCCAAACCCGCTGTGGCCCAGGAGCTCTACATCTCGCTCGGTACGGTCAACACCCACCTCACCCGGATTCGGGCCAAGTACGCCGAGATCGGCCGTCCGGCTCCGACGAAGGCATCGCTGGTCGCCCGGGCCATCCAGGACGGCATCATGACCCTCGACGAACTCTGATCGCCGGTCGCGGTTCGGCGGGCAGGGGAGTGCCCACCGGCGCCGTGCGCGATACTGGTCTGCGTGGCAGCCATCGAGGACATACTCCAGGTCGAACAGATCGAGACCGACATCTACCGCGGCGGTGCGTTCCCGAGTCACCTGCAGCGCACCTTCGGCGGCCAGGTCGCCGGCCAGGCCCTGATGTCGGCGACCCGCACGGTGTCCGACGAGTTCGACGTCCATTCCCTGCACGGTTACTTCCTGCGTCCCGGTGACCCGGATCGTCCGGCGGTGTTCCTCGTCGACCGCATCCGCGACGGACGGTCGTTCGTCACCCGGCGGGTGACCGGCATCCAGAATGGCGAGGCCATCTTCACCATGTCGGCGTCGTTCCACGTGCGCACCGACCAGGGATACGAGCACCAGGACCGGATGCCGCCGGCGCCGCAACCGGACGAGCTCACCGACCGACTCGACGAGCTGGCCGAGGAAGAGCGCGCGGTGTTCAAGGAGTGGCGCAACTTCGATCTGCGCATCGTACCCCCGGAGATGATGGTCACCTCGTCGTATTTCGCTGCGCAGCAACGAGTCTGGTTCCGCTACCGCCATCGGCTGCCCGACGACACCGTCTTCCATGTCGGCACGCTCGCCTACATGAGCGACATGACCTTGCTCGGCTCCTCGCGCGTGCCCCATCCGGAGTCCAACCCGCAGGTCGCCTCCCTCGACCACGCGATGTGGTTCATGCGCCCCTTCCGGGCCGACGACTGGCTCCTCTACGACCAGACGTCGCCGTCGGCGGGCGGTGGTCGCGCGCTGACCCAGGGACGGATCTTCGATCGACAGGGCCGCCTGGTGGCGGCGGTCACCCAGGAGGGGCTGGCACGCACCGGACGCGTGGTGCCCGACGACCAGCACGCCCGGACCGATCGGTGAGCGACGGTAACCGGCCGCGGATCGGGGTTCTGGCACTTCAGGGCGATGTGCGCGAGCACGTCTTCGCGCTCGAGGCGGCCGGCGCCGACGCCGTGGCGGTGCGACGCCCGGCCGAACTCGACGAGATCGACGGCATCGTCATCCCCGGCGGTGAATCGACGACGATGAGCAAACTGCTCGGCATCGTCGACTTGTTCGACCCGCTGGTGGACAAGCTGTCCGACGGCCTCCCAGCGTACGGGTCGTGTGCGGGCATGATCATGCTCGCCTCCACGATCCTCGACACCCGGCCCGACGCACGGCATCTGGACGCCCTCGATGTCACGGTGCGGCGCAATGCATTCGGGCGTCAGGTGGAGAGTTTCGAGACCGACCTGGAGTTCACCGGGATCACCGACGCCGAGGGCGCCGCGCCGATGCGCGCGGTGTTCATCCGGGCGCCGTGGGTCGAGTCCGTCGCCCCGGAGGTCGAGGTCCTGGCGCGGGTGCCCGACGGCCCGGCGGCCGGGCGGATCGTCGCGGTGCGTCAGGGAAACGTGCTCGCGACGTCGTTCCACCCGGAGGTGACCGGCGACCGGCGCGTACATGAATACTTCGTGGAGATGGTGCGTCGGTAAGATCGTGCCGAACCAGCGGTAGACCACGAGCCCGGCACGCCGGGAACAACCCAACAGGGCGCACCACCAACAGGGCGACCGGATACAGGTAGGAGTGCGCCGGATGCGGGCCACGGCCCGCCGCACGTGCCGGCGCCGGGAAAGGAATCGACGGACATGAGCGGCCACTCCAAATGGGCCACCACCAAGCACAAGAAGGCGGCCATCGACGCCAAGCGCGGCAAGATGTTCGCCAAGCTCATCAAGAACATCGAGGTGGCGGCGCGGACCGGCGGCGGTGACCCGGCGGGTAACCCCACCCTGTTCGACGCGATCCAGAAGGCGAAGAAGTCCTCGGTCCCCAACGACAACATCGAGCGCGCACGCAAGCGCGGCGGTGGTGAAGAGGCCGGGGGCGCGGACTGGCAGACCATCATGTACGAGGGCTACGGGCCCAACGGCGTCGCCGTGCTCATCGAATGCCTCACCGACAACCGCAACCGTGCGGCCGGCGAGGTCCGGACCGCGATGACGCGCAACGGCGGCAACATGGCCGACCCGGGTTCGGTCTCCTACCTGTTCACCCGCAAGGGCGTGGTGACGCTGGAGAAGAACGGACAGACCGAGGACGACGTCCTGATGGCCGTGCTCGACGCGGGCGCCGAAGAGGTCACCGATCTCGGTGAGTCCTTTGAGATCGTCAGCGAGCCAAGCGATCTCATCGCCGTCCGCAGCGCGCTGCAGGAGGCCGGGATCGACTACGACTCCGCCGAGGCCAGCTTCCGGGCGTCGGTCGAGGTCGCGGTGGACGCCGACGGCGCACGCAAGGTGTTCAAGCTGATCGACGCCCTCGAGGATTCCGACGACGTCCAGAACGTCTACAGCAACGTCGACATCAGCGACGAGGTCCTCGCCGAACTCGAGAACGACTGACAACCGGAGCCTGTCCGGTGTGTTGATCACCGGACTTGTCCGCCCTCCCCGATAAGATCTCGAACAACTGTTCGCAGATCACCATGCCTGGGAGGGTACGAGTGCGCGTCATGGGCGTCGATCCGGGTCTGACCCGGTGCGGTATCGCGCTGGTCGAGTCGGGTCGGGGGCGGACGGTGACCGCCCTCGACGTGGACGTCGTGCGCACCCCCAGCGACATGGAAATCGCCGAGCGGTTGCTCGCGATCTACACCTCCGCGTGTCACTGGCTCGATGTGCACCAGCCCGACGTGGTGGCCATCGAGCGGGTCTTCGCGCAGAACCAGGTGTCCACGGCCATGGGGACCGCGCAGGCCGGCGGCGTCATCGCGCTCGCGGCGTCCCAGCGCGACGTACCGGTGCGCTTCCACACCCCGTCGGAGGTGAAGGCAGCGGTGACCGGCAGCGGACGAGCCGACAAGTCCCAGGTCACCGCGATGGTCACCCGGATTCTCGGCATGCAGACCAAACCACGTCCCGCCGACGCCGCGGATGCGCTCGCGCTCGCGATCTGTCATTGCTGGCGCGGACCCATGATGGAGCGGATGGCAGCCGCACAGAAGCAGGCCGACGCCGCCGCGGCCCGGCACCGCGCGCGGGTGGCCCAGGCACGAGAAGGGAGTCGCGCATGATCGCGTCAGTCCGCGGACCGGTGCTCGAGATCGCGCTCGACCACGCCGTGATCGATTGCGGGGGAGTGGGATACCGCGTGCTGGCGACGCCCGCGACGCTGTCCCGGCTGCGCCGCGGTGACGAGGCGACGCTGCTGACCTCGATGATCGTCCGCGAGGACTCGATGACGCTCTACGGCTTCACCGAACCCGACGCCCGTGCGCTGTTCGCGCTGCTGCAGACGGTCACCGGCGTCGGCCCGCGACTCGCGATGGCGACCCTCGCTGTCCTCGAGCCGGATGCGTTGCGACGCGCGCTCGCCGAATCGGACACCAAGTCACTGACCTCGGTACCCGGCATCGGCAAACGCGTGGCCGAACGGCTGTGCGTCGAACTGCGGGACAAGGTGGACCGGCCCACGGGCGAGGCGTCGACCGGTGTGACCGTCGTCGGCGGGATTCGCGAGCAGGTCGCCGAGGCGCTCGTCGGGCTCGGATTCACCGCCGGTCCCGCGGAGAAGGCGGTCACGGCGGTGCTGGCCGAGAATCCCGACGCCGATGCGTCCACCGCGCTGCGTCACTCGCTGTCACTGCTCGGCAAGGCGTCGTAGATGGGCGGCGATCCGGACGACGTCGACGACCGGGACGTGAGCGCGATGCCGGTGCGCTCCGACGGCGACCTGGACGCCGGTCTCCGTCCCCGGTCGCTCGCCGATTTCATCGGACAGCCGCGGGTCTGCGAACAGCTCGAGCTGGTCCTGCACGGGGCCAAGGGCCGCGGTGGCACCCCCGACCACATCCTGCTGTCGGGACCGCCCGGGCTCGGCAAGACGTCGCTGGCCATGATTATCGCCTCGGAGATGGGCGCTGCCATCCGGGTGACCTCCGGTCCGGCACTCGAGCGCGCCGGCGACCTCGCCGCCATGCTGTCGAACCTCGTCGAGGGCGACGTGCTGTTCATCGACGAGATCCACCGCATCGCGCGCCCGGCCGAGGAGATGCTGTACCTCGCGATGGAGGACTTCCGCGTCGACGTCGTGGTGGGCAAGGGTCCGGGAGCGACCTCGATCCCGCTCGACGTCGCACCGTTCACGCTGGTCGGGGCGACAACACGGTCGGGGTCGCTGACCGGCCCGCTGCGCGACCGGTTCGGGTTCACCGCGCACATGGAGTTCTACGAGCCCGACGAACTCGTCCGGGTGCTGCACCGCTCGGCCGGGATCCTGGGCATGGAACTCCGCGGCGACGCCTCGGGCGAGATCGCGCGCCGGTCGCGGGGCACGCCCCGCATCGCGAACCGGCTGCTCCGCCGGGTCCGGGACTACGCCGAGGTCCGGGGCGACGGGTCGATCACCGTGGACGTCGCCCGCGCGGCGCTCGCGGTCTACGACGTCGACGAGCTCGGCTTCGACCGTCTCGACCGAGCGGTCCTCGACGCCCTGATCCGCGCCTTCGGCGGGGGTCCGGTCGGGGTGTCCACGCTGGCCGTGGCCGTCGGCGAGGAGCCGGCGACCGTGGAGGAGGTCTGCGAGCCGTTCCTGGTGCGCGCGGGCATGATCGCGCGGACGCCGCGCGGGCGGGTGGCCACTGCCGCCGCCTGGCATCATCTCGGTCTCACCCCGCCCGCCGGTGCGATGAACGCCACCTTCGGTGTGCGTCCGCGCGACGTCGGCGCGGAGACGTTGTTCGATGACCTCTGACCGCACGGGCACCACCTGCGGGGATGAGCTCCGCGCACGACGTGGCACACTGTGTGGAGCACAGCTGAGCTGATGCTGCCCGGATTCGTCCGGACAGGCCGCTCGCTCACGCCGTACCCACTGATACCCAAAGGACTGACTCGCACTCATGGACGCTCTGCTCTTCCCGCTTCTGCTCGCCCTGCTGGCCGGCTTCATGTTCCTGTCGATGCGGAAGCAGAAGAAGCGTGTGGCCGAGATGCAGGAGATGCAGAACTCCGTGTCCACCGGTACCCGCGTCCAGCTGACCTCGGGCCTCTTCGGCACCGTGATCGACGCGAGCTCGCCCGACGTCGTCGATGTCGAGATCGCCACCGGCGTGGTCACCCGCTGGAACCGGTTGGCCGTCATGCGCGTCGTCCCGACGGACGAGGCCGCGGCCACCTACGCCGGCCACGTCGCCCCGGAGATCGAGTCCGACGATTACGACGACGCCGACTCGGTGAGCCTGGACAAGCCCGCCACCGACGACGCGCGCGACAACGACAAGTAGGCCGCATCCGCGCCGCGTCGGTCCACGACGCGGCGCACCCATCCGTCTGCACCGCCTCCGACGCGCTTCCGGCGTGTCCCGGCCAGCTGTGGACGATGGTCATGCCGGTCGGGCTGCTCGCCGGCCGGTTGACGCTCTCAAGGAGACCTGAACAGCTGTGACAACTCCCTCTCGGACTGCGGGGAAGAGCCGGACTGCAGGGAAGCGGTCGCGACCGGCTCGAGAGATCCCGCCGTGGCGTCCGCTCGTGGCCTTTCTCGGCCTGCTCGCGGTCGTCTACGGTCTGATCTTCTTCACCGGACCCCAGACGCTCGAACCGAAGCTCGGCATCGATCTCCAGGGCGGTACGCGCGTCACCCTGACCGCGCGGACGGAGGAGGGCAACGCGCCCACCCGGGAGCAGCTCGACCAGGCCAAGCAGATCATCGAGCAGCGCGTGAACGGTCTCGGTGTGTCCGGTTCCGAGGTCGTCGTCAGCGGTGACAACCTGATCATCACGGTCCCCGGGCAGGACGGCGCGCAGGCGAGGTCGCTGGGTCAGACCGCTCGCCTGTACGTGCGGCCGGTCGTCGGCCAGCCGGCGATGGCGACGCCGCAACCACCGAAACCCGAGGGCGCCGACGGCACCGACGAGCAGACCAACGCCCTGCCGACGGAGGCTGCGGCCGCGGCGATCGACGAGCAACGTCGCCTACGGCAGGCGCCGGCGAATGCGAGTCCACAGCAGCTCGAGGCCCTGCAGCAGCAGATGGCCAAGATGGACTGCTCGCCCACCGCGAACGACCCGCTGCTGGGTAACGACCGCCCCGACCAGTACCTCGTCGCATGCTCCACCGACGGGTCGGAGGTCTACCTCCTCGGCCCGGAGATCATCGACGGTCGCGACATCAAGAACGCGAACGCGGGCACCGATCCGCAGACCGGCGAGTGGGTCGTCACCCTCGAGTTCGAGGGTGAGGCCGCCGACTTCTGGCCCCGGTACACCGCCGAGCAGGCGCCCAACCGTACCCAGACCGCGTTCACGCTCGACTCGCGCGTCGTGTCGGCGCCCGCGATCAACGAGCCGATCCCGGGCGGCCAGACGAGGATCAGCGGCGGCAGCGCCAGCCCGTTCACCGAGTCGTCGTCCAACGAACTCGCGAACGTCCTCAAATACGGTTCGCTGCCGTTGTCCTTCACGGCGTCTGATGCCGAGACCATCTCGGCGACACTGGGTCTCGCGTCGTTGCAGGCCGGTCTGATCGCCGGTCTCGTCGGCCTGATCGCGGTCTTCATCTACGCACTGGCCTACTACCGCATGCTCGGCATCCTGACGGTGCTGTCGCTCGTCCTCGCCGGGGCGATGGTCTACGGCATCATCGTGCTGCTCGGGCGCTGGATCGGGTTCACCCTCGACCTGGCCGGTATCGCGGGTCTGATCATCGGCATCGGTATGACCGCCGACTCGTTCGTCGTCTACTTCGAACGAATCAAGGACGAGATGCGCGAGGGGCGCAGCTTCCGGTCCGCGGTACCAAGGGGCTGGGTCAGCGCGCGGCGCACCATCTGGTCGGGCAACGCGGTCAGCTTCATCGCCGCCGCGGTCATCTACATCCTGGCGATCGGCGAGGTCCGCGGGTTCGCGTTCACGTTGGGTCTCACGACGATCCTCGACGTCATGGTGGTGTTCCTGGTGACCCATCCGCTGGTCGTCTACGCGAGCCGGTCGTCGTTCCTGTCGAAGCCGAGCGTCAACGGACTCGGGGCGATCAGTGAGGTCGCCCGGCAGCGTCGGGTGGCCGCACATCGGTCGGCCGGTGCGGAGTCCGTCGCCCCGTCGGCCGACGAGGCCGACACCGCTACTCGTGAGAAGGGGACCGTGCGATGACCGGGCCGGACAACAAGGCGGCCGACTCGGCTGTCCTCGAGACCGAGCAGACCCAGCCCGGCACGGACGCCGACTTCGTCGGCGACCGGGACCGGTCGTTCTTCTCCCGGCTCTACACCGGTACCGGTGCGTTCGAGATCATCGGGCGACGCCGGATGTGGTACGCCGTGACCGCGGCGATCCTGCTGGTGTGTCTCGCCTCGATCGGAATCCGCGGCTTCACGCTCGGGATCGACTTCGAGGGCGGCACCCAGATGTCGATCCCCGTGGAGTCCTCGGAGATCACCGCGGAGTCGGTGGAAGAGGTGGTCGCCGCGACCCTCGGCGAGGCACCCGAGTCGGTGCAGACCGCGGGCTCCGGCGGCAGCCAGACGATCCAGGTGCGCACCGAGACCCTCGACCTCGCGCAGGCGGAGTCGGTCACCCGCGCACTGGCGGCCGAGTTCGGTCCCGAACTCGCCCCGGCCGAGGTGAGCATCTCCGACGTCAGCTCCACCTGGGGCAGCGAGATCACCGAGCGGATGCTGATCGCGCTGGCCGTGTTCCTGGTCATCGTCTTCGTCTACATCGCGGTGCGGTTCGACCGGGAGATGTCCATCGCCGCGATGGGGTCGCTCGTCTTCGACCTGGTCTGCACCGCGGGCATCTACTCGCTGGTCGGTTGGGAGGTCACCCCGGCGACCGTCATCGGCCTGCTCACGATCCTCGGCTTCTCGATCTACGACACCGTCGTGGTGTTCGACAAGGTCGCCGAGAACACCCGCTCGGTCCTGCAGACCACCCGTCGAACCTATGCCGAACAGGCCAACCTGGGTGTCAACCAGACCCTGATGCGGTCGATCAACACCACCGTCATCTCGGTGCTGCCGATCATCGCCCTGATGGTGATCGCGGTGTGGCTGCTCGGCGTCGGCACCTTGAAGGACTTGGGCCTGATCCAGCTGGTCGGCGTCATCGTCGGCGCGTACTCGTCGGTCTTCCTCGCCGCGCCGCTGCTGGCGACGCTGAAGGAGCGCCGCCCGGACGTCGCCCGGCACACCGAGAAGGTTCTGCGGCGTCGCGCCGGGCTCCCGTCCGACGAGCCGCGGCCGGTCCGGACGCGCCGTGGGGCGTCCGCCGGGGCAGTGGTCGACACCGACGACGCGGACCGCGCGGTCCCGACCGGCAAACGCCGCCGCAACCGCTAGTCTCTGCGACGTGAGCGTTGGACGCCGGGAGTTCGTCAGGGTCCTGAGCCTCCTCGTCGGGCTCGTCACGGTCGCCGGGCTGGTGACGGCCTGCGGCGACGACGGGCCGCCGACGATCGACTACGTGGTCGACGCGCGGATCACGACCTACAACGCGAACACGGTGGGCGGCAACGCCGATGGCGTCCTCATGGCGACCACCCGGCTGCTGCCCGGCTTCAGTCTGCTGGGCCCGGCCGGCCAGGTCATCCCGGATCGCGACGTCGGCACGGTCACCCAGGTGCCCGGCCGCGTGCCGACCCTGCGGTATGACTTCAACCCCGAGGCGACCTTTTCCGACGGGGTGGCCCTCGACTGTGACGACCTGGTGCTCGCCTGGGCGGCGATGAGCGGCCGGCTGCCCGGCTTCACCCCGGCGACCACCGCGGGGTATCGCGACATCGACGCAGTCGACTGCGCGGCCGGCGACAAGAGCGCGACCGTCACCTTCGCGCCCGGACGGGAGTACCGGAACTGGCTCTCGCTCTTCGGCGCCGGGGCGATGATGCCGGCGCATGTGGTGGCCCGCGTGGCAGGCCTCTCCGACGTCATCGACCCGATCCGGGCGATGGACCGTGCCGCCGTCGGACGCATCGCGGACGCATGGAACACCGGCTTCGACCTGACGTTCGGACCGGTCGATCACGCGCACTATCCGGCGTCGGGTCCGTATCGCATCGACCGGTACTCGCGCTCGGGCGGACTCGTCCTGGTGCCCAACGACGAGTGGTGGGGCGACAAGCCGGAGACCTCGCGCATCGTCGTCTGGGGGCGCGGGACCGACGCGACCCGCCGGCTCCCCGACGGGCGATTCGACGTCGTCGACGTGACGGCCGGCCTCGTCGACGGTGACATCGCCGGTTCGGCGGGGGCCGCCGGGCCGTCCTCGCCGGCGCGCGCGCTGGGCGTGGAGGAACTCGTCCTGGCCGGCCGCGGCGTCTTCGGCGATGTGCGGATGCGCCGTGCGTTCGCCTCCTGCGTCCCGCGAGCCGACCTCGCGCGCGACTTCGGCGCCGGCGCGCAGGTCTGGAATCTCCGGGTGCTCTCCCCGGCGGACAACCTGGCCGCACAGGTGAACACCGAATTCGGCCAGGCCTATCAGCGGCCGGACATCGAACGAGCGCGTGGACTCGTCCGGGCGGCCACCGGGCAGGGCGCGGTACAGGATCCGGCCGGCGGTGAGGCGGCCGGTTCGGAGGTCGCGCTGCGACCGCGGACGGTACGCATCGGCTACGTCGCGCCGACTCCGCGGTGGCAGCAGATGACCGCGGCGATCGCGGCGTCGTGCCGCGCCGCCGGGATCGTCGTCGAGGACGCCTCCTCACCCGACCTGCGGCCCGACGCGCTCGGCCGCGACGTCGACGCACTCATCGTCGCCGGGGGCGCGTCATTCGCCGCGGCCGGTGCCGCCGACCCGAGCCGGGACGCCTACGCGTTGCGTGGCGGAGACCCGTTGAACCTGTCCGGCATCCGGGAGCCGATGGTGAGCCGGGGAGTGGACCAGGTCGCGACGACCGTCTCGGCGCCCGACCGACTCCGTCTGGCCCGGTCCATCGAGAACGCGACCTGGTCGACGATGCCGTCGGTGCCCCTCTTCGCGGCGCCGCGGATACGGCAATGGAAGGATCGGGTGGGCAACGTGGTGGCCGGCCTCGGCCGCGACGGCACCGGATGGAACATGGATCGGTGGACGATCCGTGGCTGAGCAGGGGAGTGAAGCGATGGGTGGTGTCGTGCCCGAGCGTACGGCCGAGGCGGTCTCGCGAGCACAGGCGGCGATCGCCGCACACGCTCGCCTCGTCGACGACTTCCCGGCTCCCGGAATCGCTTTCAAGGATCTGACACCGGTCCTCGCGGACCCGGAAGGGCTGTCGACGATCGTCACCGCGCTCACGCACGGCTGTTCGTCGATCGACCTCGTGGCCGGTATCGACGCGCGCGGGTTCCTGCTGGGCGGCGCGGTCGCGCGTGAGCTCGAGGTCGGGGTGCTGGCGGTCCGCAAGGGCGGCAAGCTGCCGCCGCCGGTCCTCGCCATCGACTACAGCCTCGAATACGGACAGGCCACGCTCGAGATCCCGGCCGACGGCCTCGACCTCAGCGGCCGGCGTGTCCTGCTCGTCGACGATGTGCTCGCCACCGGTGGGACGGCGGTCGCCGCGGCCGAACTGCTCCATCGTGCGGGTGCGCACGTCGTCGGGGTCGCGGTGATCATGGAACTCGCGGGTCTCGGCGGCCGGGACACGATCGCCCGTGGCCTCGGACCGGACGTTCCCGTCCATGCGGTCGCACTGGACTGACGGCGTCGACCCGGTCATGGGCGGGCCGCGACTAGAATCGGCTGAGCCCGCCCAATAGGTCCGGACGGGTCACCGTATGCCGACAGACAACCGTGAGGAGGACCGCTGATGCCCGATGAATCCGACACGGCGCAGCGTGGCGTGACCCCCGCGGGTACCCCGGACGCCGGAACGACGTCGGCCGAGACCGCCGACCGGCCGAACGCACCGGCCGCGGTCGGCTCCATCCAGCCGGGTGCGTCGGCCTCACGCCGGGTGCGCGCCCGGCTCGCGCGCCGCATGACCGCGACCCGCAGTCAGGTCCGGCCGGTCCTCGAACCGCTGGTCACGCTGCACCGCGAGATCTACCCGAAAGCCGACGTGGCGTTGCTGCAGCGCGCCTACGACGTCGCCGACGAGCGGCACAGCGGCCAGAAGCGCAAGTCCGGCGATCCCTACATCACCCATCCGCTGGCGGTCGCCACGATCCTCGCCGATCTGGGCATGGACACCACGACCCTAATCGCGGCGCTGCTGCACGACACGGTCGAGGACACCGGCTACTCCTTGCAGGCGCTGGAGAAGGACTTCGGACCCGAGGTCGCGCACCTCGTCGACGGCGTGACCAAGCTCGACAAGGTCGCCCTCGGCAGTGCCGCGGAGGCCGAGACCATCCGCAAGATGATCATCGCGATGGCGCGCGATCCGCGCGTCCTGGTCATCAAGGTCGCCGACCGGCTGCACAACATGCGCACGATGCGCTTCCTGCCGCCGGAGAAGCAGGCGCGCAAAGCCCGCGAGACCCTGGAAGTCATTGCGCCACTTGCTCATCGACTCGGCATGGCGACGGTCAAATGGGAACTCGAGGACCTGTCGTTCGCGATCCTGCACCCCAAGCGCTACGAGGAGATCGTCCGGCTCGTCGCCGACCGCGCGCCGTCCCGTGACACCTACCTCGCCAGGGTGCGCGCCGACATCAACAACGCGCTGGCCGGTGCGCGTATCAACGCCACCGTGGAGGGGCGGCCCAAGCACTACTGGTCGATCTATCAGAAGATGATCGTCAAGGGCCGCGACTTCGACGACATCCACGACCTCGTCGGGATGCGCATCCTCTGCGAGGAGGACCGCGACTGCTACGCGGCCGTCGGTGTCGTGCACTCGCTGTGGCAACCCATGGCCGGGCGCTTCAAGGACTACATCGCCCAGCCGCGGTTCGGCGTCTACATGTCGTTGCACACCACCGTCATCGGACCCGAGGGCAAACCGCTCGAGGTGCAGATCCGCACGCACGAGATGCACCGCACGGCCGAGTTCGGGATCGCCGCGCACTGGCGCTACAAGGAGAACGGCTACCGCAAGTCGGGCAAGAAGTCCGACACCGCCGAGATCGACGACATGGCCTGGATGCGCCAGCTGCTCGACTGGCAGCGGGAGGCCGCGGACCCGGGCGAGTTCCTGGAGTCGCTGCGCTACGACCTCGCCGTGCGCGAGATCTTCGTGTTCACCCCGAAGGGCGACGTCATCACCCTGCCCGCCGGATCGACCCCGGTCGACTTCGCCTACGCGGTCCACACCGAGGTCGGGCACCGCTGTATCGGCGCGCGCGTCAACGGCCGGCTGGTCGCGCTCGAGCGCACGCTCGAGAACGGCGAGGTGGTGGAGGTGTTCACGTCCAAGGCGCCGACCGCGGGTCCGTCGAAGGACTGGCAGACGTTCGTGGTCTCGCCCCGTGCGAAGGCGAAGATCCGGCAGTGGTTCGCCAAAGAGCGACGCGAGGAGGCCCTCGAGGCCGGCAAGGACGCGATCGCCAAGGAGGTCCGCCGCGGCGGGCTCCCGCTCCAGCGGCTCCTCAGCGCGGAATCGATGTCGGCGATCGCCCGCGAGTTGCGCTACACCGACGTCACCGCGCTCTATACCGCGGTCGGTGAGAACCACGTCTCCGCACGGCATGTCGTCAACCGGCTGGTCGCCTCACTGGGTGGCATCGAGGACGCCGAGGAGGCGATCGCCGAGCGGTCTACGCCGTCGACGATGCCCACCCGGGCACGCCAGGGCGGCGACGCGGGCGTCATGGTCGACGGCATCGACAACGTCGTGATCAAACTCGCCAAGTGCTGCACCCCGGTGCCCGGCGACGACATCCTCGGTTTCGTCACCCGCGGCGGCGGGATCAGCGTGCACCGCACCGACTGCACCAACGCCGAATCGCTTCGGCAGCAGGAGGAACGGATTCTCGACGTGTCCTGGGCCCCGTCGCCGGAATCGGTGTTCCTGGTGGCGATCCAGGTAGAGGCGCTCGACCGGCACCGGCTGCTGTCGGACGTGACCAAGGTGCTCGCCGACGAACGCGTCAACATCCTGTCCGCGTCGGTGACGACGAGCCGGGACCGGGTGGCCATCAGCAAGTTCACCTTCGAGATGGGCGACCCGAAGCACCTCGGGCACGTGCTCAACGTGGTGCGCAACGTCGAAGGCGTCTACGACGTCTACCGGGTGACCTCGGCCGCCTGAATCGCGCGAACCAACCCTGCTCCCTGGAGAGCGAGCTTGCGAGCGTCACTCCGCTCCCTGAGGAGCGAGCTTGCGAGCGTCACGAAGGGTCTTGGTGAGTCGGGTTGCGAAGACCCTTCGTGACGCGCCCTCCGCAAGCTCCGGGCGCTCCTCAGGGAGCGGTGGTTGGTCGCGCCCTCGGCAAGCTCTGGGCGCTCCTCAGGGAGCGGTGGTTGGTCGCGCCCTCGGCAAGCTCTGGGCGCTCCTCAGGGAGCGGTGGTTGGTCGCGCCCTCCGCAAGCTCCGGGCGCTCCTCAGGGAGCGGTGGTTGGTCGCGCTCTCCGCAAGCTCCGGGCGCTCCTCAGGGAGCGGTGGTTGGTCGCGCCCTCCGCAAGCTCCGGGCGCTCCTCAGGGAGCAGGGGGCCGACTGCTCCGGGTGGCGGGGATGGTCTATCAGTCGATCGTGGCCGTCTCGATGGTCACCGGGAGCTTGGGCTCGCCGTCGCCGGGCTGACTGCCGATCGGGCCGGGGTTGATGCCGCCGGCGTAGACCTTGTCGAGCACCGCGAGTCCCGGTTCGTCGACCTTGCCGACGATCGAGTAGTCCGGGCCCAACTGGCTGTCGTTGATCACGATGAAGAGCTGGCTGGACCCGGTGTTCGGGTTCTGCCCGCCCTGGCTGCTGTTGGCGATCGCGATGGTGCCGCGCGGGTAGATGACGGGCTGCGAACCGGTCGTCGGATCCGGCTGCCCGACCGTCTGGAGATCGGTCGGCGGCTCGTCGGGGCTGGTCCAGCCGGGCCCGCTCATGCCGGTGCCGGTGGGGTCGCCGCACTGCAGGATCTTCAGCGTCTCGCTGGTGGTCATGCGGTGGCAGGTGGAGTCGTCGTAGAACTTGTTCTCGATCAGCGAGGTCACCGCCGCGGTGTTGCACGGCGCGCCGTCGCGCTCGAGCGTGATCGGCAGGGTGCCCTGGGAGGTGACGAACGTGGCCTTCTCGGTGCCCGACTTGAGGACGCGCTCGTCGGGCTTGGGCGAGGTCCGCTCGTTCTCCGCGGCCGCCTTCAGCTCGTCGAGTTCGGCCTGGTACTGAGCTCGCTGATCGGCCGGGACGTTGTCGGGCACCTGATCGGGCAGCTGGTCGAAGCGGCTCGGGGAGTCCTCGTAGGCGCAGGTCGTCCAGCGTGCGGCCTCGCGGTCGTCCATGATCTTCTTCACCACGACGGCGGTCACGCCCGCGACCACGGCGACCACCACGGCGGTCGAGACGGAGGCGATGACGATCTTCCGCTTGCGCCGGGCGAGGCGCTCGGTCTCGAGGCGTTCTTCGAGCTTCCGCTTCGCCGCCTCGCGGCGCTCCTCATTGGTGGACACGCGGGTGGATCCTCCTGAAACCTCGGCATGGCTGTGCCGACATCGTCGTGGATGTCACTTACTCGGGGGCAAGTGTGCCAGTTGTACCTGAGAACGGGGTGCGGCGGGTCGCGAGCCATGCCGCCTACGCAACAATGGACACCGACGTGTGTGCGTCGTCCTGTCCGCGCCGACCCGAGGAGCAGCATGCTCATCACCGGATTCCCCGCCGGGATGTTCCAGACGAACTGCTACATCGTCGCCGCCGAGGCTGGATCGGAGGCGGTGATCATCGACCCGGGCCAGGATGCGGCGCCGCGGGTCCGGGAACTGCTCGCCGAACACGACCTCACCCCGGTGGCGGTGCTGCTCACGCACGGCCATCTCGACCACACCTGGAACGCGACCGAGCTCTGCGACGAGTACTCGATCCCGGCCTACATCCATCCCGCGGATCGTCCGATGCTCGCCGATCCCGGTCTCGGCATCGGACGGGCGTTGGGCGCGATGATCGGCGATCAGGTCTTCACCGAGCCGGAGAAGGTGGTCGAATTCGCCGACGGCGAGTCGGTGGCGCTCGCCGGGGTGTCGTTCTCGGTCGATCTCGCGCCCGGACACACACAGGGCTCGGTGCTGCTCGGGGTCGACGTCGACGTACCGGACGAGGCGCGGGATCAGGCCGGGCCCGACACGCCGTCGGTGGTCGGGGTGTGCTTCTCCGGTGACGTATTGTTTGCCGGTTCGATCGGACGGACGGATCTCCCCGGGGGCAACCATCAGCAGTTGCTCGACTCGATAGCGGCGAAACTCCTGCCGCTGCCCGCGGAGACGCTGGTCCTGCCCGGCCACGGACCCCAGACCACCATCGGCCAGGAGAGTGCGAGCAATCCCTTCCTGGCCGGCCTCGAGCACCAGAGCACGCGACCGAAGGGACGACACGGACTGTGAGCGGAGCATTTCAGGCCCCCCGGGGCATCCCGGACTACTTCCCGCCGAACTCGGCGGACTTCCGGAGGGTCCGGGACACGCTCACCGACGCCGCGCGTCGTGCCGGCTACGGCCACATCGAACTGCCGGTGTTCGAGGACACCGCGCTGTTCGCACGCGGGGTCGGGGAGTCGACCGATGTCGTGAGCAAGGAGATGTACACCTTCGCCGACCGCGGGGACCGCTCGGTGACGCTGCGTCCCGAGGGCACCGCGGGCGTGGTGCGCGCGGTGATCCAGCACGGTCTCGACCGCGGCCAGCTGCCGGTGAAGGTCTGCTACGCCGGGCCGTTCTTCCGCTACGAGAAGCCGCAGACCGGCCGGTACCGCCAGCTGCAGCAGGTCGGTGTCGAGGCGATCGGTGTCGACGATCCGGCGCTCGACGCCGAGGTCATCGCGATCGCCGACGAGGGCTATCGCCGACTCGGCCTAACGGGGTTCCGCCTCGAGATCACCTCGCTGGGTGACGACGAGAGCCGTCCGCGCTATCGAGAGGCGTTGCAGGAGTTCCTGTTCGGGCTCGACCTCGACGAGGCCACCCGGATGCGCGCCGAGATCAACCCGCTGCGTGTCCTCGACGACAAGCGGCCGGAGATCAAGGCGGCGACCGCGGGCGCGCCGCTGCTCATCGACTATCTGTCCGACGACGCGAAGGCGCACTTCGATCTCGTCCTGGCGCACCTCGACCGGCTCGGCGTCGTCTACGAGATCAATCCCCGTCTGGTGCGCGGCCTGGACTACTACACGAAGACCACCTTCGAATTCGTCCACGACGGGCTCGGCGCCCAGTCCGGCATCGGCGGCGGCGGGCGTTATGACGGGCTCATGAAGCAACTCGGCGCCAAGCAGGACCTCTCGGGAATCGGGTTCGGGATCGGCGTCGACCGGACGATGCTGGCGCTGGAGGCCGAGGGCGTCGCGGGCACCGAGGCGGCCCGCTGCCACGTCTTCGGAGTGCCGCTGGGCGCGGCGGCCAAAGCCGAACTGGTCGGTGTCGCAGGCGCTCTGCGCGCCGCCGGGGTCAGTGTCGACCTGGCCTACGGCGATCGTGGCCTCAAGGGCGCGATGAAGGCGGCCGACCGCTCGGGAGCACGGCTCGCGCTGGTGCTCGGAGAGAACGAACTGGCCGAGCGGCAGCTCGAGATCAAGGACCTGGGCAACGGCGAACAGCACCGGGTCGCCCTGGACGACGTGGTCGCCGAGGTCCGTCGCCTCCTGGGCTGAGATCCGCTGCGCATTCCGCCGCTGAGAACCGCCCCGCACGGCTCGACCGACGACGATGTGCGGCCGACGGACCTGTGAGGGGCGGTTTTCGGGACCGGTTGCCCGGAGATCTCACCCGGGGGGCGGGCCGGCGACCTCGGCCGCGAGGACGTCCAGCGAGACACCGCCGAGAGCCAGTGCGCGCGAATGGAAGTCCTTGAGCGTCCAGTCCGGGTGCCGGCGGAGGGCGGCGGCGCGCGTCTGCTCCCACACGCGCTGGCCGAGCGCATACGAGGGCGCCTGGCCGGGCCAGCCCAGATAGCGGTCGAGTTCGAAGCGCAGCACGGCGTGGTCCATCGCGACCGACGAGGTCAGGAACGTCCAGGCCTTGTCGGCGTCCCAGGTCCCGCCGCCGAGGGACTCCGGCGCGGGCAGGCGGCAGTGGACGCCGATGTCGACCACGACCCGCGCGGCCCGCAGCCGCTGCGAGTCGAGCATCCCCATGCGGTCGCCCGGGTCCTCGAGCCAGCCGAGCTCGTCCATCAGGCGTTCGGCGTAGAGCGCCCAGCCCTCGCCGTGTCCGGAGGTGAACGACGCGAGCTTGCGCCAGGAGTTGAGGTCGGGGTCGACGATCGCCGATCCGAGCTGGAGATGATGCCCGGGCACGCCCTCGTGGTAGACCGTCGTCTTCTCCTGCCAGGTGTGGAAGACGGTCTGGTCGTCGGGCACCGCCCACCACATCCGGCCCGGCCGGGACAGATCCTCGCTGGGCTGGGTGTAGTAGATGATGCCGGTCGACGACGGGGCGAGCCGGCACTCCAGCCGGGACAGCCGGGCCGGTAGGTCGAAGTGCGTGCCCGCCAGACCGGCGACCGCCGCGTCGGACGTCGCCTGCATCCAGTCGACGAATTCCGCGCGATCGTGGATCTGGTACTGCGGCTGACGATCCAGCCAGGCGAGCGTCGCGGCGACCCCCTGTCCGGGGAGCAGACCCTCCGCGATCTCCTGCTGCTCGGCGACGATCTGCTGCAACCGGGTCATCGCCCAGGCATAGGCGTCGTCGGGGTCGGCGTCGGCGCCCAGGTAGGCCGGCAGGTGCAGCAGGTAGCGGTCGCGGCCGACCGCGTCGTCGTCGACGGCCTGGGCGAGAACACCGGTGCGCAGGTAGTGGGCGAAGGTCCCGAACGAGGTCCGGGCCGCGTCGAGCGCGGTGGCGAGGGTGCCGGCCAGCGCCGGGTCGGCCGCGATCGGCGCGGTGTTGCCGGCGATGGCGTCGGCCGCGGTGTCGGCCTGCCGGGCGACCGCCGCCACCTGCCGACGGGCCGGCGGCGGACCGTGACGAAGCCGGTGGGCGAGGCCGTCGACGACGTCGGTGAGCGACGCCGGGATCGCGGTGAGGCGGGACAGGAAGGTCTCCCGCTGCTCGCGGGTGTCGGTGGGCATGAGGTCGAAGACGTCACGCAGCGCCTGCAACGGTGACGCGATGACATTGCAGTCGCCGATGTGCTCGCCCGCGTCGGCGAGTGCGAGTTCGCGACGCAGCGAAGCGCCCATGGTCGCGACGGTGACGCGGTCGATGTCATCGACGACGTCGGCGCCGGCCAGCGCGGACAGGGTGACGGCAGCGACCTCGGCGCGTTCGGCGCACCCCTGCGCGGAGAAGTCGGTCAGCCGGTCGTCGTGCCCACCGCGCCCGATCTCGGTGGCGAACAGCGGATCGAGCGCGCACAACCGGTCCAGGTGCGCCTCGGCGATCGCGTCGACGGCGGTCGGCCTGCGGGGTCCGGCCCCGCCGGTGTCGGTGGCGTTCACAGGTCGTCGGTGGCGAAGGTGTCGCAGCGATCCGGATCGCCCGACTGGTATCCGACGGTGAACCACCGAGTGCGTTGGGCGGCCGAACCATGAGTCCAACCCTCGGGATTGGAGCCCGCGCCCTGGATGGTGTCGTCGCCGATGGCCTTCGCGGTCTGGATGACCGTCGCGATCTGCTCTTCGGTGATGGGCGCTAGGAGGGCGTCTGGGCCGTCGTCGGCGTGATGGGCCCACACCCCGGCGAGGCAGTCGGCCTGCAATTCGACCCGCACCGAACCCGATCGCGGTCCCTGCGAACCCATCCGCTGGCCCTTGGCGAGGGCGCCGGTGAGGTTCTGCACGTGGTGTCCGTACTCGTGGGCGACGACGTACTCCTGCGCGAGGGGCCCGTCGCTGCCGCCCATGCGACGCAGCTGGGCGAAGAACGTCGGATCGAAGTACGCCGTCGAATCGGCGGGGCAGTAGAACGGGCCGGTCGCCGAACTCGCCGCGCCGCACCCGGTGTTCACCGCGTCGGAGAAGATGACCGTCTGCGGTGGCTCGTACTCGGGCCACAGATCCGTCCACACCGTGTCGACGCTGACGGTGGTCGCCTTGATCCGGCAGATCGTGTTCTCGTTGGCCATCTCATAGGTGCACTCGTCCAGTTGCTGCTGGATCTGCGCGGCGTCCGACGAGGTGCTTGGAGTGGGGCCGCCGGCGCCGAGCAGATCGCCGGGGTTCACCCCGAAGAACAGCGCGACGATCGTGATGAGAAGTCCCGCGCCGCCGCCCAGCGCGATCCGGCCCCCACCGCCTCCACCGCCGCCGGAGACGGTGCCGGTGTCGATCGATCCGCTGCCTTGGAAGGTCACGCGGCCATTCTGGCACGATCGTCACCCGCCCCTCGCTGCCTCGGCGAAGGTATGCGATTGACGGCCGGGGGCGCGGATACGGCACCATGGGACACCTGGTCTGCGTTTCCGCCGACCGATTTCGACTCCTGGAAGGATTCTCAGTGCTCCGCACGCATTCCGCAGGTTCGCTGCGCCGCGCCGACGCGTCGCAGACCGTCACCGTCGCCGGGTGGGTCGCACGCCGACGCGACCACGGTGGCGTGGTCTTCATCGACCTGCGCGACGCCACCGGACTGGTCCAGGTGGTCTTCCGCGACGAGTCGGTCGCGCCGGCCGCCCACCGTCTGCGCGCCGAGTACTGCGTCACCGTGACCGGCGTCGTCGAGGTGCGTCCCGAGGGCAGCGAGAACCCCAACCTGAGCTCCGGCGAGATCGAGATCAACGCCGTCGAACTCGAGGTCCTCAACGAGTCGGCGCCGCTGCCGTTCCAGCTCGACGAGTCGCCGGGCGAGGAGGCGCGTCTTCGTCACCGCTACCTCGACCTGCGGCGTGCGGGGCCCAGCGCGGCGCTCCGTCTGCGGTCCAAGGCGAACGCGGCGGCGCGCGGCGTGCTCGCCGCCCACGACTTCACCGAGATCGAGACGCCCACGCTGACCCGGTCGACGCCGGAAGGGGCACGTGACTTCCTGGTTCCGGCGCGCCTGCAGCCGGGCACCTTCTACGCCTTGCCGCAGAGCCCGCAGCTGTTCAAGCAGCTGTTGATGGTCGCGGGCATGGAGCGGTACTACCAGATCGCGCGCTGCTACCGCGACGAGGACTTCCGCGCCGACCGGCAGCCGGAGTTCACTCAGCTCGACATCGAGATGAGCTTCGTCGACCAGGACGACGTCATCGCTGTCGCCGAGGAGATCCTCGTCGCGCTGTGGAAGCTCATCGGCGTCGACATCACCGCCCCGATCCCGCGGATGACCTACGCCGATGCGATGCGCCGATTCGGTTCGGACAAGCCGGATCTGCGCTTTGGTATCGAACTCGTCGAGTGTGCCGAGTACTTCAAGGACACCCCGTTCCGCGTGTTCCAGGCACCGTACGTCGGTGCGGTCGTCATGCCCGGCGGTGCGTCGCAGCCGCGCCGCCAGCTCGACGCATGGCAGGAATGGGCGAAGCAGCGCGGGTCACGCGGTCTGGCGTACGTCCTCATCGCCGAAGACGGGACCCTCAGCGGACCGGTCGCCAAGAACCTCTCCGAGGAGGAGCGCTCCGGTCTGGCCGCCCATGTCGGCGCCGAGCCGGGTGACTGCGTGTTCTTCGGCGCGGGAGAGGTGAAGTCGACCCGCGCCCTGCTCGGTGCCGCGCGCGGTGAGATCGCCTCGAAGCTCGGGCTCATCAAGGACGGGGACTGGGCGTTCACCTGGGTGGTGGACGCGCCGATGTTCGAACCGGTTGCCGACGCGACCGCGTCCGGCGATGTCGCACTGGGACATTCGGCCTGGACCGCGGTGCACCATGCGTTCACCTCGCCCAAGCCGGAGTCGATCGACGCCTTGGAGTCCGATCCGGGTTCGGCCCTGGCCTACGCCTACGACATCGTGTGCAACGGCAACGAGATCGGCGGCGGATCGATCCGTATCCATCGGCGGGACGTGCAGGAGCGCGTCTTCGAGATCATGGGCATCGGCCACGACGAGGCGCAGGAGAAGTTCGGCTTCCTGCTCGACGCCTTCGCCTACGGCGCTCCGCCTCACGGTGGCATCGCCTTCGGATGGGACCGCATCACCGCACTGCTCGCCGGCGAGTCGTCCATCCGTGAGGTCATCGCGTTCCCCAAGTCGGGTGGCGGTGTCGACCCGCTCACCGACGCCCCCGCGGCGATCACTCCGCAGCAGCGCAAGGAATCGGGGATCGACGCCAAGCCCGCTCCGCGGGGCGGCGCCGAGCAGAAGGACGCCGACCAGGAGGATGCGGGGAGCACTGCCTGAGCCGAAAAGCGCTGAGCCGACGTGACTTCGGCCACCGTGTTCCCGGGGCGGTGCTCGTCACCCGGCGCGTGGAGGTCATCTGTGATGAGATCTCCACCATGGCGCACAGCGGTGGGATCGAGTCGGCTACCGGAACCGTGGTGACGGGCCCGGGCGGGGAGTTCCGCCGGTGACGATCAAGGTTGCCCTCGAGCATCGGACGGTGTACTCGTTCGACCGGCCGACCAAGATCTACCCCCATGTCGTCCGCCTGCGTCCGGCGCCGCACTCGCGCACACCGATCGAGGCGTACTCGCTCACCGTCGACCCCGGAGAGCACTTCCTGAACTGGCAGCAGGACGCGTTCAGCAACTATCTGGCGCGCCTGGTGTTCCCGGAACCCTCGACCACCCTCGGGATCACCGTGAGTCTGGTCGCGGACCTCACCGCGATCAATCCGTTCGACTTCTTCATCGAGGAGTGGGCTGAGTTCTACGGGTTCGACTATCCGGCCGAGTTGCGGCGCGACCTCGAGATCTTCCTCCGGCCGGCCGGGGTCACCGACGGTGAGTTCGCCGGTGCGCCGGTGCATCCGGAGATCGCGAGGTTCGCGGCGAAGCATCGGCCGGCCGGCCGCACGCGGGTCATCGACTTCCTGGTGCGCCTCAACGCCGCGGTACGCGACGCCGTCGGCTACACCGTCCGCCTCGAGGCCGGCGTGCAGTCGCCGGAGTACACACTCTCCAGTGCCATCGGTTCCTGCCGGGACTCGGCCTGGTTGCTGGTCGCCCTCCTCCGCGAACTCGGGTTCGCGGCACGCTTCGTGTCCGGATACCTCGTCCAGCTCACCTCGGACGTGAAGTCGCTCGACGGTCCGTCGGGTCCCGACGCCGACTTCACCGACCTGCACGCGTGGACCGAGGTGTACCTTCCCGGGGCCGGCTGGGTCGGACTGGATCCGACGTCGGGTCTGTTCGCCGGCGAGGGGCACATCCCCTTGGCGGCCACCCCGCATCCGGTCGGCGCCGCACCGATCACCGGTTCGACCGGCCCGTGCCACGCCACCCTGGATTTCACCAACACGGTCACGCGGTTCCACGAGGACCCACGCGTCACGCTGCCCTACACCGCGGAGCAGTGGGGCCGGGTCACCGATCTCGGCGCGCTGGTCGACGAACGGATGGAACGCAACGACGTACGCCTGACGATGGGCGGCGAGCCGACGTTCGTGTCCATCGACAACCAGACGGACCCGGAGTGGCGCACCGCCGCGGACGGTCCGCACAAACGGTTGCTGGCCGGGCGGCTGGCCGACCGCCTCATGACGGCGTACGCGCCGGGCGGCCTGATGCGACGCAGCCAGGGCAAGTGGTATCCCGGTGAACCGCTGCCGCGGTGGCAGCTCGAACTGATGTGGCGCGCCGACGGTCTGCCGATCTGGCGGGACCCGGAGTTGCTCGCCGACCCGTGGGCGACGCCGGACGACTGTGCCGCGGCGATCGACCGCGAGACCCACGGCCCGAACCCCGACGACCTCGGCGACGCCGGCCCGGCACGGGAACTGCTCACCGCCTTCGCGACGCGACTGGGACTCCCGGTCGGTCAGGTCGTGCCGGCCTATGAGGACCCGCTGGTCCGGATGCGGGAACTCGCCGCGATGCCGCCCGGTGACCCCGGAACCGACCCCACCCTGCCCGCCGCGCGCTCGTTCGCGCAGGCCGAGGTCGCCGTCGACGCCGATTCGGCGGACGGCGACGACGACGAGAGCCTCGCGCCGACAACGGATTCCGTCCGCCGCAGACGGGCCCTCATCGAGCGGCTCGACGCCGCCGTCACCCAGCCGAGTGCGCACGTGCTGCCACTGAGCCGCTCCGAGGACCGGACCGCGTGGCAGAGTGCGGTGTGGACGACCCGGCGGGGACGGATCGTGCTGACCCCCGGCACCTCGCCGGCCGGCTTGCGGCTGCCGCTCAACTCGCTGTCGTGGGGTCCGGCCCCGACGCTGTTCGAAGCCGATCCGTCCGCGCGCCACGACGACCTGCCGACCGACCCCTCGGCGGCGCTGGGTCACGCCGTCCGCGAGGTGGACCCCGCGCAGTTCCTGCCCCGGACCGCCCTCGTCGCCGAGGTCCGGGGCGACGTGGTCCACGTGTTCATGCCGCCGACCTCGACCCTCGAGGAGTATCTCGCGATCGTCGAACTCGTCGAGGACGCCGCCGCCGCGGTGTCGACGCCGGTCGTCGTCGAGGGGTACGGACCGCCCGCCGATCCGCGTCTCGTCTCGTTGTCGGTGACCCCGGACCCGGGGGTCGTCGAGGTCAACATCCAGCCGACCGGGAGTTTCGCCGAGCAGTCCGACCTGCTCGAATCGCTCTACGACCATGCCCGACATGTGCGGCTGGGCACCGAGAGTTTCGATCTGGACGGCAGTCACGGTGGCACGGGCGGCGGCAACCACATCACCCTCGGCGGCGTCACGCCCGCCGATTCGCCGATGCTGCGCCGCCCCGACCTGCTGGTGTCGATGCTGACCTACTGGCAACGTCATCCCGCGCTGTCGTACCTGTTCTCCGGTCGGTTCATCGGCACCACCTCGCAGGCGCCGCGCGTCGACGAGGGTCGGGAGTCTTCGCTCTACGAGCTGGAGATCGCCTTCGCCGAGATCGACCGGCTCGCGGTCAAGAATTCTGGCGATGGTGCCCGGGCCGGGGGACGGTTCGACGGGGCGCCCCCGAACCCCTGGGTCACCGACCGGGCGCTGCGGCATCTGCTCACCGACATCACCGGCAACACGCACCGGGCCGAGTTCTGCATCGACAAGCTCTACAGTCCCGACTCGGTGCGCGGCCGGTTGGGCCTGCTGGAGCTGCGGGCGTTCGAGATGCCGCCCCACCACCGGATGGCGATGGTGCAGTCGCTGCTGGTGCGCAGCCTGGTGTCCTGGTTCTGGGAGAAGCCCTACCGGGCCCGGTTGATCCGCCACGGTGGCGATCTACACGGCAAACACCTGTTGCCGCACTACGTCATCGCCGACATCGCGCTGGTCGCCGAGGAGCTCCGCGAGGCCGGCTATCCGTTCGAGACCGCCTGGCTGGACCCGTTCACCGAATTCCGCTTCCCGCGTCTGGGGACCGTGCAGATCCGGGACCAGGAGATCGAGCTGCGCGGTGCCATCGAGCCGTGGAACACGTTGGGGGAGGAGGCAACCGGAACGGGCACGGCCCGGTACGTCGACTCCTCCGTCGAGCGCGTGCAGGTGCGCGTCCTGGGTGGTGAGGACGATCGCTACCTGTTGACCTGCAATGGTTTCCCGATCCCACTGCGTGCCACCGGCCGCACCGGTGAACGCGTCGCCGGCATCCGGTTCCGGGCCTGGCAGCCGCCGAGCTCGCTGCACCCGACGATCACCATCGACACCCCGCTCACCTTCGACCTGATCGACACGGTCAACGGCCGGTCGGTGGGCGGTGCCACCTACCACGTCGTGCATCCCGGAGGACGTGCCTACGATCGGCCGCCGGTCAACGCGGTCGAGGCCGAGTCCCGGCGCAACGGGCGGTTCGAGGCGGCCGGTCACACGACCGGCACCGTCGATGTCGGGCTGTTGCGCGAACGACAGTCCCGGCAGGCCACCGACTTCGGGGTGCCCGGGATCCTCGACCTCCGGCGGGCACGTACAGTTCTTCGGTGACCTCTTCGCCGGGCAACGCTTCCGCGGTGTTCGACCGCTACCGCGCCGAGGGCCACACTCTCTTCGATCCCGACCGTCTGACCCGTCTCGCCGCATCCGCGGACCGGCCGGCCGACTCCTACGACGAGCTCCTGGAAGCCGACGGCGCGATCCGTCCGGCGTGGGCCGACCTGGCCCGCATCTACCAGCTGCGCGGTCCGGACCGTCTCCGCGAATCAGCGGCCCGGCTGGCCGCAGCCGTCAGCGACGACGGCGTGGTCTACAACGAGTTCGACGGTCAGCACACCGTGACCCGCGACTGGGATGTCGACGCGGTGCCGCTCGTGATCGACGGCGTCGAATGGGCCGAGCTCGAAAAGGCCATCACGCAGCGGTCGATGCTGCTCGACCTGCTCCTGCGTGACCTCTACCGCGATCAGAAGACGATCGCGGCCGGACTCGTCGCGCCCGAGATGGTCTTCGGCCATCCCGGTTACATCCGCAAGGCCGCCCGACTGGAGGTCGCCGGGCCGCATGCGCTGTTCCTGCACGCGGTCGACATCTCGCGCACCGCCGACGGCCGGTTCGTCGCCTACCGGGACCGCACCCAGGCGCCGTCGGGGATCGGTTACGCGATCGTCGGGCGGCGGCTGATGTCGAAGACCTTCCCGCAGCTGTTCCAGGCGTGCGCACCCCGACCGATGACCACCTTCGCCGGCACGATGCGGCTGGCACTCACCGAGTACGCGCCGCCCGGGGTCGACGACCCGACGGTGGCGGTCCTCAGCCCCGGCAGCATGTCCGAGACCGCCTTCGATCAGGCCTATCTCGCGTCGGTGCTCGGCTTCCCCCTCGTCGAGGGCGCCGACCTCACCGTCCGGGACGGCGCGGTCTACATGCGCTCGCTGGGTCGCTACAAGCGGGTGGACGTGCTGCTGCGACGGGTCGACGCCGCCTACTCCGATCCGCTGGACCTGCGGACGGACTCCCAGCTCGGCGTCGCCGGGCTGGTCGAGGCGATCTCGCGCGGCACGGTGACGGTCCTCAACACCCTCGGCTCGGGGGTGCTGGAGAACCCGGCGCTGCACACCGTGCTGGAACGTCTCGCGCCCGTCCTGCTCGACGAGGACCTGCGGCTGGGTTCGGTCACCACGTACTGGGCCGGAGATCCGCTGCAGCGCAGCCTGATCCGTGATCGACTGGCCGCCCTGGTCCTGACGAACACGAGTACGGGGGAGGAGTTCATCGGCCCGTTGCTCGCCGCGACCGATCGCGCCGACCTCGCCGCCCGGATCGAGGCCCAGACGTGGCAGTGGGTGGCCCGCGAGCTCGAGGCGTTCTCGGTGGCCCCGACGATCACCCCCGGCAGCGGTTCCGGTGGACCGATCGCGACGCTGCGGGCGGCGCCGGTGTCGGTGCGCGCGTTCAGCGTGGCGCAGGGCGCCGGGTACGCGGTCATGCCGGGCGGCCTCGGGGCCGTCCTCGCCGACGGCGTCGCCGGCGCCGCCCACCACGTGGTGGCCGCCAAGGACGTCTGGGTCACCAGCACCGAGGTGGGCGGGCATGTGTCGCGGCGGTCGGAGACGCGCGGCGAGCCGGCCGGTGAGGTCGTCGCGGGCACGTCGGCGGGTCGCCCGGTGACCCGGGAGTACTCCGACGTCGCGGCCGCGGCCAGTCCGCGCGTCCTTGCGGACCTGTTCTGGCTGGGCCGCTACGGGGAGCGGACCGAGCTCGTGACCCGCCTGGCCAAGGTGTCCCGCGAGCGTTATCAGGACTTCCAGTACCGGCCGTGGATGTCGGGCACGCCGGCGGTACCGCTGCTGTTGCACGCGGTCGCCACGGTGACGGGCACCGCGCGCTACCTGGACACCGCCGACCTGCTGTTGCCGGGTTCGGACCGGCCGCCGTCACCCGATCAGGTCAACGAGGCGATCGAGAAGATCGCCGACCTGACCGTGTCGCGATCGGTGCCCGGGACCATCGCCTACTCGGTCGACCGGCTGATCAGCACGGTCCGGGCGGTCCGGGACCAGATGTCCACGAGCACCTGGATGGTGCTCGCGCCGGTCGAACGGATCATGGCGAGCACGACCCGGCTGGTCCTCCGGTCGCGCGCGGACGCCGGGGCGGGCGACGCCGCGCTGGACCTCGGACCCGATCTGGCCCGCGCCCACGACGAGATCCTGCACGGCGTCCTGGCGCTGACCGGGCTGCAGGCCGAGTCGATGGTGCACGACCCGGCCTGGATGTTCATGGACGTCGGCCGACGCATCGAACGGGCCGTCACCCTCGCCGACCTCACGCTCGCGATGTTCGCCGACGCGCAGGACACCGACGTCGAGCAGGCGCTGCTGGAGTCCTACCTGGTGGCCAACGAATCGTCGGTCATCTATCGGCGCCGCAACCGCGGGCTGTATCAGGCGGCCAGTGTCGCCGAGCTGCTGCTGTTCGACCCGACCAATCCGCGATCGATGATCTTCTGCCTCGACAAGATGAACGCCGACCTGTCGTCCGTCCCGGAGACCCTGCGGTCGGCCGGCGCCGAACGGGCCGTGCAGGACATGATCGCGGAGCTGCGCCGCGGCGACCCCGCCGACCTCGTGCGGGTCGACGCCGACCGGAGGCGCCCGGAACTCGTCGAACTGATGACGACCCTGCGCACCGGGGCGCGTGAACTCTCCGATCTGCTCACCCGGACCCGCTTCGCCACCCCGCGCCAGGCGCGACCGATCTGGGCCGGTGGGGAATCGTGAGCACGCGCGTCTACCGCGTGCTGCACCGGACGAGCTACACCTACGACGACGACGTGTCGTCCTCGTACGGGCGCTGCCATCTGACCCCACGCGACCTGCCCGGCCAGCGCGTGCACTCGACGTCGGTCGAGATCGAGCCCGAACCCGACGACCGGTCGACGGGGCTCGACGTCTACGGCAACCACGACAGCTATTTCCATGTCCGGACCGCGCACCGCGAGCTGACCGTGACCGCGCGGTCGGTCGTCGAGGTGGACCCCGTGGACCCGGGCGTTCTCCTCAGTCCGGCGGCCCGGGGTCCCTGGGAACAGGCGCGACCGTGCATGGTCGACGGGCGGGACAGCGCCCTGGCCGCCGAGTTCGTCCTCGATCTCGACCCGCCGGAGATCACCCCCGCGGTGCGCGACTATGCCGCCGGCATCTTCACCCCCGGTCGGCCGCTGGCGGAGGCGGTCATCGATCTGACGTCGCGGATCTTCACCGACTTCACCTACCGGTCCGGGTCGACGGCCATCACCACCCGGGTCGACACCGTCCTGCAGCGTCGCGAGGGCGTCTGCCAGGACTTCGCCCGGATCGCGATCGCCTGTCTGCGGTCACAGGGTCTCGCCGCGCGGTACGAGTCGGGGTATCTCGCGACCGAGCCGCCGCCCGGCAAGGAAAAGGTCTTCGGTGCCGACGCCAGTCACGCCTGGGCGGCCGTCTGGATGCCCGACGGCCGCTGGCTGTCGTTCGATCCGACCAACGACAAGCTGGTCGACGAACGCCACGTCACGCTGGCGTGGGGGCGGGATTACGACGACGTCCCGCCTCTTCGAGGGGTCATCTACACCGATTCCACGAAGAGCCGGATCGACGTGTCGGTCGACGTCCGGCCGACAGATGACCTCACCGCGGGCTGAACCGGGCACATCGGACTCGCTTGCTCGGTAAGTCGCTGTGCCACAGTGTTTTCGGCGCGCGTTTTTCGGGTTATACCGGTAACGACGTGGTACAGATGGACGAACGCGCTGTTGCGGCAACGTTGCAACGGGTAGGTTGGTTGGCGACATGACGGTCATTACGGAAAGCCGCATCACCAGCGTGGTGCGGGCGGCAGAGGCGCTGCTGTCACACCGCGCCGGATCAGCAGTGGTTCTCGACGATCCCGAGGACCTCGGCGGCAGCGGACGCACCACGGTCGTGCGGGTCCGGGTCGCCCAGAACCCCCTCAGCCTGGACCGCTCACTGGTGATCAAGGCCCTTCCCGAACACGAGGACCCACAGGCCTTCCACCGGGAGATCGCGTCGTACAAGTACGCGACCGCACTCCCGAACGAATCGCGTCCGGGGCCGCAACTCATCGCCTCCGACACCGATCTCCGCATCATGGTGCTCTCCGACCTCGGCCACGGCCGGACGATGCTCGAGTACCTGGCCGGCGTCGACCCGGTCGAGACCTCCCGTGCTGTCAGCGCCTGGGGCCAGGCACTCGGCCGGATGCACGCGGCGACGGTCGGCGGCGAGGGCGACTTCCTCGCGCTGCTGCGGCGCGGACCGTCGGGGATGCAGGGACGCGACATCCTGCGCGACGAGGCGTTGCGGTCGATCGACTCGGTGGTCGGGCACGCGGCCGCACTCGACGTCGAGGTCCCCGAGCAGGTGGTGGAGTCGTTGCGTACCGCGGCGACGCTGTTCGACGAGGGCGATCACCGCGCATTCAGTCCGTCTGATGTCGGGCCCGAGAACATCCTGCTCAACGACGACGGCGTGCAGTTCATGGACTACGAGTGGGGCGGCTTCCGCGACGCCACCCTCGACATCGCCTACGCGCTCGTGACCATCACCGCGCAGCTTCCGCCCCGGACCACTGCTCGGGCCACCGACCTCGAGGTCTCGATGGTCGACGCCTGGCGCTCGGAGGTGCACTCGATCTGGCCGGCGCTCGCCCACGAGCGGGAGATGCAGCGCAAGGTGTTGCTCGCCCGTCAGCTGTGGGTGTGGCTGTCGACGGTGTGGATGCTGCCGAGCGACCCGCTGGCTCCCACCGGCCCGGACGCGGACGTCGAGGCGCCCGACTTCGAGCCGGCCGACGTCACTGCCGCCGGCTTCACGCATGACTGGGCGTTGCACACGAACGACCCCCGCGTGATCGTCAGCCGCTGGACCGACCTCGCCGCCGCCGCGGGACGCGCGGGCGACGAGGAGATCGCGGTGTTCGCGACCGCGATGGGCGTCGCGCTGCAACGCATCTGGCGGGCCTGACACGCTCGTGGACGGACTGTTCGACCCACCCGACGATCCTCGGGCCGGCTCCGACGGGCATGGCAACGCCGGTGGTCTCACCGCGCCGCCGGCCCCGACCGCGCCCCTGGCGGTGCGCATGCGGCCGCAGACCCTCGACGAGATCGTCGGACAGCAGCACCTACTCGGCACCGGTTCGCCGCTCCGCAGACTGATCAGTGGCTCGGGCGCGGCGTCGGTGCTGCTCTACGGGCCGCCCGGAACCGGCAAGACCACCATGGCCTCGCTCATCGCGCGCGCCACCGGCGGCCGGTTCGAGGCCCTGTCCGCGCTGTCGGCGGGGGTCAAGGAGGTGCGCGCGGTCATCGACGTGGCCCGGCGCCGGCTCATCGGTGACGGCAAGAACGGCGGTCAGCAGACGGTCCTGTTCATCGACGAGGTCCATCGGTTCTCGAAGACCCAGCAGGACGCGTTGCTCGACGCCGTGGAGAACCGAATCGTGCTGCTCGTCGCGGCCACCACCGAGAACCCGTCGTTCTCGGTGGTCGCGCCGCTGTTGTCGCGGTCGCTGGTCCTGCAGCTGCGGTCGCTGACCGACGCCGACATCCGGGAGGTGCTGACCCGTGCGGTCGCCGACCCGCGTGGGCTCGACGGCAAGGTCGAGGTGACCGACGCCGCCTACGACCACCTCGTCGCGGTGTCCGGTGGGGACGCGCGCCGGGCGCTGACCGCGCTGGAGGCCAGCGCCGACGCCACCGACCGAATCGACCTCGCCGACGTGGAGACCGCGATCGACCGCGCCGCCGTCCGGTACGACCGGGACGGCGACCAGCACTACGACGTGACGAGTGCGTTCATCAAATCCATCCGGGGCTCCGACGTCGACGCCGCCGTCCACTACCTCGCCCGCATGATCGCGGCGGGGGAGGACCCGCGGTTCATCGCGCGGCGCCTCATGATCCACGCCAGCGAGGACATCGGCATGGCCGACCCGACGGCCCTGCAGACCGCGGTCGCGGCCGCTCAGGTCGTGAACCTCGTCGGGATGCCGGAGGCCAAACTGGCGCTCACACAGGCCACCATCCACCTCGCGACGGCACCGAAGTCGGCGGGCGTGGTGTCGGCGATCGGCGCGGCCCTCGCCGATGTCGGGGCGGGCAAGGCCGGCGCGGTTCCGGCCCATCTGCGTGACAGTCACTATCCCGGGGCCAAAAAGCTCGGTAGCGGTGTCGCATACCGCTATCCGCACGACGATCCCGACGGGGTTGTGCCACAACAGTATCCGCCCGACGATCTGGTCGGCCGGGACTACTATGTGCCGACCGACCACGGCCTGGAACGCGAAATCGGGCCGCGGGTCGCGAAGTTGCGATCGATCGTGCGTGGCGCGGTATCGCGGCGCCGGTCGCGCTGACCGTCCGTGTGGGCGTTTCCCCAGTGCAGAGTCCCTGCGCCCCCGGCGACTCGCCGACGGTAGGCTGGGATGTCGCGACAAACAACGGCCGCTACCACCGAACGGCTGGGACCACCAACGGCTAGGACGAAACCCACAGTGCAGACGCATGACATCCGGAAGCGCTTTCTGGACCACTTCATCAAAGCCGGGCACACCGAGGTGCCGAGCGCTTCGCTGCTCCTCGACGACCCCAATCTGTTGTTCGTCAATGCCGGCATGGTCCCGTTCAAGCCGTTCTTCCTGGGTGAGCAGACGCCGCCGTACTCGCGGGCGACCAGCGTGCAGAAGTGCGTCCGCACCCTCGACATCGACGAGGTCGGCATCACCACCCGCCACAACACCTTCTTCCAGATGGCGGGCAACTTCTCCTTCGGCGACTACTTCAAGCGTGAGGCCATCACCTTCGCCTGGACGCTGCTGACCAACAGCGTCGACGACGGCGGTTTCGGTATCGACCCGCAGAAGCTGTGGCCGACGGTCTATCTCGACGACGACGAGGCCGAGGCCATCTGGCGCGACGAGATCGGCGTGCCGGCCGAGCGCATCCAGCGACGGGGCATGAAGGACAACTACTGGTCGATGGGCGTCCCGGGCCCCTGTGGGCCGTGCTCGGAGATCTTCTACGACCGCGGACCCGAATACGGCGTCGAGGGCGGGCCGGAGGCCGACGAGGACCGCTACATCGAGATCTGGAATCTCGTCTTCATGCAGAACGTCCGCGGTCCCGGGGGCGGCAAGGACAACTACGAGATCCTGGGCCCGCTGCCCAAGCAGAACATCGACACCGGTATGGGCGTCGAGCGCGTGGCCTGCATCCTGCAGGGCGTCGACAACGTGTACGAGACCGACCTGTGCAAGCCGATCATCGACCTCGCCGCGGAACTGTCCGGACGTGCATACGGCGCCGGTTCGCATGCCGACGACGTCCGGTTCCGCGTCGTCGCCGACCACGCGCGGACCTCCGCGATGCTGATCGGCGACGGCGTCCTGCCCGGCAACGACGGCCGCGGGTACGTCCTGCGCCGCCTGCTCCGCCGGGTCGTCCGGTCGATGCGGTTACTCGGTACCGCCGACAGCCAGCCCACCATGGGCACGATCATCGGCAAGGTCATCGACCTGATGTCCCCGTCGTACCCCGAGCTGGAGACGCAGCGCCGGCACATCGTCGACGTGGCCGTGGGTGAGGAGACCTCCTTCTCCAAGACCCTGGCCGCGGGGTCGAAGCTGTTCGCCGACGCGGCGAGCGCCACCAAGAGTGCGTCGCGTACGACCATCACCGGTTCCGATGCCTTCACGCTGCACGACACCTATGGCTTCCCGATCGACCTCACCCTGGAGATGGCCGCCGAGGCCGGTCTCTCGGTGGATCAGGAGGGCTTCACCGCCCTGATGGCCGAGCAGAAGCAACGCGCCAAGGCCGACGCGACCGCCCGCAAGACCGGGCACGCCGACCTGAGCGTCTACCGGGACTTCCTCGATCGCGGGCCGACCGAGTTCACCGGCTTCGACGAGCTGGTGTCGGAGGCGCGGGTGCTCGGCCTCGTCGCCGACGGCGCACGCCTGCCGGCGGCGTCGGCCGGCCAGGAACTGACGGTCGTCCTCGACCGCACCCCGCTCTACGCCGAATCCGGTGGCCAGATGGCCGACGTCGGCACCATCACGACCGGGTCGGGAGTGCGCATGTCGGTCACCGACGTGCAGAAGGTCGGCAAGTCGGTGTGGCTGCACAAGGTCCGCATCGACGAGGGGGAGATCGAGGAGGGCGACGAGGTCCTCGCAGCGGTCGACACCGCGTGGCGTCACGGCGCCACGCAGGGCCACTCCGGTACCCACATGGTCCACGCCGCGCTGCGCGAGGTCCTCGGCCCCGGCGCGACGCAGGCCGGTTCGCTGAACCGTCCCGGTTATCTGCGCTTCGACTTCAACGCCAGCGGCCCGGTGACCGAGGCCCAGCGACGCGAGATCGAGGAGATCAGCAACGCTGCGGTCGAGGCGAACTATCAGGTCAACACGTTCGAGACGGGTCTGTCCGAGGCCAAGGCGATGGGCGCGATGGCGCTCTTCGGCGAGAACTACGGTGACGTCGTCCGCGTGGTGGAGATCGGCGGGCCGTTCTCCATGGAGCTGTGCGGCGGCACGCACGTGGCGTCGTCGTCGCAGATCGGACCCATCACGCTGATCGGGGAGTCCTCGGTCGGGTCGGGTGTCCGGCGCGTCGAGGCCTACGTCGGCATGGACTCGTTCCGGTTCCTGTCGAAGGAGCGTGCGCTGCTGGCCGGCCTGGCGTCGTCGCTCAAGGTGCCCTCGGAAGAGGTGCCCGGCCGCGTCGAGCAGCTCGTGACCAAGCTGCGTGACGCGGAGAAGGAACTCGAGCGGGTACGTGCCGAGGCGGCCCGGGCCGCAGTGTCCGGTCTCCTCGACACGGCGACGACCGTCGGTGCCACCCTCGTCGTCGAGGGACGGGTGCCGGGCCTCGACGCCAACGGGTTGCGCTCGGTGGTGACCGACCTCCGCGGCCGGGTCGCCGACCGCCAGGCGGTGATCGCGCTGTTCTCGCCGAGCGTTGACGGACCGGATGCCAAGGTGCCGTTCGTGATCGCCACCACGGCGGCTGCCCGGGACGCCGGGATCAAGGCCGGTGACCTCGTCAAGGAGGTCGCGCCGTTGGTGGGCGGTCGTGGCGGTGGCAAGCCGGACCTGGCCCAGGGCGCGGGCACCGATCCCGCGGGGATCGACGCGGCACTGACGCGAATCCGCGAGTTCGTCGCCTGATGCCGGATCCGCACACCCGGGCCGACGGTCACCAACGGACCCGCGGGCGACTCCTCGGGATCGACGTCGGGAGCGTCCGGATCGGCGTCGCCGTGTGCGACCCCGACGGCATCCTCGCCACGCCCGTCGAGACGGTGCGCCGAACACCCTCGCGCACAGACGATCTCGACCGGATCGCGGCGCTGGTCGCGGAGTACGAGGCCGTCGGCGTGGTCGTCGGGCTGCCGAAGACGCTCAAGAACACTGCGGGCGCCGCGGCCGAGACCGCGCAGGATTTCGGGGACCGTCTCGCGACCCGGATCGACCCGGTGGCCGTGCACTGGCACGACGAACGTTTCACGACGGTGACCGCACAGCAGGCACTGCACGCCAGCGGCCGGACGGTGAAGTCCTCGCGCGCGGTGATCGACCAGGCCGCGGCGGTCGCTATTCTGCAGGGGTGGTTGGATGCGCGACGGTGAGTCAGGGGAGCCTCCGGTGACCGATGATCGGCGTCGCACCCGGCACCGAGACGGCCAGGGACGCCGTGCCGAGGGCATGGATCCCGAACGTCTGCGGTACTTCACGCAGTCGGCCGACGGGTCGCCCCACACGCGGCACCGCCGCCGTCGTGCCGGTGGCGAGAATGCCGAACCGGCTCCCCGGCGGCCGGCCCCGCCGCCCGTCCCGCCCGCCGAACAGGCGCGGCCGGTGTCCGGCACGCCCGGCCCTCGCGCGACGCCGGTCCGCATCCCGCCGGGGCAGCCGCCCACCCCGCCGCCGCCGGTGGCACCACCGCGGCCCGTTCCGCCGCAGCCCGGTCCGCCGCAGCCCGGTCCATCAACGGCTGCCGGGGGTCCGGTCGAGGACGACGTCGACACCGACTTCACCATGGCCCGTCCGGCCGCTCCGGCGCCTCCGGCCCGAGGTCCTCGCCCCGACGAGTTTCGTTCTTTCCCGGACGATCACGCCGCGGAGGAGTTCACCGCTGCCGACTACGAGCCGGCGGGTCACGCGGCGGAACGCCACGACGCCGAGCTGTACGACACCGGGCGCTACGAGGCGCCGGGCATTGCGCGCCCGATCCGCGACGACGATCGCGTCGCCCGACGAGACCGGCGGTTCGACGAGCACGACGAGCACGACGACTGGTGGCCCGGCGCCGACGACACCGAGCCCGACCAGCAACAGCGCCGAACGCCGCGCCGCAAGCGCAGCCGGGGCAAGCGCCGTGCTGTCCTCGCCGTCGCGATCGTCTTCATGCTCGCGCTGATCACCGGGGTCGGCTACTACGGTGTGCGCGCCACCGGCCTGCTCGAGTCGCGCAAGGACTACACCAACGCCGCCGGTTCCGGCGATGTCGTCGTCGACATCCCGGACAACTCCACGCTCGCCGACTTCGGCCGCATCCTCGTCGACGCCGACGTGGTGGGCAGCGTGCGGGCGTTCGTCGACGCCGCCGGTGGACAGCCGATGTCCGGCGGCCTCTACAAGATGCGCACCCAGATCCCGGCCACCACGGCCGTGGAGATGCTGACCGCCGACGGCGCCGTGCACCGCGTCGGGCGGGTGGTGATCCCGCCGGGGCTGCAGCTCGATTCGAAGACCGGTATTGACGGCAAGGTCACCCCGGGCATCTTCCAGCTCATCGAGAACGCCACGTCGTTCTCGTTCAACGGGCAGCAGGAGGGGGTGACGGTCGCCGACCTCGAGAAGGCCGCCGCCGAGACCACCCCGGCCGAGCTCGGTGTGCCCGCGTGGGCCGAGCAGAACGTCGCCGAGATGACGGGCGATCACCGCCGGATCGAGGGGCTCATCGCGCCGACCACCTGGGAGCGCATCGAACCCGATCACACCGCCACGCAGATCCTGCGGGAGATGATCTCCAGCAGCGCGACGATGTTCGAACAATGGGGACTGCTCGACCGCAACAACTCCGGACTCGAGCCGTACGACACCCTGATCGCGGCGTCGATCGTCGAGCGCGAGGTCCGGCATGTCGAGGATGCGCCGAAGGTGGCGCGGGTCATCCGCAACCGCCTCGACCGCGACCAGCTGCTGCAGATGGACTCGACGCAGAACTACACCGCCGACATCACGAACATCGATGTCCACGGCGAGGCGTACAAGAACGACAACGAGTGGAACACCTACCGGTACAAGGGGTTGCCGCCCACGCCCATCGCGGCGGTCGGCGTGCCCGCCCTGGAGGCGATGCTCGACCCGGCACCGGGCGGATGGCTGTACTTCGTCACCGTCGACACCGCCGGGACCACGTTGTTCGCGAACACCTTCGAAGATCACATCCGCAACCGCCAGGTCGCCTGCCGCAACAAGCTGGTGGCCACCGGCTGCAGCCAGTGAGCAGCGGACCCGCCATGAACACCGTGCCCGCCGACGTTCGCTCACCGCACGGTGACCACCGTCGGGCCGCGGTTCTGGGGTCGCCGATCACGCACTCGCGCTCGCCGCGTGTCCATCTGGCCGCCTACCGGGCACTCGGGCTGGTCGACTGGCGGTACGACCGGATCGAGTGCACCGCCGACCGTCTGCCCGAGATCGTCTCGGGAGCCGACGCCGACTTCATCGGGTTCTCGGTCACCATGCCCAACAAACGCGCTGCCCTCGAGTTCGCCACCGAACGCACCGAACGCGCCGAACTGGTCGGGTCGGCGAACACCCTGGTGCGCGTGGCGACCGGCTGGCGCGCGGACTGCACCGACATCGACGGCGTGTCGGGAGCGCTCACCGACCTCGCGGTCGACGCGGACCTCGCCGCCGGGACCTCGCCGGTCGCCGTGGTCGTCGGAGCGGGTGGCACGGCACTTCCGACCATCATGGCGCTCGCCGAGACGGGCATCACCGACGTCACGGTGGTCGCCCGCGACGCCGGCCGGGCCGCGCCCGTCCTCGAACTGTGTGAGCGGTTGGGGGTGAACGGAGACGTCGTGCCCTTCGAACCCGCCGAGGCGCTGGCCCGCCGGTGCCGCGAGTCCGCGGTCGTCGTGTCGACGGTGCCGGCCGACGCGGCCGCGGTCCTGACGCCCGCCGTGGCGCGGGCACGCAAGGTCGTGGACGTGATCTACGACCCCTGGCCGACTCGGCTCGCGTCCGCGGTCGGCGCGGCCGGCGGAACCGTGGTCGGTGGTCTGGTCATGCTCGTCAACCAGGCTTTCCGACAGGTCGAGCAGTTCACCGGGCTGCCCGCACCCCGCGACGTGATGGTCGCGGCCCTCACCGCCGACTGATTCCGGCGGAGCTCCGACTCCGTCCACAGGACGTGCCGGTTGTGGACGCGCGAAGGGTGCCGGTCGATCACCCCCGACATGCTCGACCGATGGCCGAGTGCGTGATTTTGATCTGGCTGTCGGTCATCGCGGTGACCGACGCCGACACCTGCCGGATCCCGAACGTGCTCGTCTGGCCCGGTATCTGCGGTGCGATGGGCGCGTGCGCAGCCCACCCCGGCGCGGCGGTGGCCGCGCTCGTCGCCGCGGCCCCGTACGCGCTCGCCTTCGGGATGCGATGGTGCGGCGGAGGGGACGTCAAGCTCGCCATCGCGTGCGGTGCGCTCGCCGTACGGTGGGACGCCGCGGTGCTCGTGGTGGCGCTCGCCTCGGTCATCGCGGTGGGCACGGTGATCGGGCATCGCGTCGGTCGCCGCGGCCCCGCGGGCCGCGGGTCGCATCCGCACGGACCCGCGCTCGTCGCCGCCACGATCGTCGTCGCCGGTCTGTTGTGACGCGTGCGACGCGTGGTTCGGCGGCGCCGCCGTCGGACCGGGCTCGGCAGCATGGAACAATCGGTCACTGTGTTGCGCTGGATAACTGCCGGAGAATCCCACGGTCCCGCCCTGGTCGCCATCGTCGAGGGCATGGTGGCCGGTGTCGAGGTCACCTCGTCCGACATCGCCGGGCAACTGGCACGCCGCCGGCTCGGCTACGGCCGCGGTGCGCGGATGAAGTTCGAGGCCGACCAGGTCACCGTGCTCGGCGGGGTTCGCCACGGCCAGACCATGGGCGGCCCGGTCGCGATCGAGATCGGCAACACCGAGTGGCCCAAGTGGGAGACGGTCATGGCGGCCGACCCCGTGGATGCGGCCGAACTCGAGGGGAGCGCCCGAAACGCACCGCTGACGCGTCCTCGCCCGGGGCACGCCGACTACTCCGGCATGCTCAAGTACGGCTTCGACGACGCCCGTCCGGTGCTGGAGCGCGCGAGCGCCCGGGAGACCGCCGCGCGTGTCGCCGCGGGCACGGTCGCCCGCAACTTCCTCCGCCAGGTACTGGGCGTCGAGGTCATCTCCCATGTCATCTCCATCGGCGCGAGCGATCCCTACGTCGGGCCGCCGCCGCGGATCTCCGATCTGGAGGCGATCGACGCCAGCCCGGTCCGCGCCTTCGACGAGGCTGCCGAGAAATCCATGATCGCCGAGATCGAGGCGGCGAAGAAGGATGGCGACACCCTCGGCGGTGTGGTCGAGATCGTCGCCACGGGGGTGCCCGTCGGCCTCGGTTCGCACGTGAGCGGCGACACCCGCCTGGACGCCAAGCTGGCGGCCGCCCTGATGGGCATCCAGGCGATCAAGGGTGTGGAGGTCGGCGACGGCTTCACCACCGCCCGCCGGCGTGGCAGTGAGGCCCACGACGAGATGGTGCCCGGTGCCGACGGCGTCCTGCGATCGACCAACCGCGCGGGCGGACTCGAGGGCGGCATGACCAACGGCGAGGACCTGCGCGTCCGCATCGCGATGAAGCCGATCTCGACGGTGCCGCGTGCCCTGTCCACGATCGACATGTCGACCGGGGAGACGGCCAGCGCCATCCATCAGCGTTCCGACGTCTGTGCCGTGCCCGCGGCGGGCGTCGTCGCCGAGGCGATGGTCGCGCTCGTCGTGGCCCAGGCCGCTCTCGAGAAGTTCGGCGGCGACTCGGTGACCGAGACCGGCGCGAACCTCGCCGCCTACCGGGCTGCCGTCGACGCGCGTCCGCCCCGGGCATGACCCAGCCCCCGGTACCCCCGACCCCGACGCGTCCGACGACCGGTCGCCGCCCGGCGGCCGTACTGATCGGTTTCATGGGAGCCGGGAAGTCCACCGTCGGTCGCATGCTCGCCGACCGGCTCGGCGTCGACTTCATCGACACCGACATCGAACTCGTCCGACGCACCGGCCGCAGTATCCCGGAGATCTTCGAATCCGACGGTCTCGAGGGATTCCGGACGATCGAGGCGAACGTCGTCACCGATGTCCTGGACAACCACGGTGGGGTGGTGTCGCTCGGCGGCGGCGCGGTGACGACCGCCGGGATCCGCGAGGCATTGGCCGACCAGCGCGTCGTGTACCTGCGGGTGTCGCCCGAGCGCGGGTACGACCGCGTGTCGGGTACCGACCGTCCGCTCCTGGCGACGGCCGACCCCGCCGCTCGGTACGCCGAACTGCTCGCCGAGCGGACGCCCGTCTACGAGGCGGTGTGCACCTTCGACGTCGACGCCGACCCCGACCCCGACGCGGTGGCCGACGCCGTGGTCGTCCAACTCGCCCGTGAACTGATGTGAGGAAGCCGAGTATCACCGTGAACGAACAGGCAGCGAACGAACCCATCGCCATCCGGGTCAACGCCGGCGCACCGTACGACGTGACCATCGGCCGGGGACTCCTCGGTGAGGTGGCCGCGGCCGCGCAGGGCGCCGACCGCATCGCGATCCTGTATCAGCCGCCGCTGGCCAAGACCGCCGAACAGATCCGAGAGTATCTGGCGGACAAGGGGTTCGACGCCCATCGCGTCGAGATCCCCGACGCCGAGGCCGGCAAAGACCTGTCGGTCGCGTCGTTCTGCTGGGAGGTGTTCGGCCGGATCGGCCTCAAACGCAACGACAAGGTCATCAGCCTCGGCGGGGGAGCCGCCACCGACCTCGCCGGGTTCGTCGCGGCGACCTGGATGCGCGGCATCGGGGTCATCCACATCCCGACGACCCTGCTGGCGATGGTCGACGCCGCCGTGGGCGGCAAGACCGGCATCAACACCGAGGCGGGCAAGAACCTCGTCGGTTCGTTCCACGAACCCGACGCCGTCCTGATCGACACCGGCACGCTGGAGACCGTCCCGCGCAACGAGATCGTCGCCGGACTCGCCGAGGTTATCAAGACCGGGTTCATCGCCGATCCGACGATCCTCGACATCATCGAGGCCGACCCGGAGGCCGCTCTCGATCCGACGTCGCCGGTACTGCCCGACCTCATCCGGCGCTCGGTGCAGGTCAAGGCCGACGTGGTGTCGGCCGACCTGAAGGAGTCGTCGCTGCGCGAGATCCTCAACTACGGGCACACTCTCGGCCACGCGATCGAGCGCCGCGAGCGCTACCGCTGGCGTCACGGCGCGGCGGTGTCGGTGGGTCTCGTGTTCGCTGCCGAACTCTCGCGCCTGGCCGGCCGCCTCGACGACGCCACGGCGGATCGGCACAAGGCGATCCTGGATCTCGTGGGGCTGCCGACGACCTATGACCCGGATGCGTTCGCCGATCTCCTGCAAGGGATGGCGGGGGACAAGAAGAACCGTTCCGGCGTACTGCGTTTCGTCGTGCTCGACGGACTCGCCAAGCCGGGCCGGCTCGAAGGTCCCGACCCCGGTCTGATCGCCGCTGCCTACTCGGCGGTGGCGGGCGGCTCAGCGGAGAAGAGCACGTCGATCATGCTCTGAACCGGAGTCCTGGATGAAATCACTGCTTCCCAATCCGAAAAGCCCATAACCCCTGCTCCCTGAGGTGCGAGGAGCGCAAGCCGTCGGGACGAGCAAGCGACGGAGGAGCGCGTCGAGGTCGACGAGCCTCGAAGGGTCTTGGCGAGACGAGTTGCGAAGACCCTTCGTGACGCGCCCTCCGCAAGCTCCGGGCGCTCCTCAGGGAGCAGGGGCAGGTCGTTCTTTCGGATCAGGGGACTGAGCATTCGGCCACTCGCACGCGCGGTTCTTTCCTGAGCCTCAGCGAATGCGCTGGGTCGGCGCGTCGGCGTCGGCCTCGGTCCCGCCGTCGTGGCGATGCGAACGATCCTCGTGCACCGACCAGTCGTCGTCGGCTGCGCCCTTGTTCTGGTCGCGCCGGACGAGGAACCGGCCGATCGCCGCGCCGACGAAGGCCGGGACGAAGACGAGCAGTGCGGTGAACGACGCCCCGGCGATGAGCTCGATGAACAGGCTGGCCTGCCCGATGCCGGCCAGGACGACTGTGCCGAGGATCCAGGAGATCAGCCCGGCGAGGACGCCGGCGAGGACACCGGCTTGTAGCCAGCGCACGGTCAGATCCTCGTAGTCGTCGGGATCCGGGTTGGCGCGGGCGTCGCGGATGCCGTCGTAACCACCCCACACCAGGGCGATGAGCACGACGACCGCGATCGCGATGGTGCGCCAGATCGTCGAGTTCAGCGGCGCCTGCACCACGGCGAATCCCAGCAAGACGCGGGCGAGGACGTGAACCGCGGTCATCGTCAGACCGCGCACCAACCACGAAGACATGCGCGTCATCTTACGCACGGGGGTGGTGACAGCGGACACACCTGGTCGAAGTGGCCGGGTTTCGCGGGTCGGGCGGGTTCGCGCGGTTCGGGCGCCGGCCGTAGCGTGGCCAGGGTGCCGATCAACCATGACACCGCAGGCCGCCGCGCCCGGCTGCGAGCCGAGCTGCGTACCGCGGACGACCCGGTCTCGTTCCTCGTCGTCTCCGACCTCGTCAATGTCCGCTACCTGACCGGGTTCACCGGCTCCAACGCCGCCGTGCTGATCGACGTCGACGATCCGGCCGGCGACCGGATCGCCACCGACGGCCGGTATCTCACCCAGGTCGCCGCGCAGGTGCCCGACGTCGAGCCGATCATCGAACGCTCGGTAGCGCGCGCCCTTCTCGACCACGCCCGGGCCGCCGGGGCGGGTCGCGTCGGCTTCGAGGCCGACACCGAGACCGTGGCCGGGCACCGAGCGCTGTCCGCGGCTGTCGGGGACTCCGGGATCGAACTCGTCAGCACGACCGGTGTCGTGCAGAACCTGCGAGCGGTCAAGGAACCGGGGGAGATCGAGTTGCTCCGGGCGGCGTGCGCGATCGGGGATGCCGCACTGGCGCAGATCATCGCCGACGGCGTCCTGCGGGCCGGGACGACCGAGCGGCAGGTCGCGCGTGCCCTCGAGTGGGAGATGTATCGCCTCGGTGCCGACGGGATCGCGTTCGAGACCATCGTGGCCGCCGGCGCGCACTCGGCGATCCCGCATCACCGGCCCACCCACACGGCTCTGGCGGACGGCGATCTGGTCAAGATCGACTTCGGCTCGGTGGTCGGCGGGTATCACTCCGACATGACCAGGACCTTCGTCCTGAGGCGCGCGGCGTCGTGGCAGCGGGACCTCTACGAACTCGTCGCCACCGCACAGGCCGCCGGCCGCCGGGCCCTGACGCCAGGGGCCGACCTGCGGGCGGTCGACGCCGTGGCCCGCGACGTGATCGCCGACGCCGGCCACGGGGAGAACTACGTGCACGGTCTCGGTCACGGAGTGGGACTGGAGATCCACGAAGCGCCGGGAATCGGCAAACTCGCGGCGGGTACACTGCCATGCGGTGCTGCGGTCACCGTGGAGCCCGGTGTCTACCTACCCGGATGGGGTGGGGTCCGGATCGAGGACACATTGGTGGTCACCGACGGCGACCCCGACCTGCTGACCGCCACCGACAAGACATTCACCGTCATCTGACTGCAAGGGAACGAAAACCACATGGCATCCACCGCCGACTTCAAGAACGGCCTCGTGCTGCGCATGGACGACCAGCTCTGGCAGATCATGGAGTTCCAGCACGTCAAGCCGGGCAAGGGCCCCGCGTTCGTGCGCACCAAGATCAAGAACGTGCTGAGCGGCAAGACTGTCGACAAGACCTTCAACGCGGGCGTCAAGGTCGAGACCGCGACCGTCGACCGTCGCGACATGACCTTCCTCTACAACGACGGCACCGACTACGTGTTCATGGACGCGCAGGACTACGAGCAGTTCTCCCTGCCGCCGGCCACCGTCGGCGACGGCGCCCGCTTCCTGCTGGAGAACATGACCGTGCAGGTCTCGCTGAACGAGGGCAACCCGTTGTTCGTCGAACTGCCGGTCACGGTCGAGCTGATCGTCGCCCAGACCGATCCCGGACTCCAGGGCGACCGTTCCACCGGCGGCACCAAGCCCGCCACGCTGGAGACCGGCGCCGAGATCCAGGTTCCGCTGTTCATCAACACCGGTGACAAGCTCAAGGTCGATTCGCGCGACGGCAGCTATCTCGGCCGCGTCAACTCCTGACCTGTGAAACAACCCGGAACCCGACACAAGGCGCGGCGGCGCGCGGTGGACCTGCTCTTCGAGGCCGAGGCCAAGAAGGTCAGTCCCGCGCAGCTCGTCGCCGAACGTCGTGAATACGTCCGCTCGGACGAGAGCGTCGGCTCGATCCACGACTACACCGCGACCGTGATCCAGGGACTCGCCGAGGACCAGGGTCAGGTCGACGCGGTCATCTCGTCGTATCTGCGCGACTGGACCCTCGAACGCCTCCCGGCCGTCGACCGCGCCATCATGCGACTGGCGACGTGGGAGCTGTTCAACTCCCTCGACGTCGACACGATCGTGGTCGTCGACGAGGCGGTCGAACTGGCCAAAGAACTCTCGACCGACGACTCGCCGGCCTTCGTGAACGGCGTGCTGGCCAAGATCGCCGAGCTCGCGCCGCAGGTCCGCGCAGCGGCGTCCGCCGAACCCGGTGGGGCCACACCCGGACGGCCGGAGCCCAACTGATCCGCACCGGGTGTGGCGTACGTCGCGGGAATTCGTCGGCGTCGCCGCCCGGTGTAGAGTGTCGCGAGACAGACATCCTTTAACGATCCGTCCTGCGAGGCGGAGAAGGAGGTCGGCCTTGGCCAGCCCCGCTCCCAGGGTGCTGCTCGATGCCGCTGACGTGTCACGCACGATTGCCCGTGTCGCACACCAGGTCATCGAGAAGACTGCTCTGGACTCGCCCGACGCACCTCGCGTCGTCCTCATCGGAATCCCCACTCGCGGAACATCTCTCGCCACCCGGCTGGGTGCCAAGATCAGCGAGTTCGCGGGGGTCGACGTGCCGGTGGGTTATCTCGACATCACGCTCTACCGCGATGATCTGCGCGGAAAGCCGCACCGCCCGCTCGAGCGGACGATGGTGCCGGCCGGTGGCGTCGACAGCGCCATCGTGATCCTCGTCGACGATGTCCTCTACTCCGGACGGACGGTCCGTGCCGCGCTCGACGCACTGCGCGATCTCGGTCGCCCCGCGGCCGTGCAACTCGCGGTCCTCGTCGACCGTGGCCATCGCGAACTCCCGTTGCGCGCAGACTATGTCGGCAAGAACATCCCGACGGCGCGCGACGAGCAGGTCTCGGTCCACCTCGTCGAACACGACGGCATCGACGAGGTCGTCCTCGCTTCGGCGTCGAGTCCGGTTGCCGCGGAAAGTGATTCATGATGCGGCATCTGCTGTCGACGCAAGACCTCAGCCGTGACGATGCCACCGCCCTCCTCGACGACGCCGAACGTTTCGAGCAGGCCCTGACCGGGCGTGAGGTTCGCAAACTGCCGACGCTGCGCGGTCGGACGGTGATGACCGTGTTCTACGAGAACTCCACCCGCACCCGGGTCTCCTTCGAAGTCGCGGGCAAGTGGATGAGTGCCGACGTCATCAACGTCAGTGCTTCGAGTTCCTCTGCGGGCAAAGGGGAGTCGTTGCGCGACACGGCCAAGACCCTGCACGCGGCGGGCGCCGACGCGCTGATCGTCCGGCATCCGGCGTCGGGTGCGCCGGCCCAGATCGCCGACTGGACGACCACGCCCGACGGCGACGGTCCCGCGGTGATCAACGCCGGCGACGGAATGCACGAGCATCCCACGCAGGCGCTCCTCGACGCGCTGACCCTGCGACAGCGGCTCGGTTCGCTCGAGGGCAGGCGGATCGCGATCGTCGGCGACATCATCCACTCCCGCGTCGCTCGGTCGAACGCCCACCTGCTCTCGACGCTCGGCGCCGAGGTCGTCCTGGTGGCGCCCCCGACGCTGCTGCCGGTCGGGGTGGACCAGTGGCCGGTGAGCGTCTCGGGAAGTCTGGACGCCGAACTGCCGGCCGTCGACGCCGTCATGATGCTCCGCGTCCAGGCCGAACGCATGAACGGCGGGTTCTTCCCGAGTGCCCGCGAGTACTCGGTCCGCTTCGGGCTCAACGATCGTCGGATGGCGTTGCTGGCCGACGACGCCGTGGTCCTGCATCCCGGACCGATGTTGCGCGGCATGGAGATCGGTTACTCGGTGGCCGATTCGCCGAAGGCGACCGTGCTGGAACAGGTCCGCAACGGCGTGCACGTCCGCATGGCGGTTCTGTTCCGGCTGCTGGTCGGTTCCGATTCCGCGGGTGCCCACCTATGACCGCCCACGACATCGTGTCAGGAGATGTGAAGTGACCGCCCGCACCGGATCCGTTCTTCTCCGCGCCGTTCGTCCATACGGCGAGGGTGACCCGATCGACGTCCTCGTAGTCGACGGCATCATCAGCGAGATCGGCCACCAGGTCACCGCACCCGAGGACACCGACGTCCTCGACGGCAAGGGCGGCGTGCTGCTGCCGGGGTTCGTCGACCTCCACACCCACCTTCGGGAGCCGGGCCGCGAGGACACCGAGACCATCCGGTCGGGTTCGGCGGCCGCCGCGCTCGGCGGTTACACCGCGGTCTTCGCGATGGCCAACACCAGCCCGGTGGCCGACAACTCGACCGTCACCGACAACGTGTGGCGGTCCGGGCGTGAGGTCGGACTCGTCGACGTGTACCCGGTCGGCGCCGTGACCGTGGGTCTGGCCGGCAAGCAGCTCGCCGAGATGGGAATGATGGCCGCCGGTGCCGCCGGCGTTCGGATGTTCAGCGACGACGGCAAGTGCGTCGACGATCCGCTCCTGATGCGCCGCGCGCTCGAGTACGCGACCGGGCTCGGCGTCCTCATCGCACAGCACGCCGAGGAGCCGCGGCTGACCGTCGGTGCCGTCGCCAACGAGGGACCCACGGCCTCGCGTCTCGGTCTGGCGGGCTGGCCGCGTGCGGCCGAGGAGTCGATCGTCATCCGCGACGCCCTGCTCGCGCGCGACGCGGGGGCGCGCATCCACATCTGTCATGCCTCGACCGAGGGCACGGTCGAACTGCTGCGCTGGGCCAAGGACCAGGGGATCGCGATCACCGCAGAGGTGACGCCGCACCACCTGCTGCTCGACGACTCTGTTCTCGAAACCTACGACCCGGTCAACAAGGTGAATCCGCCGCTGCGCGAGGTCCGCGACAAAGAGGCATTGCGACAGGCGCTGGCCGAGGGGATCGTCGACTGTGTGGCAACCGACCACGCCCCGCACGCCGCGCAGGAGAAGTGCTGCGAGTTCGCCCAGGCCAAGCCCGGCATGCTCGGCCTGCAGACCGCACTGCCGATCATCGTCGAGACCCTCGTCAAGCCCGGCCTGCTGGACTGGCGCGGCGTCGCGCGTGTGATGAGCGAGCGGCCCGCGCAGATCGTCGAACTCACCGATCAGGGCCGTCCGATCGAGGTCGGCGAGCCGGCGAACCTGGCCGTCGTCGACCCGGACACGTCCTGGGTGGTGCACGGTCCCGAGCTGGCGAGCCTGTCGGCCAACACCCCGTTCGAGTCGATGACCATGCCCGCCACCGTCACCGCGACGGTGCTGCGCGGCGTGGTGACGGCCCACGACGGGCAGGTGACCCGATGACCGCGAGACCCAGGCGTGGACTGGTGCCGGCGATCCTCGGGGTGCTGGTGGTCGCCTCGGTGATCGCGTCGCTGCTCGGATACGGCAAAATCGTCTTCAACGCCTGGTTCATCGGCGTGGTCGCACTGCTCGCCCTCGGGGTGGCGTCGGTGTTCTACCTGCTGGCAACCGGGAATCGGAAGAAGACCGCGGCGCAGGCCGACGTGATCGGCACGCTTCCGACGATCCCCACCGAGCCGGGCGCGGTGCTCAGAGGTCCAGATACCGGCCTCTACCTCGGCAGTACCATCGCGCCGAGCTGGCAGAACCGGGTGACCGTCGGCGACATCGGCGACCGGGCGTCCTCGGTGCTGACCGAGTTCGAGACGGGCATCCTCATCGCGCGTCAGGGAGCCAGTGACCTCTGGATTCCCCGGGAATCGATCACCGCGGTCCGGACCGAACGCGGCATCGCGGGCAAGGTGATGACCGCCGACGGCGTCCTCGCCATCCGCTGGGTCCTGCCCAGCGGCACCGAGATCGACTCCGGGGTGCGCGCCGACGACAAAACGATCTACCCCGGCTGGGTGAACGCCTTCGCCGGGACGCATGACAGTGGACACGGGCCACAGGGACAAGGGGCACAGGAATGAACACAGCGGTCTTGGTGCTGGAGAACGGCCAGGTGTTCACCGGCCGGAGCTTCGGCGCAGTCGGCGAGACCCTTGGCGAGGCGGTGTTCTGCACCGCGATGACCGGCTATCAGGAAACCCTGACCGATCCGAGCTACCACCGGCAGATCGTGGTCGCCACGGCGCCGCAGATCGGCAACACCGGCTGGAACACCGAGGACGGCGAGAGCACGGGCAGCGCCGGGAGCACCGGAGTCGACGGTGACTCGGGCAAGATCTGGGTCGCGGGGTATGCGGTTCGCAACCCCACCCGACGCGTCTCCAACTGGCGCGCGACGACATCCCTCGAAGAGGAGCTGGACCGTCAGGGCATCGTAGGGATCGGCGGTATCGACACCCGCACCGTGGTGCGCATCCTCCGCGACCACGGTTCGATGAAGGCCGGGATCTTCTCCGGTCCGGCGCTCGCCGACACCGATGAACTCGTCGCCCGCGTGCGCAACCAGCCGGACATGAAGGGCGCCCGGCTTGCCGATGAGGTCACCACCGACAGCGGTTACGTGGTCGAACCCCTCGACCAGCACCGGTTCACGGTGGCCGCCATCGACCTGGGCATCAAGACCAATACGCCGCGAATGTTCGCCGAACGCGGCGTCCGCACCCACGTGCTGCCCGCGACCGTCGCGCTCGACGCCATCGCCGACCTCAAACCCGACGGGGTGTTCCTCTCGAACGGTCCCGGCGATCCGGCCATGGCCGACGACATCGTCGAACTCACCCGCGGCGTGCTCGGCCAGGACATCCCGCTGTTCGGCATCTGCTTCGGCAACCAGATCCTGGGCCGCGCGCTCGGCCGGTCGACCTACAAGATGAAGTTCGGTCACCGGGGCATCAACATCCCGGTCGTCGACCACGCCACCGGCAAGGTCTCGATCACCTCGCAGAATCACGGCTTCGCGCTCGAAGGCGAGGCGGGCGAGGAGTTCGACTCCGACTTCGGCCGCGCCCGGGTCAGCCATGTCTGCGCCAACGACGGCACCGTGGAGGGCGTCGAGCTGCTCTCCGGCCGCGCCTACTCGGTGCAGTACCACCCCGAGGCGGCCGCCGGTCCCCACGACGCCGCCTACCTGTTCGACAAGTTCGTCACCCTGCTCGAAGGGGACAAGTCCCAAGGAGCGAGTGCCTGATGCCGCGCCGCGAAGACATCAACCACGTCCTGGTCATCGGGTCCGGGCCGATCGTGATCGGTCAGGCCTGCGAGTTCGACTACTCCGGCACGCAGGCCTGCCGGGTCCTCAAGGCCGAGGGCCTGCGGGTCAGCCTGGTCAACTCGAACCCGGCCACGATCATGACCGATCCGGAGTTCGCCGACGCCACCTACATCGAGCCGATCACGGCCGAGTACGTGGAGAAGGTCATCGAGGCCGAGCGCGACGCCGGGCATCCCATCGATGCCGTGCTGGCGACCCTCGGCGGTCAGACCGCACTCAACACCGCTGTCGCACTGCACGATCGCGGCTCGCTGGAGAAGTACGGCATCGAGCTGATCGGCGCCGACTTCGACGCCATCCAGCGCGGCGAGGACCGGCAGATGTTCAAGGACATCGTCGAGAAGGTCGGCGGGGAGAGCGCGCGGTCCCGTGTCTGCCACACGATGGACGAGGTGCGGGACACGGTTGCCGAACTCGGGTTCCCGGTCGTCGTCCGGCCATCGTTCACCATGGGCGGTCTCGGCTCGGGAATGGCCTACGACGACGAGGACCTCGACCGGATCGCGGGCGGCGGTCTCGCCGCCTCCCCGACGGCGAACGTCCTCATCGAGGAGTCGATCCTCGGGTGGAAGGAATACGAGCTCGAGCTCATGCGCGACAACCGCGACAACGTGGTGGTCGTCTGCTCGATCGAGAACCTCGACCCGGTCGGCGTCCACACCGGCGACTCGGTGACCGTCGCCCCGGCGATGACGCTCACCGACCGCGAGTACCAGATCATGCGCGACCTCTCCATCGACATCCTGCGCGAGGTCGGCGTCGACACCGGCGGCTGCAACATCCAGTTCGCCCAGGACCCGCGCGATGGCCGCCTCGTCGTCATCGAGATGAATCCGCGTGTGTCACGGTCGTCGGCGCTCGCGTCGAAGGCCACCGGTTTCCCGATCGCCAAGATCGCCGCGAAGCTCGCCATCGGGTACAGCCTCGACGAGATCGTCAACGACATCACCAAGGAGACGCCGGCCTGCTTCGAGCCGACGCTCGACTACGTCGTGGTGAAGGCTCCGCGGTTCGCGTTCGAGAAGTTCCCGGGCGCCGACGACACGCTGACCACCACGATGAAGTCGGTGGGCGAGGCCATGAGCCTCGGTCGCAGCTTCGCCGAGGCACTCGGCAAGGTCATGCGGTCGCTGGAGACGAAGGCCGGCGGCTTCTGGGCCGAGCCCAACCGCCCCGACCCGGCGACCGTCGACCTGCCCGCACTGCTCGAGGACATCAAGACCCCGCGCGACGGCCGGTTGTACAAGTTGATGCTCGCCTTCGAGGCCGGCGCGACGATCGAGGACCTCTACGAGGCCACCGCGATCGATCCCTGGTTCCTCGCCGAGATCGGCGGGATCGCCGCGCTCGGAGCGGAGATCCGCGACGCCGACACACTGGACGAGCCGTTGCTGCGCGAGGCCAAGTCCACGGGCTTCTCCGACCGTCAGATCGCAGCTCTGCGTTCGGATTTCGCCGACGAGGCAGCCGTTCGCGCCCACCGGATCGGGCTGGGCGTGCGGCCGGTCTACAAGACCGTCGACACCTGCGCGGCCGAGTTCGAGGCGAAGACGCCGTACCACTACTCGAGCTACGAACTCGACCCCGGTGCGACCAGTGAGATCGCGCCCCAGACGGAGCGCCCCAAGGTCCTGATCCTCGGATCGGGCCCCAACCGCATCGGTCAGGGCATCGAGTTCGACTACTCGTGCGTGCACGCCGCATTGACCCTGTCCGACGCCGGATACGAGACCGTCATGGTCAACTGCAACCCGGAGACCGTGTCCACCGACTACGACACCGCCGACCGTCTCTACTTCGAGCCGCTGACGTTCGAGGACGTCCTCGAGGTCTACCACGCCGAATCGGAGTCGGGCACCGTCGAAGGTGTCATCGTCCAGCTCGGCGGCCAGACGCCGCTCGGTCTCGCGCACCGTCTGGAGGAGGCCGGGGTGCCGATCGTCGGCACCAGCCCGGCGGCCATCGACCTCGCCGAGGATCGCGGCGAGTTCGGCAAGGTGCTGACCGCCGCCGGGCTCCCGGCCCCGGCGTTCGGTACCGCGACGAGCTTCGACGAGGCCAGCGACACGGCCGCCCGCATCGGGTACCCGGTGCTCGTCCGGCCGTCGTACGTCCTCGGTGGACGCGGCATGGAGATCGTCTACGACGAGAAGTCCCTGGAGGACTACATCTCTCGCGCGACCGAGCTGACCCCGGACCACCCGGTACTGGTCGACCGGTTCCTCGAAGACGCGGTGGAGATCGACGTCGACGCCCTCTGCGACGGCGACGAGGTCTACATCGGCGGCGTGATGGAGCACATCGAAGAGGCCGGAATCCACTCCGGTGACTCGGCGTGCGCGTTGCCACCGGTCACTCTCGGCCGCGCCGACCTCGAGATGGTCCGGACCTCGACCGAGGCGCTGGCCAAGGGCATCGGCGTCAAGGGTCTGCTCAACGTCCAGTACGCGCTCAAGGACGACATCCTCTACGTTCTCGAGGCCAACCCCCGTGCGAGCCGCACGGTCCCGTTCGTCTCCAAGGCCACCGCCGTGCCCCTCGCCAAGGCGTGTGCGCGCGTCATGCTCGGCGCGTCGATCGCCGATCTGCGGGAGCAGGGCATCCTGCCCGCCACCGGCGACGGCGGAGAGGCTCCGGCGTCGGCGCCGATCTCGGTGAAGGAAGCGGTGCTGCCGTTCAACCGGTTCCGTCGCCATGACGGCAGCGGGGTCGACAACCTGCTGAGCCCCGAGATGAAGTCGACCGGTGAGGTCATGGGCATCGACGCCGACTTCGGTCGCGCATTCGCGAAGTCGCAGACCGCCGCCTACGGCTCGCTCCCGACCAGCGGCAAGATCTTCGTGTCGGTGGCCAACAAGGACAAGCGGGCGCTGATCTTCCCGGTGAAGCACCTCGCCGACCTGGGGTTCGACATCCTGGCCACCGAGGGAACCGCAGACGTGTTGCGCCGCAACGGGATCAAGTGCGAGACGGTGCGCAAGCACTTCGAGGCCGCCGAGGGGCAGCGCACGATCGTCGACATCATCCGCGCCGGCGAGGTGACGATGGTGATCAACACCCCGTATGGCAACTCGGGGCCCCGCGTCGACGGCTACGAGATCCGGAGCGCCGCGGTGTCGGTGAACATCCCGTGTATCACCACGGTGCAGGGTGCCTCGGCCGCCGTGCAGGGCATCGAGGCCGCGATGACCGGCGACATCGGGGTGCGGTCGCTGCAGAACCGGCACGCCGACCTGGCCGGCCGCTCGTGACGGACGCGTCCGGGTTCGGCGGCCGCTACACGAGGGCGGTCGCCGAGCGCGGGCGTCTGTGCGCCGGGATCGATCCCCACGCCGCGTTGCTCGAGGAGTGGGGCCTGTCGGTGGACATCGACGGGCTGTCGGCGTTCGCCGACATCTGCGTCGAGGCGCTGGGTCCGGTGGCAGCCGTCATCAAACCTCAGGTCGCGTTCTTCGAGCCGTTCGGGTCCGCGGGGTTCGCGGTACTGGAACGCGTCATCGCGGGCTGCCGCGAGGCGGGCGCCCTCGTCATCGCCGACGCCAAGCGCGGTGACATCGGTTCGACGATGGCCGCCTACGCGCAGGCCTGGTTGTCCGGGTCGTCGCCGCTGTGTGCCGACTCGGTCACCGCGTCTCCCTACCTGGGTTACGAATCCCTGCGCCCCGCACTGGATCTCGCGCGGACGGGGGAGCGCGGCGTCTTCGTGCTGGCGCGGACGTCGAACCCGGAGGGCGGCGAGCTCCAGCGGGCGCAGGTGGGGGAGCGGACGGTCGCGCAATCGATCGTCGACGCCGCGGCCGCCGAGAACACGGACGGGACCGCGACCGTCGGTCTGGTCGTCGGGGCGACACGTGAGCACGGGCTCGATCTCGCCGGCCTCCGCGGCCCGATCCTGGCCCCCGGGCTGGGTGCCCAGGGTGCGACGGCCGCCGACCTGCCGATCGTGTTCGACGGGGCCGACCCGGCCTGGGTGCTGCCCGCCAGTTCCCGCGGCGTGCTCCGAGCCGGGCCCGATGCCACCACCCTGCGCGACGCTTTCGTCCGCACCCGGGACGAGGTCGAGGCCGCGCTGGGCTGAGGTGCGGTCAGGAGTCGCGGGATCGGTAGACAACCGGCGGTCGCCAGCGCGTAGCCCGCTCCGGCGACTGCCACGACTCGGCTCACGACGTTCCGCTGTTCGTTCGCCGGAGAACCGGTGGTGTCACTGTTTGGTCTGGGGACAGACGCTCGTCGCGCCCCAGAACAGGGTTGCCGTCGGTTTCGATCACCGCGTCGTATCCCCAGCGGATCGTCTGAACGGGGTCCGGTCCGTGGAAGAAGATGTACCAGCCGTCGGAACCGCCACGATCGGGGTCGCTGCTGACGAACCCGGCGAAGCAGATACCGCTGGTTCCGGCGTAGACGTTCACGTCCTCGCTCTGGTTGTGGTCTCCGATTTTGAGAAGTCGGTCCCAACCGTCATGCCGCCAGCCGGCGCTGCGCGCGATGTCGTCGAGGGTCGGTGAGGTGTTCGTCGCGGCAGCGAATCCCTCTGCGGCCCCGATGAATGCCTCGGAAGAGCCCAATGGCTCTGCAGTGCTGTCGAGGTCGAAATGTCGCGTGCATTCGACCTGGGGGTCGTCGCCGACGCGCGGTATCGCGAGACAACCGGTCGTCGCAGCGCAGAGGGATGCCATCGCAAATGTCAGCAAACAGCGCCAGGGGCGGTGGAGTCTTGAGTTCTTCATCTCAGCGTCCGGGCATCTGAAGCGGTATGTCTGTCTTCAATGCGATACCCGTGCGGTGCTTCTCGACGTTGTCGCTCCACTCGATCTTTCCGTTCGTGTCGAGGACCAGGGTGCGGCCGTCGGCCACCGCTCGGTCCACGAGGTCTGCGAGTTCCTCCGGAGTCGCGTCTGTGTTCTCCGTGGCGATTCGTCGTCCTAGCTCGTTGTTGTAGAGATCCATCGCTTCGCGATGGGCCGGATTGCCGCCCAGGCCCTCATGAGCGGTGGCAAATCGCTCGGTCCAGTCCTTGCCGAACCGATCAGTCATCAGAGCATTCCAGTACGTATGTCGGAAGGCGTCACCGTGTCCGTCGGCTTGGGATCTCTTGGAGTCTCCGGCATTGGGATGTCGTTGCTGTGAAACGGCATCCGCCTTCGACTGGATCTGGAAGAAGTCGTAGACCGCTCGCCAACCCGTCACCGGTGTCGCCCCCATCTCGGCGAGCATGGTGACTTCCTCGGGCGTCATGAGGGTGGGCTTGAACGTGGGATCGAACCTGCGGATCGTGTCGAGCAGGTCGCCCGACGGCCACAGGCGTGCTCCGCCCTTGGATGCGTCGACCTGATACTCGCGGAGGATCTCGGCGAGCCGGGGATCGGAGTGGTGACCGGCCGCTCCTGCTTTCACGGAGTCGGGGAGTTTCTCGAGGATCCGTCGCAACCCTTCGGACCCGACCTTGTCGATCTCCTCGATGCGCCGTAGAGAACCGCGGATCTCCTTGGTGAGGTAGCTCTCCAGTGACTCCTTCTGCACGATCTTGACCTGGTAGGCCAACTTCCAGGTCTTCAGCCATTCGAGGTTCGACCTGGTCGAGTAGACCTCCCCGTCACCGGCGACGGCCAGGTCGAACTCCGAGCCGAGTGCCTCGGCCTTCTTCGACCTCACGTTCGCGATCTCGCCTTCCATCGAGGCCAAGAGTGAATCGAACTTCCCGGCCAGCGACTCGATCACGGTGGCACTGCGATCGGCAGCATCCGCGTGGGCGTTCGACGACTCCCGGGCGTCCCGTCCGCCGTCACTGCGCCAGTACTCCAGTGAGCCGTCGAAGGTCGTGGCAGCTGCTCTGGCAGTACCCCTCAAGTCGGCGGACTTCGACGTCAACCGACCGCTGACCGTCTTCGCGCTGCCGAAGTCCCACCCCAGCACCTTCTCGACGGTGTACGCGAATTCATCCGACACCGCTCAGCCTCCCGGCGTAGTCGGTACGGCGGCAGTGGACTCGATCCCGGCTGCGCCATGGCGGTCGGAGTTCTCGTAGGACTCAGCCGCCCGCATGCACAGGTCGGCATAACCTCGGTACCTGTCGGCATGGTGGTCTATCACCTTGTTCAGAGCTTTCGCCGCATCCCTGAGGTTCGCGGCGAGCTCGTTGCCCCCGGCACCACTGGAGGCGTCGACCCCGCCGTCGAGCGGCGCGAGTCTGCGTACCGTTCCGTCGACCGCACGCATCTTCTCGCCCAGTTCGCGCACCCGCGCCGGAACCACCTTCATCAACCGCCCCCGATCAGCTACTTCCCCGAAAGTCAGATCATGCTAGCCGCGTGCACCGACGACGGCGGTCAGCTGTCCCCAAGGAGGCCGTGGGGCTGCCCGCGACACGCGCGGTGCCTCGATCCGATCCCAGAATTTCCGGTCACATCACTGGTGTCACACGCGTCTCAGTCGAGGGACGTCCGGGCGGGAGGTCGTTCGCTTTGCTATCGACCACCTTGTCGCACGATGGTGCGCTGACCTGCGAGAATGCTACGAAACACGTAGTCAGCGCGGTGGGGGAGGCGCTGAATCGGTGCTGTGCTCCCGTGAACGCACACGAGGCCCTACAACATGAGAAAACGCCCCGAAAACGGGGGGTCGCACTCGCAAATGCCTGCTCACGTGGGTACGGTCGCATTCGCCGCCAACATTTTGATGGCGTCGGCCGGGTGCAGACCCGGCTGACAGGCCGGCGATGGCGATCCAGCCGCGGTCGCACGGCAACAGAGCCTCGGACGCCCCCGGGCGAACGATGCAGTCCCACTCGAGAACGAAAGACGGAGGAACCCCGTGGCCCTTCCCCAGTTGACCGATGAGCAGCGCGCCGCTGCGTTGGAGAAGGCAGCTGCCGCTCGTCGCGTCCGCGCGGAGCTCAAGGAGCGCCTCAAGCGCGGTGGCACCGATCTCCAGCAGGTGCTCAAGGATGCCGAGAACGACGAGATCCTGGGCAAGATGAAGGTCTCGGCCCTGCTCGAGGCCCTGCCCAAGGTCGGCAAGGTCAAGGCGCAGGAGATCATGACCGAGCTCGAGATCGCCCCGACCCGCCGCCTGCGTGGTCTCGGCGACCGTCAGCGCAAGGCTCTGCTCGAGAAGTTCAGCTCCTGAGCGTGAGCAACCGAACCGGATACGGCAGCGGAACGAACCCGTGGACGCGGCGGTGAACCACCGCCCGGACCACGAGGGAACCGGACGCACGAGGGGTCGACTGATCGTTTTGGTCGGCCCCTCGGCCGTCGGCAAGTCCACCGTGGTCGCGAGGGTCTGCGCCGCGGTACCCGATGTCTACTTCAGCGTCTCGGCGACAACCCGGGACCCACGGCCCGGCGAGGTCGACGGCCGCGACTACCACTTCGTGTCCGCGGGCGACTTCGACAAGATGATCGCTGCCGACGAACTCCTGGAATGGGCCGAGATCCACGGCGGGCTGCAGCGTTCGGGCACCCCCATCGCCCCCGTGCTCGCCGCTCTGGAGGCCGGCAAACCGGTTCTGGTCGAGGTCGACCTGGTCGGTGCGCGCAACGTGGTGGCCCGGCTCCCCGAGGCGATCACCGTCTTCCTCGCGCCGCCCAGCTGGGACGAACTCGTCTCCCGCCTGACCGGGCGGGCCACCGAGACGCCACAGGCGATCGAGCGCCGACTGGCCACCGCGCGCACCGAGATGGCCGCGCAGGACGAGTTCGACCACGTCATCGTGAACAGCGAAGTCGACCGCGCCGTCGATGAGTTGGTATCCTTGCTGGTCGGACCTGAACAGCCGGCCGCATCCGCGACCTGACCGGCACTTTCCGACACCCAGACCTCGACGCAGGAGTTCGTGTGAGCACCCCGACCAATTTCGACATCACCGAGATCGCCGACGCACCGGCCTACGACACGCCGCTGGGGATCACCAATCCGCCGATCGATGATCTCCTCGACCGCGCGTCGTCGAAGTACGCACTCGTCATCTACGCAGCCAAGCGTGCGCGCCAGATCAACGACTACTACAACCAGCTCGGCGACGGCATCCTCGAGTACGTCGGCCCGCTGGTCGAGCCCGGCCTCCAGGAGAAGCCGCTCTCGATCGCGATGCGTGAGATCCACTCCGACCTGCTCGAGCACACCGAGGGCGAATAGTCGTCGTCGGTGATGACCAAACCGACCGGAACCCGGCGCCGCATCCTGATCGGCGTCGGCGGCGGGATCGCGGCCTACAAGGTCTGCTCGGTGATCCGACACTTCACCGAGTCCGGTCATGACGTCCGCGTCGTGCCGACCCCGGCTGCTCTGGAGTTCGTCGGCAAGGCGACCTTCGAGGCGCTGAGCGGTAACCCCGTCTCCACGACCGTGTTCGACGACGTCGACGAGGTCGCCCACGTCCGGCTCGGGCAGGGTGCGGACCTCGTGGTCATCGCCCCGGCCACCGCCGACCTCATGGCCCGCGCCGCACAGGGCCGTGCCGACGACCTGCTGACCGCATCGCTGCTGACCGTGCGGTGCCCGGTGCTGTTCGTGCCCGCGATGCACACCGAGATGTGGGAACACCCCGCCACGCAGGCAAACATCGCAACGCTGCGGTCGCACGGCTCGGTCGTGATGACACCCGCGTCGGGCCGTCTCACCGGCACCGACTCGGGCCGCGGTCGTCTGCCGGATCCTCAGGAGATCGCCCTGGTGGGCGAGCTGTTGCTCGATCGCGCCGACGCACTCCCGTACGACCTCCACGGCGTCCGCGTCCTCATCAGTGCCGGCGGCACCCGGGAACCGCTGGACCCGGTCCGCTATCTCGGCAACCACAGCTCCGGCAAGCAGGGCTTCGCGCTGGCCCGCGCCGCGGCCCAACGCGGCGCGAGCGTCACCGTCGTCGCCGGGTCCACTGCCGACCCGGGTGACCCGGCCGGGGTCACCATAGTGCGGATCTCCACCGCCGAGCAGCTCGCCGACGAGATGACCAAGCGCGCGGCCGACGCCGATGTCGTGATCATGGCCGCCGCGGTCGCCGACTTCCGACCCGTCGCGGTCGCCGAGTCGAAGATCAAGAAGGGCGACGAGGGGCCGGCGCCGATCCACCTCACCACCAATCCCGACATCTTGCGCGGACTCGTCACCGCACGCGACGAGGGCCGCATTCCCACTGCCACCGTGATCGTCGGGTTCGCCGCCGAGACCGGCGACGAGACCGGCGGTGTCCTCGACCACGGCCGCGCCAAGCTCGCCCGCAAGGGCTGCGACCTCCTCGTCGTCAACGCCGTCGGCGACGGCAAGGCCTTCGGGACCGAGGACAACACCGGCTGGTTGCTCGCCGCCAACGGCGACGAGACCGCCTTGCCCTTCGGGTCGAAAACACTCATGTCGAGTCGGATACTTGACGAAGTGCGGCAACTGGTGCCTGATGGTCGAGGAACTCGACCGACCGATTAGGTTGGAAACATCCCCGGCCAGTCGGACTGGCCGACACCGCCAGCGGCGCGGCGACCATCGACGCGCGTAGATCTCGAGAGGATCTGATGACCACCTCGTCACGCCTGTTCACGAGCGAATCCGTCACCGAGGGACACCCCGACAAGATCTGTGACGCGATCAGCGACTCGATTCTCGACGCCATCCTCACCGACGATCCGAAGGCGCGTGTCGCGGTCGAGACCCTCGTGACGACCGGACAGGTGCACGTCGCCGGCGAGGTCACGACCACCGCCTACGCCGACATCCCCAAGATCGTTCGCGACAAGGTCCTGGAGATCGGGTACGACTCGTCGACCAAGGGCTTCGACGGCGCATCGTGCGGCGTGAACGTCGCCATAGGTGCGCAGTCCCCGGACATCGCGGGTGGCGTCTTCAACTCGCACGAGAGCCGCAGCGGCATCTCGGAGGACGAGATCGACAGCCAGGGTGCCGGCGATCAGGGCCTCATGTTCGGCTACGCCACCAACGAGACCCCGGAACTCATGCCGGTTCCCATCGCGCTGGCCCACCGCCTGTCGCGGCGCCTCACCGAGGTGCGCAAGAACGGCACGCTGCCGTACCTGCGCCCCGACGGCAAGACGCAGGTCACCATCGAATACGACGGTGACACCCCGGTCCGCCTCGACACCGTGGTCCTGTCGACGCAGCATGCCGCCGACATCGACCTCGACAATCTCCTCGCGCCGGACATCAAGAAGCAGGTCGTCGACGCGGTGCTCGCCGAGATCGATCTGCCCACCCTCGACACCACCGACTACCGTCTGCTGGTCAACCCGACCGGCAAGTTCGTCCTCGGCGGCCCGATGGGTGACGCCGGCCTGACCGGCCGCAAGATCATCGTCGACACCTACGGCGGCATGGCCCGTCACGGCGGCGGCGCGTTCTCCGGCAAGGACCCGTCGAAGGTCGACCGCAGCGCGGCCTACGCGATGCGCTGGGTGGCGAAGAACGCCGTGGCCGCGGGACTGGCGAACCGCATCGAGGTCCAGGTCGCCTACGCGATCGGCAAGGCCGCACCGGTCGGCCTGTTCGTCGAGACGTTCGGCACCGAGAACGTCGATCCGGCCGTCATCGAGCGGGTCATCACCGAGAACTTCGACCTGCGTCCGCTCGCGATCATCCGCGACCTCGACCTGCTGCGCCCGATCTACGCACCGACCGCCGCGTACGGCCACTTCGGTCGTACCGACGTCGACCTGCCGTGGGAGCGGACCGACCGCGCGGAGAAGCTGCGGGCCGCCGCGGGTCTGTAGACCCTCCGCGGAAGTACTCTCACTGACACCCAAAGGAGCACGGGTCCCGGCCGCCGAGCTGCCGGTGGCCCGTGTTCTTCCTGTTCTGGGGCTCGCTCACCTCGACCGTCCCTTCGATTACCTGATCGACGTCGACCAGGACGAGGACGCGCGGCCCGGCGTTCGTGTCCGCGTGCGATTCTCGGGTCGGCTCGTCGACGGCTACCTCCTCGAGCGCATCGAGAAGAGCGATCATCCCGGCAAGCTGGGCTGGCTCGACCGGGTCGTGTCCGCCGAGCCGGTACTGACCCCCCAGCTGGCGACGCTGTGCCGCGCGGTGGCCGATCGGTATGCGGGCACGATGGGCGACGTCGTGCGCCTGGCCATACCGCCGCGGCATGCGCGCACCGAGAAGGAGACGACGCCCGACCCGGCTGCCGTCGTCGCATCGCCTGAACTCGCCGACTGGCATCGATATGCCCTGGCCGACTCCTACGTGGAGAACCTGGCCGACGGTCATCCGCGGGCCGTCTGGCAGGCCCTACCGGGGGAGGACTGGCCGCGCCGTCTCGCCGAACTCGCCGCGGCGACCCTCGCAGCGGGACGCGGGTGCATCCTCGTCGTCCCCGATCAGCGGGATCTCGATCGGGTGTGGGCCGAGTGTGAGCCGTTGATCGGCGACCGTGGGGTCGCGCTGTCCGCCGGACTCGGACCCACCGCGCGCTACCGTCGATGGCTGGCCGTGCGCCGCGGTGCCGCGCAACTGGTGATCGGTACCCGAAGCGCGGTGTTCGCGCCGGTCAAGGACCTGGGCCTGGTCGTCGTGTGGGATGACGGCGACGACAGCATGTCCGACCCGCGCGCGCCCTACCCGCATCCCCGCGAGGTGGCGGTGCTGCGGTCGCACCACGAGCGGTGCGGCCTGCTGCTCGGCGGGTTCGCCCGGACCGCCGAGGCTCAGGCGCTGGTGGTCTCGGGCTGGGCGCACGACCTCGTTGCCGACCGCACGACGGTCCGCACCCGCAGCCCCCGTGTCCAGGCGATCTCCGACGACGACCGGCAGATCGCCCGCGACCCCATGGCCCGGTCGGCACGCATCCCCGAAGTCGCGTTCGACGCGGCGCGGTCGGCGTTCGCCGCCGATCGTCCGGTGATCTTCAGCGTCCCGCGCCGGGGTTACGTGCCGTCGCTCGCGTGCACCCGCTGCCGCGAACACGCGCGGTGCCGGGCCTGTCACGGACCGCTGCAGCTCGATGCCGACCAACGACTGAGCTGCCGATGGTGCGGACGGCCCGAACGGTCCTTCCGTTGCCCGGAGTGCGGTAACACCTCGGTGCGCGCGACGGTGACCGGTGCGCGGCGGACCGCCGAGGAGCTGGGACGTGCCTTCGCCGGCGTACCGGTGCTGACCAGCGGCGGCAACACGATCCTCGACGAGATCGAACCCGGCGCACGACTCGTCGTCGCGACGCCCGGCGCGGAGCCGGTGGCCCCGGGCGGATACGGCGCCGCGATCGTCGTCGACACCTGGGCACAGCTCGATCGGGCCGACCTGCGTGCCGAGGAGCATGCGGTCCGGCGGTGGATGGCGCTCGCCGCGATGGTGACTCCGCACGGTGACGGTGGGCGAGTGGTCATCGTCGCCGATTCGGTGCTCGCACCCGTGCAGGCGCTGATCCGTTGGGACCCGGTGGGTTTCGCCTCGATCCAGTTGCAGCAACGCGTGGAACTCGGATTCCCCCCGGCGGTGACGATGGCGTCGGTCGACGGGCCGACCGGGGTGATCACCGACTTCGTCGAGCACCTCGAGTTACCCTCCGACGCCGATGTTCTCGGCCCGGTGCCGTTGCCTCCCGGCGTCCGCCCGCCGGCCGGCAGCGCCGAGTGGGAGGCCGCCCCAGAGGACATGAACCGCGACGAGATGGATCGCATCCTGGTGCGGTTGCCGCGCAAACACGGACGGCTCCTCGCCGAGGCGCTCGTCGCGGGACAGGTGCGCCGCAACACACATCGACAGACCGGGCCGATCCGGGTGCAGATCGACCCGCCTACGATCGGATGAATGCGCATCGTTTTCGCCGGTACCCCCGAGGTCGCCGTGCCGTCGTTGCAGGCTCTCATCGACTCGCCGTCGCATGAGGTCGTCGGGGTCATCACCCGTCCCGACGCCGTGTCCGGCCGCGGCCGCAAGGTGATGCGGTCACCCGTCGGGCAACTCGCCGACGAGCATGCGCTCGAGGTGATCACCCCGCGCCGGTTGTCCGAGCCGGAGGTCGACGACGTGCTCCGGCGCTGGGCTCCCGACTGCGGGGCCGTCGTGGCCTACGGCGGCCTCGTGCCGCCCCGACTCCTGGACCTCCCGCAGCACGGCTGGATCAACCTGCACTTCTCGGTCCTGCCCGCCTGGCGCGGTGCCGCTCCGGTCCAGGCCGCCATCGCCGCCGGCGACGAGGTGACCGGGGCCAGCACGTTCCGGCTCGAGAAGGGACTCGACACCGGTCCGGTGTTCGGGGTGCTCACCGAGACCATCCGACCCACCGACACCAGCGGCGATCTGCTCGGACGTCTCGCCGATGCCGGGTCGGGACTGTTGCTGTCCACGCTCGACGGCCTCGAGGCCGGTGAACTCGCCCCCGAACCGCAGCCGGCCACGGGGGTGAGCCACGCGCCCAAGGTCGAGGTCGAGGACGCGCGGATCCGCTGGGAACTGCCGGCACACATCATCGATCGCCTGGTTCGCGCCCACACGCCCGCACCCGGACCGTGGACGAGCCTCGACGACGCGCGGATCAAGGTCGGGCCGGTGTCGGTCGCGTCGGCCGACGATCCCGGTCTGCCCGATGCGGTGCGGGACGGCGCCCTGGCGCCCGGTGCACTCGCCGTCACGAAGAAGACGGTGTTCGTCGGAACCGGTTCGCAGCCGGTCAAACTCGGCACCGTTCAGCCGCCGGGGAAGAAGCCCATGCCCGCCGCCGACTGGGCTCGTGGCGCGCGCCTGACCGACGGGACGGTCCTGGGATGAGCGGCAAGTTCCGGCAGAAGGACCTCGATCCCGCGCGCGTGGCCGCCCGCGACACCCTCCGCGCGGTACGCGAACGTGACGCGTATGCCAACCTCGTCCTGCCGAAGATGCTGCGCGACAGGAAGATCGAGGGGCGAGACGCTGCCTTCGCCACCGAGCTGGCCTACGGGGCCGCGCGGGCCCAGGGTCTACTCGACGCGGTGATCTCCTCCGCCGCGAAACGGCCGGTCGCCGACATCGACGGCACGGTGCTCGACGTCCTGCGGCTCGGCACCTATCAGCTGTTGCGGACGAGGGTCGGCGCACATGCGGCGGTCTCCACGTCGGTTGACCTGGTGCGCGCCGAGAACGGGATGGGGCCTTCCGGTTTCGTGAACGCGGTGCTGCGCAAGGTCTCCCAGAAGGACGAGGACATGTGGGTGGAGGAGCTCGCACCGTCGCCCGCGGACGATCTCGTCGGCTATCTCGCCTTCCAGTACGCACATCCGCGCTGGATCGCGGAGGTGTTCCGCGACGCTCTCGGTGGTTCGGCGGGACAGCTGCAGGCGGCACTCGCCGCCGACGACGAGCGACCGCCGGTGCATCTCGTCGCTCGTCCGGGGTTCATGACCGCCGAGGAACTCGCCCTCACCAGCGAGGGGGAGGTCGGCGACTGCTCCCCGTACTGCGTGTACCTCCAGGGTGGCGATCCCGGCGACGTCGCCGCGATCCGCGAGGGGTATGCGGGTGTCCAGGACGAGGGTAGTCAGCTGATCGCCCGTGCGGTGACCGTGGCCGAGGTCGCCGACGACGGTGGGCGATGGCTCGACATGTGCGCCGGCCCAGGCGGGAAGGCCGCACTCATAGGTTCGCTCGCCGAGATCGACGGTGCCCGGCTCGATGCGGTCGAGGTGTCCGAGCATCGCGCCGGCCTGATCCGCAAGGTTGTCTCCGACCTCCCGGTCACCATCCACGTCGCCGACGCCCGGTCCAGTGGGCTCGACGCCGGTTACGATCGCATCCTGCTGGACGCCCCGTGCTCGGGGCTGGGCTCGCTGCGCCGACGTCCCGAATCCCGCTGGCGTCGGACCACTGCCGACGTCGACGAACTCGTCGTCCTGCAGAAGGAGCTCCTCACCGAGGCGCTGCGCCTGGTGAAACCCGGTGGCATCGTGGTCTATTCGACGTGTTCGCCGCACCCGGCCGAGACGACGACGGTGGTGGCCGACGTCCTGGCGTCGACAGACGGTGTGCGCCAACTCGATGCCCGCCCGTTGGTGACGGTGGGCAAGCTCGGCCCGGACCTGTTGGGCGACGGACCCCACGTTCAACTCTGGCCGCACGTCCACGGCACCGACGCCATGTTCCTGGCGGCGTTGACGCGGGACTAGGTGCCCACCACGGAACGGGCCCCCGCGTAGTCCGCGACCGCGGCCGGCCCACCGGCTCGTACTCCAGGATCAACAGCCCCCCGGGGGAGTGGCATCGTGCCGGATCAGCCGGAATCCGAGTCCGATCCCGTTGCGTCCGAACAGCGATCGCCCGCAGCCGAGCGCGGTCGGAGCCACGACGAGGCGGAGGACGTCCACGACGCCGACCTCGAGCAGTGCGGCCGCCAGCGTCGCGCTCCCGTGCACCTGCAGTTCTCGATCGGAGTCCGTGCGTAGGCCCCGGATCGCGTCGATGGGGTCGTCGGACAGCAGGGTCGCCGGTTGCCACGCCAGTTCGGTATCGGTGAGCGACGTGCTCACCACATACTTCGGCAGCCCGTTCATCCGCGCGGTGAACGGGTCGTCGGGATCGGTGATCGCGGGCCGATCGCGGGCGAATGCCTCATAGGTGCGCCGCCCGAGAAGCAACCCGTCGGCCAGATCGAGCCACTCCGACGCCTAGCGGATGAACTGCTCGTCCATATGCGGTACCAGCCACCCGCCCCGCGCGGAATCCGTTGGAGGTGTCTTCGTCGGCGGCACCGGGACCCTGGGTGACCCCGTCGAGCGTGATGAACTCGGTGACGGTGATCTTCACTGCACGACTTCGTTTTCGACGAGTGCGGCGAGCGCAGCGGTGACCGAACCCCAGCCGTCGTAGAACCCGAGTTCCTCATGGCGGTCACGATCGGACGGACTCCGATGGCGCACGACGACGCTGTACTCGGTTCCGTCTACGTGCTCGGCCAGAGTGATCTCGGCGGTCATGGAGACCGGTGCCGGTGCGGCGGGGCGCCACGAACTGTCCACGGCATTCGTGAACACCAGGCGCTCGTGGAGATCGACGACGAGGAAGACGGCATCCATGTGCGTGACGAAAGTGGTTCCGTCGTCGCTCATCCGGGTCACGAGCCCACCGCCCGGTTCGGGCTGGAGGCGGTCGACGCGGGTGACCGTCGGAGCCGGCGTCCACCACTTGGCGAATTTCTCCGGCTGGGTCCACGCCTGCCAGATGCGTTGTCGCGGAGCGCGGATCACACGGTGAACGGTGAGGTCCAGTACGGGATCGATCATGGTGTCTCCTCGGTGTCGGTCACGAATTCTTCGAGACGGTCGGTGCGTTCGGTCCACACGGTGCGTTGGTGTTCGAGCCAGGTCGACAGACGGCGCATACGGCGCCTGTCGAGGGTGCACATCCGTGTGCGTCCGACCTTCTTGGTCAACACGAGCCCGCTGTCCTCGAGCACGCGGAGGTGCTTCATGAACGACGGCAGGGTGATGGGGAAGGGGTCGGCGAGCTCGCCGACACTCGCCGGTCCATGACCCAATCGTTCGACGACCGCGCGGCGCGTCGGATCTGACAGAGCGCCGAAGATCTCGTCGAGTGCGACCGAACTGTACGCCATATGGCTAAGTGTTGCAGGTCCCATCGCTTAACTCAATGGCTAAGTGAAAATCTGGCGTCGGCCTTGTGGAAAGTGGACCTTCATGTGCTACTTTCCGGTACCATCGAATGTATGTACGACAAAGCTTCGGGCGCAACTGGTCTCTTGGCTACCGAGCATCTACGGTCCATCGTGGGTGGGCTGTCGGCAATGCCCGTGGGTCTCGACGAGGCGGAGTCGGTGGATCGGCTCACTCTTCTCGAGGAGATCAAGTCGGCATGCACGGCGGCCCAGGTGCGTGAGACCGCGAATCTCGACGCGCTGCGCGCAGCCGACGAAGCCGCACGGAACGTACCGGAGCGCCGGCGCGGTCGCGGACTCGCCGCCGAGATCGGTCTGGCGCGCAAGGTCTCGCCCCGAAAGGAAAGCCAGTGCCTCGGATTCGCCCGCGCCCTGGCGCACGAGATGCCCCATACGATGGCGGCATTGACTTCCGGTGTGCTCACCGAGTGGCGGGCCACGATCCTGGTACGTGAAAAACCGCCTATCTGACACGTGAAGCGCGTGAGGAGATCGACCGCCGGATCTGCGGTGATCCCGCGGCGCTGGTGGGGGTGTCCGATCGCGAGATCGAAGCACTGGCCAAACGCCACGCCTACGAGTTGGAGCCCGAAGCGGTGGTGGCTCGTAAATCGAAGGCCGAGAAGGACCGCCGCGTCAGCGTGCGACCCGCGCCGGATCTGATGACGCAACTGTCGGTGCTGCTGCCGATGGCGGAGGGGATCGCGGTGTATGCCGCGTTGAAGAAGCACGCCGACTCAGTGGTCGGACAGGACGACCGAAATCATGCGCAGGTCATGACCGACACCCTGGTCGAACGCGTCACCGGGCGCGCTGTCGCGGAGCCGACACCGATCGCGCTCAATGTCGTTCTGTCCGACCGGTCCTTGTTCGGCCTAGACGATTCGGCCGCCGACCTCCACGGATACGGACCGATCCCGGCGACGGTCGCGCGGCTGCTGGTGGCCGATTCGGTGTCGCCCGAGGGGGAGACCGCCTCGGCGCTGCGGAAGATGTACGCGAGACCGTCCGATGGCGCGCTGGTGGCGATGGAGTCACGGGCACGAGCTTTCCCAACCGCTCTCGCCCAGTTCATCCGGATGCGTGACCAACGGTGCCGGACTCCCTACTGCGGTGCACCGATCGTCGAGATCGACCACGCCACACCGCATCGGCGCCACGGCCCGACGAGCGCGGTCAACGCTGATGGAACCTGCGTCCTGCACAACCGCGCCAAGGAGGCCCCCGGTTGGTTCTACGACGTGAAGATGGTCGACGGCGTCCGCGTCATCGACGTGATCACCCCGACCGCGCGACGACACCGCAGTGTCGCTCCACCCGCGATCGGGCATCAACCGCCAGGACGCAGCGGCGTCGAAACCAGCCTGATCCAGATACTCGCAGCGTCGTGATTGTGGATGACGAACGCACAGTCCGGTGATGCTGTACTAGGTTGTTCGTCGTGGCGGTCCGCCACGTCGTTGTCGGTGCAAACTCGGGGGTTTGTATGGCTGAGCGGTTCGGTGTCGAAGAGCTGGGTGTCATCACCGACGTGGGCGATGCGCTTGCTCGATGCTCCTCGGAGGCGCGAGCCCTGTGGAGTGGGAGGTCCGCCTTCGACGATGCTTCGGGGGCGATGCCGGCGTCGGCCATCGGTGCTGCGTGCGCCGGCAAAGACGACACCGTCCGTTCACTGCTGGGCCGCGCGGCGGCGAGGATGGACCAGGTGTCGCAGACCTGCTACCAGGCCGCCGGTGACGTTGCTGATACCGAGGAGTCCCTGGCCAGCGGCTTCCGTGCCATCAGCGAGTTCTGATGTCGCGACCATCGCGGTCCGTCGTCAACGGCTGGGACCTGATGTCTCTGGATGCTGCCGCCACTGCGCTCGACGCGGTCGTCGATGACCTGAGCGATCTCACCCAGAGGATGGCCGAAGCGCCGATGAAAGCGGGCGACTCCAAAGGGTGGGTGGGGGACTCCCAGCGGGGTTGTGAGACGCGCACCGACTCCGATCGAACCGAGATCAACAAACTCGGGGCCGACATCACCCGCGCCGCGACTGTGCTCCGGGATACGTCGTCTGCGATCAGTCCGAATCGCACCACCGCGCTGATTCGAGCGCTCGGACTGGAACGAGACGAGTTCAGCGTTGCCGACGACTGGACGGTACGAGACACCCGAAACTATGCGGCCGAGCTCACGGGCGTGGAGGCCGGAAGCGCGACGGAGCGCTCGATTCTCCACGCCCAGGCCGCCCGAGCGGAGGAGGCGACGACCGCGACCCTCTCGCTGCAGTCCCTGGCCGATCAGATGGGCGAGGACGATCGCAACGGGGCGAGAGTTCTCGCGGCAGCGTTTGGCGATGCCGAAGGTAATGCGCCACTCGCGTCGAGCTACTCGCCCGGACAGGCGAGCATCGATGTCCAGGCCATCATGTGTGGTACCGCCACGAAGGAGCAGAAAGATCGGTTCTTCCGTGCGACCAGCCTGACCGCGGAACAGCGGGCCGCGTTGGCCCGCGGGGACTTCGCGGAGATTTCGAAGGAGCAGTTCGATTACCTGAAAGCGATCTACACACCGAGTTGGGGTGGCGGACCCGAAGGGCAGCCGCTGTCTCTTGATGCGCTGAAGTCGTTCGGCGACAGATACAACGGCGCAGAGCGAGAGAACCTCAAACGAGGTCTCGGCGACGGCGTCTATCTGCTGGGGAACCCGAACCTGCGGACCAGACAGACCGATTCGAATTCGATCGCCGAGGTCTTGGGTACGAGCACGCCAGTCGTGGCAGGAGGATTGAACCAACTCCCAGCGCCGATACGGGACCTTCTGAGTGGTCCGGCAGCGTCGAAGGCGAGCATCTCCAACGATCCGTCTGGCGTAGACGGTAGCCGGATGATCGATGTCACCCGGCTCGGCTCTGTTGACGACTTCAACGACCTCATGGATGTCCTGGAGCACCGGTCAGAGGACTCGGGTCTCGCCTCGTACGGGTCGCAATCTGTTCAGCTGGGCAGCGATGTCGACAGGGCTCTCATCGCGCGCGCCAGTGAGATCGCGGCGGGCGACGAGAATGAGCGTCTCGTCTCGAAGCAGGACGGCACCATAGCCGACTCGTCCGTGGAATCCCTGTTGAACCGAATGCTCGGAGTTGCAGGGTCGGACCATATCGCTGTCCACGACGCGGTAATGTCGGCAACCGGCAATCCGTCTGACAACTCGATGCCGAAGACGTTCGACCTCGACGGCAACGAACGATCATTCAAGGACGCGGAAGCGCTCAAACACCTCCTGACCTTCGACTGGACAGACGGCGCGGGGAAGCATGCTGACGGGATCAACAAGCTGTTCGACTGGATGCCGGGTGCTGCCTACGCCCCTGAAGGCAGCTCCCCGGAGGCAGTGCTCGAAAGCCAACGAGCCGGCAACATCTCGACTGCGCTCGCCCAGTATTTCGGCGACAACAAAGATGCGCTGATCGACATCGGCGATCGGAAACCGGCTCTGGGTGAGCTCAACCCCGAGCTGACCCGGACGCTGGCTTCTGCGATCGGCTCCCACACGGCCGTCTTGGCAGGCGCGGATCCCGACCTGTTCCACACGCACGGTGTATCAAAAGTCGATACGAGCGATTTGAAGTCGACCTTCGAAATACTGAACTCGGATGCAATGGCGGGAAGGATCGTCAACTCCTTGACCGCCTTGCAGATTGATGTGATGCAACAGGAGTTCGGTAAGAACCCACACGACTATGGACTCGGCGAAGTCACCGGACGTTTGGAAGGAGCGATGATCGGTGGACTGGACGCGCACATCGAGGAGACGAAGATCGACGGCAGGCACTTGGCTGCCCACGACGCGGCGGTCGCCGGTGCCATGTTCGACAGCGCGAAGTCGCTTCTCACCGCGGTTCCCGGTCTCGATCCAGCTGTCAAGCTGCTCATCGATACCGCGGCGCCTCAGGTGAAGCTGGATCTGGCCGGGCTACCGACTGATCCGGACACGATCAAGGCCGACCCAGAAATCCAGCAGCTACGCAAAGACATGTTCGACGACGAGATCAACCCCAATGCGAAGTATGTCCAGATTCTCCGAGGGTATTTCGAAAGCCATCCGGAACTCGCGGATGATCCTGAGTTTCAGATCCTGTACTCGCCGGGGAGCAACCCAGAGTTTGGCGAGATGAAGCGTTCCGGCGTGATGGCCGACGGTGCCGACGAAAGTCGAGCTGCGACCTTCATCCAACAGAGGCTGCTGTCAGACATCAACTCATTCGCGCTTCGGCACAACGAGAATATGGAAGATGCTTACAAGCGTTAGGGGTGACATGGGGCGTTCGCCGAGACTTCGTCTGGTCTGTGTGTCGGCGTTGCTTCTTACGGCGTTGTTCGTTGCCGGCTGTGGTTCGCCACCGTCACCTGCCGAGCAGCCGACGAGTGGTTCTCCGGCGGCACCGCCTGGGAAGCGGCTACCCCCTGATTTGAATATGTCCTTCCGCTGGAGTCCGACAAGTGTCCTTGACCTCACCAGTTCGGAGGGGACGTTTGTTCGCGCGTACACGGAGTCATTCGAACTTTCGTTTGAGGGGCAGTCGATGGACTGGGGATATCCAGGTTTCGCGGCGGCATCGCCACCAGACACCGACGAGCGAATCCGTCTGGTGGCGGGGAACAGTCAGACAAGTCGAGTGGTAAATACGCTCTCTTTGTTTCCCCTTCGGCGCGAAGACACGGCTGACCGAAGTCGATTGACGATATGCCGCAGCGAGCTGCTGTCGATCGAGCAAAAATCGGACGGTGGTGGTGTCGAGTGGCGCAACAATCGATTTCCATGGGGCGCTCCGGTAACGATCGAATTCGTGCGCACGGGACAGAGGATGCCACCCGCTGAGCAGCACGGCCCTCAGACCACGCCCCTAACGTCGATGTTCGGCAGCTGGAAGGTCTCGTACTTCGACCGCTTGGGGCTTGGTCCGGAGAACCGCGCCGATATCGTCGCGTGCAACGCCTTACCCCCGAACCCCGACCTTCCGAGAGTCGGGGTCGAGACGGGACCCGAGCCGTGGCCGGTACTGCCCCCGTCTCCTGGCTGGCCGGCGAACGGCGTCTGAGACGCCGACACGCTTTCGTCCGTAGCGGAACCCGCGTCCTACACTTGTCGACCATGTGCACCGCCGGTACCGCGCCCATGATCGCCCCGTCCATCCTGTCCGCGGACTTCGCGAATCTCGCGGCCGAGGCCGCTGCGGTGGCGCACCCGGGCGAGACCCGCGCCGACTGGTTGCACGTCGACGTCATGGACGCACACTTCGTGCCGAACCTGACCCTGGGTCTCCCGATCGTCGAGAGCCTGTTGAAGGCCACCGACATCCCGCTCGACTGCCACCTGATGATCGAGAATCCGGAGCGGTGGGCACCGCCGTACGCCGAGGCCGGAGCACACAACGTCACCTTCCATGCCGAGGCCACCGAGAACCCGATCGGCGTCGCCCGCGACATCCGCGCCGCCGGGGCCAAGGCGGGCCTGTCGATCAAGCCCGGTACCGCGCTCGAGCCGTACCTGGAGATCCTGCGCGACTTCGACACCCTGCTGATCATGAGCGTCGAACCGGGCTTCGGCGGTCAGAAGTTCATCCCCGAGGTCCTCGAAAAGGCCCGCGCCATCCGGAAATTCATCGACGCCGAAGACCTGCGGCTCCTCGTCGAGATCGACGGCGGCATCAACGCCGACACCATCGAGGAGGCCGCAGAGGCCGGCATCGACTGCTTCGTCGCCGGTTCGGCCGTCTACGGCGCCGACGATCCCGGACAGGCCGTCGCCGCACTCCGCGAGTCGGCCGCCGCCGCACGGGCACAGACCCAGGCCTGATCCGATGGACATCGCCGCCGCCATGGAACGCGCCATCAGCGCGTCCCGGGAGGCGATGGGGATCAGCTCACCGAACCCGCCCGTCGGCGCGGTCATCCTCGCCGCCGACGGCACCGTCGCCGGCATCGGCGCGACCCAACCGCCGGGCGGGCCGCATGCCGAGGTGATGGCACTGCGAGCTGCGGGCGAGTCGGCGCGAGGCGGCGCCGCGATCGTCACCCTCGAACCGTGCAACCACACCGGCCGGACCGGCCCGTGCGCGCAGGCACTCATCGACGCCGGGATCGCCGAAGTCCATTTCGCGGTGAGCGACCCGAATCCCGTCGCCGCCGGTGGTGCCGAGACGCTTCGGGCCGCGGGCGTCGGGGTGACCGGGGGAGTCGCGGCCGGCGCCGTCGAGGACGGGCCGCTGCGGCCATGGCTCACGCGTCAGCGTCTCGGTCGTCCGCACGTCACCGCGAAGATCGCGTCGGGCATCGACGGGCGGATCGCGGCGCCGGACGGCACCAGCCAGTGGATCACCGGTGCGCGGGCCCGCGAACACGCGCACTCACAGCGTGCCCGGATCGACGCCATCGTGATCGGCACCGGCACCGCGCTGGCCGACAACCCCACTCTCACCGCGCGCACCGCCGACGGGGCGCTTCATCCGCACCAACCCGCGCGCGTCGTCCTCGGTCACCGCGACATCCCGGCCGACGCCCGGCTCCGGGATCCGGTCGGCGGACCGCTGGTCCGCGTCGAGTCCCACGACCCCGCCGACGTCCTCGCCGCGCTGCCCGACGCGCTGTGGGTGCTGGTCGAAGGTGGGCCGCACATCCTGGGGGCGTTCTTCGGGGCCGGACTCGTCGACGAGGTACACGCCTACGTCGCCCCTCTGGTCCTTGGCGCCGGCCGCAGTTCGGTCGAGATCCCAGGGGTGACCACCCTCACCGACGGCCTGCGGTTCACCACGACGTCGGTGACCCGGCTCGGGGAGGACGTCCTCGTCACACTGTCGCGACCGTCGACCACCCCGCGCGACAACTGAGCGACACGACATGCCCCCGACGCTTTTCGCTCACCGGAATCGCAATGCGACTGACATCCCGGGCCGTGCTAGCGTCGATGTCACCAGTTCTCGGGGCGGGGTGGAAATCCCCACCGGCGGTGATGAGGGTGCGGTGGATCCGCATCGTCCAGCCCGCGAGCGCCTGCCACCAGGCAGGGACAGCAGATTCGGTGCGAATCCGAAGCCGACGGTCACAGTCCGGATGCGAGAGAACAGGCGACACGAGGCCGCCCTGTCTGCTCCGAGCGAGCAGGAGGAGTGCGTGTTCACCGGAATCGTGGAAGAACTCGGCGTCATCGCCGACCGCGAGGATCTCTCCGACGCCGCCCGATTCACCGTCCGCGGGCCCGTGGTCACCGCCGACGCCGGTCACGGCGACTCCATCGCCGTCAACGGCGTGTGTCTGACGGTCGTCGACCTCCGTCCCGGTGAGTTCACCGTCGACGTGATGGGCGAGACGCTGCGCCGCAGTTCGCTGTCCGACCTCGCCGCCGGGAGCACCGTCAACCTCGAACGCGCCATGCCCGCGAACGGGCGCTTCGGCGGCCACATCGTGCAGGGGCACGTCGACGGCACCGGCACCATCGCCGCGGTCAGCCCGTCGGAGAACTGGACGGTCGTACGAATCGCCGTGCCCGCGGCGCTCACCCGGTACCTCGTCGAGAAGGGGTCGATCACCGTCGACGGGGTGTCCCTCACCGTGTCCGCGGTCGGCGGGTCCGGCGACGACTCCTGGTTCGAGATCTCCCTGATCCCGACGACCCTCAACGAGACCAACCTCGGCGCCGCCCGACCCGGCACCGTCGTCAACCTCGAAGTCGACGTCATCGCGAAATACGTCGAGCGCCTTCACCTGGGTTCGGACACGACTGGTACTCCTGATGTAGCGGGGGCGAAATGAGCACAACGAGTGAGGTTCTGATGAGCGAGTCACCGCGTGAGGGGAACGACGCGACGGCAACCGAGGGTGGCGCCGTCACCTTCGACACGATCGAGCGCGCCATCGCCGACATCGCCGCCGGCAAGGCGGTCGTCGTGGTCGACGACGAAGATCGCGAGAACGAGGGCGACCTGATCTTCGCCGCCGAGAAGGCGACCCCCGAACTCGTGGCCTTCATGGTGCGCTACACCTCGGGCTACCTGTGCGTCCCGCTCGACGGCGACGCCTGCGACCGGCTCGGCCTGCCGCCGATGTACTCGATGAACCAGGACAAGCACGGCACCGCCTACACCGTGACCGTCGACGCCCGTGAAGGCATCGGTACCGGTATCAGTGCTGCCGACCGCGCCACGACGATGCGCCTGCTTGCCGACCCCGATGCCACCGCGGCCGATTTCACCCGACCCGGCCACGTGGTCCCGCTGCGGGCGAAGGAAGGCGGCGTGCTGCGCCGTCCGGGGCACACCGAGGCCGCGGTCGACCTGGCCCGCCTCGCCGACCTGGCCCCGGCCGGGGTGATCTGCGAGATCGTGAGCCAGAAGGACGTCGGCTCGATGGCGCAGACCGACGAGCTGCGCGTGTTCGCCGACGAGCATGACCTCGCCCTGATCTCGATCGCCGACCTCATCGCCTGGCGCCGGCGCCACGAGAAGCATGTGGTCCGCGTCGCCGACGCTCGCATCCCCACCCGACACGGTGATTTCCGCGCGGTCGGGTATTCCAGCGTCTACGACGACGTCGAACACGTCGCGCTCGTCAAAGGTGACATCACCGGCGGCGACGCCGACGGGCACGACGTTCTCGTGCGGGTGCACTCGGAGTGCCTGACGGGTGACGTCTTCGGTTCGCTGCGCTGCGACTGCGGTCCACAACTCGACGCCGCGATGGAGATGGTGGCCGACGAGGGCCGCGGGATCATCCTGTACATGCGCGGGCACGAGGGTCGCGGGATCGGGCTGTTGCACAAACTGCAGGCCTACCAGCTGCAGGACGCGGGGTCCGACACCGTCGACGCCAACCTGGAACTGGGGCTGCCCGCCGATTCGCGGGACTACGGACTCGGTGCCCAGATCCTCGTAGACCTCGGCGTACGGTCGATGCGTCTGCTGACCAACAACCCCGCCAAGCGCGTGGGGCTCGACGGATACGGTCTGCACATCGTCGACCGGGTCCCGATGCCGGTGCGCGCCAACGCCGAGAACCTGCGGTACCTGCGTACCAAGCGCGACCGGATGGGCCACGATCTGATCGGGCTCGACGATCACGTCCAGCCCACCGACGGAGCCTCCGAAGGAGCACCCGCATGAGCGGCCACGGAGAGCCGACCCTCGAACTCGCCGACGCCGGCTCGCTGCGCCTGGCGATCGTCTCGTCGCAGTGGCACGAGGTCGTCTGCGGCGCGCTGCTCGACGGCGCCATCCGGGCCGCGCGCGACAACGGCGTCGCCGACCCGACCATCGTTCAGGTGGCCGGTGCCATCGAGCTGCCCGTCATCGTGCAGGCACTGGCGCGGACACACGACGCGGTCGTCGCGCTGGGCGTCGTGATCAAGGGCGAGACACCGCATTTCGAGTACGTGTGTGACGCGGTGACCGCCGGTCTGACACGGGTGTCGCTCGACGAGTCGACCCCGGTCGGCAACGGAGTCCTGACCGTGCTCACCGAGGACCAGGCGATCGCACGGGCCGGACTCCCGGGCTCGACAGAGGACAAGGGCGCACAGGCGACGGTTGCCGCGCTGGCGTCGGCGCTGACCCTGCGCGCGCTCGCGCGTGGCGAAACCCTCCCGGTGGCGGTCGGAGGAGCATCGGCGTGAGTTCCGCCGACACCCCGCCGACCGACTCCGCCGGCTGGGACCTGGTCTACCGGCCCCGCAACCTGCCGCGGTGGGCCATCGCCGCCGCCGTCGTGGTGATGGCCATCCACATCACGTTCGGTCTGCTGCTCACGATCGACGACGTCGGAGTCCGCAATCTCGGCGGTTCCGACCAGATCGCGATCATCCTCATCGGTGCGCTCATCTCCGCGGCCATTTTGCTGTTCACCCGCCCGCGACTGCGCGTCGGAGCCGCCGGCGTCGAGGTGCGCAACCTGGTGTCGGCGCGGCTCTTCGAATGGGACCGTGTTCTCGGTCTCACCTACCCGGAGCAGGGTTTCGGGGCGTGGCTGCTCTTCCCGGCCGACGAACACATCACCGTCCTGGCCGTTCAGGCCGGTGACGGTCAGCGCGCCATCGACGCGATGGGTCGATTCCGCGAGCTCGAGGAGCGCTACCGCGGGACTGTCCGGCCCGGACACTAGCCTGGAACACGTGGCCGACCCGACTACCTACCGACCCGCCCCGGGGTCCATCCCGACCGATCCCGGGGTGTACAAGTTCCGCGACGAGCATCGTCGTGTCATCTACGTGGGCAAGGCCAAGAACCTCCGGTCCAGGCTGACGTCGTACTTCGCCGACATCGCCTCGCTGCACCCCCGCACCCGTCAGATGGTGACGACGGCCGCCTCCGTCGAGTGGACGGTGGTCGGCACCGAGGTCGAGGCGCTGCAGCTCGAATACAACTGGATCAAGGAATTCGACCCGCGCTTCAACGTCCGCTACCGCGACGACAAGAGCTACCCGATGCTCGCGGTCACCCTGAACGAGGAGTATCCGCGCCTGTTCGTGTACCGGGGTCCGCGCCGGCGCGGCGTGCGCTACTTCGGTCCATACGCGCACGCGTGGGCGATCCGCGAGACGGTCGACCTGCTGACCCGGGTCTTCCCGGCCCGAACCTGTTCGGCCGGTGTGTTCAAACGGCACCGGCAGATCGACCGCCCGTGTCTGCTCGGCTACATCGACAAGTGCTCCGCCCCCTGCGTGGGGCGGGTGGACGCCGAGGAACACCGGGAGATCGTCGAGGACTTCTGCGATTTCCTCGCCGGCCGCACCGACCTGATGATCCGCAAGATGGAACGGGACATGAACGTCGCGGCCGAGGAACTCGACTTCGAGCGTGCCGCACGGTTGCGTGACGACATCGGTGCGATGCGACGCGCCATGGAGAAGCAGGCGGTCGTGCTCGGCGACGGCACCACCGCCGACGTGATCGCGCTCGCCGGCGATCAGCTCGAGGTGTCGGTCCAGGTCTTCCACGTCCGCGACGGACGGGTGCGCGGCCAGCGCGGATGGGTGGTCGAGCGCAGCGACAACGGTACCGACGGCGATGTGGTGGGGGAGTTCATCACCCAGTTCTACGGCGCCCAGGTCGATTTCGACGCCACCGTCGACGTCGGGACCGACCGGGCACACGGAGAGTCGATACCCCGTGAGGTGCTGGTGCCGGAGTTGCCGTCCGACGCCGAGGAGCTCGAGGAGTGGCTGTCCGGTCTCCGCGGCAGCCGGGTGCGGTTGCGGGTGCCCCAGCGGGGCGACAAGAAGGCGCTGTTCGAGACCGTCGCCCGCAATGCCGGCGAAGCCCTTGCGCAGCACAAACTCCGACGCGCGGGCGATCTCACGACCCGATCGGCGGCGCTCACCGAGTTGCAGGAGTCGCTACTGCTCGATCAGGCGCCGCTGCGCATCGAGTGCGTCGACATCTCGCACGTGCAGGGCACCGACGTGGTCGCCTCCCTCGTGGTCTTCGAAGACGGTCTGCCGCGCAAGTCCGACTACCGGCACTACTCGATCCGGCACGCCGCCGGCGAGGGCCGATCCGACGACGTCGCGTCCATCGCCGAGGTCACCCGACGCCGGTTCCTGCGCCACCGCACCGACCGCGATGCGCCGCCGCCGGTGTCCGGTGAGATCAGCGCGGCGGCCGACACCACGGCGCAGCCGCGGAAGTTCGCCTACCCGCCGAACCTCTTCGTCGTCGACGGCGGTGCGCCCCAGGTGCACGCCGCCGCGGCGGTTCTCGACGAACTCGGCATCACCGACGTCTCGGTGATCGGGCTCGCCAAACGCCTCGAGGAGGTGTGGGTGCCCGGCGACGACGACCCGATGATCCTGCCGCGCAACAGCCAGGCACTGTTCCTGTTGCAACGGGTGCGCGACGAGGCCCATCGGTTCGCCATCACGTTCCACCGCAGCAAGCGCAGCAAGCGCATGACCGAGTCGGTGCTCGACGGGGTCCCCGGCCTCGGCCGAACCCGCCGCACCGCGCTGGTGACCCACTTCGGTTCGGTTGCGCGCCTGCGCGAGGCATCGTTGGATGAGATATCCCAGGTGCCCGGGATCGGCCTCACCACGGCGCGGGCGGTCCAGACCGCGCTCTCCGGCGAGGCGGCGGCGCCCGACCAGACCCCGAACCCGGCCCCGATCCCGGAGCGGGCCGAGAAGGAGATGACGGTGGCGACCGGTGACGCGGGACGAGGTGCCGATGAGTGACCACACCGAAGTGCAGAGCGCGGCGATCGCCGAGGCGAAGAACACGGACTTCACCGTCCTGTTCGTGACGGGGATGTCCGGCGCGGGACGCTCCACCGCGGCGAACGTGCTCGAGGACGACGGCTGGTACGTCGCCGACAACGTGCCTCCCTCGCTGATCTCGACGATGGTCGGGATGGTCCGTGAAGACGATCCGGCGATCACCCGGCTCGCCATGGTGTTGCGCGCGTCCGACGCCAACCTCGCCCATCAGCTCGAACAGCTGCGGGACCGCCTCGAAGGGTCCGGGATCCGGACCCGGCTCCTCTACCTCGACGCCAGTGATCAGGTGCTGGTCCGCCGTTTCGAGCAGGTTCGTCGCCGACATCCGTTGCAGGGCAAGGAAACTCTCGTCGAGGGGATCGCCCGCGAACGGGCGATCCTCGCCCCGATCAAGAACGTGGCCGATCTGGTGGTGGAGACGTCGGCGCTGACGGCGGCCAAACTGCGCGCGATCGTCGAGGGCGTCGCGCCGGGCGACACCGAACCGCGGCTGTCGATCGCGGTGCAGTCGTTCGGCTTCAAGTACGGTCTGCCCATCGATTCCGATCTCGTCGCCGACGTCCGCTTCCTGCCCAATCCGCACTGGATCGATGAACTGCGCGATCACAACGGCCGGGAGGCGCCGGTCCGCGACTACGTCCTCGGCCAGCCCGACGCCGACGGATTCCTCGACCTCTACATCGGCCTGGTCTCCATCGTCGGCCGCGGTTACCTGCGAGAAGGCAAGCGCTACATGACCATCAGCGTCGGCTGCACCGGCGGCAAGCACCGCAGCGTCGCCATCGCCGAGGAGCTGTCGGCTCGGCTGCGCCGCGCCGTCGACGACGCCGGGCACGCGTCCTATGACGTCCGGGTCATGCATCGTGATCTGGGGCGCGAATGAGTTCCCGGGAACCCCGGATCGTCGCCCTCGGCGGCGGTCACGGCCTGTACGCGACGCTGACCGCGATGCGTTATCTGAGCGCCGACATCACCGCGGTGGTCACCGTCGCCGATGACGGGGGATCGTCGGGACGGCTGCGCGCCGAACTCGGACTCATCCCACCCGGTGACCTGCGAATGGCGCTCGCCGCGTTGATGAGTACGCCCGACGGGTTGCCGGACCCACAGGCCGCCGACGACCCGGCGGCCCGCCGCCGGCACGAGCTGTGGGCCGAGGTGCTCCAGCACCGCTTCGGTGGTCGTGGGGCGCTCGCCGGGCATCCCATCGGCAATCTGCTCCTCGCCGGACTCACCGAGGTGCTCGGCGACACCGTGGGAGCCCTCGCCGAGTTGCGGGAGATCTTCGGCATCACGGGGCACGTGCTGCCGATGTCGACCGTGCCCCTCGACATCGAGGCCGACGTCTCGGGACTCGAGGCCGATCCACGCATCAGTCGCGAGATCAGGGGACAGGTCGCGGTGGCCACCACGCCCGGCAAGGTGCGCCGCGTCCGGCTGTTGCCCGGCGACCCGCCGGCCTGCGAATCGGCGCTCACCGCAATCGAATCGGCCGACCTGCTGATGCTGGGGCCGGGCTCCTGGTTCTCGAGCGTGATCCCGCACGTGCTCGTGCCCGAACAGTTGAAGGCCTTGCAGCGCAGCAGCGCTCGCAAGGTGCTGGTGGTCAATCTGGCCCCCGAGCCGGGGGAGACCCCGGGGTTCTCGGTCGAGCGACACCTCCATGTCCTGCACGCCCATGCGAACACCTTCCGCGTCGACCACGTCCTCGTGGATGCGTCGTCGGTGCCCGCGGGACGGGAACGCGATCACCTCGTGCGTGCGGCCGGATTGTTCGGCGCGGAGCTGAATGTCGGAGACGTCGCGGTGCCGGGCCGGCAAGTCCATGACCCGGCGAAAGTCGCCGCCGTGGTGAACGAACTGTGCGAAGGTGAACTGACCCGTTACTCTGACCGAGCGGACGCCTGATTCGGGCGATGTCTCCGCGATTTTCACTCGAGGGACGTGTGGTCTGTTGACAGGAGGACAGGTACCGGTGGCGATGACGGCGGCGGTGAAGGACGAACTCAGTCGCCTGTCGGTGACTCAGGTGAGTTGCCGGAGAGCCGAGGTGTCCGCGCTGCTGCGTTTCGCCGGCGGTCTGCACATCGTCGCGGGCCGCGTGGTGGTCGAGGCCGAGGTGGACATGGGCAACGTGGCGCGCCGGTTGCGCCGCGAGATCCACGACCTCTACGGCTACGCCTCGGACGTCCACGTCCTGCGCGGTGGCGGGCTGCGGAAGTCGGCGCGCTACATCGTGCGGATCACCAAGGACGGCGAAGGCCTGGCACGACAGACCGGGCTGCTCGACCTGCGCGGACGCCCGGTGCGCGGCCTGCCCGCCCAGGTCGTCGGCGGTAGTGTCGCCGACGCCGAGGCCGCCTGGCGCGGAGCGTTTCTCGCGCACGGGTCGCTCACCGAACCAGGCCGGTCGTCGGCCCTGGAGGTCAGCTGTCCCGGGCCGGAGGCGGCGCTCGCCCTCGTCGGCGCGGCGCGACGTCTCGGTGTCACGGCCAAGGCCCGCGAGGTCCGCGGAGCCGACCGCGTCGTCATCCGCGACGGCGAGGCCATCGGGGCGTTGCTGACCCGGATGGGGGCCCACGACACGAGGCTCGTGTGGGAGGAACGCCGGATGCGGCGCGAGGTGCGCGCCACCGCCAACCGCCTGGCCAATTTCGACGACGCCAATCTGCGTCGATCGGCGCGTGCGGCGGTCGCCGCCGCGGCCCGCGTGGAACGCGCGCTGGACATCCTCGGCGACGAGGTGCCCGACCATCTGATCGCGGCCGGACAGCTCCGGATCACCCACCGGCAGGCGTCGCTGGAGGAGCTCGGTCAGCTCGCCGACCCGCCGATGACCAAGGACGCCGTCGCCGGGCGTATCCGCCGCCTGCTGTCGATGGCCGACAAGAAGGCCCGCCAGGACGGCATCCCCGACACCGAATCCGCGGTGACCTCCGAGCTGCTCGACGAGGCCTGACACGGACCTGCGGTGTGCCGAGCAGAGGGTCGCCTACTAGGCTGGTGGCGACGTGGGCGGAGGCGTGACCACTCAGGTGTGCTTCGCTGACCGCTCACGCGCGGCCAGACCGGGCTTGACCACCAGGCCCGACCATGAATACCGCTAAGGAGCACAACTGTGACTGTTCGGGTAGGCGTCAACGGATTCGGCCGGATCGGCCGCAACTTCTTCCGTGCCGTCGAAGCGCAAAAAGCGCTGGGCACCACCGACATCGAGATCGTCGCGGTCAACGACCTGACCGACAACGCGACCCTCGCGCACCTGCTGAAGTTCGACTCCATCCTCGGTCGCCTGTCCGACGACGTCACCCTCGAGGGCGACGACACCATCGTCGTCGGTGAGCAGAAGATCAAGGCCCTCGAGGTCAAGGAAGGTCCGGCCGCCATCCCGTGGGGCGACCTGGGCGTCGACGTGGTCGTCGAGTCGACCGGCATCTTCACCGCCCGCGCCAAGGCTCAGGGACACCTCGATGCCGGCGCCAAGAAGGTCATCATCTCCGCGCCCGCCTCGGACGAGGACATCACCATCGTGATGGGCGTCAACGACGACAAGTACGACGGCAGCCAGAACATCATCTCGAACGCCTCGTGCACCACCAACTGCCTCGGCCCGCTGGCCAAGGTCCTCAACGACGAGTTCGGCATCGTCAAGGGCCTCATGACCACGATCCACGCCTACACCCAGGACCAGAACCTGCAGGACGGCCCGCACAAGGACCTGCGTCGCGCGCGCGCCGCCGCCATCAACATCGTGCCGACCTCGACCGGTGCCGCCAAGGCCATCGGCCTGGTGCTCCCGGAGCTGAAGGGCAAGCTCGACGGCTACGCGCTGCGTGTCCCGATCCCCACCGGTTCGGTCACCGACCTCACCGCCCAGCTGTCGAAGACCGCCACCGCCGAGCAGATCAACGCCGCGCTCAAGGCCGCTGCCGACGGTCCGCTCAAGGGCATCCTGAAGTACTACGACGCGCCGATCGTCTCGTCCGACATCGTCACCGACCCGCACAGCTCGCTGTTCGACGCCGGCCTGACCAAGGTGATCGACGACCAGGCCAAGGTCGTGTCCTGGTACGACAACGAGTGGGGCTACTCCAACCGCCTCGTCGACCTCATCGGTCTCGTCGGCAAGTCGCTCTGACCCACCCCCAACGACTTTAGGAGTCAACGCCTCATGGGTGTTCCCACTCTGAAAGACCTTCTGGACGAAGGTGTTTCGGGCAGGGGTGTGCTGGTCCGGTCGGATTTCAACGTCCCGCTCGACGGGTCGACGATCACCGATCCGGGTCGCATCCTCGCGTCCCTGCCGACGCTCAACGCGCTCATCGACGCCGGCGCCAAGGTGATCATCACCGCGCACCTGGGTCGTCCGAAGGGCGAGCCGGATCCGAAGTTCTCGCTGGCGCCGGTGGCCGCCCGCCTCGGGGAGGAACTCGGCCGCAACGTGCAGCTCGCCGGTGACGTCGTCGGCACCGACGCGCTGGCCCGCGCGGAAGGACTCACCGACGGCGACGTCCTGCTGCTGGAGAACATCCGCTTCGATCCGCGGGAGACCTCCAAGGACGATGCCGAGCGCGAGGCGCTCGCCAAGGCGCTGGTCGAGCTCGTCGGCGACGACGGCGCGTTCGTCTCCGACGGCTTCGGAGTGGTGCACCGCAAGCAGGCCTCGGTCTACGACGTCGCCAAGCTGCTCCCGCACTACGCGGGCGAGCTGGTGGCGGCCGAGGTCGACGTGCTGTCCAAGCTCACCGACGAGGTGACGCGACCCTACGCCGTCGTCCTCGGCGGATCGAAGGTGTCGGACAAGCTCGGTGTCATCGAGGCGTTGGCCCCCAAGGTCGACACCCTGGTCATCGGCGGCGGTATGGCGTTCACCTTCCTTGCCGCACAAGGGCATTCGGTGGGATCCTCGTTGCTGCAGGAAGATCAGATCGACGTCTGCAAGAGCCTGCTCGAGCGGTTCGGTGACGTCATCCACCTGCCGGTCGACGTCGTGGTGGCCGACAAGTTCGCCGCCGACGCCGAATCGGACACGGTGGCCTCGGACGCCATTCCCGACGGCTGGATGGGTCTGGACATCGGACCGGAATCGGTGAAGCGGTTCGCCGCGGTCCTCTCCGGCGCCAAGACCATTTTCTGGAACGGCCCGTCGGGTGTGTTCGAGTTCGAGAAGTTCTCGTCGGGCACCCGCGGTGTCGCCGAGGCGATCGCCGGTGCGACGGGCAACGGTGCGTTCACCGTGGTCGGTGGCGGCGACTCGGCCGCCGCGGTCCGCACCCTGGGTCTGCCGGACTCCGACTTCTCGCACATCTCCACCGGAGGTGGCGCATCGCTGGAGTACCTCGAAGGCAAGGAACTCCCCGGACTGAAGGTGCTGGAGAGCTGATGGCGACTGTTGACAATGGGCCCGCTCGCTTCGCTCCCGGCGCCCGCAAACCGCTCATCGCGGGCAACTGGAAGATGAACCTGAACCACCTCGAGGCCATCGCGCTGGTTCAGAAGATCGCCTTCGCCCTGCCGGCGAAGTACTTCGACAAGGTCGATGTGACGGTCATTCCGCCGTTCACCGACATCCGCAGCGTGCAGACGGTCGTCGACGGCGACAAGCTCCTGCTCACCTACGGTGCGCAAGACCTGTCGGCGCACGACTCGGGCGCCTACACCGGCGAGATCAGCGGTGCGTTCCTCGCCAAACTCGGCTGCACCTTCGTGGTGGTCGGGCACTCCGAGCGTCGCACCCTGCACAACGAGACCGATGAGGTCGTACTGGCCAAGACGAAGGCGGCGCTCAAGCACGAGCTCACCCCGATCGTGTGCATCGGTGAGGGGCTCGACGTCCGTGAGGCCGGAGAGCACGTGGCGTACAACATCGCGCAGCTCAAGGGCTCCCTCGCCGGCCTGACGGCCGCCGAGATCGCCGAGACCGTGATCGCCTACGAGCCCGTGTGGGCCATCGGTACCGGTCGGGTGGCCGGCGCCGACGACGCACAGGAGGTCTGCAAGGCCATCCGCGAGACCCTGGCGGAGATCGCCGACGCCGAGACCGCGGCATCGGTGCGAATCCTCTACGGCGGATCGGTCAACGCCAAGAACGTCGGCGACATCGTCGGACGTCCCGACGTCGACGGCGCCCTGGTCGGCGGCGCATCGCTGAAGTCCGACGAGTTCGCGACGCTGTCGGCGATCGCCGCGGGTGGCCCCTTGCCCTGACGGGTCACACCCACGCGTACACTGTGGCAGGTTGGCCTCTTTTCGGGGGTTGACCTGCCACAGCTGTATGTAGGGGCTTTACGGAAGGGCGTTGCGACTCGTGACTGTGCAAGGTGCACTCGACATCGGATTGATCGTGACCAGCGTGTTGCTGATCGTGCTCATCCTGCTGCACCGCGGCAAGGGTGGCGGTCTGTCGTCGCTGTTCGGCGGCGGTGTCCAGTCCAGCCTCTCGGGCTCGAGCGTCGTCGAACGCAACCTGGACCGGTTGACGATCTTCGTCGGACTCATCTGGGTGATCTTCATCGTCGGCGTGGGCGTCGACATCAAACTGTCCGGCTAGCCACCGTTCGCGCCTCGGGATGCCGCGCCCGGATGTTGCCGGGATACTTGACGCATGAGTGAAACCGTTCCCGCGCGGGGAGTCCCGGACTGGCGCCCATCGATCTCCATCGTCGACCACATCGTCGTCGACGACGAGGGCCGAGCACTCACCGAACCCCTACGGGAGGACATCCGCCTTCTCGGCGGGATCCTGGGTGACGTCGTCCGTGAGCACTCCGGCAGCGACGTCTTCGATCTGGTCGAAGCCGCTCGCGTGGCCGCGTTCCGCGTGCGCCGCAACGAGATCGACCGCACCGAGCTCGCCGACATGTTCGTCGATCTGGACATCTCCACCGCGGTCCCGGTCATCCGCGCGTTCAGCCACTTCGCCCTGCTGGCGAACCTGGCCGAGGACATCCACCGTGAGCGGCGCCGCGCCATCCACGTCCGGGCCGGAGACCCGCCCCAGGACAGCAGCCTCGCCGCCACCTACCGCAAGCTCGCCGAGGCGGGACTCGGCGACGACGAGGTCGGCCGGGCGCTGGCCGATGCCGCCGTGGTGCCGGTCATCACCGCTCACCCCACCGAGACCCGCCGACGCACCGTCTTCGAGGCCCAGAACCGCATCACCGAGCTGATGCGGTTCCGCGGCCGGACCGAGCTGATGCCGGACGAGGACGCGGCGGTCACCGAGTCGATCCGGCGGCAGATCCTGACCCTCTGGCAGACCGCCCTCATCCGGCTCGAACGTCTCACCATCCAGGACGAGATCCGTTCCGGGCTCCGCTATTACGACGCCTCGTTCTTCGAGGTCGTGCCCGCCATCAACACCGCGGTGCGCGCCGCGCTGCGCTCGACGTACCCCGACGCCGGACTCGCCGACGAGCCGATGATCCGGATGGGGTCGTGGATCGGCGGCGACCGCGACGGCAATCCGTTCGTGAACTCCGAGGTGGTGGCCCTGGCCACCACGCTCGCCGCGCAGACCGCCGTCGGACATCACCTGGCCGAACTCGAGAGTCTCGCACAGGAACTCAGCATGTCGGCCCGGCTCATCGACGCCAGCGACACCCTGTTCGACCTCGCCGGGGCCGACGCCGACGACCCGGGGGCCGACGAACCCTTCCGGCTCGCCCTGCGCTCCATCCGGTCCCGTCTGGTGGCGACCGCCCGGGAGATGTTCGACGACGACTTCCTCACCTCGAGCGACCTCTTCCTCATCGACGGGAAACAGCCGTACGGCGACGCCGCCGAACTCCTCGCCGACCTCGATGTGATCGACGGCGCGCTGCGCGCGAACAACGACGACACGATCGCCGACGACCGGTTGCTCGCCCTGCGAGAAGCCGTGCGCACCTTCGGCTTCCACCTGTCCGGACTGGACATGCGGCAGAACTCCGACATGCATGAGGAAGTGGTCGCCGAGCTGCTCGCGTGGGCGGGAGTGCATCCGGACTATGCGTCGCTCGACGAGTCCGAGCGCGTCGAGATCCTCTCCGCGGAACTGCGTGCGCGTCGACCGCTGACCAGTCCCGACGCCGAGCTGAGCGAGCTGGCCACCAAGGAACTCGGGATCGTCCGGGCGGCTGCCAAGGCGGTCGCGACCTTCGGCCCCGCGGCCGTGCCCAACTACGTGATCAGCATGTGCACCTCGGTGAGCGACATGCTCGAGGCGCTGATCCTGCTCAAGGAGGCCGGCCTCTACGACGCGAATGACGGTTCCCCGCGGTGTAGCGTCCGCGTGGTTCCGCTGTTCGAGACGATCGAGGACCTCCAGCAGGGCGCAGCAACTCTCCGCGCCGTCCTCGACGTCCCGTTCTATCGGGCGATGGTGGACTCCCAGAACGGGATTCAGGAGATCATGCTCGGCTACTCGGACTCCAACAAGGACGGCGGCTACATGGCCGCGAACTGGGCGCTCTACCGTGCCGAGCTCGATCTGGTCGACGTCGCGTCGCGGTCGGGCATCAGATTGCGCCTGTTCCATGGGCGCGGCGGGACCGTCGGGCGCGGCGGCGGTCCCAGTTACGACGCCATCCTGGCCCAGCCGCCCGGTGCCGTCCAGGGCTCGCTGCGCATCACCGAGCAGGGCGAGATCATCGCCGCGAAGTACGCCGAACCGGTCACTGCGCGGCGCAACCTGGAGACGCTGCTCGCCGCGACCATCGAGTCCTCACTCCTGGACACCGAAGGCCTCGGCGACGAATCCGACTCGGCCTACGAGATCATGGACGACATCGCGGCGAAGGCGCGAGCCGCGTACAGCCGGCTGGTCCACGAGACACCGGGATTCGTCGAGTACTTCACCACCTCGACGCCCCTGTCGGAGATCGGTGCCCTCAACATCGGCAGCCGCCCGGCGTCGCGCAAGCAGACCGAGAAGATCTCCGATCTCCGCGCGATCCCGTGGGTGCTCTCGTGGACGCAGTCGCGCGTGATGCTGCCCGGCTGGTATGGCACGGGCTCGGCGTTCGAGGAATGGGTCGGGGACGATCCGCAGCGGCTGGAGACGTTGCGGCGGTACTACGCCAAATGGCCGTTCTTCCGCACCGTGATGTCGAACATGGCTCAGGTGCTGGCGAAGTCGGACATGGGCCTGGCCCACCGGTACGCACAGCTCGTGCCCGACGAGGAGCTGCGCGAGCGGGTCTTCGGCATGATCGTCGACGAACACGAGCGGACGATCGCGATGTGCGCGAAGATCACCGGCACCGACGACCTGCTCCACGACAACGCCGCCCTGAAGCGTTCGGTCTACAACCGCTTCCCGTATCTCGAGCCGCTCAACCTGCTGCAGGTCGAACTGCTCCGGCGCTTCCGCGCGGGGGAGGACACCCCGATCGTTCGACGCGGGATCCAGCTGACCATGAACGGCCTGGCCACCGCGCTGCGGAACTCGGGCTAGCGGACGGTCACCGGATGTCGGCGGCGGCCGCGTCGTCGAGAAACCAGATGGTCTCCTCGGTGCCGTGCGCCCCGGCGGCGGGCCAGTCGGCCGGGTCCGCGCCACCGTGTGCGGCGCCGACTGCCTCGGCCTTGTCGGCGCCGGCGACCAGGAACCACACCTGCCGGGAACGGTTGACGACGGGCAGGGTCAGGGTGATCCGGCGCGGCGGCGGCTTCGGCGAATCCTCGACGGCGACCACCGACTTCGTGGTCTCCGCGGTGGCCGCAGTGTGCGGGAACAACGAGTTGATGTGTCCCTCACCGCCCATGCCGAGCAGATGGAGATCGAATTCCGGCGCCACGCCGTCGCTCGACCGGCCGGCGAGGATCGCGGCGTAATCCGCGGCGGCGGCCTCGATGTCGTCGCCGAGCGGTCCGTCCGACGGTGCCATCGGGAACACCCGCGACGGGTCGACGGGCACCTTGTCGAGCAGCGCCTCGCGCGCCTGACCCGAATTGCGCTCCGGATCGTCGGCGGGGACGAAACGGTCGTCGCCCCAGTAGATGTCGACCTTGGACCAGTCGATGGTGCCGCTGTTGGCGGCGAGCGCCGACAGGAGGCCGATCCCGTTGCTGCCGCCGGTCAGCACCACACTCGCGACGCCGCGTTCGGCTTGGGCTCGGGTCACGAGGTCCACGAACCGGGTCGCGGCGGTCTCGACGAGTTCCTGCTTGGAGTCGAAGACGAGGGTCTCGGTGGTCATCGGGCGGCAACTCCTTCGGTGTCATCTGTGAACTCGACCTCGGGCACACCCTTGAGTGCTTCGATGTACACCTCGTCGGTGTCGAGTCGTCGTAGCTCCTCCGCGATACACGCGGGAAGTTCACGCCGGCCCATGGCGACGCGTCCATCGGGTTTGCCGGGCATCGTCAGCACGGCGTTGTTCTCCTCGTCGACGGCGAGGATGGTCGGACCCTCGTCGCGGTGAAGACGGATCTCGAAACTGCCGCGGCGGCGTCGCGTCGGGACGTTCAAGGTGGACCGAAGCCAACCGGCGATCAGGTCCACCGAGGGTGAGTTCTGCGACCCGGTGACCACGACCTCGGTGATCGGGGTGTGCGGCGGTCGGTCGACCGCGGACGCGAGGATCGCGCGCCAGTGGGTGATGTGGGTCCAGGCGAGGTCGGTGTCGCCGGGGGAGTAGGTCTCGAGGCGCTGCGCCAGCACCGTGAGCGAGTCGCCCGCCTTGCTCGCGTCGACGATGCGCCGGTGCCCGAGTTTGCCGAGCGGATCGTCGGCGGGTCGTCGTGGCCCCTTGCCCGGCCACCAGGTGACGACCGGGGTGTCGGGGAGGAGGAAGGGGGTCACCACGCTGTCCGGATGGTCGGCGAGTTCGCCCTGCAGCGACAGCACGACCACCTCGGAGGCGCCGGCATCGCCGCCCACGCGGATCTGCGCATCGAGTCGTGAGTCGCCTTCGCGCACACCGCGATACACGACGATGACGCGGCTGGGGTGCTCGCGGCTCGCGCCGACCGCCGCCTCGATGGCCCCCTCCATCGGCTCACCGAGTTCGACGCACACGACCAGGGTGAGCACGCGACCCAGACTCAGCGCGCCGCCCGCGGCGCGCACCTCGATGATCTTCTTGGCGACCTTTCCGGTCGACGTGTCGGGCAGTTCGACGATCATCGGGGGGCCTCCTGAACGGATCGGTCGGTGCGGGCGTACGGACGTCTCGTCACGGCCGGCGCCACGCGCGACCGGTGCGGACCATCATCTCCTCGGCCGAACGCGGCCCCCACGTCCCGGACTCGTAGGTGTCGGGCGACCCCGACTCGGCCCAGTGGTCGAGCACCGGATCGAGGATGCGCCAGGACAGTTCGACTTCCTCGTTGACGGGGAACAGCGAGGGTTCACCCAGCAGGACGTCGAGGATCAGACGCTCGTACGCCTCCGGCGAGGCCTCGGTGAAGGCGGTGCCGTAGCTGAAGTCCATGTTGACGTCCCGGACCTCCATGCTCGACCCGGGGACCTTCGACCCGAATCGCAGGGTGATGCCCTCGTCCGGCTGGACCCTGATCACCAAGGCGTTCTGGCTCAGTTCCTCGGTCATGGTCTGGTCGAACGGCAGGTGCGGAGCGCGCTTGAAGACCAGTGCGATCTCGGTGACGCGACGGCCCAGGCGCTTTCCGGTGCGCAGATAGAACGGGACCCCTGCCCAGCGGCGGGAGTCGACCTCGAGGGCGATGGCGGCGAAGGTCTCGGTTTTCGAGTCCTTCGCGAAACCCTCCTCCTCCTTGAGGCCCGGCACCTTCTCGCTGCCCTGCCAACCCGGTCCGTACTGACCACGGGCAGTGTTCTCGTCGATCGGCAGGACGTTGCGCGTCGCGGCGAGGACCTTGATCTTCTCGGCCTGTAACTGCTTGGGCTCGAAGGAGATCGGCTCTTCCATCGCGACCAGGGCCATGAGCTGCAGCAGGTGGTTCTGGATGACGTCGCGTGCCGCGCCGATCCCGTCGTAGTAGCCCGCCCGGCCGCCGAGTCCGATGTCCTCGGCCATGGTGATCTGGACGTGGTCGACGTAATGCGAACTCCACAGCGGATCGAACAACTGATTGGCGAACCGCAGGGCCAGGATGTTCTGGACGGTCTCCTTGCCCAGATAGTGGTCGATGCGGAACACCGACGACTCGGGGAAGACGTTGTTGACGATCGCGTTGAGTTCGCGTGCGGACTCGAGATCGTGACCGAACGGCTTCTCGATCACCACCCGTCGCCAGCTGTCGCCCGTCGGCGTGGCGAGACCGCTGCGCTCGAGCTGCTCGCAGACCGTCGGGAAGGCCCCCGGCGGAATCGACAGGTAGAACGCGTGATTGCCGTCGGTCCCGCGTTCGACATCGAGCGACTTGAGCGTGTCGCGCAGCCTGTCGAAGGCGGCGTCGTCGTCGAATGCGCCCTGCACGAACCGGAATCCCTCGGCGAGGCGTTCCCACACCTCTTCGCGGAATCCGGTCCGTGCGTGTTCACGGACGGCGTCGTGGACGATGGCGCCGAAGTCCTCGTCGGTCCAGTCGCGCCGCGCGAAGCCGACGAGGGCGAACGACGGTGGCAGGAGGCCGCGGTTGGCGAGGTCGTAGACCGCCGGCATCAACTTCTTGCGGGCGAGGTCGCCGGTGACCCCGAAGATGACCAGGCTGCACGGTCCCGCGATGCGCGGCAGCCGTTTGTCCTGCGGGTCACGGAGCGGATTGGTCCACGAACCGGTCCCGGTTGACTCCTCGCCTCCCGCCACCTGGGGTCAGCCCTTGTTCGCCGCGGACAGTTGCTCGGCGGTCGCGCTGAGCAGGTCGTTCCATGCGTCCTCGAACTTGCTGACGCCCTCGTTCTCCAGGACCAGGAAGACGTCGGTCAGGTCGACGCCCACCGCGACGAGCTTGTCGAAGATCTCCTGCGACTCGGCGGCGAGACCGATGATGGACTCGGTGTTCACCCAGCCGTGGTCGGCGAAGGCGTCCATCGTCTTGCCCGGCATCGTGTTGACCGTGTTGGGCGCGACCAGCTCGCTCACGTACAGCGTGTCCGGGTAGTCGGGGTTCTTGACGCCCGTCGACGCCCAGAGTGCGCGCTGCGGGCGAGCGCCCTTGGCCAGCAGCTCGGGGAAGCGGGACTCGACCTCGAAGACCTGCTGGTAGGCCGAGTAGGCGAGACGTGCATTGGCCAGTGCGGCCTTGCCCTTGAGCTCGGTGGCCTCCGGGGTGCCGATGGCGTCGAGTCGCTTGTCGATCTCGGTGTCCACCCGCGACACGAAGAACGAGGCGACGGAGTGGATCCGGGAGAGGTCGTGGCCGGCCTGGGCGGCGGCGTCGAGGCCGTCGAGGTAGGCGGCGATGACCTTCTCGTAGCGCTCGACCGAGAAGATCAGCGTCACGTTCACGCTGATGCCCTCGGCGATGACCTTGCTGATCGCGGGGAGCCCGGCCTCGGTGGCCGGGATCTTGATGAGCAGGTTCGGCCGGTCGACGATCTTCCACAGCTCGACGGCCTGTGCCACCGTGGCGTCGGTGTCATGGGCCAGGCGCGGATCAACCTCGATCGACACGCGTCCGTCGACGCCGTCGGTCGACTCGAAGGTCGAGGCGAGCACGTCACAGGCGTTGCGTACGTCGTCGGTGGTGACCGTCCGGATGGTGGCGTCGACGTCGGCGCCCCGTGCGGCCAGCTCGTTGACCTGGTCGTCGTAGGCATGGCCCGACGACAGCGCGGCCTGGAAGATCGACGGGTTGGTGGTCACCCCGACGACCGACTTGGTGCTGATGAGTTCGGCGAGGTCACCTGAGCTGATCAGGTCCCGGGACAGGTCGTCCAGCCACACCGACACTCCGGCGGCGGACAGTTCGGCGAGCTTCTCGTTCTGGGTCACGATTCTCTCCTTGTGGGTTGTTGGCGCTCAGCCCGCGACGACGCGCTCGGCGGCCGCGGTCACGGCCTCGGCGGTGATGCCGAACTTGGTGAACAGCACCTTGTAGTCGGCGGAGGCCCCGAAGTGTTCGATCGACACGATCTCGCCGCCGGCGCCGACGATGCGGTACCACGGCATGGCGATACCGGCTTCGACGGCGACGCGCGGAACCGACGGCGGCAGCACGTGGTCGCGGTACCCCTGCGGTTGTTCGTCGAACCACTCGACACAGGGCATCGAGACGACTCGCGCCTTGATTCCCTTCTCCGCCAGCGCCTTCTGTGCGTCGACGGCCAGGTACACCTCGGAGCCGGTGCCGATGAGCACGACGTGGGGATCACCCTCGGAGTCGCTCAGGACGTATCCGCCGTTGGCGACGCCCTGCGCCGAGGTGCCCTCCAGGATCGGGATGTTCTGGCGGGTGAGCGCCAGGCCGACCGGATGGTTCCGGCGGGTGAGCAGGTGCTGCCAGGCGTACGCGGTCTCGTTGGCGTCGGCCGGCCGGACGACGTCGAGGTTCGGGATCGCGCGCAGCGCGGCCAGGTGCTCGATCGGCTGATGGGTCGGGCCGTCCTCACCCAGACCGATCGAGTCGTGGGTCCAGACGTAGATCGGATCGATCTCCATCAGCGCCGCGAGGCGGACCGCGGGACGCATGTAGTCGGCGAACTGCAGGAAGGTACCGCCGTAGGCGCGGGTCGGCCCGTGCAGGGCGATGCCCGACAGGATCGATCCCATGGCGTGCTCACGGACACCGAAGTGCAGGGTGCGGCCGTAGGGGTTGGCCGACCACTTCTTGGTGCTGATCGAGGTCGGTCCGAACGACGGCTCGCCGTCCATGGTGGTGTTGTTGGAGCCGGCCAGGTCGGCCGAACCGCCCCACAGCTCGGGCAGCACGGGCGCGAGCGCGCCGAGCACCTTGCCCGATGCGCTGCGGGTCGCGACATCCTTGTCGCCGACGTTCCAGCTGGGCAGCACGTCGGTCCAGCCCTCGGGCAGTTCGTGGGCGGTGAGCCGGTCGAACAGCTTCTTGGCGTCGGGGTTCTTCTCCGCCCAGGCATCGAACGACGACGTCCACGCCTTGCGCTCCTCGGCACCGCGGTCGATGAGCTTGCGGGTGTGGCCGATCACCTCGTCGGTGACCTCGAAGTTCTTCTCCGGGTCGAAACCGAGGACCTTCTTCGTCGCCGCGACCTCGTCTTCGCCGAGCGCCGCGCCGTGTGCCATGCCGGTGTTCATCATGTTGGGCGCGGGGTAGCCGATGATCGTGCGCAGGCAGATGATCGACGGCCGGTCGATGACCTGCTGGGCCGCCTCGATCGCCGCCTCGATGGCGACGATGTCCTCGCCGCCCTCCACGGTCTGCACGTGCCAGCCGTAGGCCTCGTAGCGCTTCGCAACATCCTCCGACAGCGCGATGTCGGTGTCGTCCTCGATCGAGATCTGATTCTGGTCGTAGAACACGATCAGGTTGCCGAGCTGTTGGGTACCGGCCAGTGAGCTGGCCTCGGAGGTCACACCCTCTTCGATGTCGCCGTCGGAGGCGACGACGTAGATGTAGTGGTCGAACGGGCTCTGTCCGGGCGCCGCATCGGGGTCGAACAGGCCGCGTTCGCGTCGGGCGGCCATCGCCATGCCGACCGACGAGGCCAGCCCCTGACCCAACGGGCCGGTGGTGATCTCCACGCCGCGGGTGTGGCGGAACTCGGGGTGGCCCGGCGTGAGGGAGTCCCAGGTCCGCAGCGCCTCGATATCGGACAGTTCGAGACCGAACCCGCCGAGGTAGAGCTGGATGTAGAGCGTCAGGCTCGAGTGCCCGCACGAGAGCACGAAGCGGTCGCGCCCGGCCCAGTCGGTGTCGGTCGGGTCGTGACGCATGACTCGCTGAAACAAGGTGTAGGCGAGCGGAGCGAGGCTCATCGCGGTACCGGGGTGTCCGCTTCCGCACTTCTGCACTGCGTCGGCCGCCAGGATCCGGGCCGTGTCGACGGCGCGGGTGTCGAGGTCGGTCCAGTCGTCCGGGTGGCGGGGGGTGGTCAAAGCGCGGATCTCGTCTGTGTCGGCCACGATGCTGAAGGTCTCCTGTGCCTGCTCGGTGCGATTCGTACTCGGTCGGAGGTCGTAGAAGGGGCGATGGGTACCAGGGCGACCGGTACCAGCGTGATCGGTGTAGGCGTTGATCGGTATCGGCGCTGACCGGTGTCGGCCACCGACGATCGTCGGCGCGTACGCGTCCAGAGTAATCGGCGCCGGCCGCGCGTTGCGCGCCGACCGATGGTTACCGGCGAGTTCTGGCGTCATCGCCGGTCGAGAGCTCGCGCATGGCGGTGCCATGCCTCGATTCACGGTTCGCAGAGGCAAACGTCTACCATGCTCCGTAGTAGCCCGCGGGCGTCTGTGCGGGCGGACGAGGAGTGTTCGTGAGGATAGGGGAGCGTGTGAGCGGGAACAGTTCCGCCGCATCTCACTCGACCGACACCGCATCGAATCCGCAGGTATCGACCGAAACGGTCGCACCGGCCGATCAATCGTGGGCCGGGCGTGTGCGTGCGACGGTGCTCGCCTACATCGCGCTGACCAAGCCGCGTGTCATCGAGTTGCTTCTCGTCGCCACGATCCCGGTCATGCTGCAGGCCGACCGCGGCCACGTCGACATCGCGGTCATCGCCTTCACCCTGATCGGTGGCTGGCTCGGCGCAGGCAGCGCCAACACCCTCAACATGGTGGCCGACGCCGACATCGACAAGAAGATGAAGCGCACGGCCCGGCGTCCGCTGGCCCGCCGCGCGGTCGCGCCGCGGAGCGCGCTCATCTTCGGTCTCGCGTTGTGGGCGGCGTCCTTCGCGGTTCTGTACTTCGCCGCCAACCTCCTCTCGGCGCTGCTCGTCTCGGCGACGATCCTCTTCTACGTCGGTGTCTACACGCTGATCCTCAAGCGTCGGACCTGGCAGAACGTGGTCTGGGGCGGCGCCGCGGGCTGTATGCCCACCCTTGTGGGATGGGCCGCGGTCACCGGGTCGCTGAGCTGGCAGCCGATCGTCCTCTTCGCGGTCATCTTCTTCTGGACGCCGCCGCACACCTGGGCGCTGGCGATGCGCTACAAGGAGGACTACAAGGCGGCGGGTGTGCCGATGCTCCCGGTGATCGCGACCGAAGAACGCGTCACCCGCCAGATGCTGATCTACACGGTCCTCACCGTGGTGACCTCACTGCTGCTGATCCCAGCGACGAGCTGGATCTACACCGTGATCGCGCTGACCGCCGGCGGCTGGTTCCTGGAGCGTGTGACCAAGCTGTACCGCGACACCAAGCGCGGCGCCGAGGTGGCACCGCTGAAGGTGTTCCTGCAGTCCAACGAGTATCTCGCCATCGTGTTCTGCGGACTCGCGATCGACGCGGTCGTCGGACTGCAGACCATCTCGTCCTACTTCTGAGCGCGGCTCACGTCCCGGCCGGCAACAGCACAGTCGAACCCGTGGTGACACGTGCCTCCAGGTCGGTGTGTGCGGCAGCCGCATCGGCCAATCGGTAACGCTGGCCGACGCGCACCTCGACACTGCCGTCGACGATCGCCTCGAAGTACTCACCGGCCCGGCGGTTCAGTTCCTCGGCCGTGTCGGTGAAGTGCGCCAGTGTCGGCCGCGTCACCGACAGCGACCCCGCCGCGTTCAGACGTTGGAGGTCGAACGGCGGAACCGGCCCGCTCGCCGCCCCGAAGAGCACGATGATCCCCCGGACCGCGGCCGACGCCAGCGACTGCTCGAAGGTGTCGGCGCCGACGCCGTCGTAGACCACCGGCACGCCGCGTCCGTCGGTGAGGTCACGGACGCGGGAACTCAGGTCCTCCCCGTAGCGCAGGACGTGATCCGCCCCGGCGGCGCGCGAGAGTTCCTCCTTCTCATCGGACGAGACCGTCGTGATGACCGTCAGTCCGCGGCGCTTGGCGAGCTGGGTGAGGATCAGGCCGACACCACCGCCACCGGCGTGCACCAGGATCGGATCGCCGGCCCGGGGATGAGCACTCCCGTCGAGGAGATAGTGCGCGGTGAGACCGCGGAGCAACGACGAACCGGCCACCGCGTCGTCGACCGCGTCGGGTACCGGGACCGCCTTCGAGGCCGGGACCGCGACAAGTTCCGCATACGAACCGGGGGCCGCACACCAGGCGACTCGCTGACCTTCCTGCAGCGACGTCACATCCGAGCCGGTCGCGACGACGATGCCCGCGCCCTCGGTGCCGGGGATGTAGGGCGGTGTGGAGGGATACAGACCCCGCCGCAGATAGGTGTCGATGAAGTTCACGCCCACCGCTGCGGTCCGGACGATCACCTCGTCGGAGGCGGGGATGGGATCGTCGACGCTGCCGAAGGTCAGGACGTCGGGTCCGCCGTGGCGGGTCACCTGGATAGCTCGCACGACACCGTTCTACACGCCGGAATCGCCCCGGTATGCTGACCCCCATGACGAACACCACCGACGGCGAGAACTCGGGCACGCAGCAGAAGGTCGAGGCACCCACCGAGGTCGTCGCCTCGGTACGCAAGTTCGTCGAGCGCGAAGGTGGCAGCGCGAAGGTCGTCCTCCAGGCGATCGGGGACGCCGGTGTGCGGATCACGCTCGTCGGCGACGCCAACGGCATCCTCGGGGACCGGGTCGTGCCCGACCTCGCGACCGCGCAGGCCGTGGTCGACGCCGTCGACGGTCTCGAGATCGCCGAATGGGACCGTGACCTCACCTCGGAGACCACGGTGTCGACGTCGCACTACCGCAAGATGGCGGGTTGGGTCGCGCGGCAGAAGCGCTTCCCGCGTGCGCGCAACCGCGCCATCCTCTGAGGCCGGAGTTCGATCAGGCAGGCTCGCGCAGCGGGTCTGCCTTTTTCGTCGCCGGATCCTTGACGATCGGGTTCCGCGCGATCAGGAGCTGCCAGGTGGCGCCGATGAGCAGGACCGCACTGCCGAACATGTGCGCGATGACGAGGGCGATGGGCAGATCGGTGGCGAACTGCACGAACCCGATCAGGCCCTGGAGCAGCAGGAGCAGCATGAACACCACTGCCGAGCGCTGTTGCGGCCGCGCGAAGACCCGTGCGTAGACGAGGGCCGCGATCGCGAGCCCGACGAGGGTGAAGACGGCGTCGGCGTGCAGCTGTGTCGCGTTGCCGGGGTCGAGACCGTTCCGCGGGGCGTCCACATCGCCGGCGTGCGGGCCGGAGCCGGTCACGACCGTGCCGAGGTAGATCGTGCCCCAGGTGACGAGATAGACCAGCCAGGCGAGGTAGATGCCGAGTCGGCGCGTGGCGGTCGAGGGAGCGTCGGCGTCGGGCGATCCGGGCGCGGTCGGCGTCGGATACGGACGCATCCGGTAGACGAGCACGGTGGATGCGGAGACCAATGCCATGGACAGCAAGAAATGCAGCGCGACGACCCACGGGTTGAGCTGGGTCAGGACCGTGATCCCGCCGATCACCCCCTGGAACGGGATGCCGAGCGCGATGAGGGTGACCAGCCACTTGTCCCGGCGCGCCGCTCCGGCTGACCGCAGGACGGCGACCCAGGTCGCGATGGCGATGACGATCAGCACGAAGGTGAGCAGACGGTTGCCGAACTCGATCGCGCCGTGCATGCCCAGTTCGCCGTGCGGCACGAACGACTCGTCGGTGCACCGCGGCCAGGTCGGGCAACCGAGGCCCGAGGCGGTCACGCGCACGGCGCCGCCGGTGGCCACGATGCCCACGTTCGAGACGAGCAGGGCGATGGCCCAGCGATGCACGAATCGTGCGGTCGGCCGGCCGAAGCCGGGGACGAACCGCCACGGACCGGTCAGCGGCCGGCGCGCGTCGCCGGCGGCCGCGGCATGATCGCCCGACCGGGCCGTCGCCGGGGCGTTCGAAGTATCGGATGTCATCGGAATCGGAACCACCTCACCGCCAAGGTGCCGGCCACCGCGGCCCACACCAGCAAGACACCCACCCCGAAGGCGTCGAACGAACCCTCCGAGGCCATCTCGAGCGCCTCGCTCAATGCCCCCGACGGGATGCACCGCGCGATCCAGTGCACGGCGTCGGGGATGTTGGAGTCGACGACGACCAGACTGCCGAGGCCGATGAACGCGAACCACAGCAGGTTCGCCAGTGCCAGCACGACCTCGGCCTTCAAGGTGCCGCCGAGCAGCAGCCCGAGAGCCGCGAAGCACGCGGTGCCGACCGCGAGGACCACCGCACCGATGAGCAGACCGACGGGGCTCGGTCGCCAGCCGAACGCGGCGCCGATCCCACCGAGGATCACCGACTGCAGCGCGACCACCACGAGGACCGCGATCGACTTGCCGGCGATGATGCCCCAGCGCGGTATCGGCGTCGCGCCGAGGCGTTTCAGCGCGCCGTAGCGACGGTCGAACCCGACGGCGATCGCCTGTCCGGTGAACGCCGTCGACATCACCGCGACGGTCAGGATCGCCGGGACGAACAGCGCCGCCCGCTCGGCGGGGCCGTCGCCGAACCCGGTGTCGATCGGCAGCAGGCACAGACCGACGAGCAGCGTGATCGGGATGAACATCGTGAGGAGCAACTGCTCGCCGTTGCGCAGCAGGAGCTTGAGTTCGAGGCCGCTCTGCGCGGCGATCATCGCCGGCAGCGACGCCGCCCGGGGAGCGGGGCGGAACAGACCGTCGGGGAACGTTCCGGCAGCACGGTCGGCGGGGCGGGGGAGCCCGGTGGGTGCGGATGAGGTCACGGTCGAAGGGTCCGTCCGGTGAGATCGAGGAAGACGTCTTCGAGGCTGCGGGTCTCCACGCGCAGATCGGTCGCGAGGACGTTGATCTTGGCGCACCAGGCGGTCACCGTGGCCAGCACCTGCGGCGTCATCGGACCGATGACCAGATACGAGCCGGGGGTGGCCTCCGTGCAGTGGTAGTCCTCGGGCAGGGCCAGCACCAGCATCGACAGGTCGAGTCCACGTGGTGCGGTGAAGCGCAGTTCGTTCTCGGCGCCGGTGCTGGTGAGGTCGGCGGGTGTCCCGTCGGCGACGACGCGGCCGTGATCGATGATCGCGACGTGGTCGGCGAGTTCCTCGGCCTCGTCCATCAGATGGGTCGTGAGCAGGACGGATGCTCCGTCGGCCCGGAGCCGGTCGATGAGTTCCCACACGACGAGGCGGGCGTGGGCATCGAGTCCGGCGGTCGGTTCGTCGAGGAAGACCAGTTCGGGGCGGCTGACGACCGCGCAGGCGAGGGCTAGGCGCTGCTGCTGGCCACCGGACAGACGTCGGTAGGACGTACGACGCACCTCGGTCAGCCCGAGTGCGTCGAGCAGGAACTCGGGATCGATGGGATCGGCCGAATACGCGGCCACCAGGCGCAGCATCTCCTCGGCCCGGGCTCCCGGGTAGGCGCCACCGCCTTGCAGCATGACGCCGATGCGGCGCCGGAGCGCGTCGTTGTCGGCGATGGGATCGAGACCCAGGACGCGGACGCTGCCGGCGTCGGGCGCGGTGAAGCCCTCGCAGATCTCGACGGTTGTGGTCTTGCCCGCGCCGTTGGGACCGAGCAGGGCGAGGATCTCGCCGCGTTCGAGGGTGAGATCGAGCCGATCGACCGCGGTGCGATCACCGAAGCGCTTGACCAGACCGCGGACCTCGACGGCCGCCGCAGAGGCGGCCGGGGTGCCGGCGGAGGCGGCTGACCCGGGATCGCGGAGCCGACGATCGTTCACCCGATCGTCGTCGTTGATCTGCCGAGAGGTCGTGCTGCGCACACTGGTCAGACTAGGCGCTCGGAGCCCAGGGACGAAAAGCGGTGACCGGGCACACGGCGCATGCGCTCATCGTCGTGCCGACGCCGACCCGGCCGTGGCCTCGTCGTCGTCCGACACGGGCCCGCGGCGGCGTCGACGACGGGGCGCGCGGTCCTCGAAGAACAGGGCGGTGAGAACCGCAACCATGATCACGCCGGCCAGAAGTCCTTGTGCCAGAACCACTCCGCTCGTGTTGGAACTCGTGGGCATCACCACGATGGCGATGATCGCCGACGCGGCGATGGTGGAGATCCGGAACCAGGCGCCGGTGGCCCACGCGGCCAGCGGGATCACGGCCCACAGGAGGTACCAGGCCTGCACGAACGGGAAGAACAGCACGACTGTGGCCATCGACACACCGAGTGCGCCGAGTGGGTGGAGCCGGCCGCCGAGGGTGGCGAGCATCCACCGGACGATGAACAGGGCGGCGACGAGCTGGCCGATGGGCCGGGCCACCTCGAGGATCGCCTGCGTGTGCTCACCGAGGCCGAGGGTGACGCCGATCCGGCCGGTGGTCACCGACAACAGGGTCGGCATCGACATCCACGAGCGGACGATCTCGCCCGTCGACAACGTGCCCGTCCAGCCGAAGCCGAGCCCGGTGCCGAGGGAGATCCCCATCATCACGATGCCCAGGACCACCACGTAGAAGGCCGCCGACGCGCTCAGCATGTACACCGACCACCGGGAGCGACCCCACCATTCCCGGATCGGCGTGTGGCGGAGCACGGGCAGGGTGGCGCCCCACCGCATGGCCAGCGCGATGCCGACGAAGCCCAGGGCGAGCATCGAGGTGACCTTGATCATGGCCGACGCCGCGAGCACTGCACCGCCGCCGATGAGCAACCAGCCCGCTCGGGTGGGGACGAGGGTCCCGGGTCGGCGGAGTCGTTCGGCGCCGTAGATGGCGCGGAAACTCAACTCGAGACCGACGAGCATCAGGCCGAGCATGAGGGCCTCGTTGTGGATGCCCCCGACGAGATGCAGGATGACCAGCGGGTTCATCGCGCCCAGCCAGAGTGCGGCCACCGACGAGACCCCGCAGCGGCGGGCCAGGCGGGGGAGTGCCCAGACGATGAGTGCGACGCCGATCAGTGCGACGACACGGTGCAGGAAGATCGCGGCGGTGATGTTGTCGCCGGTGACCTTGGTGATGCCCTCGCCGATCCACAGGAAGAAGGGTCCGTAGGGCGCGGGGGTGTCGCGCCAGAGGTTGGGCACCGACCTGGTCAGGATGTGGTCCACGCCGAGTCCGCGGACCGGACTGACCGAGTACGGATCCATGCCCCGGAAGGCGATGGCGCTCTGCGCGAGATACGAGTAGATGTCCTTGCTCAGCAGCGGCGGCGCCACGATGATCGGGGCGATCCACAGCATGAGGGTCCGGTCGGCCTGGCGGCGGCTCATGCGGCGCTCCGGGCTCCGGCCGTGGCGGACCTCGACGCTGAACCGGCCGACCGCGAACCGGCCGAGCAACAACCACGCGACGACCAGGGTGATCGCGCCGCCGATGGAGAGCGCGAGGGCGGTGCCGAACATGCGTGACGGCAACGACAGGACGCGCATCCCGGCAACTGGGTTCTGCAGTACGGGTACCGCACCGGTCCCGAGGGCGCCGATGAGGATCAGTACCGAGCCGGTGGCGCCGAAGAGCTTGATCCGGCGGAGCCGGCGGGTCTCCTCGGCGTTGAGCGGGCCGACCTCGCGCTCGTCGTCGTGTAGGCGGGCCACGGTCTTGCCGTAGTCGCCGGGTTCGGCGCCGGCAGCGGCAGGGCGCTGTTTGCGCAGTCCGAGATAGTCGAGCAGGGCGACCAACCGGGTCCAGACGAGTCCGAAGTAGTCCGGCACGCGGCGCGGAGCTGTGGTTTCGGGCACACGACGACTGTAATCGCCGGGCGTGGTGGCCTCTCGACCCCCTGCGATAAGGGCACCCTTGCTGGCAGCAGGGAAGTAATTACGTCACACTCGTGTTGTGAAAACCATGCGGAACGATGTTGTGCTGCCTTCTGGCAGTGCCGGCGCCGTGCCCTCCGCTGGTACGGGTGCCGGAGTGACCGGCGGTGTCGACGCGCACCATGACGGTCAGACCCGGGAGGCCGTGGTCACCCTGCTCGTCGAAGACGGCCCGCTCACCGCCGGCGATATCGGCGAGCGCCTCGGCATCTCGGCGGCCGGCGTGCGTCGCCATCTCGACGCCCTGACCGGCGCCGGGGACATCGAGGTCGCCTCGCCGGGGTTCGGCCAACGCGGCCGGGGCCGACCCGCCAAGTACTTCCAGCTCACCGCTTCCGGACGCGGCAAGATGCGCCACGCGTACGACGACCTGGCTGGTGCGGCGATGCGTAAGCTGCGTGATCTCGGCGGCACCGACGCGGTCGCCGAGTTCGCCCGCGAGCGCGTCGAACGCATCGTGGCCGGCGTCCGTCCCAGCACCGGTCCGGTGACCGTCGCCGACACGGTCGACGAGATCGCCGACGCGCTCACCAGCGCGGGGTACTCGACCAACACGCGTCGGGTCGGGACCGGCATGCAGATCTGCCAGCACCATTGCCCGGTGGCGCACGTCGCCACCGAGTTCCCGGAGCTGTGTGAGGCGGAGACCGCGGTCTTCACCGAACTCCTCGGCACGCACGTGCAGCGACTGGCGACCATCGCCAACGGTGACTGCGCCTGCACCACCCATGTGCCGATCCACCCACCGCCGGGTGGGACCACCGAAGACCGACCCGGGGCCGTCGCGGACCCCGATACGCAGCCCGTATCGTCCCGCGCCACCCCGAATCAGACACCGACCGCCCCGACAACCCGAAAGGCCACGCGATGACTGTCACCGATCCGGCCACCCCGACCCCAGCGGCGCCCCTCACCCAAGAGGAGACGATCGCCGCCCTCGGCAAGTACGGCTACGGCTGGGCCGATTCCGACGTCGCGGGCGCGAGCGCCAAGCGCGGACTGTCTCCGGCGGTCGTCGCCGACATCTCGGCGAAGAAGAGCGAGCCCGAGTGGATGCTCGAGCAGCGCCTCAAGGCCCTGAAGATCTTCGACAAGAAGCCCATGCCCGGCTGGGGTGCGGGGCTCGAGGGCATCGACTTCGACAACATCAAGTACTTCGTGCGCTCCAGCGAGAAGCAGGCCGCCACGTGGGACGACCTGCCCGAGGACATCAAGAACACCTACGACAAGCTCGGCATCCCCGAGGCGGAGAAGCAGCGTCTCGTCTCCGGTGTCGCGGCGCAGTACGAGTCCGAGGTCGTCTACCACTCGATCCGTGAGGACCTCGAGAAGCAGGGCGTGATCTTCCTCGACACCGACACCGCGCTCAAGGAGCACCCGGAGATCTTCCAGCAGTACTTCGGGACCGTCATCCCGGCGGGCGACAACAAGTTCTCGGCGCTCAACACCGCGGTGTGGTCGGGTGGGTCGTTCATCTACGTGCCGCCGGGCGTCCACGTCGACATCCCGCTGCAGGCCTACTTCCGGATCAACACCGAGAACATGGGCCAGTTCGAACGCACGCTGATCATCGTCGACGAGGGTGCCTATGTGCACTACGTCGAGGGTTGTACCGCGCCGATCTACAAGACTGACTCGCTGCACTCCGCGGTCGTCGAGATCATCGTGAAGAAGGGCGGCCGCTGCCGCTACACGACCATCCAGAACTGGTCGAACAACGTCTACAACCTGGTGACCAAGCGCGCGAAGGCCGAGGCCGGCGCGACCATGGAGTGGATCGACGGCAACATCGGTTCCAAGGTCACCATGAAGTACCCGGCGGTCTGGCTGACCGGCGAGCACGCCAAGGGCGAGGTCCTCTCGGTCGCGTTCGCGGGTGAGGGCCAGCACCAGGACACCGGCTCCAAGATGGTCCACCTCGCGCCGAACACCTCGAGCAACATCGTCTCCAAGTCGGTGGCCCGAGGCGGTGGCCGGGCGTCGTACCGCGGTCTGATCAAGATCAACAACGGTGCGCACGGCAGCCGGTCGACGGTGAAATGCGATGCGCTGCTGGTGGACACCATCTCGCGCAGCGACACCTACCCGTACGTCGACATCCGCGAGGACGACGTGACGATGGGCCACGAGGCGACCGTCTCGAAGGTCAGCGACGATCAGCTCTTCTACCTCATGAGCCGCGGTCTGACCGAGGACGAGGCGATGGCCATGGTGGTCCGCGGCTTCGTCGAGCCGATCGCCAAGGAACTCCCAATGGAATACGCGCTCGAGCTCAACCGCCTCATCGAGCTCCAGATGGAAGGAGCTGTCGGCTGATGGCCGATCCCACATTGCCCGTGACCACTCCCGGCTCGGCGGCGCCCGTCGTCAACAAGGGCGAGATGTTCACCTCGTTCGACGTCGACGCCTTCGAGGTGCCGAGTCCCCGCGAGGAGGCGTGGCGGTTCACCCCGTTCCGTCGCCTCCGCGGGTTGCACGACGGATCCGCGCAGCGGACCGGCGAGGCCGGCGTAGAGGTTGCCGGGGCCGTCGAGGGTGTGACCGTCGAGACCGTCGGTCGCGACGACAAGCGGCTCGGCGAGGGCGGCGTGCCGTTCGACCGTGTTGCCGCGCAGGCGTATTCGTCGTTCACGCAGTCGACCGTGGTGACCGTCGGCCGCGAGGTAGAGCTCGCCGAGCCGGTCACCGTCACGGTCACCGGTCCCGGCGAGGGCGAGACCGCCTTCGGCCACACCCAGATCCGGCTCGAGGCGTTCGCGCGCGCCGTCGTCGTCCTCGATCAGAAGGGCAGCGGCACGTTCGCGGAGAACGTCGAATTCGTCGTCGGCGACAGTGCCGCACTGACCGTCGTGAACATCCACGACTGGGAGGACGACGCCGTCCACGTCGCGACGCATCACGTGCGTGCCGGCCGTGACTCCGTGGTCCGCCACTTCGCGATCAGCTTCGGCGGCAACCTGGTTCGGCTGTCGCCGATCGTCCACTACGACGCGCCCGGTGGCGACGTCGAGATGTGGGGTCTGTACTTCGCCGACGCCGGCCAGCATCTCGAGCAGCGACTCCTCGTCGACCACAGCCAGCCGCACTGCCGCTCGAACGTCGTCTACAAGGGCGCGCTGCAGGGCGACGTCTCCGGCGATCGCAGCCGTGAGGCCCACACCGTGTGGGTCGGCGACGTGCTGATCCGAGCCGAGGCCGAGGGCACCGACACCTTCGAGCTCAACCGCAACCTGGTGCTCACCGACAACGCGCGTGCCGACTCGGTGCCGAACCTCGAGATCGAGACCGGCGAGATCGTTGGTGCCGGACACGCCAGCGCCACCGGTCGTTTCGACGACGAGCAACTGTTCTACCTGCAGGCCCGCGGCATCCCCGAGGACCAGGCCCGACGCCTCGTCATCCGCGGCTTCTTCGGCGAGGTGATCGCCAAGATCGGTGTGCCCGAGCTGCGCGAGCGTCTCTCGGCCGCGGTCGAGCAGGAACTCGAACTCGCCGGCGCCTGACCGCCGATCACCTCGCCATCCGAACTTCCCAGCCCGGAGAAAGAAATCCTGAGACTATGACCACACTGGAAATCCGTGACCTGCACGTCGATGTCGCGCAGACCGACGCCGACGCCGAGCCCATCCACATCCTCAAGGGTGTCGACCTGACCGTGAAGTCGGGGGAAACCCACGCGATCATGGGCCCCAACGGTTCCGGCAAGTCGACGCTGTCGTACGCCATCGCCGGTCACCCCAAGTACGAGGTGACCTCGGGGTCGATCACCCTCGACGGTGAGGACGTCCTGGAGATGAGCGTCGACGAGCGCGCCCGCGCCGGACTGTTCCTCGCCATGCAGTACCCCGTCGAGGTGCCCGGCGTCTCGATGTCGAACTTCTTGCGGACCGCCGCCACCGCCGTACGCGGTGAGGCGCCGAAGCTGCGGCACTGGGTCAAGGAGACCAAGGAGGCGATGACCTCGCTCGACATCGATCCGTCGTTCTCCGAGCGCAGCGTCAACGAAGGTTTCTCCGGCGGTGAGAAGAAGCGTCACGAGATCCTCCAGCTCGATCTGCTCAAGCCGCGGATCGCGATCCTCGACGAGACCGACTCGGGACTCGACGTCGACGCCCTGCGGGTGGTCAGCGAGGGCGTGAACCGCTACAAGGAGCGCGACAACGGCGGGATCCTGCTGATCACGCACTACACGCGCATCCTCCGCTACATCAAGCCGGAGTTCGTGCACGTGTTCGTCAACGGCCGCGTCGTCGAATCCGCCGGTCCCGAACTCGCCGATGAGCTCGAGGAGAAGGGTTACGAGCGTTTCACCTCGGCTGCCAAGGCCGGCTGAGACCGCCCGACCGATCCGAGCCGACCAGCACAGGAGGTGTACCAGGTGACACTCTCGACAGAGGTTTCCACCGCCCTGGACGTCGATTCGCTGCGTGCCGACTTCCCGATCCTCTCGCGCACCGTGCGCGACGGAAAGCCGCTGGTGTATCTGGATTCCGGGGCGACGTCGCAGCGTCCGGTCCAGGTGCTCGACGCCGAACGGTACTTCCTCACGCACCACAACGCGGCGGTGCATCGCGGCGCGCATCAGCTCGCCGAAGAGGCGACCGATGCGTATGAGGACGCCCGGGAGGTCATCGCGGCGTTCGTGGGGGCGTCCGCCGACGAGCTCGTGTTCACCAAGAACGCGACCGAGGCACTCAACCTCGTGACCTACACCCTCGGCGACCCGCGGTCCGCGGACGTCCTCGGGGGTTCGGCGCTCGGGCCCGGCGACACCGTCGTCATCACCGAGCTGGAGCATCACGCCAATCTCGTTCCGTGGCAGGAGCTCTGCGGCCGCACGGGCGCGACGCTCCGCTGGTTCGGGGTCACCGACGAGGGCCGGATCGACCTGGATTCGCTGACCCTCGACGAGTCGGTGAAGGTCGTCTCGTTCACCCATCAATCGAATGTGACCGGTGCGGTCGCTGATGTGGCCGAGCTGGTCTCGCGCGCACGCGCGGTCGGCGCACTCGTCGTGCTCGACGCCTGCCAGTCGGTGCCGCACATGCCGGTCGACTTCCGTGCACTCGACGTCGACTTCGCCGCCTTCTCCGGACACAAGATGTTCGGGCCCAGTGGCGTCGGAGCGCTCTACGGCAAGTCCGATCTGCTGAATGCGTTGCCGCCGTTCATCACCGGCGGATCGATGATCGAGACCGTGACCATGGAGGGGTCGACCTACGCCCCGCCGCCGCAACGGTTCGAGGCGGGCGTGCCGATGACCTCGCAGGTCGTCGGACTCGGTGCCGCGGTCCGTTACCTGACCGATCTCGGCATGGACGCCGTCGCCGCGCATGAGCATGCGCTGACCGTGCGGGCGCTGGAGGAACTCGGCGACATCGAGGGCGTGCGGATCATCGGGCCGTCGACCCCGGAGAACCGCGGCGGCGCCGTGGCCTTCCTCGTCGACGGCATCCACGCCCACGATCTCGGGCAGATCCTCGACGACGAAGGCGTGGCCATCCGGGTGGGTCACCACTGCACGTGGCCGCTGCACCGGCGCTTCGGCGTCGCCGCCACCGCGCGTGCGTCGTTCGCCGCGTACAACACGTTCGCCGAGGTCGACGCGCTCGGTGCCGCGATCGTCACGGCGCAGAAGTTCTTCGGGACGGTCTGAGCCATGCGGATGGAACAGATGTACCAGGAAGTGATCCTGGACCACTACAAACACCCGCACGGGCGCGGACTCCGTGAACCGTTCGGTGCCGAGGTCCACCACGTCAACCCGACCTGTGGTGACGAGGTCACCCTGCGCGTGGCGGTCTCCGACGACGGTTCGAGCATCGACGACGTGTCCTACGACGGGCAGGGATGCTCGATCTCGCAGGCGTCGACGTCGGTGTTGCACGACCTCATCGTCGGCCGGCCGGTCGGGGAAGCACTGGCCACCGTCGAGTCGTTCAACGCGATGATGACCTCCCGCGGCAAGGACGCCGGTGACGAGGACGTCATCGGCGACGGGATCGCCTTCGCCGGGGTGAGCAAATACCCGGCACGCGTCAAATGCGCGCTCCTGGGCTGGATGGCCTTCAAGGACGCACTCGCGCAGACGATGGACAGCCACGAGACACGAGCGGAGACAGCATGAGTGACGACACAGCCACCACGGACACACCGACGACCGCGGCCACCGACACCGGCGTGACGGGGACACCCGCCGCGCCCGCGACGTCGCTGCCGGCCATCGAGGACGTCGAGGAGGCGATGCGCGACGTGGTCGACCCCGAACTGGGGATCAACGTCGTCGACCTCGGCTTGGTCTACGGCATCGAGGTGACCGACGACGCGGTCGCGAAGATCGACATGACCCTCACCTCGGCGGCCTGTCCGCTGACCGACGTGATCGAGGACCAGTCGCGCGGTGCGCTGGTCTCCAGCGGTCTGTGCACCGACATGGAGATCAACTGGGTCTGGCTGCCGCCATGGGGCCCCGACAAGATCACCGACGACGGTCGCGAGCAGCTCCGCGCCCTCGGCTTCACCGTCTGACCGACGATCGGACACACCACAGCGCCGGCCCCAGTCATGATCGACGACCGGGTCCGGCGCTTGTTCGTCGACAGGGCACTTTCGTGCGGGGAGTTGATCTCATGAGGCGTTTCGAGTCGCGTGTCGAACGGATGATCCGCGAGGCCGCCGAACGCGGCGAGTTCGACAACCTACCGGGCGCGGGGAAACCGTTGGATCTGACCGACAGCGACGATCCCGACTGGTGGGTCAAACGCAAGATCCGCGAGGAGAACCTCGACTCGTCGGCGTTGCTCCCCGCGCCGCTGCTGTTGCGCCGGGAGGCACAGGAATTCCCGGAGTCGCTGCGCCACATCGCCGACGAGGACGCGGTCCGCGACATCCTCGTCGACTTCAATCGCCGTGTGCGCGAGGCACATCTCGCCGCCCGCCAGATGACGTTGCCGCACAGCGTCGTCGCGCACACCGTCGACGTCGACGACATGATCCGACGCTGGCGACAGTCACGTTGCTAGCGAGCTGTGGCAATCGTCGAGAACCCAGTTATGAATTCCCTACCGACTTCGCTAAAGCGCGCACCAAGAAACGGGCGGTAGCAGGTTCGGAGGGGGCCATCTTGTTTGAACTGAGCACGATAGAGTTCGAGGTCGTCCTCTGGCCAACGTGCTAGCCGCTCACCACTCTCCTGACTACAACGGAAACATCCGCCTTTGCAAGATCAGTTAACTGTCGCCGAAGACCGGAACTATCTATTTGCGTCGCAATGGCTGCTGCCGAGACACGTACGCGAGAGTGTAGTTTGCTCCACTCGCTGATGATCCGTGACAACGCGAGTTCGCGGATCGTCATGTCGGCAATTCTTGGTATCAATCTCACCCCACTAGCTTGTACGCGGCTGTCAGGGTCGAACACGGCGCCCAGGGCGATAGAGTCGAACACGGAGCGTGTAGTTGCAGAGAGAATTTCACTAAGACTTCCATCAACGGCTAGCGTTTCGATCGCCGCCAGGCGTACGGTTATTTCGGAGTCCCGTGCAGCAAAGGCCAGGCGCGTAAGCGGTTCATGAGGCTCTTGCTCGGTCCTCAATCTGATACCGGCGATGTGGGCGTTTGCGGCTCTTACTCCGTTGCCGCCGCTCCACATCGTCACTGATGGCATATCAGAATCGCGATATGGAGTCGTCGACAGCCAAGCCCTGTCCGCGACCTCCAAAAGTCCATCGTCTAGCAACCACTGAAGTGCTTTCAGAGCATCGATCAATTCGTCCGTCGATGTCGCTGGGGACTCGATCGACTCTCTGAGCACTGTTAGAGCCTCCGAATTGGCTTTCCTGAGAGCAAGCATTGTTTGGGCAAGTTCAAGAGCCAGACTTGTGCCGTGACTTGTCCACCTTCCCTTCAAATTCTCAAGCCGTTCCTTCGTGAGTTTCCGAATAAGTGTGCCTTGGCGTTCCTTAATAAGTTCGGACTGCGTCAAACTGGGATAGTTTAAGGCTACAACCGCACTAAGCCGTTCCGGCATGAGTTCGAGGAACGCCCGGGAATCGATTCCGAGCTCCGGATACTGGTTGAGAACGTACGCAATGTTCAGTGCCATTTGCGCAGTCATTTCTGACCCGTTCTGTGCGATTCCGAGCGCAAGGTTAGCTATCTGTCGGCAGAGTTCGGGCGGAAGAATCTCGAGTGCGGAAGTGGGGAGGGCGGCCGCAATTGTCTGGCGGGAATCCCTATCTAAGGAACTGAACCGGTCCTGCCACGTCTGAGGGGCATGGAGAACTAGGCGGGCGAAGAGTCGAACGGATCTATCCGCTTGTGCGCTCAATTCGCCGTCTGTATGGCTTATCTGAATCGGGATCGACGAGATGAGTTTGGTCGCGATATTTTGAGGAAGCAGGCTGTGTAAGTAGCTGCATAGTTCAATCCATGTGTGATGTTGGAGTCGCTCGCCGTCAAGAAGCCGGTCATGCAGTAGGCGGTCGAGGCGCTCGGCAGAGAGGTGACTTTCTACCGTGTCGACCAGGGACCCGAGATTGATCTCGCCACTGAGAACCCAGTCGCAGACCGAGTCTGTGAGTTCGTCCGGGTCGCTACTGGCGCCTACGATGATGTGTGCTTTTGCTCGCCATACTGACTTCAACACCCAGTATGCGCCGCACCATTCGGCTTGTATCTCGGCAGCGGTGATATCGTCAGGGAGCGTTCCAGGGCTGCGCCCGAAATGGCGTACGAAAGGCCCTTCTATTCGCTGGCGGGCTATGTTCTTGGTGGCCGAACGTGCGCCACTCAGGACTCGATCTTGGATCGACTCGTAGCGGACAGTTCGCGACCTAAAAGGCGCAAAAAAGATTGCGCCGTCTCGATCGAAGTCGGCGCCGACCGTTTGGATCGCCTTCCTGAGTTCACCTCGAGAGTCGCGTAGTGCTGAGTCGTAGAATTGCTTGGCGTCGTTTAAACCAGCGGTCGCTCGAGTCCATGTCATTAGTTGCAATGCGATCCGGGCGCGGATATCTGGAGGAAGCTGCTCGGCGTACGACCTTCGAAGTTGTTCGGCCTCTTGCATGGTGATGCGATTTGAGGTGAGCCACGCCTGCATTAGCTTTGCGAGTAACCGTTCAGTGTTGCTCTCGAGCCCGTTGTCAAGGGCGGATGCGGCTGCTCGCCCTTCATCGTGTTGGCCGGTGAGCGTGAGCCGTAAGGATTCGCCACAACGGAAAAGGATTGAATCGTCGACCTGAATTTTCTCTCCCGTACCGAAAGAATTCGACAATCGCGATCCATAGTTGATGTGCGATGGGTGAAGTTCTAATACTCTCGCAAAATGAATAGATCCGGGATGATTCGACCGCAAGAGAGTTCTAAGGTCGAGTCGGATGGCGGCGTAGATGAGCTGGTCGATGTCGAAATCAGCGGGATTCACTGTAGGACTCCTCTGGGCTGTCCGGGCGTGCCGATATATCAACAAGGACCCTCGCGAGTATTGCGGCCATTTTGAGCGCGATCGCGTGTCTCTCTGCGCTACTTACTGACTCCCACCGAACTTCGTCTCGAAGTTCGTCGAGCGCAAGGTATAGTTTCTTCGCTTCTCTTTTCCGGGTCTTGCTGCGATCGGGGGCATCAATCCATAATATGGCCACCTGCGTTTCGGAAGCCGAGACCGCAGCTTCGAGTTCTTCTTTCGTGCCGTTTCTAAGGTCTTTATGCAACAACACGACAACGAGATGAGCGTGCCTGGCGTCGTGGCGGAACTCGCGGTTTCCATCTCCGTCCGTTTTCCGAGATATCGCAGACTCCCATCGACGTACGTGAATGCGATAACGTACGCCTCCATCTGCGGCTTGTTCGGAAAATGTGCGAGCCATTTGCTCAAATAGGTCGCGGTATTCGATTAAGTCGCTACCTGAAGAAAGGAATATTTCATACTCGATTGTACGAGTGCCGGGTTTTCTAAGGTATCTGCTCGTGCGCGGCTCTGGCGACATCAGCGAGGGGGTCGTCACCGGGCATCACCCCCGACCTTTCTTTCGCGCGGTGTGTGTGAGCATCCCCACTCAAACGATCGACTTCTGTGTGGTTGTCGCTGCACACTGTAGCGCGTCGGCTCGGCTACTCGGGGCCGCAGCAGCGGCGTACGTGACAGATGCTGCGTTCGTTCTGGAAGCGTGCCATGGCCCGTCGAGTCTGGCAGTAAATTCCCGAAACCGCCCCCTGCGGCGAGTCGAACCGTGGGAAAGGTGGGGTTCCGGGTGAGCGATTGGGTCACCGCGGACTGGGGAACCGCGACTGTGAACTTTGGCATTTTGCGCTGGTCTAACTAATGGGATCAGAGTCTCCGTGCAACGAGAAAACTGATCGACCGAATTGATCAGCAGGGGCGAGTCGCCGGTTCACGCCGGGGTGGACATCGCACCCCGCGCCACCACGACGCGAGTACGCATGTCGACTGCAGCGATGACCCTGGTCATCGCGCTCATCGTGCCGGTGAGATCGTCCCGTTTGCTCAGGTAACTGCGTTGTGCGGCAAGGGGCATCGTGAAGAACGCCTCGAAGAAGGCGACCGTCTGCGACCGACTGAGCCCCAGCAGCGCGCTGAGCCCACGGAGACGCAGGTTGTGTACCGCACGGGTGGACGGCGGCCACAGATCCGCGGCGGGTTCTCGACCCGCGGCGAGAGCGGCCACCACGGCGTCGGTGCACATCAACGATGTCGCGACGCTGTAGCCGGTCGTCGGGTTCTTGAAACCGCCCGCGGCGCCGAACCGGAAAACCGGATCGCGCCAGGGGTGTGGTGACGAACCGGTCAGCGGGAAGTCGACGTGCTCGACCCGCCGGATCCCCGACGGCATCCCACCGAGCCGCGCGGCCAGGCGGCGTTCGAGTTCGTCGAGACCGAGGGCTGGATGCCCGGCGAGGCAGGTCTCCTCGAGGAGGTACTCGCCCCCGCCGAGCGGCACGACATACAGAAAGGACGGCAGCGCCCGGCGGTCTGTCGCGCCACCCCGCCAGTCCATGAGCAGTGCCTCGTGCCCGTCCAGCACGGGTGCGGCCACCTCCGCGTCGACGACGATCCCGTACGCGGTCTGGCGCGGTGCGTCGTGGGGGAGCGCACCGCGACAGTCGACCACGGCATCGCCGGTCAGGACCGAACCGTCATCGAGATGCACACGCGCGCCGTCGATCTCGACCACCCGAGCGGAACGGGTCGGAACCCCGTCGAGGGTCAGTGACCGTTGCAGGCCGGGGGTGTCGAAGACGGTGTACCCGCGGGCCACCTCATCGAGTTCGCGGCCCGCGATCCCGATGCGCGCGGTCCGGGCGGCGACGGCGGACTGCTCGACCCACTCGGGCAACTCGTCGGACCAGCAGGCGAACGTGGACCGCCAGACCCGGTCGGGGGACGGATCGACCAGGGTGACCGATACGCCGGCACGGGCCAGGCGGTGGACGAGGGCGCGGCCGGCCGGCCCGGCCCCCGCGACGATGACTCCGGAACTCACATCCTGTCCTTCGGCGCGGGCGACGATCTGGACGGTGACGCGTCGTCGGGCTGGGACGTCACGAACCGCCGGTGGCGAGCATGCCACCGTCGACGGCCAGGGTCTCGCCGGTGATCCACGCCGACTCGTCGCTCGCCAGGAACGCGACCGCCCGGGCGACGTCCTCCGGTTCCCCGATCCGCTTCAGTGGGTACGAGTTCGCCGCGCGGGCCTCGTTGTCGCCCTCGGTGAACACCGAGGCGAACTTGGTCCGGACGATCGAGGGGGCGATCGCGTTGACCCGGATGTTCGGTCCGAGTTCCCAGGCGAGTTCGGCGGTGAGACGGATCAGGGCCGCCTTCGACGTGCCGTACGCCGCGATCACGCCCGTCGACCGCAGACCCGCGACCGACGAGATGTTGACGACCGACCCGCCGGTGTCCTTCATGCCCGCCCGGTAGGCCTCCTGGACGAACCCGAGCGCGGCGACGACATTGGTGTCGAACGTCTTGCGGTACGCGGCGAGGTCGGCCCCCATCAGCGGGCCGGCCAGCGGCGCGATCCCGGTGTTGTTGACCAGGATGTGGATTCCGCCGCCCTGTGCGACGGCCGCGGCCACGGCGGCCGCCCGGTCGTCGGCGTCGCCGGTGTTGCCCGCACACGCCGAGACCGTCGCTCCGGGCACCGCCGTCCGGATCCGGCCGGCCGCCTCCTCGAGTGGCTCGGCCTTCCGGCTCGTGATGACGACCGAGGCACCGCGTCGGGCCAGTTCCGTCGCGATCGCCTCACCGATGCCGCGACTGGCACCGGTGACGAGCGCGGACCGGCCGGTCAGGTCGGAGGACTGCGGGAAGTTCTGCGGAATCGTTGTGGAGTGCGTCACGTCCCACACCGTATCGGTCCACCGTGACAGGGGTGGTCGACTCGGCCGCACGGCGCCGGGGTCCGCACGTGGGAAAAGCAGTGGCGCGGCACCGGTAGAATCGACCGTCGTGATCACCGCGACCGACCTGGAGGTACGAGCGGGCGCTCGGACCCTGTTGGCGGCGCCCGGCGACGCCTTACGCATCCAGCCCGGCGACCGGATCGGCCTCGTGGGCCGCAACGGTGCCGGCAAGACCACCACGCTGCGCATCCTGGCCGGCGAGACCGAACCCTACGCGGGATCGATCCGCCGGTCCGGTGAACTCGGTTACCTCCCGCAGGACCCCAAAGAGGGCGACCTCGACGTCCTGGCCAAGGACCGGGTGCTCTCCGCGCGCGGTCTCGACGAGATCCTGCGCGACATGGAGAAGCAGCAGGCGCAGATGGCCGAGGCCGCCGACGACAAGCTGCGGGACAAGGCCGTGGCGCGGTACGGACGCCTCGAAGAGCGCTTCGCCGCCCTCGGCGGATACGTCGCCGAATCCGAGGCCGCGCGGATCTGCAACAGCCTGGGTCTGCCCGATCGGGTTCTCGAGCAGCCCCTACGGACACTGTCCGGCGGTCAGCGCCGACGGATCGAGCTCGCACGCATCCTGTTCGCGGCGTCCGACGGTTCGGGGAAATCCGACACCACCCTCCTGCTCGACGAACCGACCAACCACCTCGACGCCGACTCGATCGCCTGGCTCCGCAGCTTCCTGCAGAACCACGAGGGGGGTCTCGTCGTGATCAGTCACGACGTCGACCTGCTGGCCGACGTGGTGAACCGGGTGTGGTTCCTCGACGCGGTGCGCGGTGAGGCCGACATCTACAACATGAGCTGGAAGCGGTACCTCGATGCCCGGGCGACCGACGAGCAGCGCCGTCGTCGCGAACGAGCCAACGCCGAGAAGAAGGCGTCCGCCCTGCGCGCGCAGGCCGCGAAGCTCGGTGCCAAGGCGACCAAGGCGACCGCCGCGCAGAACATGCTCAAGCGCGCGGAGCGGATGATCGACGCCCTCGACGAGGAGCGGGTGGCCGACCGCACCGCGCGGATCCGGTTCCCCGAACCGGCCGCATGCGGCAAGACACCGTTGATGACGTCCGGACTCTCGAAGAGCTACGGCTCGCTGGAGATCTTCACCGGGGTGGACCTCGCGATCGACAAGGGCAGTCGCGTAGTCGTCCTCGGCCTCAACGGCGCGGGCAAGACGACGCTGCTGAGAATGCTTGCCGGAGTGGAGAAGCCGGACACAGGGTCGATCGAGCCGGGATTCGGTCTGAAGATCGGCTACTTCGCGCAGGAACACGACACCCTCGACGACCGGGCGTCGGTGTGGGAGAACATCCGGCACGCGGCACCCGACGCGGGCGAGCAGGACCTCCGAGGCCTGTTGGGCGCGTTCATGTTCAGCGGCGCCCAGCTCGATCAGCCGGCCGGCACGCTGTCCGGCGGTGAGAAGACCCGGCTCACGCTGGCCGGGCTGGTGTCCTCGGCGGCGAACGTGTTGCTCCTCGACGAGCCGACCAACAACCTCGACCCGATCTCGCGCGAACAGGTCCTCGACGCCCTGCGCAGCTACACCGGGGCCGTCGTCCTGGTGACGCACGATCCGGGCGCCGCCGCCGCGCTCGATCCGCAGCGCGTGATCCTGTTGCCCGACGGCACCGAGGACCACTGGAGCGAGGAGTATCAGGAGCTCATCGAGCTCGCCTGATCGCCTCGATGAGCCGATCGGTCCCGGCGCGGTCGGGCACCGTCAGCCGGTGACCGTGTCCGGCGAACTCCCGGCCGACGACCCCCGCGTCCCGCAGTCGCCGCCCGAACTCGATGCCGTCGGGGCCCGGCACGAACACGAAATTCGCCTCGCTCGGCAGCGCCGGGTGGCCCGAGTCGCGCAGCGCGTCGGCGATTCGATCGCGTTCGCGGCGCATCGCCGTGACCCGTCCGGCCAGCTCGTCGGACGCGGCAAGTGCCACTGGCGCAGCGTGTTCGGCGGCCGCGGTGATCGAGAAGGGGACCTCGTGACGGCGGGCACCGCAGACGGACGTCGCCGACCCGATCGCATATCCGACCCGCAGTCCCGCGAGACCGTGGGCCTTGGAGAGGCTTCGCACCGCGATCAGGTTGGGGTACTCGTCGACCAGCGTCCGGACATCGGGTGCGTTCCGGCAGTACTCGACGTACGCCTGGTCGAGGATCACCGGGATCGCCGGGTCGACAGCCGTGAGCAGTTCACGAATCTCCGCGTCGGAGAGGACCGATCCGGTCGGGTTGTGCGGGCTGCAGACGATGACGGCCGCGGTGTCCGGACCCGCGGCCGCGGCGAGCGCACCGACATCGGGACGCCCGTCGTCGAACAGCGGGGTCGTGTCGATCCCGAGCCCGATCATCTCGGCGAGCAGCGCGAAACCCTCGAATGTCGGTGCGGGGGTGACGATCCGCGGTCCGGTACGACCCCTGGCCCGGGCCCGTGCAGCCGAGTCCTGCAGGATCGCGGAGAGTACGGCCGTCGCCCCGGCGCCGACGCTGATGTGCGCTGCCTCGACACCGGTGTGCTCGGCGATCGTCGCGCGCAGACCGTCGGGACGAAACGACGGGTAGCGGTGGGCCGATGCTGCCGTGTCGCGCAGCGCGGACACGACCGCGGGCAACGGGGGATAGGCGGACTCGTTCCGGTCGCATCGCACGACGACGTCGGTGCGCACGCCGGCGAGGTCCGTGGCGCGCTCGGTTGCCGGAGCCGGCAGCAGAACCGTCACGAACGCCCACTCCACCGGATCGCTCCGGCAGCGGCGAAGTCGCCGGCATGGGCGAACGCCGACATCATCACGATGTCACCGGGACGCACGCGCCCGTCGTCGATCGCCGCGTCCAGAGTCATCGGAATCCCGACCGCGAACAGGTTCCCGCAGTCGTCGAACGTGTCCGGGTGTCGCGACTCGGGCAGTTCGAGGGCCTCGCGCCAGTTGCGCAGGAAGATCCGGTTGGGCTGGTTGGTGACGAGCAGGTCCAGGTCGGACGGACGTACCCCGATTCGATGTGCAAGCGTTGCAGCCACTTCCGGGACCATCCGGTTCCCGCGGGCGAGTACTTTCGCGATCTTGGCCTCGGTGAAGCCGACATGGATCTGACCCGGGCCCGCCTCCCAGTACTTGCGTTCCGGCTGTGCGACGGCGGTCATGTCCGCCGAGAACTGGCCGAAGGACCGGCATTCGGTCCCCAGCACCGGGTTACCCGCGTCGCCGAGGGCCAGGATCGCCACGGCCGCGCCGTCACCGGGTATCGCGGCCTGCGCCTTCACCCGTACCTGCTCCTGGGTGAAGATCTGTCCGGCGCTGTTCTGCGCCAGCGCGATCAGGGCCTTGCGGCCTCCGTTCGCGCGCAGAAGCGCACCGGCGATCTCGATGAGGTGGACGAAGGCCGCACAGCCGCCGTTGTGCACGTCGAGCACGGTTCGCGGGGCGAGGCCGAGGCGGTGTGCGACCTCGCCGACACACCCGCGGACCGGGACCTCCGGCAGCTGGCTGTGGGTGAGCACGACGTCCACGTCGTCGAGATATCCGTCGCCGTGGCGCTCGACGAGACGCCGTGCGGCGGCGACGATCATGTCCGCCGACGTCTCACCGTCGGCCGCGTGGTGGCGGAAGGACGGAGCCCGGAACATGACGTTGCCGGCGAGTTCGTCGTCCTCGGCGTACTGCGCGAAGAACTCCGCCGGCACCCGGGCGGCCGGGCGGTAGGTGGCGAGGTCGGCGAGCGAGACGGCGGGGGCGTCGGCGGTCATGAGCGCATCCATTCGGGGGTCAGCGGAAGTCCGTGGCGATGGCGGTGTTCGGCGATGGCGGTGAGGTTGTCGAGTTCGATCTGATGTCCGGCACCGAACATGTCCCACAGGTCGCCAACCCACTCCTCCCGGCCGGCCGGGGCGGTATCGGGAAAGGGGTTCTCGTCGTAGAACGGGTGGTGGCAGTTGTTCCACAGGACCACCGAACCCGGACGGTCGAGAACGAGTTGCGCGTCGACGACGCGCATCAGGTAGATCATCCAGAGGTGTTTTCCCTGATCCCAGGCACAGTGGTAGTCGACGGTCATCGCGTCGGCGTTCGCCACGGTCCGGACGTAGATCTTGGTGTCCTCGTTCAGGCGGTCGTATCCGACCCACAGGTCCGGTTCCCCGGTCGGCTCGAAACCTCGTGTGCTGTAGGTCCATTCCTCGAGCGAGCGCGTGTCGGCCAGCCATTCGTACAGTTCGCGCGGCGGTGCGTCGACGTAGCCCTGCACGGGGCAGAAGTCGCCGAACACCTGGTGATGGGGATACACCGAGCGGACCTTGTCGACGACGAGTGCCGTGTTGGCGGAACGGGGGTGGGTCTCCACCCGGACCACGCCGTCGAGCGTGGCCGCGGTGTCCCCGAGATCGGACAGCGCGGAGGAGTGCGTGGTCATGGGGTACCTCTCGAGATCAGTGGGGCGAACGGGGGTTCCTCGTCGGGATCCACATCCACGACGAGGCAATTCGGTCCGGTGTGCGAGAACAGTTCGTCGCATGCCGAGCGCAGGGTGAGGAGATCGCCGGCGGTGCGCACCGGAAGGCCGGCGAACATGGCGGCCAGCCCACCCGCGATGTCGGTGTGGCGGAACCGGTTGACGCTCGGCGCGCCGGGGAAGAATCGTGCCTCCCGCGTGACGCACATGCCGTGTGCGTCGTTGTTGAGCACGATGAGGGTGATCGGCGCATCGTGTTCGATCGCGGTGTGGATCTCCATGCCGTGCATGAGGAACGAGCCGTCACCGGCGATGACGACGACCCGACCGCCCGGACGGATGTCCCGCGCGGCGATCGCGGACCCGATCCCCGCCGCGATGCCCCATCCCATCCCGCCCATGCCCAATGCGACGACGAACCGCCCGTCGCCGAACGGGAGATGGTGGATCGCCGCCGCGCCGGTGTTCCCGGCGTCGGCGAACACCGCGCACCCCGCGGGCAGGGCGGCGCCGATGGTGACAAGCACGTCGCGCATCCCGAGGGCGTGAGCCGAGGGTGCGACGGACAGGTGGTCGAGCGGGTGGACCCGGGGTGGGCGGCGTTCGGGGAGCCGGTCGGCGAGCGACCGCTGGAGCGCACCGATGGTCTCGGTGAGACGTGCCGTCCCGATGTGCTCGACGTCGGCCGGGGTGCGCGGCGGCGCGCTGCCGAGATGCGCGACCGGGATCGCCGCGAGGGCGTCGTCGAGGCCGGCGCGATCGGTCATCGACATGCGGCAGCCGATCACCAGGATCAGCTGTGATTCCCGCACGGCCCGATGGGCCGACGGGTGCCCCATCACCCCGGTGACGCCGGAGCAGGACCCGCGCCCGATGTCGCGACCGCCCGGTGAGACCACGACCCCGGCGCCGAGAAGCTCCGCGAGATCCTGTACGGCACCGTGCAATCCGAGCCGGGATGCCTCCTCGCCCGCCCAGATGCACACCGACCCGCCGTCGCGCGCCACCCCGACGAGTCGGTCGGCGAGTTCGTCGACGACCGCCGGGGGCACCGACCGGAGTTCGGTCGGTGGGCCCGAACGCGACGGTGTGGCGTACCCGGGTGAGGACTGCACGTCTTTGGGCAGGATCACCGCGGCCGGCAGACCTCGTGCGAGGGTGGCGAACGCCTCGTCGAGGACCTGATCGAGACGAGCCGGCTCGTCGACGAACCCGCAGAATCCGACGACGCCGGACACCACGGCACGCAGGTCCACGGTGTCCGGCGGGTCGAGCATGTCCTGGAAGCCACCGCGCCCCACCGCGGCGGTCGGCGCCAAACCGATCACGGCGAGCACGGGTACGCGGCTGTCATAGGCCTCGCCCAGCGCCGGAATGACGTTCAGCGCACCGCCACCCGACGTCGTCAGGACCGCGGTCGGCTCGGCGGTGAGCCGTGCGTGCCCATCGGCCATCGCGCCGGCACCGAACTCGTGTTTCGCGACGACCGGGGTGAGCAGCGGGTGCCGCACCGCCGCATCGAAGACGTCTTCGATGTTGGCGCCGTGAACGCCGAAGACGGTCCGCACCCCGGCGTCGACGAGTCGCGCGACGAGGAGGTCGGCCACCGTTCGGTGGCCGACCGGTGAGGTTGCGTCCCCCACACGTGTGTCCAAACCCTGCACTCCCAGCCCCGAACGTCGTGCGGCACCGGTCGATTGGCCGGAGTCCGACCCAACGGACAACTCAGTTCGAGTTAGCTTAGCGTAAGCTAATGTCCGGCGTCAGAGGGCTGTGGTCTGGACGAGCGGTCGGGTCACCAGGTGGCTTCGACTCGGCTCCTTGCTCCGCTCGGCGCCGGCTCAACCAGCGGTCGGGCGGCTCAGCCAGCTGACGGGCTTGGTGTCTCCGGCCAATACCGCTTGCGCAGATCGCCTTTCACGAGCTTCCCGGTGGGCGTGCGCGGCAGGTCGTCGACGAAGTCGACCGACCGGGGCGCCTTGTAGGCCGCGATGTTCTCGGTGGTGAACGCGATCAGCTGCTCGGCGAGCCGATCGGTGGGTTCGTGGCCGTCGGCCAGCTGCACGCAGGCCTTCGCGACCTCGCCGAGGTCGGGGTCGGGGACACCGATCACCGCGACGTCGAACACCGCCGGGTGATTGATGAGGACGTTCTCGGCCTCCTGCGGGTAGATGTTGACGCCGCCGGAGATGATCATGAACGCCTTGCGGTCGGTCAGATACAGATATCCCTCGTCGTCGACGTACCCGACATCCCCTGTGGTGGACCAGTTCTCGTGTTCGGGGTGCTGGGCCTTGCGGGTCTTGTCCGGGTCGTTGTGGTACTGGAACGCCACGTCCTCGCGTTCGAAGAAGACCTGGCCGACCTCACCGATCGGGAGTTCCTTGCCGTCCTCGTCGCAGATGTGGACCACGCCGAGCAGCGGCTTGCCCACCGAGCCGGGATGATCGAGCGCCTCCTGCGGGCCGATGAACGTCGCGCCGGCGGCCTCGGTCGATGCGTAGTACTCGTGGATGACCGGGCCCCACCACTCGATCATCGCCCGCTTCACCTCGACGGGGCAGGGCGCGGCCGCGTGGACGGCGATCTTCATGCTGCCGACGTCGTACTTCGAGCGGACGTCGGCGGGCAGCTTGAGCATCCGGATGAACATGGTGGGCACCCACTGGCTGTGGGTCACGCGATACTTCTCGATGGCGGCGAGGGCCGCTTCGGGATCGAACCGGTCCATCATGACCACGGTCCCGCCGACCGAGTTGGTCATCCCGCAATAGCGCAGCGGCGCTGCGTGATACAGCGGTGCGGGGGACAGGTAGACCGCGGAGTCGTCGTAGCCGTACATGGGCGCGAAGATCGCGGTGTAGGCGTCGGGCACCTCGTCGACCTGCCCTTCGGGCATCGGTGTCTTGATGCCCTTCGGACGGCCGGTGGTCCCGGAGGAGTAGAGCATGTCGGTGCCGCGCGGCTGGTCGGTGCGGGGCTCTGCCGACGCATTGGCCAGGACCTTGTCGTAACTCTCGAAGCCGTCGAGATCGCCACCCCACACGATGCGGCGACCCGGGCCGGCGAGGGCCTCGATCTCGCCGGCGGCCGACACGGCCTCGACGACCGAGGCGCCGGCGAACAGGACCTGCGCGTTGCAGTCGGAGAGAATGTAGTTGGTCTCCGCCGCGGTGAGGTGGTGGTTGACCGCGGTCACGTACAGACCGCTGCGCAGGGCCGCCCAGTACACCTCGAAGACGTGGAAGTCGTTGGCGGAGACCACGGCGATGTTGTCGCCGCGCCGGAGTCCGAGGGAGTCGAGGTAGTTGGCGAGCCGGGTCGAGTTCTCGTCCAGTTGTCGGTAGGTCAGTACCTCGCCGGTGGCGGCCCGGATGACGGCCGGCTTGTCGGGGGTGGATTTCGCGAAGACTCCAGGAAACAAGAGTGACGCTCCTCGTGACGAAGGGGATGGCCACCCCGAACGAACGTATCTAACGCTCGTTCGGGGTGTTGCGAGTCACAGTACCCTAGCGTCGTGTCCGATTTCGCAGTTCCTCAGTGCGTCGCGAGAAACCTGTCCATGGTTCGCTCCGCGAGCGCGGTGATCGTCAGCGCGGGATTCACCAGGCCGACTGCCCCGGGGACGAAGGAACCGTCGACGACCCACAGGTTGTCGTAGCCCCGGATGCCGCCGTCAGAGTCGGCCGCGGCACCCATGACGACGCCGCCGAGCCCGTGATAGGTACTCGCGGAACCGAATCCGAGCGCGCGAGACGACACGTGGGTTCCGTTGGCGGCGAAGCCGAAACGGCCCTCGGTGCGCTCGTGGAAACGTCTGATGAAGGCGTTGCTGCGGCGGTCGAGGTCGTTGCGGTCGGCGGGGTGGGGGTAGTTCAGCTGCGCCCGCCGGGTGCGATGGTCGTAGTCGATCGTGCCGCGCTCGTCGGTGTGGGCCTGAACGAGGTGGGTGGTCGCTGCCTTGCCGAGCGGTGCCGGCAGCGGGGTGGCCTGATAGACCATCGAGACCGGTCCGCCGGGCAGGTTGTCCTCGTAGATCCGTGCGTAACCCGGTCCGCCTTGGACGGCGCCGAAATCCTCGCGGGGGTTCGCCCGGATGGTGAGGAAGTCGCCGTTCACGCCGAAGCCGTCACCGATGCGCGGTGACAGTCGCGGCAGGCGCCCCTGCGCGCGCGCCTCGACGAGCAACCGGGTGGTGTGGAAGGAGCCCGCGGCCATGAAGAGGTGATCGGCCTCGGTGGTCACGGTGCGTACCGTGCGGCCCTGCTCGTCGAGAACCCGTGCGGTGACGACGAATCCGGCGCGGCGCGAGCGAGGCCGGATGTCGAAGACCTCGTGCATCGGCTTGACGGTGACGTTGCCGGTCCGTTCGGCGGCGAGGAGGTAGCTGCGATCGAGAGACTTCTTGGCGCCGCTGTTGACGCCATAGCTCAGTTCGCCCGCGGTCACCGACGGGGTGGCCCGGCCGGCCAGTTCGTCGCGGACGATGTCCCAGTCGATGGCGAAGTCGAAGAAGTGCGGTGACGCGCCGTAGCGCTGGATCACCTTCAGCCAGGACCGTGCTCCGACGTACTTGGGATGCGCGAGGATGTCCGCGGGCAGCGGCGAGACGCCGAGCCCGGCCTTCGCGCGCGGGAAGTAGGTCTGGGCGAGCTGCGCGTAGTCGGCGGCCGCCGGGAAGATGTGCTCGAAGTCCTGTCGGCGGGGGACGGGCGTGAAGGAGCCGAACACGAGCGACCCACCGCCGACGCCTGCGCCGTACACGGCCTCGACGCCGTTGCCCATCACGTGGTCGAGCACGCCGGGGTACGGCTCGACCGGGATGCCGCTCGCTGCGCTCGCGCCGGCGGGGCTGCCGAACCACGCGGCGCGCTTGTCCGGGGTGGTCGTCGTGGCGAAGGTGTTGCCGTCCGGCCGGATCGGCCACCGGCGCCCGCGCTCGAAAACCGTTGTCGTGTATCCGGCCTCGCCGAGGCGACGTGCCGCCACCGCGCCGCCGAAGCCGGTGCCGATGACGATCGCGGTCTGCCCCGGTGCCGCCTGCGCCGGGGTGACGGTCGCGCCGAGCGCGGCGAGGGCGCCGACGCCGGCCGCGGAGCGCATGAGGGTCCGGCGAGAGACGGCGGGACCGGGTTTGTCGAGTTTCACCCGGGAACCTTAGCGTGAGCTAAGTAAGGTTAGGAACTCCTTAGCGGCAGCAACTATGTGGGATGGATCACGGCCGGCTTGATCCGGCCCGGCAACCGCGGTGCGCGGTCGGCGAGTCGGCCGGCGCCGCGGGACGTTAGGCTCCGGGGTGTGACGGCTGCGCTGCAGATCGAGGTGGACCGCGACAGCGTGGCGATGGGGGATGACGTCGCTTCCCACGCACATTCACTCCTGGTGGAGCCGGGTACGGCGCTGAGTGTCGTTCTCGCCGCGGCGGCGCCCGAAATCCGTTCTCGGGGCCGGTCCTGGGTGGCCGACGTCGACGGCCGGGTCGCCGCCGTCTGGTCGGCCGACCACGGTGTGCAGATGCTCGTCGGGGACGGACCGGTGACCGCGGACGACGTACCGTGCCGGATTCATTACCGGTACTTCCTGCAGATCGACCCGGCGTGGCTGCATCGGCGCCTCGCCGAGGGGGCCGCGGCGGACCGGGGCGCCCTCGAACGCGAGTACCGCCCGATCGGTGATCGGCGACGCGAGGAGGACGAGCGTCGTCGCGAACGCGGTTCGGCGACAAGGTATCTGACCGTCCAGTGCACCGCGGCGCTGCGCGGCTTCGGTGTGGAGTTCGATCTGCACAACGACCGGATGGCACGGTTCGACCTGGTCGGCTCGATGTGGCGGGTACAGCGCGCCGACACCATGACCATGACCTTCGACGGGGCGAATCAGGTCCTGTCGTCGATCCGACCCGTCGGCGTCGCCGAGTGCTGGCTGGTCGCGGCCGTCGGACTGCGTATGCGACAGGTGCAGGGACTCACGCCGGTCCCGAACGACCCCCGTTTGCCGGTGCCGGAGCTGCGGCCGATGGGGTCAGGGGTGGCCGGATCGCCACGCTGGACGACGAGAGGCGATCCCGTCGTCCAGCTGACCGGCGATGAGGCGGTGCGGGCCTACCGGTTGTCGGCGAACCGTTCGATCGACGAGGTCGTGTCCCTGCTGGCCCCGGACTGAGGTCAGTCGTGCGCGCGCACAGACTCCTCGACGAGGTCGAGCACCGCGTGCAGATCGTCGGTGGGCTGGCCGGTGGCCAACCGCGTGATCAGGCCGTCGAGCACGAGGTCGAGGTAGTTGAGCAGAACGTCGGTCGGGACGTCGTCGCGCAGGCGCCCCGCCTGCCGACCCCGCTCCAGCCGGCTGAGTGTCGCCTGCTCGACCTCGGCCGCGTAGGACACCCACTCCGCGCGGAATCCGTTGTCCGTCCGTAGTTTCCGCGCGATCTCCAAGCGCGTGCCGAGCCAGTCGAAATCCTGGGGCCGCGTGAGCATGTCGCGCATGACCTGCACCAGGCCCTGCTCGGCCGCCACGTCGGCCATGCGCTCGGCATCTTCCCGCGCGAGCGCGAGGAACAGCGCCTCTTTGTCCCGGTAATGGTGGAAGATCGCACCCCGGGACAAGCCGGTGGACTCTTCGATCCGTTTGACGGTCGCGCCGTCGTATCCGTACTCCGCGAAGCAATGCCGCGCGCCGTCGAGAATCTCCCGACGACGCGCGGCAAGCCGGTCATCGCTGACCTTGGGCACGTCGAGTGCCTCCTGTCAGCTCTTGATCATGTTGCGCAGCACGTACTGCAGGATGCCTCCGTTGCGGTAGTAGTCGGCCTCACCCGGGGTGTCGATGCGGACCTTGGCATCGAACTCCACCGTCGAGCCGTCTTCCTTGGTGGCGGTGACGTGCACGGTCGACGGCGTCGTCCCGTTGTTGAGCTCCTCGATGCCCGCGATGTCGTAGGTCTCGGTGCCGTCGAGGCCCAGCGACTTGTGCGACTCGCCCTCGGGGAACTGCAGCGGGATGACGCCCATGCCGATGAGGTTCGAGCGGTGGATGCGCTCGAAGCTCTCGGTGATGACGGCCTTCACGCCGAGGAGGCTGGTGCCCTTGGCCGCCCAGTCACGCGACGATCCGGTGCCGTACTCCTTGCCGCCGAGCACGACGAGCGGGATGTTCTGCTCGGCGTAGTTCTGCGCGGCGTCGTAGATGAACGACTGCGGTGCACCCTCCTGGGTGAAGTCGCGGGTGTAACCGCCGGTCACACCGTCGAGCAGCTGGTTCTGCAGGCGAATGTTGCCGAAGGTCGACCGGATCATCACCTCGTGATTGCCGCGGCGGGCGCCCAGCGAGTTGTAGTCCTTGCGGGCCACCCCGTTGGCATCGAGGTACTGCGCGGCGGGGGTGCCGGGCTTGATCGTCGACGCGGGGGAGATGTGGTCGGTGGTCACCGAGTCGCCGAGCTTCGCGAGCACGCGTGCGCCCTTGATGTCGGAGACGGGCGACGGCTCACGCTGCATGCCCTCGAAGTACGGAGGCTTGCGCACGTATGTGGACTCGTCGTCCCACTCGAAGGTCTTGCCCGACGGGGTCGGCAGGTTCTGCCAGCGCTCGTCACCCTTGAAGACGTCGGCGTAGTCCGAGGCGTACTGCTCCGGCGAGATCGACGAGGCGATGGTCGCCTCGATCTCCTCGTTGGTCGGCCAGATGTCCTTGAGGAACACGTCGTTGCCGTCGGTGTCCTTGCCCAGCGCGTCGGTCTCGAAGTCGAAGTCCATCGTGCCGGCCAGGGCATAGGCGATGACCAGCGGCGGCGACGCGAGGTAGTTCATCTTCACGTCGGGGTTGATGCGACCCTCGAAGTTGCGGTTGCCCGACAGCACCGCGGTGGCGGTGAGGTCGTTGTCGTTGATCGCCTTCGAGATCTCCTCCGGCAGCGGGCCGGAATTGCCGATGCACGTGGTGCAGCCGTAGCCGACGAGGTAGAAGCCGAGCTTCTCCAGGTACGGCCAGAGACCGGACTTGTCGTAGTAGCCGGTGACGACCTGCGAGCCCGGTGCCATCGACGTCTTGACCCACGGCTTGGACGACAGGCCCTTCTCCACGGCCTTCTTGGCCAGGAGTGCCGCGCCGAGCATGACCGACGGGTTGGAGGTGTTGGTGCAGCTGGTGATCGAAGCGATCGTCACGATCCCGTGGTCGAGGATCATCGATCCTCGTTCCTCGGAATCCACCCGGACCGGATTGGTCGGCCGACCCTCGGCGCCGTTGGCGGCCGAGTGCAGCGGCTCGGCGTCGTCGTCGGCGAAGGACAGGGTCGCGGGGTCGGACGCCGGGAAGGTTTCCTCGACCGCCTCGTCCAGCTTGGTCTGCGGAGCGGAGTTGCCGTTCTCGACGTAGTTGTGGATGTCCTTGCGGAACGCGTTCTTCGCGTCCCACAGCTCGATGCGGTCCTGCGGACGCTTCGGGCCAGCGATCGACGGGACGACGTCGGCCAGGTCGAGCTCGAGGTACTCCGAGTACACGGCCTCCTCGGCGTCCTTCTCCAGCCACATGCCCTGTTCCTTGGCATAGGCCTCGACGAGCGCGAGCGTCTCCTCGCTGCGCCCGGTGAGTCGGAGGTAGTTGACGGTCTCGCCGTCGATCGGGAACATCGCGCAGGTCGAGCCAAACTCGGGGCTCATGTTGCCGATGGTGGCGCGGTTGGCGAGCGGGACCTCGCCGACACCGTTGCCGTAGAACTCGACGAACTTGCCGACCACGCCGTGCTTGCGCAGCATCTCGGTGATGGTGAGGACCACGTCGGTCGCGGTGACGCCCGGCTTGGTCGCGCCGGTGAGCTTGAAGCCGACGACGCGGGGGATGAGCATGGAGACCGGTTGACCGAGCATCGCGGCCTCGGCCTCGATGCCGCCGACGCCCCAGCCCAGGACGCCGAGGCCGTTCTCCATCGTGGTGTGCGAGTCGGTGCCGATGCAGGTGTCGGGGTAGGCGACGCCGTCACGGACCATCACCGAGCGCGCGAGGTGCTCGATGTTGACCTGGTGCACGATGCCGGTGCCCGGCGGCACGACGCGGAAGTCGTCGAAGGCACCCTGACCCCAGCGGAGGAACTTGTAGCGCTCCTCGTTGCGCTGGTACTCGATCTCGACGTTGCGCTCGAACGCCTGGGCATTGCCGAAGGCCTCGATGATGACGGAGTGGTCGATGACCATCTCGGCCGGTGCGAGCGGGTTGACCTTGTCCGGGTCGCCGCCGAGTTCCTTGACGGCGTCGCGCATGGTCGTGAGGTCGACGATGCAGGGCACGCCGGTGAAGTCCTGCATGATCACGCGGGCAGGCGTGAACTGGATCTCGACGCTCGGTTCGGCGTTCGGGTCCCAGTTCGCCAGGGCCTCGATGTGCTCCTTGGTGATGTTCGCGCCGTCCTCGGTGCGCAGGAGGTTCTCGGCGAGGACCTTCAGAGCGTAGGGGAGCTTGGCGGTGCCCTCGACGGCGTTCAGACGGTAGATCTCGTAGCTGTTGTCACCGACGTCCAGCGTGCCGCGGGCGCCGAAGGAATTGATACTCACGTCTAAATCCACTCTCCTCGTGTGCCGGCGGGCTGCGCCGGCGATTACTCGATGATCCACTTGCGGTCGGGCGGGGCTGGTCGATCCGGCGCAGTCGTGCCGCACCGGCTGACGTTCTGCACCGGCGGGCTGCGCCGGCACCATCGGATGTCCGCGAGGGCCACCCGCGACAACGTCGTCCAGTCTAACAGTACGAGCGTACTGTTACCAAGCTCGGGCCGGGACACGCCGGATCGGACCTGCCGACACCGGAATACCCAGACGAGTCCATTGTGTCGTACGGTGCAGGGCGGGGTTCGGCGAGGAGACACTCGACGCCGGCGCGATACCGCCCGTCAACGTGCACGCAACCCCGGGTGATCTCGAGAGGTAGGGGTGGCGGATGGGTCCGCAGGCGACGACGCTGGTGCTGGCAGCTCCCGCGGAGAACAACGAACTCACCGGACTCGTCGGGGTCGACATGGGTGAGCTGTCGCGGGACATCGCCGACGACGGCGTGGCGGGGGCGACGCCCGAACAGTTGCCCGGCATGCTCGAGGTCGTCGAATACGCCCAGTCGAAGGGTCATGACGTCAGCTTCGTGGTCATCGACCAGGTCCAGCCCCGGTTCACTCTCTACCGTGACGTCGCGAACCAGTTGCAGGAACAGGTCGGCGGCACCGTCATCGTGCTCGGCCCCAACTCGGTCGGCAGCTCGTCGCCGGAGTTCAGCCGGGTGGTGCAGGAACAGGCCACCGACGGCCTGACCCTCACCGACCCCGCGGGTGCGGCGCGACAGATGATCGACACGATGACCGGTCCCAACGTGGACTGGACGATCGTGGGCCTCCTGCTGATCCTGGTCGTCGCGGGCGGAGCCGTGCTCGCCCGGCTGCGGCAGGTCCGCACCCGCAAGAACCTGGCCGTCGGTCCACTGGGACCCGTGCAGGCCACTGCCGCGGAGTCGGATGACTCGTCGGCATCACGTCGCGAACCGACCGCTTCCGGCCGGTAGTACGCAGGCCAGGGCCGACTCGGCCGGCCGGCGATGCGGCGGGTGGGCCCGGCTCCTGGCACCTTGTTCTCGCGCGGCGGGGACCCTTCTCGGCGTGTCTTCCGGTCTGTTGCCAATTCGAGACCTTGACGACCGTTCGATCTTTCGCCAGTTCACGGCATTTTCGCAGGTAATCACGCCTTTGTAATTCGCGAACACGGTTTTCTCGTGTGGTTGATGTGACGTACGGTTCTGATGTCGCGTGTGATGCCTGTGTTCTCTACAGGGTCCGATGTGGCGGAAGTGCAGTGCGTGATCGCCGCGGGTTCAGACACCCCGGACGGTCGCCGGACCGGGGATCGGAAGATCCCCGCGAATCGCGAGGAGTTCCAGGTGAGGCGAGGAAGAACTGGTGCGTCATGGCCGGCGCGCGTCTCGGCGGCCCTTGCTGTCGTACTCGTCTGCGCGGTCGGCGCGGGTCATGCCGACGCGGCGCCCAAGAAGACGCCCGAGTCGCCCATCTCCGGTCTGATCAACCGGATCGCGACGGTCAACCAGGACATCGCCGACCTCGACCAGGCGCTCGCGTCCCGCCAGGAGAACGTGAACCGATCGATCGTCGACTTCCAGAACTCGCTCGCGCAGCAGCGCCTCGCCACGGTGGCCGCGCGTGGAGCACGTACCGAACTCGACCGATCGAGCAAGGCCGTCGTCGACGCGCAGAAGGAGTTCGACCGGTTCGCCCGCCTGGCGTACCAGCAGGGGCCCGAGCAGGGTTCGATGTCGAACTACGTCGCCTCCGAAGACCCGCAGGGCGTCCTCGACCGCATGAAGCTGATCGATCAGGTCGGCAAGAAGCAGCAGGAGATGATCCGGCGGTTGCAGGTGGCCCGCAACCAGAAGGCCAACCGACTCGCCGCCGTCGAGGCCACCCGCCGGCAGGCGTCGTTCGCGGCCAAGAGCGCCGAACAGCGCAAGACCGACGCCATGGCAGCGGTCACCGAGGCGAAGGCCGCCATCGCTTCGCAGCAGAAGCGCAAGGCCACGCTGATCGGGGAACGCGACCGGGTCCAGAAGCGCCTCAACACGATTCGCGGATACGTGCCGAAGAAGACGGTCGAGGGGCCGTCGGCGAGCGATCTGCTCTCGAACCTTTTCCCGACGGACCCGTCGGCCGAAGGGGCGCTCAAGGCGCTGCCGGCCACGCCCGCCACCGACAACCAGGCACTGGCCGTCGCGGCGGAGGCCGCCGCGCGCCTCGCCATCGACGTCGGTTCGTCGATCCTCGCCGGCCTGGTCGGGCAGCAGCAGTTGCCCCAGTCCGAGTTGCTGAACGAGCTCGGCATCGGCGGTGCGGACATCACCGGCAGCAGCGGTGGCGACACCCTCAGTGCGCGACTGGGTTCGGGAAGCCTCGGCTCTCTGTTCGGCAGTTCCTCCGGCGGCGGGGGCGGGGGCGGCGTCGTCCGACCCGGGCTGCGCGGTCCGCAAGCCGTCGAGATCGCCGTCAACCGTGCGCTCTCGCAGCTGAACGTGCCCTACGCCTGGGGCGGTGGCGACGCGAACGGCCCGACGCAGGGAATCCGCGACGGCGGTGTGGCCGACAGCTACGGCGACTACAACAAGATCGGTTTCGACTGCTCCGGCCTGATGATCTACGCGTTCGCCGGCGTCGGAATCGAACTGCCGCACTACACCGGTTACCAGTACACCTCGGGGCCGCAGTTCCCGCTGTCACAGATGCGACGCGGCGACATGATCTTCTACGGCCCCAACGCGAGTGCGCACGTCGCGCTGTACCTCGGCGACAACAAGATGGTCGAGGCACCGCAGTCGGGTGACGTGGTCAAGGTGTCCCCGCTGCGCACCAACGGTGCGATGCCGAACGTGGTCCGTCTGCTCTGAGGCGTGGTGGTTCCGGCGGCGCTGTGAACGACCGACACCCGCCGAGTCTTCTTGGCACCTTTTCAGCCGGCACGGCTAGGCTGGCACAGACACGCGGGGTCGACGCCTGCGCGCTGCGCGTTCGCGCCGCCCGTGGGCCCTCGCGGTTCGACGGAACAGCAGTTCAGAGGAACAGGAGCACGGGTTGACCGAATCGCACTCCCTCGGCAAGGCGGCCACGGGGGATCCCGCGGCGGCAGGAGCGGACGGCTCGGTGCTGAGCGAGGCCGACGTCGCCCTGCTCGAGCGGGCCATCTACGAGGTCAAGCGCGTCATCGTCGGCCAGGATCAGCTCGTCGAGCGCATTCTCGTCGGTCTCCTCGCGCGCGGACACATCTTGCTCGAGGGCGTGCCGGGTGTCGCGAAGACGCTCGCTGTCGAGACGTTCGCCCGCGTCGTCGGCGGGTCGTTCTCGCGAGTGCAGTTCACCCCTGACCTCGTGCCCACCGACCTGATCGGTACGCGTATCTACCGTCAGGGCCGCGAGGAGTTCGACACCGAGCTCGGCCCGGTGGTCGCGAACTTCCTTCTCGCCGACGAGATCAACCGCGCACCCGCGAAGGTGCAGTCGGCGCTGCTCGAGGTGATGGCCGAGCGGCACGTCTCGATCGGCGGCAAGACGTACTCGATGCCGGATCCGTTCCTGGTCATGGCGACGCAGAACCCGATCGAGAACGAGGGTGTCTACCCGCTGCCCGAGGCGCAGCGGGACCGCTTCCTGTTCAAGGTCCTCGTCGACTACCCGTCGGTGGAGGAGGAGCGCGAGATCGTCTATCGGATGGGCAACGTCCCGCCGACCGCCTCCCAGGTCCTCGACCCCGCCGCGATGCTGCGCCTGCAGCGGACCGCGGCGAACGTCTTCGTCCACCACGCGCTCGTCGACTACGTCGTACGGGTCATCAACGCCACCCGCCGGCCGGCCGAGCTGGGCCTGAACGACGTCGCGTCGTGGCTGTCCTACGGCGCGTCGCCTCGTGCGACGCTGGGCATCGTGGCCGCGGCCCGCGCCCTGGCGCTGGTCCGCGGACGCGACTACGTGATCCCGCAGGACGTCGTCGAGATCATGCCCGACGTGCTGCGGCACCGCCTCGTGCTGTCCTACGACGCACTGGCCGACGAGATCGATGCCGACCAGGTCATCGCCCGCGTCCTGCAGACCGTCGGACTGCCGCAGGTCGGCGCGCAGCCGGTGCCGCAGGGGCAGTACCCGGCCGGACAGCAGCAGGCGCCCAATCCCGGACACGGGCCGAATGGGTATGCGGGACAGCAGGTCCCGCAGTCCGCCGGTCCGATGGACCCGAATTCGGCCCCGGCGAACCGGAATTCACCTCAGTATGGCGGCTAATCGGGACCTACCGCGTCTCGGCGCCGGGCTGCTCGACGAGGCGCAGCTGACAGCGGCGCTGAAGATGCTCGAGCTCACCGTGCGGCGCAAACTCGACGGCGTGCTCCAGGGCGAGCACCTGGGTCTGATCCCAGGGCCGGGTTCGGAGCCGGGGGAGGCGCGGGCCTATCAGCCGGGCGACGACGTCCGGCGGATGGAGTGGTCGGTCACCGCACGCACGACCCAGCCGCATGTCCGGCAGATGATCGCCGACCGGGAACTCGAGACCTGGCTCGTCGTCGACGCCTCGGCCAGCCTCGACTTCGGCACCGTCGACTGCACCAAGCGCGACCTGGCCGTCGCCGCGGCCGCGGCTCTGGTCCACCTCACGACCGGCGGTGGCAACCGGCACGGCGCGCTGGTGGTGACCGGTGACGACGTGGTGCGGGTACCGGCCCGTGCCGGGCGCGCGCACGCCCAGAACCTCCTCAAGACCATCGCCACCACGCGACGCAGCTCGCCCGGCGTCCGGGGTGACCTGAAGGCGGGGATCGAGGCGCTCCGACGGCCCCAGCGCCGTCGCGGCCTCGCCGTCGTCATCAGTGACTTCCTCGGCCCCATCGACTGGGAGCGCTCGCTGCGCGCCATCGGCGCACACCACGAACTCCTCGCGGTCGAGGTCCTCGACCCGCGCGATCTCGACCTCCCGGCGATCGGGGAGGTCACCCTGGCCGACGCGGAGTCCGGGGAGACCCACGACGTGACGATCACCGACGACCTCCGGCGCGACTTCGCGGCCGCGGCGCGCGCACACCAGCAGCGGGTCCACCGCACCCTGCGCAGCTGTGGCGGCGCGATCCTGACGTTGCGCACGGATCGGGAGTGGATCGCCGACACCGTCAAGTTCGTCGCACAACGCCGCCGCGGCCTCGCGGCGGGGGTGGGGTAGGTCGATGCTGTCCAGTCCCTGGTGGTTGCTCCTGCTCCTGGTCGTGGCGCTGCTCGGCGCCGCGTACGTCTACATGCTGCGCCGGCGGCGGCAGCGTGCGCTGACCTTCGCGAACCTGGACCTGCTGAAGTCGGTCGCGCCGGCAGACCGGAGTCGTCTGCGGCACCTGCCGATCGCGTTGCTGATCGTCTCGTTGATCCTGTTGACGGTCGCGCTGTCCGGGCCGCAGGCCGATCGCAAGGTGCCGCGCAACAAGGCGACCGTCGTCCTGGTGATGGACGTGTCGCGGTCGATGAACGCCACCGACGTGTCGCCGTCGCGGATCCGCGCGGCGCAGGAGGCGGCGAAGAAGTTCGCCGACGAGCTGACCGAGGGGATCAATCTCGGACTGATCTCCTTCGCCGGTACCGCCGCCAGCCTCGTGTCGCCGACGCCGGATCACAACGCCACCAAGGTCGCGGTGGACAAACTGCGGCTCGACGACAAGACGGCAACCGGGGAGGGAATCTTCGCGGCCCTGCAGCAGATCAGCACGTTGAACGCGGTGCTCGGCGGGACCGAGGGCGCACCACCTGCGCGGATCGTACTGCTCTCCGATGGTAAGGAGACCGTCCCGGACGACCCCGACGACCCGCGGGGTGCCTTCACCGCGGCCCGGAAGGCCAAGGAGGAGAAGATCCCGGTCTCCACGATCTCCTTCGGTACCCGGACCGGCACCGTCGAACTCGAGGGCGACCGGGTGCCGGTGCCGGTCGACGACGACTCGCTGCGCAAGATCGCCAACCTGTCCGGTGGCGACTTCTTCACCGCGGCCAGCCTCGACGAGTTGAACAAGGTCTACGAGCAGCTCCAGGACGAGATCGGTTACGAGACCCGTCGAGGGGACAATTCGAAGCCGTGGCTGATCGCCGGTACGTTGTTCGCGCTGGTGTCGGCGTTCGCCGCGCTGGCCATCAACCGCCGGCTGCCCTGACGCGGACGTGTCCGGGGTGTGCCGCCGTGCGCCCCGCCCACCGACCGCGTGTCACCCCCGCAACGAGAACGGATAAGTTGAACACCCATGACGGCAGCTAGCAACGAAGCGCAGAATCCCTCCCGCTCGGTCCTGGTGACCGGCGGCAACCGCGGAATCGGCCTGGCCGTGGCCCAGCGACTGGCAGCCGACGGTCACCGGGTGGCGGTGACGCACCGCGGTTCCGGAGCCCCGGACGGACTGTTCGGCGTCAAGTGCGATGTCACCGACTCGGAGTCGGTCGACCGCGCCTTCGCCGAGGTCGAGGCGCATCAGGGTCCCGTGGAGATCCTCGTCGCCAACGCGGGGATCACCGAGAACATGCTCCTCATGCGACTGTCCGAGGAATCTTTCGAAAAGGTCCTCGACGCGAACCTCACCGGCGCGTTCCGGTGCGCCAAACGCGCCACCAAGGGGATGCAGCGCGCCAAGTGGGGCCGGATGATCTTCCTCGGCTCGGTGGTCGCGATGTCCGGCATCCCCGGCCAGGTGAACTACGCGGCCTCGAAGGCGGGCCTGATCGGGATGGCGCGCTCGATCGCGCGTGAGATCGGCTCGCGCAACATCACCGCCAACGTGGTGGCGCCCGGGTTCATCGAGACGGACATGACCGCGTCGATGGAGGACCGCTACATCGAGATGGCCAAGCAGGCGATCCCGCTCGGCCGAACCGGCAAACCCGAGGACGTCGCGGCGGCCATCAGCTTCCTCGCCTCCGACGAGGGCGGCTACATCTCCGGCGCGGTCCTGCCCGTCGACGGCGGAATGGGCATGGGGCACTGAAACCGCCGAGCGCGGTCGCACGGCTACTGACCCGCACAGCGCAGTCGTAAGGCACTTCAATCAACGTCGAACTCAGGAGCACATCTTCGTGAGCGGAATCCTGGACGGGAAGACCGTCCTCATCACGGGCATCATCACCGATGCGTCGATCGCCTTCCACGCCGCCGCCATGGCGCAGGAGCAGGGCGCCACGGTCCTCATCACCGGCATCCCGGAACGGCTCCGGTTGATCGACCGGATCGCCAAGCGGTTGCCGAAGGAGGTGCCGCCGGCCATCGGGCTCGACGTCACCAACGAGGACGATCTCGGCGCGCTCGCCGGGAAGCTCGCCGAGCTGGCGCCGCAGGGCATCGACGGCGTCATGCACTCGATCGCCTTCGCGCCGCGCACCCTGATGGGTCCGGAGGCCAAGCCGTTCCTGGAGGGGCCGGGCCCCGACGCCGCCAAGGCCTTCGAGATCTCGGCGTGGAGCTACGCCTCGCTCGCCCGCGCCGTGCTCCCCGCCATGAACGAGGGCGGCTCCATCGTGGGCATGGACTTCGATCCCCGCACCGCGATGCCGTACTACAACTGGATGGGTGTGGCGAAGGCCGCGCTCGAGTCGGTGAACCGGTACGTGGCGCGCGAAGTGGGCAACGCGAAGAACATCCGGTCGAACCTGGTGGCCGCCGGCCCGATCAAGACCCTGGCCGCGAAGGCGATCGCGGGTACCGCGACCGATGACGCCAAGCAGCTCAACATGCTCAACGAATACTGGGACGGCGCGTCCCCGATCGGCTGGGACGTCGACGATCCCACTGTCGTCGCGAAGTCGGTGTGTGCGCTGCTCAGCGACTGGCTGCCGGCGACCACCGGTTCCATCGTCTACGTCGACGGCGGCGCCAGCCACAACACCTGGTTCCCGGAGGGCATGACCACCGGCTCATGAGTTCGCCAGCACCGGGGGACACCGCGCCCGTCGATCGCGCGCCCGTCGATCCCGCCCCGTTCGATCCCGCCCCGTTCGATCCCGCCCCGTTCGATGCCGTCCTGTTCCTGTCGTTCGGCGGACCCGACGGGCCCGAGGACGTGATGCCGTTCCTGGAGAACGTCACTCGCGGCCGGGGGATCCCGCGCGAACGGCTCGAGTCGGTGGCCGAGCACTACCTGCACTTCGGCGGCGTCTCACCGATCAACCGGCTCAACCTCGAGATGATCGATGCCCTGCGCGCCGAGCTCGACCGACGTGGTGTCGACCTCCCGGTGTATTTCGGCAACCGCAACTGGCACCCGATGGTCGAGGACGCCCTGGCCGAGATGTACCGCGCCGGTCATCGCCGGATCCTCGTGTTCCCGACCTCGGCGTGGGGCGGTTACTCGGGATGCCGGCAGTATCACGAGGACATCGACCGGGCGGTGACGGCGCTCGCCGACCGTGAACCGACGAGCGGTGAACCCGACGGCGCGGTGGTGCTCCGCAAACTCCCGCAGTACTGGTCGCATCCGGCGTTCGTCGCGGCCGGGGCCGACGCGGTGCGCCGGGCTCTGGACGCCCTCGGGCCCGGTGAGGAGACGCCGCGGTTGGTCTTCACCGCCCATTCGGTCCCGACCTCGGCCGATGAGGCGTCGGGTCCGGCGGCCGACGGCGGGACGCTGTACTCGCGCCAGGTGCTGGCGGCGTCGCAGGCGGTCGCTGACGAGCTCGGCATCGCCGACTTCGATCAGGTCTGGCAGTCACGGTCGGGTCCACCGCAGATCCCGTGGCTGGAGCCGGACATCTGCGACCATCTGGAGAGCCTGGCCGCGGAGGGTGTTCGACGGGTGGTCGTCTATCCGGTCGGATTCATCTCCGACCATCTCGAGGTGATCTGGGATCTCGACAACGAGGCCGCGGAGGTCGCCGAGCGTCTCGGCATGGACTATGTCCGCGCCGACACCGTGGGTCCCGATCCGCGGTTCATCTCGATGATCGGCGAATTCGTGGAGGCCTACGCCGGGGGCTTCGGCGACCTGTCGGCGATGGGATGCGGAGACAACGGCAGCACCTGTCGGGACCGGTGCTGTGTGCCCGCGGCGCGGCCGAGATCTGCGGCGAGGCCATCTGACCGCGCGTAGATTCGCCGGCTTTGTTTGCCTATATAACGATTTGATATAGGAACGGTCCATAATGTGATCTGCGCCTCAATCGAAATGAAACTCTCGTGGTACGCGCATCTGAATCGGGGTGCGAACGTGAGAGAGGAATTTCCATGGCAGAAGGACCACTGAGGCTCGAGATCGATTTCCTCGGACCGATTCTGGAGACACTTTCCACCGGCTCCGCGGACGGCAGCAGCGAGCCCGTCGACTGAGATCCGTTCCCGCTGTGGGCTGCGTTGACGACGTAGCCCACAGCGGTGTGATCTCTCCTTTGTGCGCGCGTATCAACAGTGTTGACCGCAGAACGACTACTCATCCCAGTTGATCTCCGACCTGCTACGCAGCTTCTCGCACGAGCGGTCGAGGACATTCCGTTGTATCGGTGGGTATTGGGTGACCACCTCCCGGATCTCACGCTGCGGGAATGGTTGGCCGAGATCCTGGTGCGGCCTTATCTCAAAGCCGGCTGCGTATTCGGTTCCTTCCAGAACGAGCATCTCGTCGGAATTCTGATCTGGCATCCCCACGACGTCGAATTGTCGCCCGACGGCGAACCGCCGCTCGTCCCGGCTGATTTCGTCCGGGTCGCGGCCATTCCCGGACTCCGCGAGCGGCTGATCGAGTTCCTCACCAGCCCACAATTGCCCTCCCCGGCATCGGATGCCGTCGATGTGCGGATCGCGGCGATTGTTCCCGAAGCTCGTGGTGGCGACGCTCTCGTTCGCATGATGCGCGAAGTGGAACGGTTCTGTGTCGCTGCGGCCCGGCCGTACTACGCCTGGACCGGCTCCGCTCGGCTGCGGGACTGGTTCGTCCACGAATGGGGGGCGACGTTGTTCGCCACCGAACAGCGGAACGGACTCGATCTGTACGGCGTGGTGTCCGAACGTCCGCCGCGGCTTCGGGTGTGATTTTCCGGGAATGATGCCCGGGGACTCAGCGGCCCAGCAGTTCGATGATCGTGTGGTTGACCGCGGCCGCGCGTGCCGTCCGTGTGAGCACCTGTAGTCCGCGGAGGGTCGCGTCGCCGGAATCCCATTGTCCGGCACTGTCTCCGATCTCCACGTTGCGCGCTCCGGCGAGGTCGACGATCGCCTCGACCTGCGCCGCCGTGTCGATCAGGCGGGTCGCCCGAGCGTCGAGGACGTGCGGGGGCAGGGCCACGCGGTGACGTGCGGTGAGCGCTGCGAGTTGCGTAAGGAGGTCGCTCGCGTCGGCCGACCGGCGTCCGCCGAGCCCACCGATGATCGTGGTCGCCTCTCGAACTGCTTGCCGCAGTTCGTATTCCAGATCGCCGGCACTGGGTCCCGCGGATACGAGATGACCGAGGTCGAGGGTCGCGTCGTAGCGGTGGGCCGACCACGTGCACGTGACGAACGGTGGATCGGCGGTGTCGGCGGCGAACTCCGGTACGAGCGCGAGCGTGCCGGCGCCCGCCGCGTCGTCGACGAGCAGCACCTCGCCCACGGCGAGTGCAGCCGACGTCGCGACATGCGGTGGGAGTCCCTGCGGATCACCCGTGGAGGGCAGGCGGACGACGAGGCGTCGAGCGGGTCGCAGCAGCGCGAGCAGATCGAGCACCCCGTTCGCCGAACCCGTTGCGGGCACTGCCTGTTCGGCCCCGGCGACGCCGCCGTCGGGCCAGTGCAGGAGGTGCCGGTCGGCGGATTCCGCCAAAGCTTCGATCACGTCGTCGGGGGAGCACCGGCCGGTGAGCCAGGCGGCCGACCAGGCGCCGAGGGCGCACGTCGGCCACGCGACGGTGGCGGAGAGCAGGCGGCTGCGTTTCATCAAGAAGCCAGGATACCGGCGAGGCCGGGGGGAGCCGGGCGTGGCAACCCCGCGGGCGGGCCCGCGGGGCATACGGTGTGTGCGCCGCCCGACCTGTCCATCGCGGCGGCGTGATCACGAGATGACCGATCGAGAGATGGTGGTGTGCGATGGATGACCGCTACGGACGCGATGTGCTCTCCCAGCCCCGTCGGGCGAAGCCGCGTCCCGCGGAGGTCGCTGCGGAGCGCGATCTGGTCGTCGAGGACGCCGCCACCGGCTTCTGCGGTGCGGTCGTCGGGCTCGAGAAGAGCTACGCCGGCGATCTCGTCCGGCTGGAGGACCGGCGAGGTCAGACGCGGGTGTTCCTGATGCACCCCGGCGCGTTCCTCATCGACGGTCGGCCGGTGACGCTCGTGCGGCCGCGCACCAGAGGCCCCCAGCAGCCAGCCATGACGGCGTCGGGATCGCGAGCCGCCCCTCGCGCCCGCGCGCGGACCGCGCGCGCCAGCCGGATCTTCGTCGAGGGCGTGCACGACGCGACACTCCTTGAGCGCGTATGGGGTGACGACCTCCGCGCGGAGGGCGTGGTCGTCGTCAGCCTCGACGGCCTCGACAACCTCGAGGCGGCACTCGATGAATTCCAGCCGGCACCGCATCGCCGGGCCGGTGTCCTCGTCGACCATCTGGTGGCGGGTTCCAAAGAAGCACATCTCACCGCCGAGGTCGGGGAGCACGTCCTCGTGTGCGGGCATCCCTACATCGACGTCTGGGAGGCGGTGAAGCCGGCGTCGGTGAAGATCCCGGCGTGGCCGCACATCCCGCGAGGCACCGACTGGAAGACCGGGGTGTGTGCCGAGCTCGGCTGGGGGGACCCTCGTGACGGCTGGCGCCGGGTGCTGGGCGGGGTGAGCAGTTTCCGGGATCTCGAGGTCGATCTGCTGCGGTCGGTGGAAGAACTCATCGACTTCGTGACCGCGGCCGAAGAGCCCAGGTGACGCACACGGCCTGACGCCGACCGGGGGCCACCAGCGTCGTGAGCGCCGAAGGCGGTTCGGACATCTCTGGCAGACTGGACCCATGAGCGCCCTGCTGTGGTTGGCGGCCGCGATCGTCCTGGTGGTCGCGGAGATGTTCGGTGGCGAACTCGTCCTGCTCATGCTCGCCGGGGGCGCATTCGCGGCCGCCGGCGTCGATTTCGCGTTCGAGACGCCGCTGTGGGTCGAGGGGCTGGTCTTCGCGCTCGTCTCGGTGCTGCTGCTGGTCGCGGTCCGTCCGATCGCCCGTAAGCACATGCTGAACCGTCCGGCGGTCCTGATGAACACCGAGGCGCTCGAGGGTCGGCCGGCGGTGGTGACCGAACAGGTCGACGCCCATGACGGACGCGTCAAGATCGGCGGCGACGTGTGGTCGGCCCGCACGATGGACCCGACCCAGGTGCTCGAACCCGGAACCCACGTGACCGTCGTGGAGATCGACGGCGCGACCGCGGTGGTGTGGCGCGCCTGAATGCGGCCGCCGCGACACCACCGAACGACAACGCTGGAAGGTGACCATGGAGTACGAGATCTTCGGCCTGACCGTCATCGTTTTGCTCGTGTTGCTCGTGGTGGTGATGCTGGTCAAGTCCGTCGCGCTCATCCCGCAGGCGGAGGCCGCGGTCATCGAGCGACTGGGCCGCTACACCCGCACCGTGTCCGGCCAACTCACCCTGCTGTTGCCGTTCATCGACCGCATCCGCGCCCGCGTCGACGTCCGTGAACGAGTGGTGTCGTTCCCGCCGCAGCCGGTCATCACCGAGGACAACCTGACGCTGTCCATCGACACCGTCGTCTACTTCCAGGTCACCAATCCCCGGGCCGCCGTGTACGAGATCGACGACTACATCGCCGGCGTCGAGCAGCTGACGATCACGACGCTGCGCAACGTAGTCGGCGGGATGACGCTCGAGGAGACCCTGACCTCCCGCGATTCCATCAACGGCCAGCTGCGCGGAGTCCTCGACGAGGCGACCGGCCGCTGGGGCCTCCGGGTCGCGCGCGTCGAGCTGAAGTCGATCATGCCGCCGCCGTCGATCCAGGAGTCGATGGAGAAGCAGATGAAGGCCGACCGTGAGAAGCGGGCGACGATCCTCTCGGCCGAGGGCCAGCGCGAGTCGGCGATCAAGACCGCCGAGGGCAACAAGCAGTCGCAGATCCTCGCCGCCGAGGGTGCCAAGCAGGCCGCGATCCTCGCGGCCGAGGCGGAGCGGCAGTCGCGCATCCTGCGGGCGCAGGGCGACCGCGCCGCGTCGTACCTCAACGCCCAGGGTGAGGCGAAGGCGATCGAGAAGACCTTCGCGGCGATCAAGGCGGCCAAGCCGACCCCGGAACTCCTGGCCTACCAGTATCTGCAGCAGTTGCCCGAGATGGCCAAGGGCGAGGGCAGCAAGGTGTGGGTGGTGCCGTCCGACTTCGGTTCGGCCCTCCAGGGTTTCGCGAAATCCTTCGGTGTGCAGGGAGACGATGGCGTGTTCCGGTACGAGCCGGCCGACTCGCCGCCCTCGCCGATCGACGACTCGGAGACCGAGGACTGGTTCTCGATGGCCTCCGACCCCAAGGTCGCCCAGGCCGTCGCCGAGGCGGAGGCGGTGGCCCGCACCCCGGTCGCGCCCGAGATCACCGCTCGTGCGGCGCGCGCGTCGCGCCATGCGTCGCCGGTGGGGTCCGAGCCGGCCGAGCTCACCGATGGTGCGTGGTCCCAGCCCGTACAGCCCGAGGAGCCGGGGCCGGCCGAGCCCACGACCTGAGAACGGCTCAGCGGATGAGGTGCTCGACGCCCGCCATGCCGACCGCCCACATCACCGAGGCGAAGGTGCCCATGATGAACTGCTCGGCCGCATGCGGGGCGCGCAGCTCGGGGTAGCGGGCGAGGCTTTTCACGGCCAGGATGATCGCGAGGCCTTCGGGCCACCCCGCCATCAACGTGGTGACGACCGCGAGGCGTTCGAGGTATCCGATCACCCGGCCGCCGCGCAACGGCCCGGCTTCGGCCGGGTCGGCCGGGTCGGTCGGGGCGGGCGCCGGGGAGTCGGGCGTGTCGGTGTCGTCCCCGGTTCCGTCATCCGGCGACCCCTCCGGATCGGGTCCGGGCCCCGGGCGCTGGCCGACACCTCCGGCGACGAGGACCGTCCGGACCACGGGTCCGCCGCCGGTGACCGCCGCGAGCGCGGCGACGACCGGGACGGCCGAGGCGAGGAAGCCGCTGGCGGGCGCGGCCACGGCGGCGAGGACGGCGGTCACCCCGGCCAGGACCAGCAGGACGACGGCTCCGATGACGTCGAGTCTGCGTACGACGGACACCGGCGCGTGGTTGCGCTTCTCCCGCGTCGCGAGCGCCCAGGTCGGCGTCGCCAGTGCGGTCAGGAGAAAAAGGGTGATCGCTGCGGTGGTCATTCCGATCCTCCGGACGGGCTGTGTCGGTCGGCCTCGGCGAGCGCGTCGGCGACGAGGCCGAGGGAATCGGATTCCAGATCCCACGCCGCGGTCCGCAGCCGTTGACTCATGGCCTGTGGCGTGATGTCGAGTGCGGCGGCGGCCTCGACCTGGGTGAGGCCGCGGCGCATCAGCTCCACCGCCTCCCGGCCGGCGGCACTGCGCGCGGTGATCACGTCGGCGATGAGACGGCCGGCCGTCTGGGCGTGACGGGACCAGCGAGTCTCCGGGCCGCGGACACAGAGGGGGACCCGCTGCCGCTTGGCGGCCTCGACGGCGTCGCGAGCGTGGACGAAGGCGGGCCCGCGCCCGGCCCGGGTGGACGGGGGGAGAGGCTCGTCGACCGGTCCGGCGCCGATGCCGACACTCCAGTGACCCTCGGCGGTGAGTTCGACGGCCAGTCGGGCGGCCGTCACCGGATCGGCGAGGACTCCCTGGATCTCGTCGCCCGCGGTACGTTCGAAGGCCCGTACGGTCTGGACCGTTGCGAGAGCGGTGAGGATGGCGTCCACCCGGTCGATGTCGCGGCGACTTCCGCGTTGGTCGACGGTGAGTACGAACATCACTCAAGGCTATGCACTTGATCGCTGTGAATCAAGTCCCCTGACTGGATGGGATCGCGCTGGGTGACTTGATCCTCGGGGATCAAGTCGCTGCGCTTGTTGCGTTCGACGACGAGACCGGCAGGCGGGAGTCGAGCACCAGACCGGCGATGCCGATCGCGAACAGGCCGCCGGTGACCGCGAGCTGAAGGGGATGCGTGTCACCGGTCAGGGAATCGCCCAGCATGACCACCGCCGCGGTGCCGGGGGCCATGCCGAGGATGCTGGCAATCGCGTACGGCACGAGACGCACCGAGGACAGTGCCGAGCAGTAGTTCGCCACCGAGAACGGGCATGCCGCGATGAACCGCAGCGACCCGACCGCCAACCAGCCACGACGCTCGAGCCGGTACTCGACGGCACGGACCACCGGTGCCTTCAGATACGGCTGCACGCGGTCGCGTCCGACCCTGCGGACCAGGACGAAGGCTGCCACCGCCGCCACCGACGAGGCGATCATCGCCCCCGCGAAACCGACCAGCGGTCCGAAGAAGATCCCGGACATCACCGTGAACGTCGACCGCGGGATCGGGGCGATGGTGACGACCGCGTAGGCGAGGAAGAACAACCACACGAAGGCCGGTCCCAGATCCGCGCCCCAGTCGCGGACGCTCGAGATCGAGGGCAGCGGGACGAAGTAGGACGCGGCCAGGACGGCGGCGAGGAGCACGGCGGCGACGAGAGCCCGGCGCAGGATCCGTCGATCGGCCCGACGACGGCCCGACGTCGGCGGGTGACCGTCTCCGGCGCTCGCCGCGTCCGCGATCTCCGCGTCGGCCGCGGTCGGGCCGGCGACATCCTCGCTGACAGCGGATCGATCGGGCACCCGGACACTCTACGCTGGGCCCAGCGGTGTACCGGGTCCCCGAGTGCGCCACGTCACGCCGACCTCGACGCCGAGCCGAGCGAGCGATCGGCTAGTGTCGTGTACGCGCTCATCACAGTGCATTCACGGAGGTGTGCTTCCCCACATGCCACAGCAAACTGACCAGCCCAAACCCGAGTCAGAACTCGACGACGCCTACCAGGCGTGGTCGACGGCCGCCGCGGCCGTTCTGGCGAAGTCGCGACGCGTCGACGTCGACGAGCTGCCCGACACACCCGAGGCGCTGCTCTCGACCGACACCGCCGACGGGCTGACCATCCGGCCGCTCTACACACGTCGCGACGAACTCGCCGAGCCCGGTGTCCCCGGTCGCTTCCCGTTCGTCCGCGGCGCCGACCCCGCGCGCGACGTCACCACCGGCTGGCGCGTCACGGAACGGTTCGGCGACGACGCGACGCCGGCGGCGGACCTCAACGAGCTCATCCTGGAGGCGATGGCCAACGGGACGAGCGGTCTCTGGCTCTCGGTGAGCAGGCCCGGTGACGGGCTGGGGGTCGCCGACCTCGCGACGGCGCTGCGCGGCGTCTACCTCGATCTGGTGCCGGTGACGCTCGATGCGGGCACCGAGGGCATCGCGGCGGCTCGCGAACTGCTCGGCCTGAAGGAAAAGGCCCAGGCCGCTCCGGTCGCCGCCGCTCCGACGGCGGCCACCGTCCACTCCTTCGGCCTGTCGCCGCTGACGGCCGCGTTCTCGGGCCGGGCGACCGTCGATCCCGACGAGGCCACGGCCCTCGCCGCATCCGGGCTGCCCGACGGGGTCCGTACCTTCCGGGTGGACGGCAGCGACTTCGCCACCGCCGGTGCCGACAACGGCCTCGAACTCGCACTCACGGTGGCGGCCGCGGTCGCCCATCTCCGTGACCTCACCGCGGCCGGCCTCTCGCCCGAGGCCGCGCTGCGTCAGATCACCTTCGGCGTCTCCGCCGACGACGACCAATTCGCCACGATCGCGAAATTCCGTGCGCTGCGCAAGATCTGGGCTCGGGTGGCCGAAGTCGTCGGCGCACCCGAGGTCGGCGGAGCGCTGACCCACGGCGTGACCGATCTGTCGATGTACTCCCAGCGGGACCCGTGGGTCAACATGCTGCGCAGCACCATCGCGGCATTCGGCGCCGGGGTCGGCGGCGCCGACCAGCTGACCGTCCTGGGCTACGACGCGACCATCCCGGCGGACAAGCGCACCTCGAGCGCGTCCTTCTCGCGACGCATCGCCCGTAACACCCAGCTGCTGCTGCTCGAGGAGTCCAACATCGGACGCGTCCTCGATCCGGCCGGCGGCTCGTGGTTCGTCGAGTCCCTGACCGACGATCTCGCCACGAACGCCTGGACGGTGTTCACCGAGGTCGAGGCCGCCGGTGGTTACCGTGTCGCGCTCGACACGGGCTGGATCGCCGAGAAGGTCGACGCCTCCCTCGCTCGCCGCGACACCGAGGTCGCGCATCGCCGCATCTCGGTCACCGGCGTCAACGAGTTCCCCAACATCGACGAGCGCGCACTGTCGGAGACGACGGGGGCCCCGGCTTCCGCGGTCACCGACGTCGTCACCGGTACGCCGCGCCTCGCGCGGATCGGACGCGCCTTCGAGGAACTGCGGGACCGGTCCGACGTCGTGCTCGCCGAGCACGGTGCACGGCCGTCGATCCTGCTCATCCCGCTCGGCAGCGTCGCCGAACACAACGGCCGCACCACGTTCGTCGCGAACTTCCTGGGTGCCGGCGGCATCACCGTCGTCAACCCCGGTCCGCTGACCGCGGACAAGGTCGGCGACGCGGTGGCCGGGGCGAACACCCCGATCGCGGTCCTCTGCGGAACCAAGGCGCGCTATGCCGAAGAGGGGTCCGCCGCACTCGCGGCCGCTCGCGCGGCCGGTCTGTCGACAGTGCTCCTCGCCGGACCGGACAAGGAATGGCCCGAGGGCGACGATCGTCCCGACGGTTCGCTGCGCGTCGGCATCGATGCGGTGAGCACCCTCGGCGACCTTCTCGACCAGCTGGTCTCGACATCCCCGAAGACGGCGGGAGCAACGGCATGACCCAGACCGAACCCGATCTGACACAGACGATTCCGAACTTCGCCGGAATCGGTCTGACATCGGACGACACCGGTGCGACGACCGCTGATGGTGCCGCGGCCGCGGTCGCCGAGGAACTCGCCTCGGCGCACGGCTACTCGGTGGACCAGGTCACCTGGAGCACCCCGGAGCAGATCGACGTCACGCCGGTGTACACGCGCGCCGAGCGCGACGCCGTCCTCGACGATGCCGAACATCCGTACCCGCTCGACTCCGTTCCCGGTGCCGCACCGTTCATCCGGGGCCCGTACCCGACGATGTACGTCAACCAGCCGTGGACCATCCGCCAGTACGCCGGCTTCTCGACCGCGGCCGAATCCAACGCCTTCTACCGCCGCAACCTCGCGGCCGGCCAGAAGGGACTGTCGGTCGCATTCGACCTCGCGACCCACCGCGGCTACGACTCCGACCATCCGCGCGTCGCCGGTGACGTCGGCATGGCCGGTGTGGCGATCGACTCGATCCTCGACATGCGTCAGCTCTTCGACGGGATCGACCTCGGCAGCGTGTCGGTGTCGATGACGATGAACGGCGCGGTGCTGCCGATCCTCGCGCTCTACGTCGTGGCCGCCGAGGAGCAGGGTGTGCCGCCGGAGAAGCTGGCCGGGACCATCCAGAACGACATCCTCAAAGAGTTCATGGTCCGCAACACCTACATCTATCCGCCGAAGCCGTCGATGCGGATCATCTCCAACATCTTCGAGTACACCAGCCAGAAGATGCCGAAGTTCAACTCGATCTCGATCTCCGGCTATCACATCCAGGAGGCCGGGGCGACGGCCGATCTGGAGCTGGCCTACACGCTCGCCGACGGCGTCGAATACATCCGCGCCGGACTCGAGGCCGGCCTGGACATCGACAAGTTCGCCCCGCGACTGTCGTTCTTCTGGGGTATCGGCATGAACTTCTTCATGGAGGTCGCGAAGCTGCGTGCAGCGCGTCTGCTGTGGAGTGAGCTCGTCGCCGAGTTCGGTCCGAAGAACGCGAAATCACTGTCGCTGCGTACACATTCGCAGACCTCGGGCTGGTCGCTGACCGCCCAGGACGTGTTCAACAACGTGGCCCGCACCTGCGTCGAGGCGATGGCCGCCACGCAGGGTCACACCCAGTCGCTGCACACCAACGCCCTCGACGAGGCCATCGCGCTGCCGACCGACTTCTCGGCCCGCATCGCGCGCAACACCCAGCTGCTCCTGCAGCAGGAGTCGGGCACCACCCGTCCGATCGATCCGTGGGCCGGTTCGAACTATGTCGAGTGGCTCACGCATCAGCTGGCGCAGAAGGCGCGCAAGCACATCCGCGAGGTCGAAGAGGCCGGCGGCATGACGCAGGCCATCAACGAGGGCCTGCCGAAGCTGCGCATCGAGGAGGCGGCGGCGCGCACCCAGGCGCGTATCGACTCGGGCCAGCAGCCGTTGGTGGGTGTGAACAAGTACCAGGTCGCCGACGACGAGGAGATCGAGGTCCTCAAGGTCGAGAACTCGAAGGTGCGCGCCGAGCAGCTCGAGAAGCTGGACCGTCTTCGCGGACAACGCGATTCGGCTGCGGTCGAGGCGGCCCTGGCCGACCTCACCCGTGCGGCCGCGTCGTCGGAGGGCGGCCTGGAGAACAACCTGATGGCGCTGGCCATCGAGGCAGCACGGCATCAGGCGACGGTCGGCGAGATCTCCGAGGCACTCGAGAAGGTCTATGGTCGCCATCAGGCGGAGATCAAGACGATCAGCGGGGTGTACCGACATGAGGCGGGCGAGGTGAGCAACATCGACGCGGCGATCGAGGCCGTGCGCCAGTTCGCCGAGGCGGAGGGCCGCCAGCCGCGTGTCCTGGTCGCGAAGATGGGCCAGGACGGTCACGACCGCGGCCAGAAGGTGATCGCGACCGCGTTCGCCGACCTCGGCTTCGACGTCGACGTGGGCCCGCTGTTCGCCACGCCGGAGGAGGTGGCCGCGCAGGCCGCCGACAACGACGTGCACGTGGTGGGTGTGTCGTCGCTGGCCGCCGGGCACCTGACGCTGGTCCCGGCCCTGCGGGAGGCGCTGCGTGAGGTCGGCCGCGAGGACATCATGGTGGTCGTCGGCGGCGTGATCCCGCCCGGCGACTTCGCCGAACTGTACGAGGCCGGCGCCGCCGCGATCTTCCCGCCCGGATCGGTCATCGCCGACTCGGCCGTGGAACTCATCGGCAAGCTCGCCGACACCCTCGGCCTGGAACTGCCCGGGGCGACCGCGAACTGATGGCGGTCCAACCGCGACGTCCCATCGACGTCGACGCGCTGGCCGACGCTGTGCTGGCCGATCGCCGCGCCGATCTGGCGCGTGCGATCACGCTCGTTGAGTCCAAGCGCGCCGATCACCGGGCCGCCGCCCAGGAGCTGTTGCTGAAGCTGACGCCGCACGCGGGCAAGTCGTTCCGCGTCGGCATCACCGGCGTCCCCGGGGTGGGCAAGTCGACGACGATCGAGGCGCTCGGCATGCACCTGCTGGAGCTGGGCCACAAGGTGGCGGTGCTCGCCGTCGACCCCAGTTCGACGCGCACGCGGGGCTCGATCCTCGGCGACAAGACCCGAATGGGCCGGCTGTCGACGGCCGAGAACGCCTACATCCGGCCGTCGCCGACGTCGGGCACGCTCGGCGGCGTGGCCAAGGCCACCCGCGAGAGCATCGTGCTCGTCGAGGCGGCCGGCTTCGACGTCGTGCTGGTCGAGACGGTGGGAGTCGGGCAGTCCGAGGTGACGGTCGCGAACATGGTCGACACGTTCACGTTCCTCACCCTGGCCCGCACCGGGGATTCGTTGCAGGGCATCAAGAAGGGTGTCCTCGAACTCGCCGACGTGGTCGTGGTGAACAAGGCCGACGGCAAACACCTCAACGAGGCGAAGAGCGCGGCACGCGAGTTGAAGAACGCGCTGAAGCTGATCTATCCGCACGACGCACTGTGGATGCCGCCGGTGTTGACCATGAGCGCGATCGAGAACACCGGCGTCGACGAGTTCTGGAAGACCGTGGTACGCCACAACGAGACCCTCACCGCGGCAGGGGAGTTCACCGCCCGCCGCAACCAGCAACAGATCGACTGGACCTGGGCGATGGTCAACGACATCGTGTTGTCCCGGCTCGGTGACTCACCCGCCGTGCGCGGGATCCGCGGCGACGTGGAGCAGCAGCTCCGGGACGGGTCGCTGACCCCGGCACTCGCCGCGCAACGGATCGTGGACGCGTTCGACGAGCGTTGAGTGCACCGATCGAGGTCGCATGCGATCTCGATCCGTCCGTGCGACCTCGATCGAGGTCGCGTCAACGGACTGAGGTCGCATGCGACGTCAATCCCGGCGGCGGCGTGGACATCTGGTGCGGCCCGGCGCCCCCGGGGTTGGAGCATCAGCCGATCAGCGGTGCCAGCGTCTCGCCGAGTAGCGAGACCCGCCCCGGCACATGGCCGTTGGCGGGAGCGTTCACCGTGACACCGTCGACACCGGTCGCGAGCAGCTCGGCGTAGCGGGCGGCCACCTCGTCGGGATCCCCGACGATCGTCGATCCGCGGCGTGACTCGGCCGCCGGTGTGCGCTCCAGGTAGGCCTCCAGCTCCGCGGTCGCCTCGGCGGCGGTCGGCGCCACGCAGGCCGACGTCTGCACGGTCACGGTGATCTCCGAGCGGTCCCGGCCGAGTCGTTCGCAGTGTTCGGCGAGGGCGTCGAGTTTGCGGGGGATGTCGGCGGGTGTGCACAGCAGGTTCGATTCGTCGGCGTACTGCGCGACCATCCGCAACGTCTTGCGCTCGCCGCCGCCGCCGATCATCACCGGGATCTTCGAGAGCGGCGCAGGCACATTGAGAGCGTTGGTGACCTGATAGCGGTCACCGTCGAGGTTGGGATTCCTGCCGGCGAGCATGCCGAGGATGATCTGCAGCGCCTCCTCGAGGCGCTCGAACCGGTCGGTGAATGTCCCGAACTCGTACCCGAGCGAATCATGTTCCAGCTCATACCATCCCGCACCGATGCCGAGCTGGGCCCGACCACCCGACACCACGTCGAGAGCCGTCACCGTCTTCGCGAGCAGCGTCGGGTTGCGGTAGGTGTTGCCGGTGACGAGCGACGACAGACGGACCTTCGAGGTGTGCTGGGCGAGTGCCGCGAGCAGGGTGTAGCACTCGATCATCGGATCGTCGGGCTCACCGAGCATCGGCAACTGATAGAAGTGGTCCATCACGAAGACGGTGTCGAAGCCGGAGTTCTCGGCCTCTTGCGCCTGCGCGACCACGGTGGGGAACAACTGGTCGGCGGCGACGCCGGGGTAGGTGAAGTTCGGGATCTGGTAACCGAGTCGAGTCACCCGTTCAGAGTAGTCCGGTGGACTCCTCCGGCGCGGTGCCGACGATTTCGGGTGCGCGACTGCGCGCGAACGCGCCGATCGTCTCGATCAATTCGTCGAACACGGCGTCGACGTCGGTGGAGGTCGCGATGCGGGCGTTGGGTCCGGGCGCGGTCATCGCGCGTTCGTCGGCCACGGTCATGCCCCGCGTCAGCGTCCCGGCGAGTTCGACGTCGACGCGCGCCGGGCGGGTCTCGACCGTGTCGGGGGCCAGCGCGACCAGTGCGGCGAACGGGTCGTGCAGGTGGGCGATGTAACCCTCGTCGTGATCGTCGTGGAACTCGAAATAGAACCGCAGGGCGTCGACGAGATGCCGGATGATCTCGTTGTCGGCGACCGAACGGAGTCCGCGTTCGTCGGTCGGGTCCGGGCACTCGACGGGCGTGCTGCCGGCCGCGGCGGCGAGTCGGACCACGTGATCGGGTGTCAGGACGACCGACTCGGTGAGGTCGAGCGCGCAGACGATCGGTTCCGGGGCGCCCGCGGTGCCGAAGGCGGTGAACACCTCGGCCGCTGCTTCCGGGTCGACGGCCACATTCCACTCCGAGGTGGGCGTCGTGTTGCCGTGGGTGTGGAAGGCGCCGCCCATGATGACCAGGCGCCGCAGGCGCGCCGGCAGGTCCGGGTCGCGTCGGATCGCGGTCGCCAGAGACGTGAGGGGGCCGGTCACCAGGCCGACGAGTTCGCCGGCGTGCGCCTGCGACGCCTCGATCCAGGCGTCGGCGGCGTCGAGATGGCTCGGCGTCGTGGTCGGGGCCGGCAGTTCGGCGTGTCCGACGCCCAGCGGACCGTGGGTGTCCTCGGTGGTCATCAGCGCGGCGACGAGGGGAGTGGCCGGGCCCGTGTGGACGGGCACCTCGGGGCGTCCGCACAGCTCCAGCCACGAGAGATTGTTGGCCGTCACGACATCGACGGGCACATTGCCGGCCGTCGAGGCCACTCCGACGAGGTCGACGTCGGTGCGCGCGAGCAGATAGATCAGCGCGAGTGAGTCGTCGATGCCGGTGTCGCAGTCGAAGAACAGGCGCTGGGTCACCGCACAATTGTGCCGGGTCCGCTGCGAACGCGGGTCCACCACCCCGTCGGGACCCTAGGCTCACGGCAGCCGGGGCGGACCGTCGTCGGCCCGATGAGCCCCGGAGGAACCGATGGCCCCGACACGACACACGCTGGCCGCCCTGGGTGCCGGTGCGGTCCTCCTGGTGAGCGCGTGCGGCGCGAACAGCGCCGAGCCCGAGGCTTCCTCGACGAGTGGTTCGGCCGGCGCGAGCGGTACGCCGTCGGCTCCCGTCGTCACACCGGTGGTCGGGTCGGTGATGTTCGCGCCGACACCGTTCGCCGGTTCCGACGGCGACAACCACCTCGTCTATGAGATCTCGCTGACCAACTACATGCGCACACCGGTGACGGTCGCCGGAGTCGAGGTGCTCGACGCCACCACCGACCGCGAACCGCTGCTCACACTCGACGAAAACGGGGTCCGCGGTCGGCTCAAGCCCACCGGCGCCCCGTCGGTGCCGCCCGGTCCGGGCGCACCCGAGGGGTACTCCGACGTGCTGGCGCCGGGACAGAACGGCGTCCTCTTCCTCCACGTGACCTTCTCCGGGAATGCGCCGAAGCAGCTGATCCACGAGATCTCCGTGCGTGCCGATGCGGCGCCACCGGGTATGCGGGATGTCGACGAACGCCTCGCGCCCGTCACGGTGGGCGATTCAACCGTCCCGGTCCTGGGACCACCCCTGCTCGGTGAGCACTACATCGCCGCCGACGCGTGCTGCGACGCCGTCCGGCACACACGCGCGCTTCTCCCCCTGAACGGATCACCGGTCCTCGCCCAGCGGTACGCGGTGGACTGGGAGCAGGCCGGTGCCGATGGTCGGATCTTCGTCGGCGACGCGAAGAATCCGGCGAGCTACCGGATCTTCGGCGATGACGTGCTCGCCGTCGCCGACGGCACGGTGGTCGCCAGCCGCAACGACCTGCCGGAGCAGACACCGGGGACGTTCCCGCCGGATCTGGCCATCGGCGACGCCGACGGCAACAACCTCGTCCTCGACATCGGCGACGGCTTCTACGTGAACTATGCGCACATGCAACCCGGGTCGGTCCGCTTCGCCCCTGGCGACCGGGTGCGCCGGGGTGAGGTCATCGGCAAGGTCGGCAACACCGGGAACTCGGTGGCGCCGCACCTGCACGTCCACGTCATGAACGGGCCGGAGTTCCTCGGCTCGCAGGGTGTGCCCAGCGTGACCGAGGAGTTCACGATCACCGGCCGGGTGGTCGACACCGCGGCGTTCGACGCCTCGGAGGCCACCGGGGTGCCGTTGCGGCTCGCCCCCGGCGTGACGGAGAGCACACACGAGAAGCAGATGATCCTCGATCAGAACATCGTCACGTTCACCGCAGGCTGACAACGGTTTCCGGCGTCACCGCCTCTCACCCGCCACCCAACACGGGGTCGGTCACGACTGGACAACGATCTCATCATCCGTACGGTCGGACCCATGTCGATTCAGGACTCTGCCTTCGAATGGACGGAAACGAACCGCGAATGGCTGATCGAGAATCCCGCTCGCATCGTCGCCTACGTGGCCGTGGCGTTGATCGTCCGCTTCGTGATCCACCGTGCCATCGACCGCGCCACCCGGCCACGGACCGCCGGCGGGGAGCCGGGCCGCGGCACCGCTCTCATGCGCGGACTGCGGTCGAAGTCGGCCTCCACCGAGCGCAACGCCCAGATCGCCGCACGCCGTGCACAGCGGGCCGCGACGATCGGGTCGGTGCTCAAGTCGACGGTGTCGATCGTGCTGCTCGTCTGGGTGGTGCTGTCGGTCCTGAGCGTCCTCGGCGTCAACATCGCGCCGTTCATCGCCTCGGCCGGCATCGTCGGCCTCGCCATCGGTTTCGGTGCGCAGAACCTGGTGCGCGACTTCGTGACCGGCGTCTTCATGCTGCTCGAGGACCAGTACGGCGTGGGTGACATCGTCGATCTCGGCGAGGCCGTGGGCGAGGTCGAATCGGTGGGGCTGCGCGTCACCACCCTGCGCGACATCGACGGCACTCTCTGGTACGTCCGCAACGGCGAGATCGCCCGCGTGGGCAACATGAGCCAGGAGTTCGCGGTCGCGCGCGTCGACGTCCCGGTGGCGCCCGGCGCCGACATCGACAAGGCGCAGCAGGTGGCCGACGAGGCGGCCCGCACCGCGGTGGAGGAGGACTCGACCGACATCCTCGGCCAGATCGAGATGCTCGGCGTCCAGGAGGTGTCGTCGGATCAGGTCGTCCTGCGTCTGACGGTGAAGACCAAACCGAACGGCCAGTGGGCGGTGCAGCGGCGACTGCGTCGGGCGATCCTGCGGGCCTTCGTGGAGAACTCGATCGATCTGCCGTACTCGCGGGCGTGGGCGGCGCTCGCGGATTCGGTCGCACCCTGACGCGGAGATCGCCTGCGGCACAACGAGAAGAACCCCGGCGGTGAGCCGGGGTTCTTCTCGTTGTTCTGGTGTCCGAGGGGGGACTTGAACCCCCACGTCCGTTAATAGGACACTAGCACCTCAAGCTAGCGCGTCTGCCATTCCGCCACTCGGACCTGCGTGCCGCGGTGAGCGTCCGGCGATCTCCCGCCGGTGGTCTCTCGACCCCGTCTCGCTGCAGCGGGATAACCCTAACCGAGGTTGCCCGTGTATCCCAAATCCCGTAGGAGTGAGGGGTGTCTTCACAGTCTGCGACCGACGAAGTGGTCGATCTGGTCAGCCAATTGATCCGTTTCGACACCTCCAACACGGGCGAGCCCGAGACCACCAAGGGCGAGGAGGAGTGCGCCAAGTGGGTGGCCCAGCAGCTTGAGGAGGTGGGCTACACCACGCAGTACGTCGAGTCCGGCCGTCCCGGCCGCGGCAATGTGTTCGCGCGCCTCGCCGGTCCGCCCGACTCCGATCGCGGCGCGCTGCTGATCCACGCCCACCTCGACGTCGTGCCCGCCGAACCGGCCGACTGGAGTGTTCACCCGTTCTCCGGTGCCATCAAGGACGGCTACATCTGGGGCCGCGGCGCGGTCGACATGAAGGACATGGCCGGAATGGCCCTGGCGCTCGCGCGTCAGTTCAAACGAGACGGCACGGTGCCGCCCCGGGAGCTGGTGTTCGCGTTCCTCGCCGACGAGGAGGCCGGCGGGGCGTGGGGCGCGCACTGGCTCGTCGAGAACCGGCCCGACCTGTTCGAGGGCATCACCGAGGCCGTCGGCGAGGTCGGCGGCTTCTCGCTCACCGTCGACCGGCCCGACGGCACGCAGAAACGTCTCTATCTGGTCGAGACGGCCGAGAAGGGGCTCGCGTGGATGCGGCTCACCGCCGAGGCGCGGGCCGGGCACGGATCGTTCCTGCACGAGGAGAACGCCGTCACCGAGGTCGCCGAGGCGGTCGCCCGGATCGGTCGGCACACGTTCCCCCTGGTGATGACGGAATCGGTCAGCCAGTTCCTGGCCGAGGTCAGTGCGGAGACGGGCCTGGACCTGAGTCCCGAGGCCCCCGACCTGGAGACGTCGCTGTTCAAGCTGGGCAACCTCGCGCGGATCATCGGCGCGACCCTGCGTGACACCGCCAATCCCACGATGCTCAAGGCCGGCTACAAGGCCAACGTCATCCCGCAGAAGGCCGAGGCGGTCATCGACTGCCGCGTGCTCCCCGGGCGGCAGGCCGCGTTCGAGAAGGAGATCGACGAACTCATCGGGCCCAACGTGCGGCGGGAGTGGATCACCCATCTCGATTCCTACGAGACGACCTTCGACGGCGACCTGGTGGATGCGATGAACGCCGCCGTCCTCGAGCACGATCCGCAGGGAAAGACGGTGCCGTACATGCTCTCCGGCGGCACCGACGCCAAGGCGTTCGCGAAGCTGGGCATCCGATGCTTCGGGTTCGCGCCGTTGCGGTTGCCGCCCGAACTCGACTTCGCGGCCCTGTTCCACGGCGTCGACGAGCGCGTGCCTGTCGATTCGGTTCTGTTCGGCACCAAGGTCTTCGAGCACTTTCTGCGGCACAGCTGAGCACACCACTACAGTGGGCGGCACGGCCTTCCCGCCGATCCGGACGCACCGGTTCGGAGGGTGACCGGCACTCTTCCGACGCGCGAAACGTGAGAAAGGTGAACACATGTCGTCATTCGACCCGTACTCCCCGCTGCCGAGCCTTCCCGGTTTCACCCTGACCTCGGAGAGCTTCACCGACGGGGCCGCACTCGCCAACGGGCAGGTGAGCGGGATCATGGGTGCGGGTGGCGAGGACCTCTCCCCGCAGCTGAGCTGGTCCGGATTCCCCGCCGAGACCAAGAGTTTCGCCGTCACCGTCTACGACCCCGACGCTCCGACCGCCGCCGGGTTCTGGCACTGGGCCGTCGCCGACATCCCCGCCTCGGTCACGAGCCTGCCCGAGGGCGCCGGCGACGACGACGGGTCCGGGCTCCCCGAAGGCGCGGTCACCCTCACCAACGACGCCTCGCTACGCCGCTACATCGGTGCCGCGCCGCCTCCCGGACACGGCCCGCACCGCTATTTCGTCGTCGTGCACGCCGTGGACACCGAATCGCTCGGGCTGCCGGAGAACGCGACACCGGCCTACCTGGGTTTCAACCTGTTCTCGCATGCGATCGCGCGGGCGACCCTCGTCGGCACCTACGAGCAACCAGCCGAGAACGTCTGAGTTCTCGCACGGCCGATCGCCCGGTGCCCTGCGTACCGGGCGATCGGTGGCCGTCAGGGCTGGTTGCGGGCCGCGCAACCGACCGCGTCGGAGATCGAGACGAAGCCACCGTCCCGGGCGCGCCGGGCGAGTCCGGCATGGAGCTCGGCGAGCCACACCGGGCCGCCGTAGATGAAGCCGGTGTAGACCTGCAACAGGTCGGCACCGGCGCAGATCCGCTCCCAGGCCTGGTCGACGGTCTCGATGCCGCCCACGCTGACGAGCGCGACACGTCCGCCGACGCGGTCGTAGAGGCGACGCAGCACCGTCAGCGACCGAGCGTTGACCGGCGGCCCCGACAGGCCACCGGCACCGATGTCATCGACCTCGTGCGACGGGGTGCGCAGACCCTCGCGGCCGATCGTGGTGTTGGTGGCGACGATGCCGGCCAGGCCGAGCTCCACGGCCAGGTCCGCCACGGCGTCGACGTCGTCGTCGACGAGATCGGGGGCGATCTTCACCAGCACCGGGACGTCCACGGCGGCGAGCACCGCGGCCAGGATCGGTCGCAGTGAGTCGACGGCCTGCAGATCACGCAGTCCCGGGGTGTTCGGCGAACTCACGTTGACCACGACGAAATCCGCGAGCGGTCCGAGCAGTTCCGCCGAACGCCGGTAGTCGTCGATGGCGTCCTCGACCGGGACGACCTTGGTCTTGCCGATGTTGGCTCCGATGGGGACCGACACCGGCCCCCGTCGTACCTCGGTCAGGTGCTGTGCGGCCACCTCGGCACCGGGATTGTTGAAGCCCATCCGATTGATCAGCGCACGGTCCGCGGGCAGCCGGAACAATCGCGGCGTCGGATTCCCGGGCTGCCCCTGGCCGGTGATCGTGCCGATCTCGGCGAACCCGAAGCCGAGCTGACCCCAGGTGTTCACCGCGCCCGCCGTCTTGTCGAACCCGGCCGCCAGACCGATCGGGGCGGGAAAGTCGACGCCGAACACCCGCGTCCGCAGGATCGGATCATGCCGGGCCAACAGCCTCGCGGTCAGGAACGCCAACGGCGGAAACCGCCCGACGACGCGCAGCACCGAGAACACGATGTGATGGATTCGCTCCGGATCGACGCGGAACATGACCGAGCGCAGCAGGGGATAGCACCACCGGTTGAGCACGGGAAGTACTCGGGTGGTGCTGCGGGACATCAGCATGCGCGGGCGCTCCGTGGGTCGTTGTCGTCGAATCCGGTGGACCGGTCGCCGGTCGGGTCGGCGGTGTCGGGCCCGCGTGAACCTCGCGGCGGCCGGCGCCGTTTGAGCAGCACCTTGCGGGTTCCGTCGGAGTAGAGCCGCACCCTGGACAGCTCCCAACCGCCGAACTCCGCCTCGAGGGCCAGCCGCATCGAGGCGGTCACCCGGGTGACGTCAGGGGGAAGACGCAGCAGGATGCACTCGACATCCTCCGAGGTGACCTCCCACCCGTCGGGATAGCGGGAACCGAGGCGCGCAGCAGTACGCGCACTACGAGCGTGCGGACGCCGGTCAGGATTCATTCGGCCCGCTCGCTTCGCTCCCGGCGCCGGGATTCATTCGGCCCGCCCGTCGTCGGGAACCACCTGGAGCCCGCCGTTCCGCGCCGAGAGGACGTAGACGGGGCCCGATCCGTCGACCACGATGTGGTCGGGCTGTACGACCGAGGCGAACCGCCGGACCTCGGTGGGTTCACCGTCTGCCAGGTCAAATGCCACCACCTCGTTGTCGCCGGTCGTCGAGACCCAGAGCAGGTCTCGGGTGTCGTCGTAGTCTACGGCGTACGGTCCGCCGGCCACCGGGTAGCGAAAGCGCATCACCAGCGGTGATCCGAAGAAGCCGAGGATCTCGCCGTCACGGGTGTTGGCGACCAGCACGCGTCCGAACTCGTCGACGGTCGAGTTGGTGGCCCCGTTGCCCGCACGCAGCGCCGGCCCCAGTTCACCGGATTCGGGGTCGACAGGGGTCACCGACGACTGCGCCCGATCCAGGACGACGACCTGGCCGTCGAGGCCTTCCGCAGACTCGGGCGCGGCCGTCACCGAGTCCACCCGTACGAAGCGATCGACGTCGTGCTTCTTCGCGAAATCGTTGTCGTACACGAGGACTCGTCCATCGGCCGTGCCGACGACGAGAAGCCCGGCCGTGGTCCGGGCGATCGCCGTCGGCTGGTCGGACTCGAGGTCGCCCGTGCGGATCCGCCCGTCGGCATCGACGACGACGAGCGCACCCGGGCCCGCGCCGACGAACCCGCCGTCGTCGCCGGCGGCCAGGGTGGTGAGGCCCGGGACCGCGATCGTCTGCGGCGGGGTCGTCAGCGCCCCGGCGTCGTATCGGAGGATCTGGTTGCCGTCGGCCGAGAGGACGGCGACGCTGCCACCCGACGCGGCGAGCGCACGCGCCCCGGCCGGGGCGGGCACGACGGTGCCCGCGGGAGCCGTCGTCGAATTCGCGGGCGCCTCCGGCGCGGTCGCGGGCGCGACGGTCGGTACGTCGGGGGTGCCGTCGTCGGAGCCGCACGCGGTGATCATGCCCACACCGATGACCAGTGCCGCCGTGGCCGCGATCGGACACCGTAGCCGCGACATGCCCGTGTGGGACTGGTGACTTGGGCGTGAAGGTCGCGGGAAGAGCATGTCCCCATCTTGCGCGACCGCTTCCGCGCGCCGCTCAGGCGGGTCGGGGCCGTGTCGTCGTGTCGGGTCGGGCGCGGCGGTCCCAAGTAGCATCGGGCGCCGTGACCGACACCATGACGTGGACCCAGTCGATCGTCCTCGGGGCGTTGCAGGGCCTCACCGAGTTCCTGCCGATCTCGTCGTCCGGGCATCTCCGGATCGCCTCCGAACTGATGTTCGGCGAGGACGCCGGCGCTTCCTTCACCGCGGTCACGCAGCTCGGCACCGAGGCCGCGGTCCTCGTCTTCTTCGCCCGCGACATCGTCCGCATCATCACCGCGTGGTTCCGCGGGCTCCGCCATGCCGACGAGCGGAACGTCGACTACCGGATCGGCTGGTACGTGATCTTCGCGACCATCCCGATCGGCCTGATCGGCTTCCTGTTCAAGGACGAGATCCGCACCACCGGACGCAATCTGTGGCTCGTCGCCATCATGCTGATCGTGTTCGCCGGCGTGTTCTGGCTGGCCGAGCGATACGGGCAGAAGCAGCGGAACCTCGAGCAGCTCACCCTGCGGGACGGCCTCGTGATGGGTGGCGCCCAATGTCTGGCGCTGATCCCGGGCGTGTCGCGTTCCGGTGCGACCGCGAGTGCCGGCCTGTTCCTCGGACTCGAACGCGAAGCCGCGTTCCGCTTCTCGTTCCTGCTGGCCATCCCCGCGGTCACCGCATCCGGCCTGTTCAGCCTCCCGGACGCGTTCAACCCGAGCGGGGAGGGCATGGAGGCCAGCGGGCCCCAGCTGCTCGTCGCGACGCTGGTCGCGTTCGTCGTCGGTTATGCCGCGATCGCCTGGCTGCTCAAGTTCGTCAGCGCGCACTCCATGAACTGGTTCGGCGCCTATCGCATCGTGCTGGGCGTCACGCTGATCATCCTGCTGTCGACCGGCGTCGTCTCGGCGACCTGATGCCACGGCCGCGGCGCCGGGCGGTCGCGCCGTGCGGTCCCGCCGGGCCGGTGCCTATGGTTGTGGGATGACCGTGATCCTTCTCCGGCACGGCCGTTCGACGGCGAACACCTCAGGGGTGCTCGCCGGTCGCAGCGCCGGCGTCCACCTCGACGACCGCGGGCGCGCCCAGGCCGATGATCTGGTTCGTCGCCTCGGCGACCATCTCGGGTCCATCCGCGCGGTGGCACGTTCGCCGCTCGATCGGTGCGCCGAGACCGTCCAGCCACTGCTGGCGGCGCTGGCCGCCGATGGTCAGGCGCCACCGGAAATCGTCGTGGACGATCTCGCCGAGGTCGACTACGGCGGGTGGACCGGGCGTCCGATCTCGGAATTGTTGACCGAACCGCTGTGGAAGGTCGTGCAGCGGCAGCCGTCGGCCGCGATCTTCCCCGACGGGGAGGGACTCGCCGACGTGCAGGCACGGGCCGTACGCGCCATCCGCGAACTGGACCGCGTCCACGGCGGCCCGGACGGTTCGGGGGTGTGGATCGCCTGCTCGCACGGTGACGTGATCAAGTCGATCATCGCCGACGCCATGGGCAGCCACCTCGACGCCTTCCAGCGCATCGTCGTCGAACCGGCGTCGATCAGCGTGATCCGCTACACGCCGTCGCGTCCGTATGTCCACACGGTGAATGCGACCGAGTCGCTGTCCATCCCGAAGCCCCCGCCGCCGGCGCAGGACGGGCAGCGACCGTCCGACGACGCGGTGGTGGGCGGCGACACGGGCGCGGATGTCGCGCCGTCCGCCAACGGTGCCGCGACGATCCCGGCGACATCGGGATAATGAACCAGACGACGAAGGAGGTGTGATGTCTCGAGCGATACACGTGTTCCGGAGCCCGGACCGCTTCGTGGCGGGCACGATCGGGCAGCCCGGTGACCGCACGTTCTACCTCCAGGCGGTCCACGAGGCCCGCATCATCAGCGTGATGCTGGAGAAGCAGCAGGTCCAGATCCTCGCCGACCGGATCGGTGCCCTGCTCGACGAGATCCACCGACGCTTCGGCACGCCGATCCCGCCGGAGACCGACCGGGTCGGTGACCTGAGTCCACTGGTGATGCCGGTCGACGCCGAGTTCCGGGTCGGCACGATGGGGCTCGGCTGGGACGCCGAATCCGAGGCGGTGGTGGTCGAGTTGCTCGCCATCACCGAGGGGGAGTTCGACGAGAGCGTGGTCCTCGACGACACCGACGAGGGCCCGGACGCGGTGCGGGTCTTCCTGACGACCGCGGCGGCCCGTGAGTTCGCCGCCCGTTCGTCGAGGGTGATATCCGCGGGACGACAGCCGTGCCCGCTGTGCAGCGAACCGCTCGACCCCGAAGGTCACCTGTGTATCCGGACCAACGGATACAAACGGGACGCGGAGTTGAGCAAATCCCTCGACTTCATCGACCCCGATGTCTTCAACAGCCTTGCCGCACAGAATGATCCGGGCCTGGCGGCCGATGACGACCCCTTCGGCCAGGCGGGGGACACCCCGCCGTCCGGTGACCCGGACGACCCCGACGAGCCCGGTGACGCCGGCTCTTCCGCACGTGACTGACGAGCCCGCGGTCGACCACGTCCTCCGCGAGGGCGAACTCACCATCCTCGGCCGGATCCCGTCGGCCAGCAACGCGACGCTCGTGTGCGATGCGGTGCTCGACGACCGGACCTCAGTGCGCTGTGTGTACAAACCGGTGCGCGGTGAGGTGCCGCTGTGGGACTTCCCCGACGGCACGCTCGCCGGACGGGAAGTGGCGTCGTATCTGATCTCGGAGGCGCTGGGGTGGGACACGATCCCGACCACGGTGCACCGCGACGGGCCGCTCGGGCCCGGGATGGTGCAGCGCTGGGTCGAGACACCCGACAACACCGATCACCCGATCCCGGAGACCGAACCACGGGTCGACCTGGTCGACCTGTGCCCGGTGGGCGCGGTACCCACCGGCTATCTCGCGGTCCTGCAGGCCTACGACCCGTACGGCGACCCCGTCGTGCTGGTGCACGCCGACGACCCGCGGTTGCAGCGCATGTCGGTGCTCGACGTCATCCTCAACAACGCCGACCGCAAGGGCGGTCACGTCCTAGAAGGTCTGGACGGCACCGTCTACGGGATCGACCACGGCATCTGCCTGCACGAGGAGGACAAACTGCGGACGGTGTTGTGGGGCTGGGCGGGCGAACCGGTACCCGGGCACCTCGTCGCCGATGTCGCCGAACTCGCCGAACGTCTGGAGACCGACGGCTCGGCCCTGCGCGCACAGCTCGCCGAACACATCACGCCCGACGAGATCGAGTCGCTCGCGATCCGCGCGATCGTGGTCGCCGAGAGCGCGACCATGCCGCACCCGCCCGGTCACCGGCCCATCCCGTGGCCGCCGTTCTGAGCGAGTGCGCTCCGTCCCGGACGAGGCCGTGAAGGGCCTGCGCGCGGTGGGCAATACAGTGGACGCATGCAGTCGTGGCCCGATCTCGAACTCCCCGCCGTACCGGGCAGTGGACCCGCCCTCCGTCTCTACGACACCGCCGACCGTGCGGTCCGTCCCGTCGCCCCCGGGGCCACCGCGACCATGTACGTGTGCGGCATCACCCCCTACGACGCGACCCACCTGGGGCACGCCGCCACCTATGTGACCTTCGACCAGGTCAACCGGATCCTGCGCGATCAGGGCCACGAGGTCCATTACGTGCAGAACGTCACCGACGTCGACGACCCGCTGTTCGAACGGGCGGACCGGGACGGCGTCGACTGGCGTGATCTCGGGGCGCGGGAGACGCAGTTGTTCCGCGACGACATGACCGCCCTGCGCGTCCTGCCCCCACGCGATTACATCGGCGCGGTCGAGTCGGTCAACGAGGTCGTCGAGGTCGTCGGCAAGCTGCTGGCCTCCGGGGCCGCCTACACCGTCGACGACGCGCAGTTCCCGGACGTCTATTTCCGCACCGATGCCACCGAACAGTTCGGCTACGAGTCGGGGTACGACCGCGAGACCATGGAACGGTTCTTCGCCGAGCGCGGCGGCGATCCCGATCGTCCCGGCAAACGCGATCCGCTCGACGCGCTCCTGTGGCGCGCCGAACGTCCGGGCGAGCCGTCGTGGGAGTCGCCGTTCGGTCCGGGCCGGCCGGGCTGGCACATCGAGTGTTCGGCGATCGCGCTGAACCGCCTCGGGATCGAGTTCGACATCCAGGGCGGCGGCAACGATCTCATCTATCCGCACCACGAGTACTCGGCGGCCCACGGGGAGGCCCTCACCGGTTCGCGGCGGTTCGCCCGGCACTACGTGCACACCGGAATGGTCGGGCTCGACGGCGAGAAGATGTCGAAGAGTCGTGGCAATCTCGTGTTCGTGTCGGTCCTGCGTCGCGAGGGCGTGGACCCCGCGGCCATCCGACTCGCACTGCTCGCCGACCACTACCGCGGTGACCGGATGTGGACGGACGCGGTCCTGGACACGGCCGTCGAACGCCTCGGTCGCTGGCGTACGGCGCTCGGCGCCGGCGCCGGACCCGACGCCGAACCGGTCATCGAGCGGCTCCGCCAGCATCTCGCCGACGACCTCGACACCCCTAAAGCGCTTGCCGCAGTGGACGGTTGGTGCGCGGATGTGCGCAACGGAATCGGTTCGTCGACGACGGCGCCCGCCGAGCTCGCGGCCGCGGTCGACGCGCTGCTGGGAATCCCGCTCGTCCCCGACGTCCGATAGGCGTTGTCCCCACGCCCGGATGTCCGCGCGCCGACGTCTGGGTAGAGTGCTGACGTGGCGCGCGTGCAAGAGATCCGACCCGAGACCGACGCCGGGGTGTACACCGTCGTCACCCGGACGTCGACCTACCTGCTGGATTTCACCGAGATGACGCTGCTCCGGGCCCCCGGGGTCGGCGGCACCGAGAACGAGGACTGGACGGTCAGCAGGCTCCGACGCGACTCCGAGGACATCCCGCTGCTCGGGGTGAAGTCCTGTCGCCTGGGGGAGTCCGCGCAGTTCTGGGTGCGCGCCGCCGACGATCCCGACGTCCGCACGTGGCGGATCACCACCCCGGTGGTGTCCATCGAGAAGATCGGCTGACGACCCGGATTCCGGCCGGACGCCTGGTTCAGGGTCCGAACGGGCCCTGGCCGCGACGTTTGAGGTAGCGCTCGAACTCGGCGGCCAGCGCGTCGCCGTCGATCTTCGCCATGACCTCGTCGGTGTCGACCTCGGCGTCCCCGCGCTCTTCGAGCCCGCGCACGTAGTCGGCGATCTCCTCGTCGTCTTCCGTCATCTCGGTGACCGCGCGTTCCCATTCCTCCGCCTGCTCGGGGAGGGTGCCGAGCGGCACCTCGATGTCGAGGACCTCCTCGACCCGGGTCAGCAGCGCCACCGTGGCCTTCGGGTTCGGCGGCGTCGACACGTAGTGGGGGACGGCCGCCCAGAACGAGACGGCCGGCAGACCTGCCTGGACGAAGAGATCCTGGAGCACACCGGTGATGCCGGTCGGTCCCTCGTAGCGACTCTCCGCGAGGTTGTACCGGGCCGCGGACTCGCTGCTGTAGGCCGCGCCGGTCACCGGCACCGGACGGGTGTGCGGGGTGTCGGCGAGCAACGCGCCCAGCATCACCGTGGTCTCGACACCGAGCTCCTGCGCGAGGTCGACGATCTCGGCGCAGAACGCCCGCCACCGCATGTTGGGTTCGATGCCGCGGACCAGCACGATGTCGCGGTCGGCGCCCCGCGGGCTGCAGTACGAGATCGACGTCGTCGGCCAGTCGATCCGGCGCGTGACCCCGTCGATCTGATTCACGGTGGGGCGATTGACCTGGAAGTCGTAGTATTCATCGGAGTCGATGTCGGCGAGGGGTCGGGCGTCCCATTCGAGTGCCAGGTGCTCGACAGCGCTGCTGGCGGCGTCCCCGGCGTCGTTCCACCCCTCGAAGGCCGCGAGCAGAATGGGTCTGCGCAGCTGGGGAAGGTTCGACGTCTGCTCAGCGTTCACCGATCCAGCCTACGACCGAACACGCAGAGAGGGCGAACTACGCTGTCAACCATGTCCCCTGACTTCTCCGGAACCGATCCACGCGATTTCGACACGACATTTCTGTCGGCGATGTCGCGTCGGGTACTGATCGGCGACGGGGCGATGGGCACCATGCTGCAGGCCGCGGATCTGACGCTCGACGACTTCCGTGGCCTCGAGGGTTGCAACGAGATCCTCAACGACACCCGGCCCGACGTCCTCGAGGGCATCCACCGTGCGTACTTCGAGGCCGGCGCCGACGCCGTGGAGACCAACACCTTCGGGTGCAACCTGTCGAATCTGGGCGATTACGACATCGCGGACCGGATCCGGGAGCTGTCGTACAAGGGAACGACGATCGCGCGCGGCGTCGCCGACGAGATGGGTCCCTCGGCCGACGGCACCGACCGTTTCGTCCTGGGTTCGATCGGGCCGGGCACCAAGCTGCCCAGCCTCGGCCACACCACGTATGCGGCCATCCGCGACGCCTACCTGGAATGCGTCATCGGCATGCTCGAGGGCGGTGCCGACGCGATCCTGATCGAGACCTCGCAGGACCTGCTGCAGGTGAAATCGGCGGTGGTGGCCGCCCGCCGTGCGATGGAGCGGGTGGGCCGCAGGATCCCGATCATCTCCCACGTCACGGTCGAGACGACCGGCACGATGCTCCTCGGCTCGGAGATCGGTGCCGCGCTGACAGCGCTGGAGCCGCTCGGTATCGATCTGATCGGCCTGAACTGCGCCACCGGTCCCGCCGAGATGAGCGAGCACCTGCGGTACCTCTCCAAGCACGCGCGCATCCCGGTGTCGGTGATGCCCAATGCCGGTCTGCCGGTCCTCGGTGCCAACGGCGCCGAGTACCCGCTGACGCCCGAGGAACTCGCGCAGGCCATGTCGCAGTTCGTGGGCGAGTTCGGCCTGCAGTTCGTCGGTGGCTGTTGCGGCACGACACCCGAACACATCCGGCAGGTCGCGGACGCGGTGTCCGAGGTGACCCCGGCGACCCGGACCCCGGAACACGAGTCGGAGACGTCGTCGCTGTACTCCGCGGTGCCCTTCGACCAGGACGCCAGCTTCCTGGTGATCGGTGAGCGCACGAACACCAACGGCTCCAAGGCCTTCCGCGAGGCGATGATCGCCGAGGACTACCAGAAGTGCCTCGACATCGCGAAGGACCAGACCCGCGACGGCGCGCACATGCTCGACCTCAACGTCGACTACGTCGGTCGCGACGGCGCCGCCGACATGACGGCTCTCGCCAGCCGGTTCGCCACCTCGTCGACGCTGCCGATCATGCTCGACTCCACCGAGCCGGAGGTCATCCGAGCCGGTCTGGAGTCGCTGGGCGGGCGCTGCGCGGTGAACTCGGTCAACTACGAGGACGGCGACGGACCGGATTCGCGGTTCACCAAGATCATGCAGCTCGTCGTCGAGCACGGGGCGGCGGTCGTCGCGCTCACCATCGACGAGGAGGGGCAGGCGCGTACCGCGGACTGGAAGGTCCGGGTGGCCGAGCGGCTGATCGCCGACATCACCGGCAACTGGGGACTCGCCGAAGAAGACATCATCCTCGACACGCTGACCTTCCCGATCTCGACGGGTCAGGAAGAAGTCCGACGCGACGGCATCGAGACCATCGAGGCCATCCGCCGGCTGCACGAGGCCCACCCCGACGTGCACTTCACGCTGGGCATCTCGAACATCTCCTTCGGGCTCAATCCCGCTGCGCGACAGGTGCTCAACTCGGTCTTCCTGCACGAGTGCGTACAGGCCGGCCTCGACACCGCGATCGTGCACGCGTCGAAGATCCTGCCGATGGCCCGGATCCCGGAGGAGCACCGCGAGGTCGCCCTCGACCTCGTCTACGACCGGCGGCGTGAGGGTTACGACCCGCTGCAGAAGCTCATGGAGCTGTTCGAGGGTGTCTCGGCCGCCTCGGCGCGTGAGTCGCGGGCCCAGGAACTGGCGAAGCTGCCGCTGTTCGAGCGCCTGGAGCGCCGGATCGTCGACGGTGAGCGCAACGGTCTGACCGACGACCTCGACGAGGCGATGACCCAGGTCCCGCCGCTGACGATCATCAACGACACGCTGCTGGCCGGGATGAAGACCGTCGGCGAGCTCTTCGGTTCGGGCCAGATGCAGCTGCCGTTCGTGCTGCAGTCCGCCGAGGTGATGAAGACCGCGGTGGCGCATCTCGAGCCGCACATGGAGGCCACCGGCGAGGACGGCAAGGGACGCATCGTCCTCGCCACCGTCAAGGGCGACGTGCACGACATCGGCAAGAACCTCGTCGACATCATCCTGTCCAACAACGGGTACGAGGTCGTCAACATCGGCATCAAACAGCCGATCGCGACCATCCTCGACGTCGCCGCGGACAAGCGCGCGGACGTCATCGGGATGTCCGGGCTGCTGGTCAAGTCGACCGTGGTGATGAAGGAGAACCTCGAGGAGATCAACTCCCGCGGGCTCGCCGACGAGTACCCGGTCCTCCTCGGCGGCGCCGCACTCACCCGCTCCTACGTCGAGAACGATCTCTCCGAGACCTACGAGGGCGACGTGCACTATGCGCGTGACGCTTTCGAGGGTCTGCGCCTGATGGACGACATCATGGCGACCAAGCGCGGCGGGGGACCCGACCCGGACAGCGACGAGGCGAAGGCCGCGGCGGAGAAGGCCGCCGAACGCAAGGCCCGCCATGAGCGATCGAAGCGCATCGCGGCCAAGCGCAAGGCCGCCGAGGAACCCGTCGAGGTGCCGGCCCGCTCGGATGTGGCCGCCGACAACGAGATCCCGACCCCGCCGTTCTGGGGGTCGCGGATCGTCAAGGGCGTCCCGATCGCGGACTACATGCAGCTCCTCGACGAGCGCGCGCTGTTCCTGGGTCAGTGGGGTCTTCGGGGCGCCCGCGGTGGTGACGGGCCGTCGTATGAGGACCTCGTCGAGACCGAGGGCCGTCCGCGACTGCGGTACTGGATCGATCGCCTGTCGACCGAGAACATCCTGCAGCACGCCGCGGTGGTCTACGGGTACTACCCGGCGGTCAGTGACGGCGACACCGTCCACGTGCTCACCGAGCCGGAACCCGGTGCGCCGGTGCGGTTCAGCTTCACGTTCCCGCGTCAGCAGCGGTCGCGGTTCCTGTGCATCGCGGACTTCATCCGGTCCCGCGCCGACGCGAAGGCGGCCGGCAAGGTCGACGTGCTGCCGTTCCAGCTCGTCACCATGGGACAGCCGATCGCCGACTTCGCCAACAAGCTGTTCGCCGACAACGCCTACCGCGACTACCTCGAGGTGCACGGCATCGGCGTGCAGCTGACCGAGGCGCTCGCCGAATACTGGCACCAGCGGGTGCGCAGCGAACTCGCGTTCGGCGACCGCACGATGGCCAGCGAGGACCCGGAGAACGCCCAGGGCTTCTTCGACCTCGAATACCGCGGCGCGCGTTTCTCGTTCGGTTACGGCGCCTGCCCCGACCTCGAGGACCGGGCGAAGATGATGGAGTTGCTCGAGCCAGGGCGGATCGGCGTCGAACTGTCCGAGGAGTTGCAGTTGCATCCCGAGCAGTCGACCGACGCGTTCGTGTTGCACCATCCGGAGGCGAAGTACTTCAACACCTGACGTACTTCGCCACCGGATCGAGGGACGGGGGACAGGCGATGACGGTTCTGGAGCGGTCCGAGGGGCCGGTGCGGATCATCGGGATCGACCGGCCGGATCGGCGCAACGCCGTCGACCGGGCGACGGCCGATGCGCTGGCGGATGCCTTCCGGCGGTTCGACGCCGACGACTCGGTGTCGGTCGCGGTGCTCTACGGCGAAGGCGGGACCTTTTGCGCCGGAGCCGATCTCAAGGCCATCTCGGACGGTGACCCGAATCGGGTGGCACCCGACGGTGACGGTCCGATGGGCCCGACGCGGATGACGTTGTCCAAGCCGGTCATCGCGGCGATCTCCGGGCACGCCGTGGCCGGCGGACTGGAGCTGGCGCTGTGGGCGGACCTGCGTGTGGTCGACGACGACGCCGTCTTCGGGGTGTTCTGCCGGCGCTGGGGCGTCCCGCTGATCGACGGTGGGACCGTTCGACTTCCGCGCCTGATCGGCGAGAGCCGGGCCATGGATCTCGTGCTGACCGGCCGGGCGGTACCCGCCGATGAGGCCCTGTCGATCGGGCTCGCGAATCGCGTCGTGCCGTCCGGGACTGCGCTACCGGCCGCGATCGCACTGGCCACGGAGATCGCCGCGTTCCCGCAGACGTGCGTGCGGCAGGACCGGCTGTCGGTCCTCGAACAGGACGGCCTGGACACGAACGCGGCCATCGCAAACGAACTCCGACACGGCATGGTCTCGCTCGCCACCGACACCCTGGCCGGCGCAAGCAGATTCGCCGGCGGGGCCGGCCGGCACGGGGAGGGCGTCGGCAGTTAGACGAACCGACGAATGCGGAACCTCTCGACGCGCCGAGCTATTCACCAGCCCCTGCTCCCTGATCCGAAAGAACGCCCTGCCCCCGCTCCCTGATCCGAAAGAACGCCCTGCCCCTGCTCCCTGAGGAGCGCCCGGAGCTTGCGGAGGGCGACCAACCCCGCTCCCTGAGGAGCGCCCGGAGCTTGCGGAGGGTGCGTCACGAAGGGTCTTCACAACCCGACTCACCAGGACCCTTCGTGACGGCCTCCGCAAGCTCCGGCCTCCTCAGGGAGCAATGATTGGGCTCGCGCCGATCACAACGGGTTCTTTCGTCGTCCACGACGTCCGTCGGGCCGCAGACACTGAGGTATGAGCAGCGATAGCCGCCGGGCCGAGCAAGCGACGAAGGAGCGCGTCGAGGTCGACGAGCTACGACGGGTCCTCTTGCGTTGCAGCGCAGTCAGTTGCGTGCGAGGTACTCGGCTAGGAATGCTTCGACGAGGGAGGGTTGGAGCTGTCGCTGGCCGGGTCGGGGTGGTCTCACGTCGATGACGTGGCTGGTTGTCGACCATGAGCGACGCGCGTCGTCGTGGTGCCGGTTGTTCGGGCGCGCGTGATCGCCGGACCGCGTTGGTGGTCCGTGGATCTGCTCGCGCACGGTGTTCAGGTGGTGTGCGAACCGCCGGGGTATGTCGGGTCGGCGGTTGATGTGTTCGGGGTTGGGCGGTGCGCCGGGTTCGGCGTTCAATCGCCACAGGCAGCGGCCTTCGTCGGGTCCGGAGCGTGCGATGCGGGTGGTGTATTGGCCGGGCTGGTCGCCGACCATGCGGTTGTGACGCGGGCAGGCCGGGGCGAGGTCGTCGATGTCGGTGAGACCACCCTTCGCCCAATCTTTCTGGGCGTGATGCATGTCGACCTGAGTGGCGGGCTGATCACACCCGGGTGCCGAACACACTTCCCCGTCAGGGCGGGCGAAGGAGACCAGGCGTTGTTCCCGGGTGGCGAGACGTTTCCCGCGCCCGAAGTACAGCGGGACGGCGGTGGCGTTTTTGAAGATGGCCAACCACGGCTGGATGTCGCCGGCCATGGCGATGAGGTCGGGGATGGGGAGCAGTGTTCCGGTGGCGGTGGTCGCGAGTCCGGCTTCGCGGATGAGGTCGCCCAGGTCGGCTTTGACGATCAGTTGCACGGGCAGCCCGCGGTGCGAGGTGCCGAGAGTCCCGTCGGCGAAACCTGCGGCCAGGGCGGCGTCGAGCGCGTCGTGATTGATCTGCGCGGGAGTACGGCTGTCGCGGTCGGCTGCGGCGGTGAGGGCGTCATGGTCGGCGGTGCCGGCCGGTCCGGACGGTGAGTGGGGGTCGTCGGGGTTGTTGAGTCCGGGTTTGCCCCAGACCGCGAACATCATCGTCAACCGGGCGGCAAGTGCGGGTGTCAGGGTGCCCGAGATCTTGGCGGTGCCATCAGCGCGTTGCCGACCGATCCACAGGTTGCGGCGTCGTTTCTGGTCGGTGTCGTCGGTCAGGGTGCCGTCGGGGTCGAGGTGGGCGAGCAGCCGCGCTCCGAGTTGGGTGATGTCGGCGGGTGTGTGGTCGGTGGCGATCTCGGCCATCTGACGTTCAGCGGCGATCTTGATGTCGTGGTCGACGGTGCCGGGGATGCGATCGAGGACATCGAGGGTGGCCTGCACGTGCGCGGTACCGACTGCGCCTTGTGCGAAAGCTTCGGCGAGGCAGGGGTATTCGGGTTCCAGTATGTCACCGCCGAGGCTGGTGCGTGTGGCGGTGGCGTCCATCTGCTTACGGCGTCGCATCGGGTTGGAGACGCGTAGCCGGTGGGTCATGAACTGCATGAGGGTGCGGCAGCCGGCCTTGCGGGGCAGGTCGCGGGCCTCGGCCTGATCGATCTGCCGGTCACCGGCAACAGTCAACCGTGCGATCGCTTTCTCGGTGTCGGCTGCCACTTCGGCCAACTCGGCATCGGTGCACGGCCCCAGGTCGACCGTCTGCAACTCGTCCACGATGCGGTGGAGGTCGGCAATCAACTCGACGGCACGCGGCTGCGGCGTCGCTGATCCGTCAGACATGGCCACCCCCGAGAACCGTAGCTGCGAATGTACGTTCGAGTGTACACCACAGCCGGCATCGCGCAACCCGAAAATGTCTGTTGTGCAACGGTATTCGTCGGCGACAACTTGTCGGTGCGTTGTGGTAGATGGGGCGCCGGTTTGCGTTGTCCTCGAATTATGTTGGTATGAGTCCTCTCTCGACTGCGGATGTGCGCGGGGAGGCCAGAGACCGCTCAGACGTCCAGCACTTCGGTCAACTGCGGGACAATCTGCTTCTTGCGCGAGACGACGCCTTTGCCGAAGGCATGGCCGTCGGCGACGGTGACACCCAGCGCCTGCTCGATGGCCGAGGCGGGTTCGCCGACCACGAGCAGATCCGAGTCGGCCTTGATCACATCGGTGATGAGCAGGACATAGAGGTCGTACCCGGCTGCCTCCTTCTCTGTGGTCATCGCCGTCAGGAATTCGTCGCGGCGGGCGAGCACCTCCGCGGAGTCGACCGTGGTGATCTGCGAGACCCGCACCGTCTTCGGCCCCATTTCGAAGCTCTTGGAGTCCCGTCCGATGATCGCCGACACCGGCTCGTCGCCGAGCGCGGTCCCGGCCCGTAGAAGCGCGTCGCCGTACTCGTCGACGTCGACGCCCGCGATCGCGGCGAGCTCGGCGGCGGCGGCACGGTCAGCGTCGGTGCAGGTGGGGGAGTTGAACAACAGGGTGTCGGAGATGATCGCCGACAGCATGATGCCCGCCTCTGGGCGCGGGATCTCGACCCCGTTCTCCGCGTACATCCGGGTGAGAATCGTGCAGGTGCATCCGACCGGTTCGACGCGCATGTACAGCGGCGCCGCCGTCTCGAAATTGGCGATCCGGTGGTGGTCGATGACCTTCAGGACGGTCACGTCGGTGATGTCGGCGACGCTCTGCTGGCGCTCGTTGTGGTCGACGAGCATCACCTCCGCCGGCGCGGCCGTCTCGATGACGCGCGGCGCGTCGAGTCCGAAATGGTCCAGGGCGAAGGCGGTTTCGAGACTCGGCCGGCCCAGGGCGACGGCCTCGACATCGCTGCCCAGCGCGGCTTCGAGGTGGGCGAGGCCGATCGCAGCCCCGATGGCATCGGTGTCGGGGTTGCGGTGTCCGAACACCAGGATCTTCGACATGGGACCTCGGCTTTCTCCTCGGCGGTGCGCGTGGGCCCAGACTACGACGATCTCGGCGCCTCGCGGGTCTCGTTCCCGGTGAGCATGATCCTCAGCCGGGTCGGCGCCCGCCCCGGGGTCGGCGTTCTACATTGGCTCCATGTCCACGACCGGGCGTCGACGCGTCATCCTGGTCGTCTGCTGTCTGAGCATGTTCCTCGTCGGCCTCGACGTCTCCGCGGTCAACGTGGCGCTGCCGTCGATCGGCGCCGATCTCGACGCCACGCCGTCTCAGCTCCAGTGGGTGGTCGACTCGTACACGCTGGTCGTCGCGAGCCTGCTCATCCTCGGTGGCACCACCGGTGACCGGCTCGGTCGCAGACGCATTTTCGGGGTCGGCCTCGCGATTTTCGGAACCGGGTCGGTGCTCTGCGCGGTGTCGCCGACACCGGAGGCGATCATCGCGGCCCGGGCCGTCCAGGCGGTCGGTGGCTCGATGCTGAACCCGGTGGCTCTGTCGATCGTGACCAATGTGTTCACCGAGCCGAAGGCGCGTGCGCGGGCGATCGGGTTGTGGGGAAGTGCATTCGGGGCGAGTCTGGCCTTCGGCCCGGTCGTCGGTGGTGCGCTGGTCTCTGGCCTGGGCTGGCAGGCGATCTTCGTGCTCCATGTCCCGGTGTGCGTGCTCGCCCTCGTTCTCAGCCGGCGGTACGTCCCCGAGTCGAGGGCGCCACAGCCTCGACGGGCCGATGTGGTGGGTCAGCTGCTGATCCTCGTGCTGTTGGGAACCGTGACGTTCGGGATCATCGAAGGGCACGTGCTGGGCTGGAGGTCCGGCGTCATCGTCGGCTGTTTCGCGGTCGCTGCGTGCTCGTCTGCGGTTCTCGTCTGGTACGAGTTGCGCCGCGACGAGCCGCTCCTGGACCCGCGGTTCTTCGGCAGTGTGCCGTTCACCGTCGCGGTCGTGTGCGCGGTCATCGCGTTCGCGGCGACCGGCGGGTTCCTCTTCCTCAACACCCTGTACCTGCAAGAAGTCCGCGGACTGAGTCCGCTCGGGGCGGGTCTGATGCTGATTCCGATGGCTCTGGCCGCCGCGTGCTGCGCGCCGGTCTCGGGACGCCTCGTCGCCGCGCGGGGGGCCCGGCCGCCACTGTTCGCGGGCGGGTCCGGGATGGCGGCGGGCGGGGTGCTGCTCCTCGGCGTCGGACCCGATACCCCGTTCACCTATCTCGGCGCGGCCTACCTCGTGTTCGGCATCGGCTTCGGACTGGTCAACGCGCCCATCACGAATGCCGCGGTGTCGGGCATGCCGCGGACCCAGGCGGGGCTCGCCTCCGCGATGGCCTCCACCGGACGCCAGGTCGGGACGGCGCTGGGCGTGGCGGTGTCCGGTGCCATCGCGTTCTCCGGACGGGTGGGAACGGTGGCCGACGACCTGAGCGCCACCGCACGACCGTTCTGGATGGTGGTGACATCGTGCGGCGTGGCGATCGCCGTGCTGGCCTATCTCGCCACCTGCGCCTGGGCGGAACGAACCGCCGTGCGCACACGCGGCCGCGTCGAGTCCCGATCGGGCTCCTGGACGGCGTGAGATTCCCACCATCGCGCGATCAGCTCGACGATCCCGTCAGGTGTCCGCGTCCATCCGAGGTGCGTCGCGACGCCCCCGGCCGGGCCGTCGGAGGCCCGGTAACACAGTGCCGACATCGCGGCCTTGTCGAACGCCGCATCGTAGGCGTCCGCGGCGCGGCCGGACACGACCTCGTCGTCGTGCAGCCGTATCGACAACGCCGGCAACGCGATTCGGAAGTCGAGTGCGAACGGCGCCCACCCGGTCAGCACCATGCGCGCCCACTCCCGCATCAGCGTGCGCGGCGTCGGACCGCCGAAGCCGCGTCGTGGCCACCGGCCGACCACCGCGGCGACCGGCGTCACCGACGCGGCCAGTGCCGCGAGCGGGATCCCGCGTGCGCCGTAGTGGCGGAAGTGGGGGACCGAGGCACCGATCGCCACGACCCCGTCGGGACCACGATCGGTCCGTGAGGCCACCATCGCAGCCAGCTGTGCACCCAGGCTGTGACCGAGCACCAGGACCCTCGTCTCCGGGGTTTCGGCCCGGGCGGCGGTCACGGCGCCGGCCAGGTCGTCCGCCTCGTCGGCATAGGACCAATCGGAACGTCGAGACGGTGGCTCGCTTCCGTCCTCGATCCCTCGCCGAGGGACGATCACGACGTCGAATCCGGCTCTGGTCAGGGCCTCCGCCAAGCGCCGGTAGACACGCGCCGGCACTCCCATCGCCGGCGAGATCAGCACCGTCGTGTGCCGTGTGCGAACAGGGTCGTTCTCGATGCGGGTCATGTTCCCCAACGTCTCGCACCCGCGCCGCCGGCACCACTACCTACCAGGTAGTCGTTTCAAGGCGCGGCCCTGTGGATACCAACCAGCGATGGTCGACGCGGACGCGAAGGGAGCGACACATGTCGGATGTGAGTGATTTCTCGGAGACCTGCAAACGCGTGGCGGACGCCGCGATGGAAGCGGGCGTCCGGATCGCGGTCGCCGAATCGCTGACCGGCGGGAACCTGGCAACGGAACTGAGCAAGGCGCCGAACGCGGGTACATGGTTCCGCGGCGGGGTCGTGGCCTACCACAAGGACGTGAAGTACAGCCTGCTCGAGGTGCCCGAGGGGCCGGTCGTGAGCGAGACCGCGGCGCGCGCGATGGTCGCGTCGACCGCCCGGTTGTTCGACGCCGACCTCGTCGTCGCGGTGACCGGTGAGGCCGGTCCCGAACCCGACGAGGCGGCACCGGGGACGGTGTGGTTCGGACTGGATCACCGTGGCCGCGTCAGCGCATCCCGGGAAGTGTTCGACGGCGAACCCGAAGAGGTCCTCGCCAAGACGATCGGACACTCGTTGGAGTTGATCGAGTCCTGCCTACGGTCCTGATCGCCGGACGACCGTTACCCGTGAGGTAGTCGCCACGCTCCCGCCCGGGACCTACCATGACCCCCATGACCGTCGAGGTGGGAAGCATGCTGCGGCAGTGGCGCTCTCGCCGCTCGCTGAGTCAGCTGGATCTCGCCTACGAGGTCGGTGTCTCGCCGCGTCACCTCAGCTTCGTCGAGACCGGCCGGTCACGCCCGAGTCCGGCGCTGCTCGAGGCGCTGTCCGAGCGGCTCGATGTTCCACTGCGAGAAAGGAATTCGCTGCTCCTCGCCGCCGGGCACGCACCCCGCTACAGCGAGGAACCGCTCGACTCGGACACGATGGCGCACGTCCGGTCGTCGGTCCAGCGATTGCTCGACGCCCACAACCCGAACATGGGCATGGCGCTCGACCGGACCTGGAACGTCGTGCTGGCCAACGACACCGCCCTCACCCTTCTCGAGTTGCTGCCGCCCGAACTGCAGACCGGACCGGTCAATCTGTTCCGGGTGTCGCTGCATCCGGACGGATTCGCGCGGGCCACGCACAACTTCGACGAGTGGGCGACCTACCTGCTCGAGTTGCTCCGGCGGATGGCGCGGATCACCGGCGACCCGCGCCTCGCCGACCTCGAACGGGAGGTCTCGGGGTATCCGACCGTCGCCGCACTCGACGGACGTCTCGCCCGCGACCGTGCCGGAGTCGGGGGAGAACCGCAGTTGCTGGTGCCGTTCCGGCTCGTCCTCGGCGACCAGGTGTTGTCGTTCTTCAGCACCCTCACGACGTTCGGCTCCCCACGCGACGTCACCCTCGAGGAGCTGACCATCGAGCTGTTCTACCCCGCCGACGAGCCCACCGAGCGGTGGGTTGCGATGATGCAGGGGTGACCGACACCGCCCCCGACGTCTCCACCGCCGGCCCCACATCACCCTCGGGTGCGCGCCTTCCCGCTGCCGTGCTGTGGGACATGGACGGCACGCTGCTCGACTCCGAACCGATCTGGGACGTCGCGATGGCGGAACTGGCCGCACGGCACGGCATCGTCATGTCACCGGAACTCCGCGAATCCACTCTCGGGAACTCGCTGCCGGACGCATTGGCGAAGGTGCACGACGCGGCCGGTCTGTCCGCCGCGGAGCGCGACACCGACGCCGACGGACGTTGGACCCTCGATCGGGTCGCCGAACTGTTCGCCGACGACCTGCCGTGGCGTCCCGGCGCACCCGAAGCACTCGACCTGGTGGCCGGGGCAGGGATCCCGATGGTGCTGGTGACGAACACGGTGCGGGAGTTGACCGAGGTGGCCCTGGAGACCATCGGGCGTGGACGCTTCACCACGACGGTCTGCGGCGACGAGGTGGCGGTGGGCAAACCCGCGCCCGACCCCTACCTGCGCGCGGCGGAACTGCTCGGTGTCCCGTCGGCCGACTGTCTGGCCGTCGAGGACTCGCCGACCGGTGCCCAGGCGGCATCGGCGGCCGGATGTCCGACGCTCGTCGTCGAGTCGGCAGCACCGGTCGAGCCGGGTCGGCTGCGCGTCTTCCGGACCAGTCTGGTCGGGCTGGACCTCGACGATGTCGCCGGTGCATGGACCGGCGGTCTCGCGCGCATCTCGACATGCAAAAATGAGGAATCGTGAAGACTTTCGAGGAGCTGTTCGCCGAACTCAGCGACAAGGCGCAGAGCCGTCCCGAGGGTTCGGGTACCGTCGCCGCCCTCGACTCCGGTGTCCACACCCTGGGCAAGAAGATCATCGAAGAGGCGGGTGAGGTCTGGCTCGCCGCCGAACACGAATCCGACGAGTCGCTCGGCGAGGAGATCTCGCAGCTCGTCTACTGGCTGCAGGTGATGATGATCAAGCGGGGACTGACGCTGCAGGACGTGTACCGACATCTGTGACCGGTTGACCCGGTCCGGACACAGTCCACACGACACAGTTCTGCTCCATCCCCGCGCCGGCAGGCGCACTCCACGAAAAGGACAACGAGATGCTGCGAGTGGCCGTACCCAACAAGGGTGCGCTCTCCGAATCCGCGTCGGCCATCCTCTCCGAGGCCGGCTATCGCCGCCGGACCGACGCCAAGGACCTCACGGTCCTCGACAACAACAACGACGTCGAGTTCTTCTTCCTGCGTCCCAAGGACATCGCGATCTACGTCGCCTCCGGCCGGCTCGACCTGGGCATCACCGGACGTGACCTCGCCCGCGACTCCGGTGCCGAGGTGGGCGAACAGCTGGCCATGGGCTTCGGCTCGTCGACCTTCCGTTACGCGGCTCCGGCCGACCAGCAGTGGGCGGTGGCCGATCTCGCGGGCAAGCGCATCGCCACGTCGTACCCGAACCTCGTCCGTGAGGACCTGGCCGGTCATGGCATCACCGCCGACATCATCCGGCTCGACGGTGCGGTCGAGATCTCGATCCAGCTCGGTGTCGCCGACGCGATCGCCGACGTCGTCGGTTCCGGTCGCACGCTGCGTCAGCACGGCCTGGTGGCGTTCGGTGAATCGCTGTGCGATTCCGAGGCGGTCCTCATCTCCCGACGCGACGCCGACCTCACCAAGGCCGAACGGCAGTTCGTCGCCCGAGTGCAGGGCGTGGTGTTCGGACAGCAGTACGTGATGATCGACTACGACTGCCCCCGTTCGCTTCTCGATCAGGCTTCGACGCTCACGCCGGGCCTCGAGTCGCCGACCGTAGCGCCCATGGCCGACCCGGACTGGGTCGCGGTCCGCGCAATGGTGCCCCGCAAGGACCACCAGAACCTCATGGACGAGCTGTCCGAGCTCGGCGCCAAGGCCATCCTGGCGACGGACATCCGGTCCTGCCGGTTCTAGCCACTCCTCCCTGGAGAACGCACGGAGTTTGCGGAGGGAACGTTCTCCTGCTCCCCGAGGAGCGCACGGAGTTTGCGGAGGGAACGTTCTCCTGCTCCCTGAGGAGCGCCCGCAGCTTGCGGAGGGAACGTTCTCCTGCTCCCTGAGGAGCGCCCGGAGCTTGCGGAGGGCGCGTCACGAAGGGTCTCCCACGCCTCTTACCAGGACCCTTCGTGACGGCCTCCGCAGGCTCCGGCCTCCTCAGGGAGCGGGGGCTGTGACCGGCCTCCGCAGGCTCCGGCCTCCTCAGGGAGCGGGGGCTGTGACCGGCCTCCGCAGGCTCCGGCCTCCTCAGGGAGCAGCGGGGGCTGTGACCGGCCTCCGCAGGCTCCGGCCTCCTCAGGGAGCGGGGGCAGGCCGGATCTGCGGCTACTGCACCGCGCTGAGCATCACCGTTTGGGCCGACCGGCCGATGTGGCCGGAGGCGTCGTAGAGGTCGGCGAAGGTGCTGCCGAACCCGTCCGGACCGGCGATCATGTGGGCGTCGATGCCGACCCACGGTCCGCTCGGGACGCGTGTCAGGTGCACGGTGGTGTCGGTGTTCATCCACGTCCACCGATTCGGGCGGAGCTGGGTGCCCAACCCGTTGGCGACGTCGATGACGGTGAAGATCGACTCCAGGTCCTCGGTCTTCTCGTCGGCGACGAGCGGGATCGCCGGCCGCAGCCACACCCCGGGAGTCGAGCCGTTGCGCCCCTCGGCCCGGACCGTCTCGATGGTGCCGATGAACCCGAGGGTGCCCCAGTCGACCGCCTCGCCGTTGTCGTCGGAGAAACCGATCACCGCCTTCGACTCGTCCGGTCCGGGCGTCAGGGGATCGGGACCGTTCGCGATCTCGGCGGTGTCGGCGACGCGGAGCCGCCACCCCACCGAGCGGGCGGCGGCGCGGAACGTCCCGTCGGCCTGCTGCACCTGCAGTTCGGATTCGACGAGGCTGATCTGGCGGCCCGGCCGCACGACCCGGGCGGCGACCCGGTTGACGCCCAGCCCGACCGGTCCGAGGATCTCGGTGGTGACCCGCGTGAAGTGCTGCGCCGGGTCGGTCTGGCACCGCAGCAACGACCGCATCAGGAGGGCCGACGGGGGACCACCGTGCTGCATCGTCGGCGACCACACGCTCAGCGTCGCCTCGGTCGGGCGGAAGTACTCGAAGTCGCCTTCGCCACGGGCAGCATCCGACGGGGCATCGATGGGTTCGTAGTACGAGTTCTCCACCCGAGTCACTCTATGACTGCCGACATAATGGGTCTGTGCGGGGGCGTCCGGCGGACGTCGGGGCCGCTCAGACGGCAAAACCCGCCGGGGGACCGGGGTACGGCGGGATGACGCCCCCGAACTCCGGACACCGGGCGCGGTGCTCACAGAACTTGCACGACCACGACTTCTTCGGCCGGAAGTCACCCGAGGCCACGGCCGTGCGGATCGCCTGCCAGATCGCGCGCAGGGTGCGCTCGAAGCGGAGCAGTTCGTCGCGGTCCGGGCGGTAGATCAGCTGTTGCCCGTCGGAGAGGTACATCAGCTGCAGCCGGGCCGGTACCACCCCGCGGGTACGCAGGATCGCGAGCGCGTAGAACTTCATCTGGAACAGCGCCTTGGCCTCGTAGGCCTCACCCGGCGACCGACCGGTCTTGTAGTCGACGACGCGTATCTCGCCGGTCGGCGCGACGTCGATGCGGTCGATGAACCCCCGCATGAGCATGTCGTCGGCGTCGATCTCGACGTGTTCCTCCACCGCGTCGGCGTCGAAGGCGGTCGGGTTCTCCATCGTGTAGTAGGTGGCGATGAGCTTGTGCGCATCGGCGAGGAACGCGGCCTGGCCACCTTCGCCGATGACCTTCGCGAGCTCGGGGTCGCCCTCGCACATCGCGGCCCAGGCGCCTTCGACCAGCAACTCGGCCGAGTCCTGCGTGCGGAGCTCGGCCGGGAGGTCGAACAGATTCTCCAGCGCGGCATGGACGACGGTGCCCCTGGTCTGCGCGGTGGTGGGGGTCTCCGGGAAGCGGTCGATCGCACGGTAGCGGTAGAGCAGCGGGCACTGCTTGAAGTCCGCAGCGCGGGACGGCGACAGCGCCAGGGGGCGCCCGACGATCCCTCGCGCATCCGAGTCGGGGCCGCCCGGGGTCCCCGCAGGGGTCCCCGCCGCGGTCGTGCTGGGGGAGGCGTCTCCGACTCCGGTCATCGTGCTCACCCTTCGCAGGGTAGGCGCCGGGCCCGACAGTCCGAGGTCCCGACACTCGGGTCCGCTCGCCGGCCACCCGGGCGGCGCCCCTCCCCGCAGCGACACGAGGCAGGGCCGGCCCACCTCGTCGGGTAACGTCCACACGGCCCACGAACCCCTGCGCCGAGTCGCGCGGGTTCGGATCGTTCACGAGAGGAAGCACCAGTGCCCACCACCGGACCGTTCGTCGTCGGCGACCGGGTTCAGCTGACCGATGCCAAGGGGCGCAAGTTCACGGTGCTGCTCGACGAGGGAAAGCAGTTCCACACCCACCGCGGTGCCATCTCCCATGACGACCTCATCGGTTCGCCCGAGGGCAGCGTCGTCTCCGCGACCAGCGGTACCCAATACCTGGCGCTGCGCCCGCTGCTCGTCGACTACGTGCTCTCGATGCCGCGCGGGGCTCAGGTCATCTACCCCAAGGACGCTGCCCAGATCGTCCTCGAGGGCGACATCTTCCCGGGCGCCCGCGTCCTCGAAGCCGGTGCCGGCTCCGGCGCGCTGACGTGTTCGCTGCTGCGCGCGGTCGGTGCCGACGGAGAGGTCGTCTCCTTCGAGATCCGGGATGACCACGCCGAGCACGCGATCCGCAACGTCGAGACCTTCTTCGGGGGACGGCCGGACAACTGGCACCTCATCGTCGACGATCTGGCGAACGTGGATCGGGACGAACGGTTCGATCGCGTCATCCTGGACATGCTCGCGCCCTGGGAGCCGCTCGACGTCGTGCGGACCGTGTTGAAACCAGGCGGGGTCTTGACGGTCTACGTGGCGACCGTCACCCAGTTGTCCCGGGTGATGGAGGCCCTGCGCGAGCAGGAGTGCTGGACCGAGCCCCGGGCCTGGGAGACGCTCCTCCGCGAGTGGAGCGCGGTGGGCCTCGCGGTGCGTCCCGAGCACAAAATGCAAGGCCACACGGCTTTTCTGATCACAGCCCGGCGCCTGGCCGACGGCACCACCACACTGCGTCCGCAGCGCCGTCCGAGCAAGGGCTGAGCCCGGTCGCGGAGCACCGGCCAGTCGCCGAGCTGTGCGGTGAAACATCGCGAATACGTTGCGAAGACGCACATTTAACACACCGTCAACACCGGCGATTGCGCGGTGGACGGCGATTCGCCGTCTCGGCCGGTAGCGTAGGGATACGGCGCGAGCATTCCGATCGAGGGATCGGGTGATTGCCGGCGAGAGGAGTCAGCAATGACCGAATCTGACCGCCACGACGCACTGGGGGACCGCGCGGTTCCCGAGGGCGCCAGTGCATCCGACGAGGGCTTCGTCCCCGCCTACACTCCGCCCCCGCCGCGGAGCGGCACCGATACGCCGCTGTCGCGGAGCGGCCCGGACTCGTCTGCGCGCGGCGCTGCCGGCCGGCCGGCCGGGGATCTCCAAGAGCGGGTGGACAGCCTCACCGCACGCAACGCGAAGCTGCTCGACACTCTCAAGGAAGCCCGACAGCAACTCGTCGCACTCCGCGAGGAGGTCGACCGTCTGGGTCAGCCGCCGAGCGGATACGGGGTCCTGCTGGACGTGCACCCCGACGCCACCGTCGATGTGTTCACCTCGGGCCGCAAGATGCGCCTCACGTGTTCGCCCAACATCGACACCGACCTGCTGACCAAGGGTCAGACCCTGCGTCTGAACGAGGCCCTGACCATCGTCGAGGCCTGTGAATTCGACACCGTCGGCGAGATCAGCACGCTGCGCGAGGTGCTCGGTGACGGCAAACGCGCCCTGGTCGTCGGTCACGCCGACGAGGAGCGGGTGGTCTGGCTGGCCGAACCGTTGCTCGGCGAGGTCGACGGTGAGGACGGTCTGCGTCGCAAGCTGCGTCCCGGCGACTCGCTGCTCATCGACACCAAGGCCGGGTTCGCGTTCGAGCGGGTGCCCAAGGCCGAGGTCGAGGACCTCGTCCTGGAGGAGGTCCCGGACGTCGGGTACGAGGACATCGGTGGCCTGGGCCGCCAGATCGAGCAGATCCGCGACGCCGTCGAACTCCCGTTCCTGCACAAGGACCTGTTCCGCGACTACCAGTTGCGTCCCCCGAAGGGTGTCCTGCTCTACGGTCCGCCCGGGTGTGGCAAGACGCTCATCGCCAAGGCCGTGGCAAACTCCCTGGCGAAGAAGATCGCGCAGGTGCGCGGCGACGACGCCAAGGAGGCGAAGTCGTACTTCTTGAACATCAAGGGCCCCGAGCTGCTCAACAAGTTCGTCGGTGAGACCGAACGGCACATCCGGCTGATCTTCCAGCGGGCGCGCGAGAAGGCTTCGGAGGGCACGCCGGTCATCGTCTTCTTCGACGAGATGGACTCGATCTTCCGCACACGCGGGTCGGGCGTCTCCTCGGACGTGGAGACCACCGTCGTCCCGCAGCTGCTCAGTGAGATCGACGGCGTCGAGGGCCTCGAGAACGTCATCGTGATCGGCGCGTCGAATCGCGAGGACATGATCGACCCCGCGATCCTGCGCCCGGGGCGCCTCGACGTGAAGATCAAGATCGAGCGTCCCGACGCCGAGTCCGCGATCGACATCTTCTCCAAGTACCTCACCGAGGAGCTGCCCATCCACGCCGACGACATCGGCGAGTTCGGGGGCGATCGCACGGCCTGTGTCAACGCGATGATCGAGAAGGTCGTCGAGCGGATGTACGCCGAGAGCGAGGACAACCGGTTCCTCGAGGTCACCTACGCCAACGGCGACAAAGAGATCATGTACTTCAAGGACTTCAACTCCGGCGCGATGATCCAGAACGTCGTCGACCGGGCCAAGAAGTACGCGATCAAGTCGCAACTGGACACGGGTGCACCGGGTCTGCGCGTCCAGCATCTCTTCGACTCCATCCTCGACGAGTTCGCGGAGAACGAGGACCTGCCCAACACGACCAACCCCGACGACTGGGCCCGGATCTCGGGCAAGAAGGGCGAGCGGATCGTCTACATCCGCACGCTGGTCACGGGCAAGAGTGCGGGCGCGAGCCGGGCCATCGACACCGAGACGAACACGGGTCAGTACCTGTAGCGACAGTGCTCTCGACCGAGCAGACAGCCGACTCCCACGGGGTCGGCTGTCTGGTCGACAGAACCGCGTGGACAGCGCCGTCACGCACTAGAGTTGTCGGCGATGAACAGAACATCGATGGCGCGTGGACGAGTGATCGTCGACGGTGGGGCGCCGCATCCACTGGGCGGCGCTCAGCGCATCACCCTGGGGCGTGAGCCCGACAACGACATCGTGATCAACCATCCGATGGTGTCGCGTCGGCATCTCGCCATCGAGTGGCGCGGTACGGCCTGGTGTCTCGTCGACATCGGCAGCACCAACGGCTTCTTCGTCAACGGCCGGCGAATGGCCGAGTTCATGGTGCCCGGAACGACCCAGGTACGCCTCGGCGACGTGAACACGGGTCCGGTCGTCGACCTCGTGGTCGACGTGCCCGCATCCGGCGGCCGACCGCCCTCGAGTGGTCCCGGGCGCAGCGTGCCGTCCCGGCCGGGTCCGCCGGTCTCGCGTCCGATGCAGTCGGGCTACCCGCCGTCAGGTCCTCGCTCGGCGGGGTTCCCGGGCGTGGGCGTTCCGGCCTCCGGGCAGATGCCCGCCCACTCACCGGGCGGGCGACAGTACCGTGTGGACCCGATGCCGCAGGAAGTCCTGAGCGCGCCGCATCTGCAGGCGCTGCAGCAGAACGTGTCGGCGGTCTACCGCCTGCCCGGCGCGCCGACACCGCCCGAGCGCGAGTCGATCTCGCTCCGCGGAGTCCAGCGGATCGGACGCACGCCCGACAACGACATCGTCGTCAGCGACGTCCTGGCGTCCCGGCACCACGCGCAGGTGTCGAGCCGCGGGGCTGCCCTCGTGATCGAGGACCTCGGCAGCGTCAACGGAACCTTCGTCAACGGCCGGCGGGTGTCGAGCGCGCAACTGACCGACGGCGACGTCGTCACCATCGGGAACAGCGACTTCGTGGTGTCCGGCGGCACGCTGATGCGCGGGCAGGAGAGCGCCGCGGTCGCCGACGGCCTCCACGTCCACGGTGTGAGTCTCGTCGTCGACGGCGGGAAGCGTCTGCTCGCCGATGTGGACTTCAGCGCCAGTCCGGGCACGCTGACCGCGGTGATCGGCCCCTCGGGCGCGGGTAAGTCGACGGTGTCGAAGATCGCGGCCGGACTCAACTCACCGACGAGCGGCCTGGTCACCTTCGAGAGCCGCAACGTCCACGCCGAATACGACGCTCTGCGCACCCGTATCGGCATGGTGCCGCAGAAGGACGTCCTGCACCACAAGCTCACGCTGCGGCAGGCATTGCGCTACGCCGCGGAACTGCGCCTGCCACCCGACCTCTCGAAGGCCGATCGGGACCGGGTCATCGACGGGGTGCTCAGCGAGCTGCAGCTGACCGAGCACGTCGACACCCGCGTGGAGAAGCTGTCCGGCGGCCAGCAGAAGCGCGCGTCGGTCGCGATGGAGTTGCTGACGGGTCCGTCACTGCTCATCCTCGACGAACCGACCTCCGGTCTCGATCCCGCACTCGACCGCCAGGTGATGGCCACCCTCCGCCGGCTCGCCGACGCCGGGCGTGTGGTCCTCGTGGTCACGCACTCGCTGACCTATCTGTCCATGTGCGACCAGGTGCTGCTGCTGGCGCCCGGTGGAAAGACGTCCTTCTGCGGCCCGCCCGGACAGGTCGAGGGGGAGATGGGCACCTCCGACTGGGCAGAGATCTTCGCGTACGTCGCCGATCAGCCGGACACCGCACACATGCGGTACCTGGACCGGCACCGCCGAGCGCCGAATCCGCCGCCGCCCCAGCGTCCTCCCGGGCCACCGATACCGGTGCCGCACACGAGCTCCACCCGCCAGTCGTCGACCATCGCCCGACGCCAGGTGCGGCTCGTCTTCGCCGACGTCGGCTACCTCGTCTTCCTCGTGCTGCTACCCGTCGTGCTCGGCCTGCTCACCTTGGTGATCCCGGGTTCGAGCGGGTTCGCCCGCCTCGAGGTGATCCCGAACGCGCCACCACCGAAGGACGGCGCGGAGGCGATCCAGATCCTCGTCGTGCTCGTCGTCGGGGCCGCGTTCATGGGTGCCGCGCTCACCGTGCGCGATCTCGTCGGGGAGCGCGACATCTTCGAACGCGAGCGCGCCGTCGGTTTGCGGCCCGGCGCATACCTTTTCGCCAAGATCGTGGTGTTCTTCGTCGCCGCGGTGCTGCAGACGATCATCATGGTCGGCATCACCTTCGCCGGTCGGGGACTGCCCGACTTCGGCGGTCCGATCCTCCCGCCGCCGCTGGCGTTGCTCGTCGCGGTGGCCGTCCTCGCCTGCGTGAGCACGCTCGTCGGTCTCGCGATCTCGTCGGCGGTCAAATCCAACGAGCAGGTCATGCCGCCGCTGGTCATCGTCGTGATGGTCCAGTTGGTGTTCTGCGGCGGCCTGTTCAAACTCGACGGCATCGGACTCGAACAGCTGTCGTGGATCTTCCCGTCGTTCTGGGGGTATGTCGCCGCGGCCGGCAGCGTGGACCTCTACAACATCAATGTGGCCGCGCCGCAGCGCATCACGCTGTGGGAGACATCGGTCGCGCACACCGCACTCGCCTACGGCGTGCTCGCGGTGATCAGCGCGCTGCTGCTCGCCTTCACCTATTCGCGGCTGCGATTGAAGAAGCGCTGACGAGGCCCATCGCCGGGCCAACCAGCTGGGGGCCGACGCGTCACGCGTCTCGCATGATGGCGCACAACACCTTCCGGTCGTCGTCGAGGCTGTCGGGGAGGGGTGCGCCGCTCCGCGACGCCGGCAGCACGCGGACGTCCCCGATCTGCCATCGACGACCGCGGCGTCGGATCGAGGCCCCCTGCGCCGCGAGCACGTTCGCCACCCAGTCCGACCCGGCGCCATAGTTCAGGACGACCCAGATATCGCGACCCGACGCCAGCGCCATGACCGGCGTCCGGTAGCGGCGGCCACTGCGTCGACCATCGTGTTCGATGACCGCCATACCCGGGACGCGCCCGGCCCACAGCAGCACGATCCGGTTGGTCACGTGCTTGTTGAGCACCGCCACCAGCCGCATGCGTCGCTCACCCAGCATCGAAGCGATCTGCGACGCCGTCCTCGCGACCGTCGACGACACGGTCATCCGGTCCTCCCGTCACTGGCTCTGTTCGACCCAGTGTGGCGTGGCGAGGGCGGCGACGGAATCCGGGAAGACCCTGAATCAACCCCGGGGATGGACGGATCCGTCAACCGGTCGTCGCCGGAAAGCGTACGAACCCGAGTTCGGACTCCGACGACAACTGCGGATGGCGGGGCAGCACCCGGACGGTGTAGCCGAGATGGCCGGAGGCCGACGGCGGCACCAGTGCGGTGAACACCACTCGGCCCGACGCATCGCGGTCGGGACCGGGGGTCATGTCGGTGAACGTCGGTGCCAGGATCTCGCCGTCGTCGCCGACCCGGCCGAGCACCATCTGCACCGCGACCGACTCGGGCACGAGATCTCCCACTGCCACATGGGCGGTGATCCAGAGTCCGTCGGCACGTCGCTCGTCCTCCACACCTGCCACCAGTACCGAGGACCATCCGGTCTCCAGTGTGCGCCGATAGACCGCGAGGTCGCGTGCGCCCGCGTACGAGTCGGCGCATGCGGACTCGTACGCGCGGGCGGCCGGGCAGTAGAGGTCGGTCGTGTAGTCGCGGACCATACGCGAGGCCAGCACGCGTGGTCCGAGCCGAGCGAGGGTGTGGCGCATCATCTCCACCCACCGGCGGGGCACACCGTCGTCCGGCCGGCGATAGAACAGGGGGATCACCGTCTCCTCGAGAAGCGTGTACAGCGCCTGCGCCTCCAGATCGTCGCGACGATGTTCGTCGGTGATTCCCTCCGCGGACGGGATCGCCCACCCGTTGTCGCCGTCGGCCATCTCGTCCCACCAGCCGTCCAGGATCGACAGATTGAGCCCGCCGTTGAGCGCCGATTTCATCCCCGAGGTCCCGCAGGCCTCCATGGGACGGACCGGATTGTTCAGCCACACATCGCAACCGGCGTAGATCAAACGCGCCATCGAGATGTCGTAGTCGGGGAGGAACACGATGCGATCGCGCAGTTCCGGATCCTCGGTGAACCGGACGACCTGCTGGATCAGGGACTTGCCCCCCTCGTCGGCCGGGTGGGCCTTGCCCGCGATGACCAGCTGCACCGGCCGATCGGGATCGGTGAGGATGGCGCGCATGCGCTCGGGATCGCGGAGCATCAGCGTCAGCCGCTTGTAGGTCGCCGCTCGCCGTGCGAATCCGATGGTCAGCACGTGCGGTTCGAACAGGTCGGCGGTCCATGCCAGCTCGGCGTGGGTGAAGCCGCGGTCGAGGCCGCTGGCGAGTGCGCGCCGCCGCACCTCGTCGACGAGTTCCGCGCGCAGCTCCTCGTGCGTTCGCCAGATCGTCTCGTCGGACAGGCCCGCGTACACCTCGGGCGCGGAGTCCTCGTCCCCGTCGGCGAAGTCACGCCACGCCGGGGCCACCCAGGTCGGTCCGTGCACGCCGTTCGTGACCGCGCCGATGGGCACATCGGCGGCGTCGAAACCCGGCCACAGGTCGGCGAACATCTCCCGACTCACCGCACCGTGCAGCTGCGACACCCCGTTGCTGCGTTGCCCGAGCCGAAATCCCATGTGCGCCATGTTGAACACGCCGGGGTCCGCCTCGTCGCCGAGTTCGGCCACCGTCGCCGCGGCCAGCCCGGGCAGCAGGCGGGACGCACCGTCGGAGTCGGCGTCGAGGTAACGGGCGACGAGGTCGGCGGGGAAACGGTCGATACCGGCCGGGACCGGGGTGTGGGTGGTGAACACGTTCGAGGCGCGGACCACCGCTTCCGCGGTGTCGAAGTCGAGCCCGCCGGCCACCAGCTCGCGGATGCGTTCCACGCCGAGGAAGCCCGCGTGTCCCTCGTTCATGTGGAACACCGTCGGCTCGGGCCGGCCGGTGATCCGGACGTACTCGCGGAGCGCGCGGACACCGCCGATGCCGAGCAGGATCTCCTGTGCGATCCGGTGTTCCTGATCGCCGCCGTAGAGCCGGTCGGTCACCGCGCGCAGGGCGGCGCCCTCGGGCTGATCGTCGTTGCGATCGATGTCGGAGTCGAGGAGCAGCAACGGGATTCGACCCACCGACGCCACCCACACCTGGGCCGACAGGGTCGCCCCGCCGGGCATCGCGACCTCGACGGTCACCGGCTCCGCGCCGTCGCCCGGGGCGAGGAGCGTGAGGGGCAGGTCGGCGGGATCGTTCACGGGATACCGCTCGATCTGCCAGCCGTCGTGATCGAGGCCTTGGCGAAAATAACCGGAGCGGTACAACAAACCGACGCCGATCAGCGGCAGCCCGAGGTCGGAGGCCGCCTTGAGATGGTCACCGGCGAGGATGCCGAGGCCGCCGGAGTAGATCGGCAGGACCTCGGAGACGCCGAACTCCATCGAGAAGTACGCGATTCCCGGGGGCACCACCCGGTCGTGCGCCGAACCGTCCTGTCCCGATGACTCGGCCGCATACCGCTGGAACCACTGCGGTGCATCGAGATACTGCTGGAGGTCGGCGTGTGCCTCGGCGACCCGCGCCACGAAACCCTCGTCCTCGGCCAGCTCGGCCAGACGGGCGGGGTCGGTGTCGGCGAGAACCCGGACCGGATCGCCGGTCGACGACCACAGGCGCGGGTCGATGGTGGCGAACAGCTCCTGGGTGGGGGTGTGCCAGGCCCATCGCAGATTGTGCGACAACGACGCGAGGTTCGCGATCGGGTCGGGCAGCGGGACTCGAACGGTGAACCGGCGGAATGCTTTCACGGCGTCGACCGTACTCAGCGCGTGCGGTGGTTGCGACCGGCGGCAGGTGAACATCTACCCTCGAAGGATGCAGCGAATCATCGGGACCGAGGTCGAGTACGGAATCTCCGCGCCCGGCGACCCGACCGCGAACCCGATCATGACGTCCACCCAGGCGGTTCTCGCCTACGCCGCGGCCGCCGGTGTACCGCGCGCGAAGCGGACACGCTGGGACTACGAGGTAGAGTCACCGCTTCGCGACGCCCGAGGTTTCGACCTCGGCCGCGGGGCCGGACCCGCACCGATCATCGACGCCGACGAGATCGGCGCGGCCAACATGATCCTCACCAACGGGGCGCGACTCTACGTCGACCACGCCCACCCCGAGTACTCCGCGCCCGAGGTCACCGACCCGATGGACGCGGTCATCTGGGACAAGGCCGGGGAGCGCGTGATGGAGGCCGCTGCTCGTCACGTGGCGAGCGTCCCGGGCGCGCCGAAACTGCAGCTGTACAAGAACAACATCGACGGCAAGGGCGCCTCTTACGGCACCCACGAGAACTACCTGATGGCGCGGGAGACCCCGTTCACCGCCGTCATCGCCGGGCTCACGACCTTCTTCGCGTCCCGGCAGGTGATCACCGGTTCGGGACGCGTGGGTATCGGCCAGTCCGGCGACGAGGCGGGCTATCAGCTGTCGCAGCGGTCGGACTACATCGAGGTCGAGGTCGGGCTGGAGACCACGCTCAAGCGGGGCATCATCAACACCCGCGACGAGCCGCACGCCGACCCCGAGCGATACCGGCGACTCCACGTCATCATCGGCGACGCCAACCTCGCCGAGACCTCGACCTACCTGAAGGTCGGGACCACCGCGCTCGTCCTCGACCTCATCGAGGCCGGGGTCGACTTCTCCGACATCGAGCTCGCGCGGCCGGTGCAGGCCGTACACACGATCAGTCACGACCCGTCGCTGACGGCCACGGTCGCACTCACCGACGGTCGCGAGCTCACCGGCCTCGCTCTGCAGCGCGAGTATCTGGAGCGTTGTCAGAAGTTCCACGACCAGGAGCACTCCGACGACCAGCGCGCCGCACACGTCCTGCAGACGTGGGCGGACGTGCTGGACCGCCTCGAGCGCGACCCGATGGAGTGCGCCGACATCCTCGACTGGCCCGCGAAGCTGCGCATCCTGGAGGGCTTCCGCCAGCGCGAGAACCTGTCGTGGTCGGCACCGCGTCTGCAGCTCATCGACCTGCAGTACTCCGACGTCCGGCTCGACAAGGGGCTGTACAACCGGCTCGTCGCGCGCGGGTCGATGAAGCGGCTGACCGACGAGAACGACGTGCTCGCCGCGATCAGCGAGCCGCCGCGGAACACGCGCGCCTACTTCCGCGGCGAGTGCCTGCGCCGGTTCGGGGCCGACGTCGCGGCGGCGAGCTGGGACTCGGTCATCTTCGATCTGGGCGGGGACTCGCTGGTCCGTATCCCCACCCTCGAACCGCTACGCGGCACCGCCGCGCACGTCGGCAAGCTCCTCGACTCGGTGGACTCGGCCGCCGAACTGGTGGATCAGCTCACCACCTGACAGGCCGCGGCGCCTCGCCGTCTCCGACTGCATGTGCTTCGTTCCGCCACAGTTGTCGTCCCCACAGGTAGTGTGGGAGCACACGATTCCGCAGGGTCGAGACACCGGATCACCGCCGCGACAGCGACACCCGATCCCGACTCCCTCGACCGCGGTAGCCCGCCAAGGGGCGATCGGTTTCAAGGAGGCAGCAGATGGCGCAGGAACAGACCAAGCGTGGTGGCGGCGGCGACGACGAGGGCGTGGGCCCCGATTCCGGCGCCGGACAGGAACGTCGCGAGAAGCTGGCCGAGGACACCGACGACCTGCTCGACGAGATCGACGACGTGCTGGAGGAGAACGCCGAGGACTTCGTGCGCGCCTACGTCCAGAAGGGCGGCCAGTGAGCGACAGGTTCGGTTCACTGCCCCCGCTGTCCCAGTTCCGCCCCGGCGCGTTCGCCGGCGCCGACATCTCGTCGTTCACCGAATTCCTCCGGACGCATGCGCCGGAACAACTCCCGCAGGCCCAGGTCGACCGGGTGGGGTCGTTCGCCGGCGGCGCCGACGGCGCCGGTGACATCCCGCACGGCACGACGATCGTGGCCGTGTCGTACCCGGGTGGGGTCGTCCTCGCCGGGGACCGCCGGGCCACCATGGGCAACCTCATCGCCACGCGCGACGTCAAGAAGGTCTACATCACCGACGAGTACTCGGCGGCCGGGATCGCCGGCACCGCCGGGATCGCGATCGAGATGGTCCGGCTGTTCACCGTCGAACTCGAGCACTACGAGAAGATCGAAGGCGTCCCGCTGACGCTGGACGGCAAGGTCAGCCGGCTGGCCTCGATGGTGCGGGGCAATCTCGGCGCGGCCCTGCAGGGTCTGGCTGCCATTCCGCTGCTCGTCGGCTACGACATCGACCACGACGATCCGAACGAACGCGGACGCATCTTCAGCTTCGACGTCGCGGGTGACCGACACGAGGAATTCGGTGGCTACACCGCCATCGGCTCGGGGTCGGTGTTCGCCAAGTCCTCGCTCAAAAAGCTCTACCGACCCGATCTGACCGCCGACGAGGCGCTCGCGATCGCCGTCGAATCGCTGTACGACGCCGCCGACGACGACTCGGCGACCGGCGGGCCCGATCTGGTCCGCAAGATCTTCCCGATGGCCGCCATCGTCGGCGCCGACGGGGCCCGGGAGGTGGACGCGACCGACATCGAGGCGGCGGCACGTGCCGTCGTCGAACGCCGCAGCGCCGAGCACGAGGGGGGTGCCCGATGACCTTCCCGTACTACGCCAGCGCCGAGCAGATCATGCGCGATCGCTCGGAGCTCGCCCGCAAGGGCATCGCCCGGGGACGCAGCGTCGTGATCCTCACGTTCGCCGACGGTGTGCTGTTCGTCGCGGAGAACCCGTCCAACACGCTCCGCAAGACCAGCGAGATCTACGACCGGATCGGTTTCGCGGCGGTGGGCAAGTACAACGAGTTCGAGAGCCTGCGTAAGGCCGGCATCCAGATCGCGGACATGCGCGGCTACAGCTACGACCGTGCCGACGTGTCCGGGCTGTCGCTGGCCAACACCTACGCCAACGCACTGGGCAGCGTCTTCACCGAGCAGGCGAAGCCGTTTGAGGTCGAGCTCTGCGTCGCCGAGGTCGCCCGTCCGGGCAAGCCGAAACGGTCGCAGCTGTACCGGATCTCCTACGACGGGTCGATCACCGACGAGACCCGCTTCCTGGTGATGGGCGGGGCGACCGAGCCGATCGCGGCGGCGCTCAAGGACAGCTACGAGCCCGACATGGAGCTCGGCCGGGCGATCGGCGTCGCGGTCACCGCCTTGACGGCGCCGGCCGACAACGGTGGCGGGACCCCGACCGACCGCCGGGTGCTCGCCGCGGGCGATCTCGAGGTCGCCGTCCTCGACCACAACCGTCCGCGGCGCGCGTTCCGGCGCCTCACGACGTCCACGGTCGAAGGGCTCCTCCCGCAGGCTGCGGCGGCCCAGTCCTCGGATACATCGTCCGAGGCGGACGAAGCCCCTGGTGAGACGCCATCCTCCGAACAGTGACGAGAACGCCGCGGCGCGCGGCGGCCGGTGCGTGTCGACCGGTCCGCCGCGGTCCGCGCGAGTAGGGTTGGTCAAGTGCAGCGACGAATCATGGGCATCGAGACCGAGTTCGGTGTCACGTGCACCTTCCACGGCCACCGCCGCCTGAGTCCGGACGAGGTCGCGCGTTACCTCTTCCGACGGGTCGTGTCGTGGGGCCGGTCCTCGAACGTCTTCCTGCAGAACGGCGCTCGCCTCTATCTCGACGTCGGATCGCATCCCGAATACGCCACGGCGGAGTGCGACAGCCTCATCCAGCTGATCAACCACGACCGCGCGGGCGAACTGGTTCTCGAGGACCTGCTCGTCGATGCCGAACAACGCCTGGCCGACGAGGGCATCGGCGGCGACATCTATCTGTTCAAGAACAACACCGACTCGGCCGGCAACTCCTATGGATGCCACGAGAACTATCTCGTCGTGCGGGCGGGGGAGTTCTCCCGCATCTCCGACGTCCTGTTGCCGTTCCTCGTGACGCGCCAGCTGATCTGTGGTGCGGGCAAGGTTCTGCAGACCCCCAAGGCCGCGACCTTCTGCTTGTCCCAGCGCGCCGAGCACATCTGGGAGGGCGTCTCCTCGGCGACCACCCGGTCGCGCCCGATCATCAACACACGTGATGAGCCGCACGCCGACGCCGAGAAGTACCGCAGGCTGCACGTCATCGTCGGCGACTCGAACATGTCGGAGATGACCACCCTCCTCAAGGTCGGTTCGGCGGCTCTCGTCCTGGAGATGATCGAGGCCGGTGTCGCGTTCCGGGACTTCGCACTCGACAATCCGATCCGCGCGATCCGCGAGGTCAGCCATGACCCGACGGGGCGGCGCCCGGTTCGCCTTGCCGGCGGTCGGCAGGCCAGCGCCCTCGACATCCAGCGCGAGTACCACGCCCGCGCTGTCGAACACCTCACCAACCGCCGACCCGACCCCGAGATGGACATGGTCGTGGACCTGTGGGGACGGATGCTCGACGCCGTGGAGAGCGACGACTTCGCGAAGGTCGACACCGAGGTCGACTGGGTCATCAAGCGCAAGCTGTTCCAGCGCTACCAGGACCGGTATTCGATGGAGCTCTCGGATCCGAAGATCGCGCAGCTCGACCTGGCGTTCCACGACATCAAACGCGGCCGCGGCGTGTTCGACGTCCTGATGCGCAAGGGGCTGGTCGCCCGGGCCACCACCGACGAGGCCATCAAGACCGCGGTCAACGAGCCGCCGCAGACCACGCGTGCCAAGCTCCGTGGCGACTTCATCTCGGCCGCGCAGAAAGCCGGGCGTGACTTCACCGTCGACTGGGTTCACCTCAAGCTCAACGACCAGGCCCAGCGGACCGTCCTGTGCAAGGACCCGTTCCGCAGTGTCGACGAGCGCGTCGATCGCCTCATCGCCTCGATGTGAGCGCCGGGTTCAGCGGCGAACCCAGCGTGCCTCCGCACGCGGTGAACGGCCACGTTCTAACCTGACTCGGTGGCAACCCCCAAAGTCGAGCGTCTGCTCAACCTCGTGATCTGCCTGCTGTGGACGCGGCAGTACGTCACCGCCGACTACATCCGCCGCAACGTCGCGGGTTATTCGGACGACGGGCAGTCCGACGAGGCGTTCAACCGGATGTTCGAGCGGGACAAGAACGAGCTACGAGATCTCGGGATCCCGCTCGTGACGGGCCGGTCGCCGATGGCGGCCGGCGCCGAGGGATACCGCATCGACCGCGACTCCTACGAGTTGCCGGAGATCTCGCTGGAGTCCGACGAGGCCGCGGCGATCGCCATGGCCGCCGCGCTGTGGGACACCCCCGAGGTCTCGACGCTGTCGCAGACGGCGATCCTCAAGCTCCGGGCCGCCGGGCTCGATGTCCGCTCCGAGGACGATCTGGGGATCACCTCGGGCGGGTCATCGCGATCGCTCGGCTCCGAAGAGGTCATCGCCGGCCTGCTGGCCGCGGTCCAGGACCGCCGCGCGGTCGAGTTCCGGCATCGATCGTCTGCCGCGGCCGCGCCGACCACCCGACGCGTCGAACCGTGGGGGGTCGTGTCGCATCGGGGCCGCTGGTATGTCGTCGGGCACGATCGTGACCGCGACGCCACCCGGACGTTCCGGCTGTCGCGGATCACGGCGGTCGCCGCGGTCGGTGCCGCCGACGCGGTCGTGGTCCCGGCCGGCACCGATCTCCAGCAGATCGTCTCCTCGGCGGTCGATTCCGCGGCCGGTTCGGACGGACGGACCGCGCGGATCTGGGTCGCGGCCGACCGGGCATTCGGCCTCCGCAGGGCCGCGACGACGACTGAAGCCGCCCACTTCGACGGCGACCCCGGCGACATCGTGACCCTCGACATCCACTCGCTGACCGCGGTGGCACGGATGGTGCTGGGTGTGGGCCGCGATGCGGTCGTCCTCGATCCACCCGAGCTGCGCGAGCTCGTCATCGCGAGCCTCGACCGTCTGATGGGGGTGAGCGTCTGATGGCCGCGGCAGCACCGTCGAGACTCAACCGGCTGCTGGCGATGGTCCCGTACTTCCAGGCGCGCCGGGGCATCTCGGTTGCTCAGGCCGCCGACGAACTCGGGGTCACGCAAGCGCAGCTCACGAAGGACCTCGAGCTGCTCTTCGTCTGCGGACTGCCGGGCTATTACCCCGACGACCTGATCGAGCTCGAGTTCAGCGAGGGGTACGTGACGGTCGGGTTCACCGCGGGCATGGACCGGCCACTGCGGCTGACGACCGTGGAGGCGAGCACGCTCCTCGTCGCACTGCGGGCGCTGGTCGAGACCCCGGGCGTCATCGACGTCGCGGCGGCCAGGCGGGCGATCGCCAAGATCGAGCAGGCGGTGGGTGCGACGGTGCCGGCGGTCGCGGGCGCGTCCGACACACCCGCCGGCCCGTCGGGGGAGAACCCCACGTACACGACGATCCGGGAGGCCACCAAGGAAGCGCGGGCATTGCGGCTGCGCTACTACTCGGCCGGGCGCGACAGCGTCACCGACCGCGTGGTCGACCCCATCCGCCTGCAGGTCATGGACCAGCACACCTATCTCGAGGCCTGGTGCCGGATGGCCGAAGGCGTGCGGTTGTTCCGGTTCGACCGTGTCGACACCGCGACCGCCCTCGACGAGCCGAGCCGTCCGCCGGCCGAGGCGGCGGCGTCGAATCAGTCGGTGCTCGTCGCCGAGGACCCCGACCTCCCGGCCGTCGAGATCGAGATCGACGCCGATCACCTGTGGATTCTCGACTACTACCCGCTCGAACCCCTCGAGACCGTCGAGAACCGGCCCGATCCCGGTCTCCCCATCCGCGCCCGGTTGGTCTACGGCTCGCCCGAGTGGCTCACCCGGTTCCTGCTCGGATTCGCCGGCGCCGTGCGGGTCGTCGACGACCCGGCGATCGTCGCCGCGGTCGCCGACACCGCGGAGGCCGCCCGCGGGCGTTATCGCTGAGACCGATCACGGCTGGGCCCTTCCGGCCCGGCGTGTGTCGGGTAGCATTGGGCACTGTCTGCTCCGAACTGAAGGGTGATCTCATGGGCTTCACGTCATGGTGGCACTGGGCGATCGTCGCCATCGTGCTGCTGATCCTGTTCGGCTCGAAGAAGCTGCCGGACGCCGCCCGTGGTCTGGGACAGTCGCTGCGCATCTTCAAGAGCGAGGTCAAGGAGATGCAGAAGGACGACGACAAGGACGCGCCGGCCACCGCCGACGCGGCAGCGACCGATCCGGCACGACGCGAGCTGCCCGCGGGTGACTCGACCCAGCCGGCCACGCAGCGCGACGCCGACGCCAAGAAATCGGCTTAGGGGCGCGTCGGAGCATCGCCAGTGCGCACTCTCCCGATTCCCCGACGCCTCGACCCGCGGCAACGCAAGCGAAAACTCAATCCCGACGGCACCATGTCGTTGGTCGAGCACCTGTACGAGTTGCGCACTCGCATGGTCATCTCGCTGCTGGCCATCATCGCCACCACCATCATCGGGTTCGTCTGGTACAGCCACGGCTTCCTGGGCATCCCGTCGCTCGGCGACATGCTGCGCGGTCCGTATTGCGATCTGCCGGCTTCGTCACGTGCCACCCTGACGCCTGACGAATCCTGTCGCCTCCTCGCGACCGGTCCGTTCGACCAGTTCATGCTCCGCTTGAAGGTGGCGCTGACCGCGGGCGTTGTGATGGCGTGCCCGGTGTGGATCTACCAGATATGGCAGTTCATCACTCCGGGTCTCCACGCCCACGAACGTCGCTACGGCATCATGTTCGTCACGATGGCGACGACCCTGTTCGTCAGCGGTGCGGTGCTCGCGTATCTGGTCGTCGCCAAGGCCTTCGACTTCCTGCTGACGGTCGGCAACGAGGTCCAGGTCACGGCACTCGCCGGCGACCAGTACTTCGGTTTCATGCTCAACGTGCTGGTGATCTTCGGCGTGAGCTTCGAACTCCCGCTCCTGATCATCGCGCTCAACGTCGTCGGGGTCCTGACCTACGCCCGGCTGAAGAGCTGGCGCCGCGGGCTGATCTTCGCCGTGTTCGTCTTCGCGGCCATCGTGACACCGGGCCAGGATCCGTTCACGATGCTCGCACTGGCCCTCGCGCTCACCGTGCTGCTCGAGTTCGCGATCCAGTTCGCGCGGATCTTCGACCGACGCAAGGCGAAGAAGGCGTCCGCATGGGCGGGCCTCTCCGATGACGAGGCCAGCCCACTGCCGCCGACGAAACCGATCGCCCCGGCATCGCCGATCCCGGCGCCGGCGAACGCGGTCGCCAACGCCACCCGTACGTCGACGCGGGCACGCGAGACCTTCGACGACGTCCTGTGACCCAACTCGACTCGTTCACGTCGAGACTCGCTTTCCGACTCGACGACTTCCAGCGCCGTGCGTGCGAGGCGCTCGAGGGCGGCCATGGCGTGCTGGTGTGCGCACCGACCGGCGCGGGCAAGACCATCGTCGGCGAGTTCGCCGTCCATCTGGCCCTGGCCGGTGGCTCGAAGTGCTTCTACACCACGCCGATCAAGGCGCTCAGCAACCAGAAGTACAACGATCTCGTTGCCGTCCATGGGCACGAGTCGGTCGGGCTGCTGACCGGCGACAGTTCGATCAATCCCGATGCCCCGGTCGTCGTCATGACGACCGAGGTCGTGCGCAACATGATCTACGCCGAATCACGGGCCCTGGACGGTCTGTCCCACGTCGTCATGGACGAGGTCCACTTCCTGGCGGACCGGTTCCGCGGGGCGGTGTGGGAAGAGGTGATCCTGCACCTCGAACCGTCGGTGCGGGTCGTCAGTCTGTCGGCGACGGTGAGTAACGCCGAGGAGTTCGGCGACTGGATCCAGACGGTCCGCGGTGACACCTCGGTGATCGTCGACGAACACCGTCCGGTGCCGCTGTCCCAGCACATGCTCGTCGGGCAGCGACTGTTCGACCTCTTCGATCCGGCCGACACCGGTCCGGCCCGCAAGGCCGGCACGCGTCCGCGCGTCAATCCGGAGCTCAAGCGCCAGATCCGGCACCGGCTCCTGATGGCCGACGACGAGCGGGAGTCGTCGCGCGGCCGAGGACGTGGCGGCGCGCCCCGTCGGCGCGACGGACGGGGACCCGCGCTCTCCCGGCCGAACCTCGTCTCGCGACTCGACCGCGAGGGGTTGCTCCCGGCGATCGGGTTCATCTTCTCCCGTGTCGGTTGCGACGCCGCCCTGGCGCAGTGTCTGCGATCCGGGATCTCGCTCCTCACACCCGCCGAGATCGGCGAGGTCGACGCGATCGTCGACCGCCACCTCACCGAACTGGCGTCGGCCGACCTCGACGTGCTCGGGGTGCACGAATGGCGCGAGGGGCTGCGCCGCGGACTCGCCTCGCACCACGCGGGCATGCTCCCGACCTTCCGGCACACGGTCGAGGAACTGTTCGTGCGCGGCCTGGTCCGGATGGTGTTCGCCACCGAGACGCTCGCGCTCGGCATCAACATGCCCGCCCGCTCGGTGGTTCTCGAGCGTCTCGTGAAGTACAACGGCGAATCGCACGTCGACCTGACGCCCGGCGAGTTCACGCAGCTGACCGGTCGCGCCGGCCGTCGCGGGATCGACGTCGAGGGTCACGCCGTCGTGGTGTGGACACCCGAGGTGGTTCCGGAGGAGGTCGCCGGCCTCGCCGGCGCGCGGACGTTCCCGCTGCGGAGTTCGTTCTCTCCGGAATACAACATGGCGGTCAACCTGCTCGGCCGATTGGGCCTGGACGGCGCGCGTGAGCTGCTCCATCGGTCGTTCGCCCAGTTCCAGGCCGATCGATCGGTCGTCGGTCAGGCGCGAAAGCTGGACGAGGCGCAACGGGCGCTGCGCAAGCTCGACGGCGAGCTGGCCCGCGCCGCGCAGGCTCGGGGGCTGGAACCCGTTGGCGCCGAATCGGATTCGGACGACGATCCGTACGCGGGCTTCCTCGGTTACATCACTTTGCGCGAGGACATCCGCCGCCGCGAACGAGACCTCAAGTACCGCAAGCGGGTCAATACACACGACGCCATCACCGCCGACCTGGCCGCACTCAAACGCGGTCATGTCATCGGCGTACCCGTCGGCCGGCACCGCGGTCTGGCGGTCATCATCGAACCGGCCACGCAAGCGCAGGATCCGAAGCCGCTCGTACTGACCGAGGACGCCTGGTGCGGACGCATCGGTACCCGCGACTTCGTCAACCCGCCCGAGGTGCTGGGCAACATGCGGATGCCGAAGAACGCCGACCGACGCACCGGGCGCGGCCGCCGAGACCTGGCGTCGGCGTTGCGATCGACCGGCATCGAGATGCCGCGCGGACGTCAGAAGAAGCGCGCCGACGCCGCCGACGACACCGAACTCGCGCACCTTCGGCGAACCCTGCGCGCGCATCCGGCACATCAGCTGTCCAACGGTGACGAGCTGTTCCGGCTCGCCGAACGCCGCAACCGGCTGGTGCGCGACATCGTCAACGCCGAGCGCAGCATCGGGGAGCGGACGTCCACCCTCGGGGTCACCTTCGATCACATCGTCGGCGTCCTCAGCGAGCTGGGATATCTCGAACGCGTCGCCGAGTCGACCGAGTCCACCGGGCACACGATGATGGTGACCGATTCGGGCAAGCTGCTCGGCCGTATCTACAGCGAGAGCGACCTGGTCGTGACCGAGTGCATCCGTGCCGGGGTCTGGGACGAGTTGTCACCCGCCGACCTCGCCGCGGTCGTCGCCGCACTCGTCTACGAGAGCCGGCGCGACAGTTACAGCGGGGTCGACGCCCTGCCCGGCAGCAGCTCGATGCGTGCGGCGATGGCCGCGACCGTCGAGATCTGGTCGCGGGTCACCGCGGTCGAGCAGCGTCATCGGGTCAGTCCGACACGCGAACCCGACACCGGTTTCTCGGTCGCCGTGGCCACGTGGGCGTCGGGTCGTTCGCTCGGCGAGGCCCTGTTGCTGGCGGGCGAACGCGGACAGCTGCTCTCTCCGGGCGATTTCGTGCGATGGAACCGGCAGGTCGTGGACCTGCTCGAACAGATCCGACTCGGGGTGGGCTCCGACACGCGCCTCGGTGGGACGGCGCGAGCAGCGGTCAAGGCCATCCGCCGCGGCGTGGTCGCCGCCGAGCTCGGCTGAACCGCGCCGTCGACCTCCGCCGACGAGTGTGCGCCGGTGTCGGTTCACCGGACGACGCGACGCCGGGCCACGCGCGATGTTCGCTGATAGTCCCAGGCCGCTGAGGTAACGTTCATCCCGCATTCGGTGTCGGCGTGTTCTGCCCCGATACTGCCGCGACGTCACAGTTCGCCGGCACCCGTCCGGGTGAACGGCCGAGTGGGAGGGACTCATGACCGACCCGTACAACCCCAACCCGTCCCAGCCGAATCCCTCCGGTGATCAGTCCGGTCCCGACGGCAAGACTGAGATCGTGAACCTCCCCGGCGCCACTCCGACGGGCGCCCCGCAGGCCGACCCGACCACCATGGCTCCCAACCCGGGCTCCTCCAACGCCGGGCAACAGAACCCGGGTTATGGTCAGCCGCAACAGAATCCGTACCAGCAGAATCCCTACCAGCACAACCCGTACCAGCAGCCGGGTGGGCCGACGGGCCAGCCGCCCCAGTCGGCCCCGTTGCAGTCCCAGCCGACTCAGGTGGGCAATCCCGGACAGTACGGTCAACCGGGTGCTCAGCAGTACGGACAGCCGGGTTCTCCGTACGGGGCCGACCAGTACGGCGCTCCGGGACAGTACGGCGCCGGTGCCGGTCAGTACGGGGCGCCCGGGCAGGGCCAGTACGGCCAACAGCCGTACGGCCAGAACCCGCAGGCAGCTGGGGCACCGAACGCCCAGAACCCCTACGGTCAGCAGCCCTACGGCCAGAACCAGTACGGCCAGAACCAGTACGGGGGCGGCGACCAGTTCAGCGGGATGGCGACCGGGAAGTCGAACAAGACAGCCCGGACACTGATGTTCGTCGGCGCCGGCGCGCTGGTCCTCATCGCCGCGATCGTATTGCTCACGGCGTTCTGGAAACCCGGGTGGGCGCCGAAGAACCTCGATCAGCAGGCGGCGCAGGACGGCGTGCAGAAGATCCTCACCGAGGACTACCAGGCCAGCGAGGTCTCCGACGTCCAGTGCCCGTCGGGGCAGCGGGTGGAGACCGGAGCATCGTTCACGTGCTCGGTCACCGTCGGCGGGCAGCAGCAGCAGGTCACCGTCACGTTCATCGACGACGACGGCCGCTACGAGGTCTCGCGCCCCAGCTGACTCGACCGGCTGTGAGCTCCAGCCTCAACCGACTGTGACATCCGGCCTCAGCCGGCTGCGACATGCGGCCTCAGCCGGCTGCGACATGCGGCCTCAGCCGGCTGCGACATCCGGCCTCAGCCGGCCTGGGGCCAGCCGAGAGCCTTGGCCAGCCTCCCCACCGACGCTCCGATACCCAGTTCCTCGACGAGCTCCGCGAGGGCCGCGGGGTCGGCAGGCTCAGCCGGGAGGATGTCCGAACCGCTGTCGATCGTCTCGGCGTCGGTGCGCACGGAGACGACGGTCCGCGCCGCCTGCAGGTACTCGACCGAGGCGAGCAGTGCCTTGCGGCTCCGCGTCGGAACCGATGACGACGGATCGGCGGCAGCCGCCTCAAGGGCGTCGAGGCTGCCGTACTCGGTGATCAGTTTCGCCGCGGTCTTCTCGCCGATACCGGCGACGCCCGGCAGACCGTCCGAGGGATCTCCGCGCAACATCGACATCTCCGCGTAGCCGATACCCGCGCGCTCGACCGGCACGCCGTATTTCTCGGCGACCTCCACCGGGCCCATCATCTCGGCCTTCGCCAGACCGCGGCCGACGTACAGGACGCGCACCGGGACGGGATCGTCGGCGACCACCTGCAGCAGGTCCCGGTCACCGCTGACCACGATCACCGGATCGTTCGCCTCGTCGTAGGCGAGTGTGCCGATCACGTCGTCGGCCTCACAACCGACGGCGCCCGAGGTGGCGATGCCCGCTGCCGCGAGAACGGCCATGATCATGTCGACCTGAGGGGTGAGCGTGTCGGGTACCTCTTCGACGTCGATGTCCCGGCCCTCTACGTCGGTCCCACCGTCGGGGACTGCGACGCGATGGGCCTTGTAGGTGGGGATCAGGTCGGTGCGGAACTCGGGGCGCCAGTCGAGATCGAGGCACACCACCAAGCGTGTGGGGCGTTCGCGCACCACGAGATTGGCGATCGTGTCGACGAAACCGCGTACGGCGTTGACCGGTCGCCCATCCGGGCTGGTCATCTTCTCCGGCAGCGCGAAGAACGATCGGAACCACAGGCTGGCGCCGTCGAGCAGCATCAACGAATCCGTCACCCCCACACTCTGTCATGAGTCGGCGGTAGTGTTCGTCGCATGGCATCTGGGAGTGGGGCAGCACGGGTCGCGACGGCGGGCGAGGGGACCGGAGCCGGGCCGCTCTTCGAGGCGCAGGTCTATCGCGACCGGGTCCGCCGCGCCGCCGAACTCACCCGCGCCGCGGAGTTGGACGCGCTGGTCGTCGCCCCCGGGCCGGACCTGCGTTACCTCATCGGTTCCCGGGCGGAGACCTTCGAACGGCTCACGGCGCTGGTGATCCCCGCGACCGGTGATCCCCGGCTGGTGATCGCGCGGCTCGAGGTCCCGTCGCTGTCGTCCTCCGCGGTCGGTGATCTCGACATCGAGGTGGCCGACTGGGTCGACGGCGACGACGCCCACGCTCTCGCATTGGCCGGATTGCCGTCGCAGCCGCGGATCGCGGTCTCCGACTCCATGCCCGCCCTCCACGTCATCCCGCTGGCCCGACACACCGGCGCCACACCGCAATTGGCGACCGACGTGCTCCGCGAACTACGAATGATCAAAGATGCCGCAGAGATCGACGCGCTCCGCCGCGCGGGTGCCGCGATCGACCGGGTGCACGCGCGGATGGGGGACTGGCTGATCCCCGGCCGCACCGAACGCGAGGTGGCCGCCGACATCGCCGCCGCGATCCTCGAGGAGGGACACACCGAGGCGGCCTTCATCATCGTCGGGTCGGGACCGAATGGAGCCGATCCCCACCACGAGTTCTCCGACCGGGTCATCGAGCGGTCCGACATCGTAGTGATCGACATCGGCGGCCCGGTCGAGCCGGGCTACAACTCCGATTCCACGCGCACCTACTGCTTCGACGATCCGCCCGCCGACATCGCCGACGCCTACGCCGCCCTGCTCGAGGCCCAACGCGCGGCGGTGGCCGCCGTCCGACCGGGGGTGAGCGCGTCCTCGATCGACGCCGCGGCGCGTGATCTGCTCGCGGAGCGCGGCCTGGCCGATCGGTTCATCCACCGGACGGGCCACGGGATCGGGCTGTCGGTGCACGAGGAGCCCTACATCGTCGGTGGCAACGACATCCCGTTGCGCTCGGGCATGGCGTTCAGCGTCGAGCCGGGGTTGTACGTGCCCGGTCACTGGGGTGCCCGCATCGAGGACATCGTCGTCGTGACCGATGACGGCTGCGAGTCGCTGAACAACCGCCCGCACGAATTGGTCCGGTTGTAGGCGAAAGTCGACCGGTGAACCTCATTTGGACCGATGGACTTCGATCGAGGTCCATCGGTCGAGTTGAAGTTCGCTGGTTGGCGGGTCTGAATTCGGGGGGGGCGCGGTCAGAGGGCGGCGAGCAGCTCCATGAGGTGCGCTTCGACGAGGGACGGGCGGGGTTCGGGCGCGCCGGGCTGTAGTGGTCTGACGTCGATGACGTGGCTGGTTGTCGACCATGAGCGGCGCGCTTGATCGCCGGGCATCCTGCTCCCTGAGGAGCGTCCGGAGCTTGCGGAGGGCGCGTCACCTCCGCTCCCTGAGGAGCGTCCGGAGCTTGCGGAGGGCGCGTCACCTCCGCTCCCTGAGGAGCGTCCGGAGCTTGCGGAGGGCGCGTCACCTCTGCTCCCTGAGGAGCGTCCGGAGCTTGCGGAGGGCGCGTCACCTCTGCTCCCTGGGGAGCGTCCGGAGCTTGCGGAGGGCGCGTCACGAAGGGTCCGGCGACCGAGCCTGCCAAACCCTCGGGTGGTCGGTCCGTGGATCTCGTTGCGCACGGTGTTCAGATGTTCTGCGAACCGCCGGGGTATGTCGGGTCGGCGGTTGAGTCGGTCGGGGTTGGGTGGTGCGCCGGGTTCGGCGTTCAATCGCCAGAGGCAGCGGCCTTCGTCGGGTCCGGACCGTTCGATGCGGGTGGTGTACTGCCCCGGTTGGTCGCCGACCATGCGGTTGTGGCGTGGGCAGGCGGGGGCGAGGTCGTCGATGTCGGTGAGACCGCCCTTGGCCCAGTCTTTCTGGGCGTGATGCATGTCGACGTGGGTGGCGGGTTGATCACACCCGGGAGCCGAGCACACTTCCCCGTCGGGGCGGGCGAAGGAGACGAGTCGTTGTTCGCGGGTGGCGAGTCGTTTCCCGCGTCCGAAGTGCAGCGGGACGGCGGTGTGGTTTTTGAAGATCGCCAACCACGGCTGGATGTCGCCGGCCATGGCGATGAGGTCGGGGATGGGCAGCAGGGTGCCGGTGGCGGTGGTGGCGAGTCCGGCTTCGCGGATGAGGTCATCGAGGTCGGCTTTGATGATCAGTTGCACGGGCAGTCCGCGGTGCGAGGTGCCGAGTGTTCCGTCGGCGAAACCTGCGGCGAGTGCGGCGTCGAGGGCGTCGTGGTTGATCTGCGCGGGAGTGCGGCTGTCGCGGTCGGCGGCGGTGGTCAGGGCGTCGGGGTCGGCGGCGCCGGCCGGCCCGCTGGGCGAGGCGGGGTCGTCGGGGTTGTTGAGTCCGGGTTTGCCCCAGACCGCGAACATCATCGTCAGCCGGGCGGCGAGTTCGGCAGTGAGGGTGCCGGAGATCTTGGCGGTGCCATCAGCGCGTTGCCTGCCGATCCACAGGTTGCGGCGTCGTTTCTGGTCGGTGTCGTCGGTCAGGGTGCCGTCGGGGTCGAGGTGGGCGAGCAGCCGGGCTCCGAGTTGGGTGATGTCGGCGGGTGTGTGGTCGGTGGCGATCTCGGCCATCTGCCGTTCGGCGGCGACTTTCACGTCGTGGTCGATTCCGTGGGGGATCTGGTCGAGGACGTCGAGGGCGGCCTGTACGTGTGCGGAGCCGACCGCTCCGGCGGCGAACGCTTCGGCCAGGGTGGGGTGTTCGGGTTCCAGGATGTCGCCGCCGAGGCTGGTGCGGGTGGCGGTGGCGTCCATCTGCTTACGGCGTCGCATCGGGTTCGAGACCCGTAGCCGATGGGTCATGAACTGCATGAGTGTTCGGCACCCGGCCTTGCGGGGCAGGTCGCGCGCCTCGACCTGATCGATCTGCCGATCACCGGCAACAGTCAACCGTGCGATCGCTTTCTCGGTGTCGGCTGCCACGTCAGCGAGTTCGGCATCGGTACACGGCCCCAGGTCGACCGTCTGCAACTCGTCCACGATGCGGTGGAGGTCGGCAATCAACTCGACGGCACGCGGCTGCGGCGTCGCGGACTCGTCAGACATGGCCACCCCCCGAGAACCGTAGCTGCGAATGTACGTTCGAGTGTACACCAACGCGGCCACACGACAAGCTCAAAAAGTCTCCTGCGCAACGGTATTCGTCGACGACAACTTGTCGGTGCCTTCTGGTAGAGGGGCGCCGGTGCCAGACGGCCCCTTCGCCGAGGCCCGTTGTCCTCGATGTCGCAGATCGCCGGTCACATCAGCGTGCGGAGCGCGACACCGGTCGAGAAGTAGCGGCCGGTACTGATGACTATGCAATGAACCGGACCGAACCCGCTGACGGCGCCGGTGCCCGCGTCGAGCTGCATCCGACTTCAGACGCGCGGCACTAACTGAACAGCGAGGCCGAACCCAGTACCCGGCTCACGCTGATCTCGATCACGACGCGGCGCGGGTTCGGCCTGGGCTCCCGGTATCGCTGCGCGTAGCGCTGCTCGGCCTCGCGCACGCGCTCGGGCTCACGACGCACCGTCGCGGGACCCTCCAGGGTCAGCCATCGCGGGCCGTCGACGTTGGTGACGGCAGCGTAGCCGCCGCGCTCGGTGTTGCGGACCTTCTGATTGCCGTCCGAGGTGATGACCCGCGCCAGGCCGGCATCGGGATCCCAGGTGAACCCGACGGCCACGGCGTGGGGGGTGCCGTCGGCGCGCAGCGTGGTGAGGGTCCCGAGGTGGCGTTCGACGAGGAAGGCGAGCGCGTCGGGCCCGAGATCGGCGGCGGTACGAGGCATGACACCAAACTAGCCGCGACGCCGCACACGGTCGGCCGCGGGGCCGATGCGATACTGGCAGCCATGGCGTCACGCAGAGGGGCATCAGCGCGTCCGGACACCGACCCGGCCGGTGCCCTCGTGCTGTTCGGCGGCCGCAGCGAGATCGGCGTCGCCACCGCGGCGCGCCTCGCATCCGGGCGGACCGTCGTCCTGGCGGCCCGCCGTCCCGACGACCTCGCGGCCGAGTCCGCACGACTGCTCGATGCCGGTGCAACCGAGGTACACACCGTCGCCTTCGATGCGAACGACACCGACAGCCACCCAACGCTCGTCGCGTCGCTGACCGAACGACACGGGCCGATCGGGATCGCGATCATCGCGTTCGGCATCCTCGGCGACCAGGCTCGCGCCGAAACCGATGTGGCGCATGCACTTCAAATTGCCCACACCGACTACTACGCCCACATCAGCGTGCTCACCCCGCTCGCTTCGGTGTTGCGGACGCAGGGCTCCGGAACCATCATCGTCTTCTCCTCGGTCGCCGGTGTCCGGGTGCGCCGCGCCAACTACGTCTACGGGTCGACCAAGGCGGGTCTCGACGGATTCGCGAGCGGACTCGCGGATGCGTTGCACGGCACCGGCGCTCGCCTGCTGTTGGCCCGCCCGGGCTTTGTGATCGGCGCGATGACCCGCGACCTGATGGCGTCCGGGGTGAAGCCGGCCCCGCTGTCGCGGGATGCCGAGCAGGTCGCCGACGCGGTGGCTCATGCCTATCGCAAGGGCCGCGGAGAGGTCTGGATCCCGGGGACGTTGCGTCCGTTGTTCTTCGGGATGCGTCTACTGCCACGAGCGGTGTGGCGGAGGCTGCCCCGATGACGTCTCCGGACACCGAAGCCAAGTCGTCTGTCCCCTCCGAGTTCGTCCCGTCGGAGTTCGTGGTGGTCGGGATCGGCGCCGACGGATGGCCCGGCCTCGGTGAGACCGTGCGCGACGAACTTCGCCGCGCTCGCGTGATCTACGGCGCTGCGCGGCAATTGGCGCTCCTCGACGGCGCCGCACCCGAGCTCGGCGCACAGCTGCGTCCCTGGCGCTCACCCATGTCGGAGCACTTGGCCGAGCTCGTCGAGGCGGGGGCCGCGGACGCCGCCGACGCGGACACGATCCACATCCTGGCGAGCGGCGACCCGATGTTCCACGGCGTCGGTGCGAGCATCATCGCGCGCGTCGGTACCGACCGGGTACGGGTGTATCCGGCCGTGTCGAGCGCGAGCCTCGCCTGTGCGCGTCTGGGCTGGGACCTCGCCACGACCCGGATCGTCAGTGCGGTGCGCGCCGAGCCGGGCGTCGTGCTCGGCGAGGTCACCGACGGGGCTCGCGTACTGGTCTTGAGCCGCGACGAGACCACACCCGCCGCACTCGCCGGCATTCTGGTCGACGCGGGTTTCGGTGCGTCGACGATGACCGTCCTCGAGCAGCTCGGCGGGCCGGCCGAACAGATCGCCACCGATACCGCCGAGACCTGGCGCCGCCGGGCCGGGGACCCGCTCAACATCGTCGGCGTCGACTGCGTCGGACCTCGCCGGTCCCGGCTCCCGGGCCGGCCGGACGACACCTATGAACACGACGGCCAGATCACCAAGTCGACGATCCGTGCCCTCTCCGTGTGCGCGTTGGAACCGGCCGGCACGCAGGTCCTCTGGGACATCGGAGCCGGGTCGGGCAGTGTGACCATCGAGTGGTTGCGCGCGGACGACCGGGGAGTGGCCGTCGCGTTCGAGCGCGATCCCGATCGCGCTGATCGGTTGCGACGCAACGCTACCCGGCACGGGGTGGCGCATCGGCTGTCGGTGCGGGGACCGGCTCCCGACGACCTGCCCGAGGCGCCGCAACCGGATGCCGTCTTCATCGGTGGCGGACTGGACGAGGCGATCCTCGAGCTCGTCTGGGCCAGGCTGTCGGACTCGGGGCGGCTCGTCGTGAACGCGGTGACCGTGGAGAACCAGACGCTCGTCACGCGTTGGCACGCCCGACACGGCGGTGCGCTACGACGCCTGTCGGTCGAAACCGTGGCACCGCTCGGTACGATGCACACCTGGCGCCCGGCTCTGCCGATCGTGCAGTGGGCCGTCGCGAAGACGGCGCCCCACGCTGCCGCCGCGGCTTCGACGGAGGCGCTGCGTTGACCGTCTACTTCATCGGGGCCGGCCCGGGTTCGCCCGATCTCATCACGGTGCGCGGAGCGCGGCTGTTGGGGGAGTGTCAGACCTGTGTCTATGCCGGGTCACTGGTGCCCCCGGAACTGCTCGACCTGTGTCCCGACGGTGCCGAACTGGTCGACACCGCCCGGATGCCGTTGTCGGACATCATCGATGTCATCGCGGCGGCCGTCGGCAAGGGGCACGACGTGGCCCGCCTGCACTCGGGCGACCTTTCCGTGTACTCGGCGATGTCCGAGCAACAGCGTGAGCTGACCGCGCGCGGAATCGATCATGAGATCGTGCCCGGTGTCCCGGCGTTCGCGGCTGCCGCGGCGGCACTCGACACCGAACTCACCATCCCCGGTGTCGGCCAGAGCCTCCTGATCACCAGGGTCTCCACCCTGTCGACGGACATGCCGCCGGGGGAGGACCTCGCGACCTTGGCTCAGACGGGGGTGACACTCGCGCTGCATCTCGCAGCCCATCGGGCCGAGGAGATCGTGGCGGCGCTCACCCCGCACTACGGCGATGACTGCCCCACCGCCACAGTCGCTTTCGCCAGTCGGGAGAACGAGCAGATTGTGCGGTGTCCGCTGAACCGATTGCCCGAGGCCCTCGACGCCGCCGACATCCGGAGAACCGCCGTCATCTTCGTCGGTCACGTGCTCGGTCCGCGCCCGTCGGACGTCACCGACAGCTATCTGTACTCGCATGCGCGGATGACCAAACTCCGCGCTGATCGCCACTCGACGTCGTGACCGACCAGAGCCCGCCGGATCCTGTCCCACACGTCCTGATCCTCGGCGGGACCGGGGAGGCGCGAGCCCTCGCCTCGACCCTCGCCGACACCGACATCGCGTTCATCAGTTCCCTCGCCGGCCGGGTGAAACACCCCCGTCTACCGGTCGGGCCGGTGCGCATCGGCGGGTTCGGCGGATCCGACGGGCTCCGGGACTGGCTGCCGAACAACCGCATTCAGGCAGTGGTCGACGCGACTCATCCTTTCGCCGCGACCATCACCCGCAACGCGGCGCGAGCCACCGCCGATGCGGGTGTCCCGCTGTTGCGCCTGCGCCGGGACCCGTGGGTGCCCGGCGACACCGACACGTGGACACGCGTGCCCGACCTGCCTGCTGCCGCTCGTGAAGTGGCCGCCCGCGGCGGACGCGTCTTCCTGACCACCGGGCGCCAGGACGTCGGAGTCTTCGCGGGGATCTATTCGGCGTGGTTCCTGATCCGGGTCGTCGACGCCCCGACCGGAGCGCTCCCACCGCATCACGAGGTGCTGCGCTCGCGTGGGCCCTATGACCACGAGTCGGAGCGGGAACTGCTGCGCGACAATCGGATCGATCTCCTGGTCACGAAGAACAGCGGGGGATCGCTGACCTCGGCCAAGCTGGCGGCCGCGGCCGAACTCGGGATCGAGGTCATCATGGTCGACCGGCCCGCCGAACCCGACACGCCGGTCGTCTCAGATGTCGGTGCCGCGCGGAACTGGCTCGAGGACCTGTTCAGCTGAGTGATCGGTGGTGTGATCAGCGTCCACCGGGCGGTGACTGCGTGGCGTGAACACCAACGTTCCGGCTGCGCGCGACACGACCCTTGTGGCCGACGACCCGATGATGATCATCGTGCGCATGTCGACGACCGCGGGATCGAAGTCCGCGACCGTGGTGGTGGTGAGTTGCTGCTCCGGACCACCGACGTCCCGTCCGAGGACGACGACGCGATCGGGCGACACCGTCTGCGAGAGAGTGTGTTTGAGGGCGCCTACCTGCCAGGCGCGGCTCGCCGAGCCCGGGTTGTAGATGGCGATCACCAGGTCGGCGCCGAGTGCGGCTCGGATGCGCCGTTCGATGACCGACCACGGCTTCAACCGGTCGGAGAGCGAGATGATCGCGAAGTCATGCCCGAGGGGCGCTCCCACGGCAGCGGCGACTGCGGTCGCCGCCGTGACGCCGGGTACGACGCGGACGGGCACTTCGTGCCATCGGGGCTGTGCGGCGACCTCGGCAACCGCCGCAGCCATCGCGAACACGCCGGGATCACCGGACGAGACGACGGCGACGCGAGCGCCGCGTCGAGCGAGGTCGAGCGCGAACTCGGCCCGCTCGGCCTCGACCCGGTTGTCGCTGGCGTGTACTCGCTGCCCCGGCCGCGGGGTGACGCGCTTGAGATAGGTGGTGTAACCGACGAGGTCGGTGGCGGTGGCCAGCTCGGCGCGGACCTCCGGGGTGGTCCAGCTGTCGTGACCCGGTCCGAGGCCCACGACGACGAGTTCACCGGGCACGGGCTCCGGTTCGAACATCGGGTTGTTGCGGCGTCCGGGGACGACGAGGATCGAGAAGTACGGCACCTCTGCCGGATTCACGTCGGCGGCCGGCAGCACCCGCTCGACGGTCGTCGAGGCGCGTTCGACGTAGAAGGCCTCGTCGAGACGCCCGGCTTCGCGGAGGGCGTCGCGCACCCGCTCGAAGGTCCGACCGAGTTTCATGACCACGATCGCGTCCGCGGACCGGAAGCGGAAGAGCAACTCCGAGGTCGACGCGGTCCCGGGCACGACGGTCAGCGTCTCCTCGCCCTCGACGAGCGGGACCCCGGTCGCCGCGGACGCCGCGCTCACCGAGGTGACGCCGGGCACGATCTCGGCGTCGAAGTGCGGTGCCAGGCGCTTGTGCATGTGCATGTAGGAGCTGTAGAAAAGCGGATCGCCCTCGGCGAGCAGGACGACATCGCGGCCCGCGCGCAGGTGCACCGCAAGACGTTCGGCACTCTCGGCGTAGAAGTCGTCGAGCGCGCCCTGATACCCGCCGGGGTGGTCGGTCGTCTCGGTGGTGACCGGGTACATGAGACGTTCCTCGGTCTGGCCGTCACGCAGGTAGGGTGCGGCCACCGATCGCGCGATGCTGTTGCCGTGTCGCGCAGAGTGATACGCGATCACGTCCGCGGTGCTGATCAGGCGGGCGGCCTTGACGGTCATCAGCTCGCTGTCACCCGGGCCGAGTCCGATTCCGTAGAGTGTGCCCGGACCTGACTCCCGTCCGGCCGCTGCGGTGCTGTCAGAGTTCATGGGGTCCACCATCATTCCTGCGGGGTCGCGAGCGCGTTGACCGCGGCCGCGGTGATCGCCGATCCACCGCGCCGGCCCGTGACCGTGATGAATTCGAGGTCGTCGCGTTCGGCCAGTGCCGCGCAGGATTCGACCGCGCCGACGAAACCGACGGGTGCGCCGACGATGGCGGCGGGACGCGGTGCGCCGTCGTCGATCATGTCCAGCAGCGCGAACAGTGCGGTCGGCGCGTTGCCGATCGCGACCACCGCACCTTCCAGGCGTGGCAGCCAGAACTCCAGTGCCGCAGCGGTCCTCGTGGTTCCCATCTTCTCGGCAAGGGCAGGGAGAGTGGGTTCGGACAGGTGGCAGAGCACCTCGTTGTCCGCGGGGAGACGCTTACGCGTGATCCCGGACGCCACCATGTTGGCGTCGCAGAGTATCGGGGCGCCGGCCTCGAGCGCACTGCGCGCGGCGGCCACGACGCCGGGCGTCGCGACCACGTCGCGCGTCAGGTCGGTCTGGCCGCACGCGTGGATCATGCGGACGACAACGGTCGCGACGTCGGGTGCGAACGCGGCGAGGTCGGACTCCGCGCGGATCGTGGCGAAGGACTGGCGGTAGATCGCGGCGCCGTCACGCAGGTACTCGGTCATGGTGGGAACGAGCCTAACGGCGCCGCCGTTCGTATCCGCCGTCGGGCGTGGCCTGCACCGACAGGTGCGATTCGGCCGGCGACCCGCAGCCACGGGCGCACCCCACCCAGTGTTCACGCTCCTCGACGGGGTCGCCGTCCTGCACCCGGGCCACCAGGTCGTCTCGGACCGGCGCGTGCGCGGACGAGCAACCCGGGGCTCCGACGCAGCAGCTGACCTGGGCCCATGGCGAAGCGGCATCGAAGATCAGACCCATCGGTGCGAGCACGCGGACGACGGTCTCGGCCACGCCTTCGCCGAGGTCGCACAGGAGGATCTCGCGGTCGGGGGTGAACACGACCGGCGCCTGCACGGCCGCGATGAATTCCGCCAGCCGGGCCGGCAAGCGTCCGAGTTCGACGACCGCGCCGAGCAGCACCGCGCCGTCGTCCTGGTCGAACCAGCCGACGATCGGTTCCCCCGAGGCGACCGGTGCCGCGTCCGGGTCGGCCCCGATGACGGGATCCAGCGTCGGGGAGATGAGTTCCGCGAGCCGGCGCCGGGAGTCGTCGTCGAGGTCGCGGACCCGCCAGGCGCCGGGCGAGACCTCGCCCAGACCCGCGGCCACCGCGATGAGCGCGCGCACGATCGCCTTCGTACCGGTGGCCGATCCGACGGCCGTCCCGCCGATGAGGACGTCTGCGGCCAGGGGAGTGCCGCCCCGGATCATCGCGCACGCATCGGGTCGTCGGCCGGCGATGTCACCGCGCCCGTCGTCGATGCCGAACAGGAACCGGCCGGACAGGGTGGCCGCGGTCGGGTCGGCCCGCAGGGCGTCGTCGAGGGCCGCGGCGAGCGGACGCGCGTCGGCGACGCCACCGATGCGACCGGTCAGGGGGCTGAGCTCGATGTTGCGCACCTTGTCGTGGCTGCTGCTCGGCGCGAGCCCGGCGGCGACGACGGCCTGCGCGACGGCCTCGACGTCGGTGATCCCGCGCAGCTGGAGGTTGCCGCGCACCGTCAGTTCCAGGTGCCCATCGGCGTGGTCGGCCGCGGCCCGGGCGAGCATCTCCAGCTGGTCCGGACGGATCCGTCCGCCCGGCAGCCGGACACGGGCCAGCGCGCCGTCGGCCGCCGGGTGCGTGTCGAAGACCCCTGGGCAACGGTCGGTGGCGGCCCGGGCTGGCTGGTTCATCCCACCAGCCTACGACCGGCGGGCTCGGTGGCCGTAGGCTGAACGCACCGCGAGCGGGCTGAAGCCGGTGCGATTCCGGCGCGGTCGCGCCACTGTGACCGGGGGTCGGCATCGGCCGGACATCCGGAAGTCAGACCAGTCCCTCGCACTGCACCCGCCACCCACGGCACCGACACGCACCGGGCGCGACAACCCGGCGAGGAGACACGATGATCCTGCTGCTCTCGACCTCGGACACCGACCTGCTCACGGCCTCGGCTGCCGACGAGGGCTGCGCGTCGCCCGACGCGCCGGTGTCCTACCGCGGCGCGAATCCGTCTCGCATCCTGATCGAGGACATCCCGCGTCTCGCCGCCGACGCCGACCTCATCGTCGTCCGCATCCTGGGCGGCGTACGCGCCTGGGAGGACGGCCTGGCCGCGGTCGAGGCGACCGGCAAGCCGCTCGTCGTCTGCTCCGGGGAGCAGCAGCCCGACCCCGATCTGATGGCGCACTCCACGGTGCCCTCCGGCGTCGCCGCCCAGGCTCACGACTATCTCGCCGCGGGCGGTGTCGCCAACCTCGTGAACCTGCACCACTTCCTGTCCGACACCGTCCTGCTCACCGGCAACGGTTTCGAACTCCCGCAGCAGACGCCCGCGTGGGGTGTGCTCGAACGTTCTTCGGCCGCCTCCCCTCCGCTCCCTGAGGAGACCCGCAGCTTGCGGACGGCCGCCTCCCCTCCGCTCCCTGAGGAGGCCCGGAGCTTGCGGACGGCCGCCTCCCCTCCGCTCCCTGAGGAGGCCCGGAGCTTGCGGAGGGCCGTCACGAAGGGTCACGCCAGCCATCCAAACGCCGACGCCCCGACCATCGCCGTCCTCTACTACCGCGCCCAGCACCTGGCGGGCAACACGCGGTACATCGCCGCGCTGTGCGATGCGATCGAGGACCGCGGGGCCCGCGCGCTGCCGATCTTCTGCGCCTCGCTGCGGACCGCCCCCGACGACCTCCTCGAGTTGCTCGGTACCGCCGACGCCCTCGTGGTCACCGTGCTGGCCGCCGGCGGCGCCACCCCGGCCACCGCATCGGCCGGTGGCGACGACGAGGCGTGGAACATCGAACGTCTCGCCGCCCTCGACATCCCGATCCTGCAGGGTCTCTGCCTCACCGGGTCCCGCGCGGACTGGGAGGACAGCGATGACGGCCTGTCGCCACTCGACGTCGCCACCCAGGTGGCGGTGCCCGAGTTCGACGGCCGCATCATCACCGTGCCGTTCTCCTTCAAGGAGTTCGACGACGACGGATTGCCTTGGTACCAGCCGGATCTCGAGCGCTGCGCCCGGGTGGCGGGGATCGCCACCGCGCACGCCCGGCTGCGTCGGACCCCGGCCGCCGACAAGCGGATCGCGGTCATGCTGTCGGCCTACCCGACCAAGCACGCGCGGATCGGTAACGCCGTCGGTCTCGACACCCCGCGCAGCCTGCTGCGCCTGCTCGCCGCGATGCGCGATGCCGGCTACGACATCGGCCCGGAGGCCGGCCCGGACGCGATCCCCGGTCTCGCCGAGGACGATTCGGATGCGCTGATCCACCAGATCATCGCCACCGGTGGTCAGGATGCCGACTGGCTCACCGAGGAGACCCTCGCCGCCAACCCGATCCGCCTGTCGGCGCGCGACTACCGGGAGTGGTTCGACACCCTGCCCGAGGGGCTGCGCTCGGCGGTCACCGAACACTGGGGCCCCGCACCGGGCGACCTGTTCGTCGACCGCACGCACAACCCCGACGGCGACATCGTCATCGCCGCACTGACCTTCGGCAACATCGCGATCATGGTGCAACCGCCGCGCGGGTTCGGCGAGAACCCGGTCGCGATCTACCACGATCCCGATCTGCCGCCGTCGCACCACTATCTGGCCTCGTACCGGTGGATCGCGGCGCACGACAACGGCTTCGGCGCCGACGCCATCGTGCACGTCGGCAAACACGGCAACCTCGAGTGGCTGCCCGGCAAGAACCTCGGCATGTCGGCGGAATGCGGGACCGACGCCGCCCTCGGCGACCTACCGCTCGTCTACCCGTTCCTGGTGAACGACCCGGGCGAGGGGACGCAGGCCAAACGGCGTGCGCACGCGGTTCTCGTGGACCATCTGATCCCGCCGATGGCACGCGCGGAGTCCTACGGCGACATCGCCCGGCTGGAACAGCTGCTCGACGAGCACGCCAACATCTCCGCCCTCGACCCGGCGAAGCTGCCCGCGATCCGCCAGCAGATCTGGACACTACTGACCGCGGCGAAGATGGACTCCGATCTCGGGCTCACCGAACGGCCCGACGAAGAGGTCTTCGACGACATGCTGCTGCACGTCGACGGGTGGCTGTGCGAGATCAAGGACGTGCAGATCCGCGACGGGCTGCACGTGCTCGGCGAGCCCCCGCGCGACGACGCCGAGGTCGACCTGGTCCTCGCCATGCTGCGCGCACGCCAGCTGTGGGGCGGCACGTCGGCCCTGCCCGGCCTGCGCGAGGCCCTCGGGCTCGTCGAGGACGGCTCGGCCGAACGCGGTTCCGTCGACGCCGTCGAGGCGCAGGCCCGCGAACTCGTCGCCGCCTGCGCGAAGGACGACTGGTCGACCGAAGCGGTTGCCGCGGCCACCGTGGGACTGCCCGGTGCGGTCGGGGATGTGCTCACCTTCGCGGCGACCGAGGTCGTCCCGCGCCTGCGTCAGACGACCGGCGAGGTCCCGCGGGTGCTGCACGCACTGGACGGCGGGTTCATCCCGGCCGGCCCGAGCGGGTCACCGCTGCGCGGGCTGATCAACGTGCTGCCGACCGGACGCAACTTCTACTCGGTCGACCCGAAGGCCGTGCCCTCACGGCTGGCGTGGGAGACCGGTCGCGCGATGGCCGACTCCCTGCTCGAGCGTTACCTGACCGACCACGGCGAGTACCCGGCGTCGGTGGGGCTGTCGGTGTGGGGGACCAGCGCCATGCGCACCTCGGGTGACGACGTCGCCGAGGTGCTCGCACTGCTCGGGGTCATGCCGGTGTGGGACGAGATGTCGCGGCGGGTCTCCTCGCTCGAGCTCATCGGCCTCGAGGAACTCGGACGTCCCCGCATCGATGTCACCGTCCGCATCTCCGGCTTCTTCCGGGATGCCTTCCCGCACGTCGTCACGATGCTCGACGACGCGGTCGCGCTCGCCGCGGCCGCCGACGACGAGTCCGACGAGCAGAACTTCGTCGCTGCCCACGTGCGCGCCGCGATGTCCGAGCACGGCGACCGGCGTCGGGCCGTGACGCGTGTCTTCGGTTCCAAGCCCGGCACCTACGGCGCCGGCATCCTGCAACTCATCGACTCGCGGGACTGGCGCAGCGACGAGGACCTGGCGCGTGTCTACACCGAGTGGGGCGGTTACGCCTACGGACGTGACCTCGACGGGGTGCCCGCGGTCGACGACATGCGCGCCGCGTACAAGCGGATCGCCGTGGCGGCCAAGAACACCGACACCCGCGAACACGACATCGCCGACTCCGACGACTACTTCCAGTACCACGGCGGCATGGTCGCGACCGTTCGCGCACTGACCGGTTCCTCGCCCGAGGCCTACATCGGCGACAGCACCCGACCCGACTCCGTCCGCACCCGCACGCTGTCAGAGGAGACCAGCCGGGTGTTCCGCGCCCGCGTCGTCAACCCGCGCTGGATCTCGGCGATGCAGCGCCACGGATACAAGGGTGCGTTCGAGATGGCCGCCACGGTCGACTACCTCTTCGGATACGACGCGACCACCGACGTCGTCGCCGACTGGATGTACGAGAAGCTCACCGAGTCCTATGTCCTCGACGAGACGAACCAGGAGTTCATGCAGCAGTCCAATCCCTGGGCGCTGCACGGCATCGCCGAACGTCTCCTCGAGGCCGTCGAACGCGACATGTGGCGCGAACCGCCGGCCGAGCTCCTCGACGCCCTGCGCACCGTCTACCTCCAGACCGAGGGCGACATCGAGGGCCGCGGCGAGGACGCCTCTGCCGGCTGAGCCGCCCACCGCCGGCTGAGCAGCCCACCGCTGGCTGAGCAGCCCACCGCCGGCCGAGCCGCCCACCGCTGGTTGAGCCGCCCACCGCCGGCTGAGCCTCCACCGCTGGTTGAGCCGCCCACCGCTGGTTGAGCCGCCCACCGCTGGTTGAGCTTGTCGAAACCACCCTTCGGGACAAAACCGCGTCGTCGTTCGTTGTCCACGCAGACCCTGACGTCAACGGGTGCCGAGAGCACCGAAAGACAGGTGAAACACCATGGCTTTCCGCTGGTTCGCGGCCTACGCCGTGCTGGAGATCGCCGCATTCGTCGCGATGGTCATGACCCTCGGATTCGGCTGGGCGGTGTTGATCAGCCTCGCCGCCGTGGTCCTCGGATTCGTCGTCCTGCGCTGGCAGGGCGGCAAGGTCTTCGACGAGCTGCGCCGCGCGTCGAGGAACGAGGTCGACGCCCGCGCCCCGCTGGCCGACACCGCGCTCGTCGCCGTGTCGACCATCCTCCTGGTGGTCCCGGGCGTCGTATCGACCGTGGCCGGGACCCTGCTGCTGTTCCCGCCCACCCGTCGGGTGATGCGTCCGGCCGTCGCCGCGGTCGGTGCGCGCCGTGTGGCGACCGCGATGGACCGGGCCGGGATGTATGCCACCGGTGTCTACGGCGCAGGACGTGGCGCGACCGTCGTCGAGGGTTCCGTCGTGGAATCCGACACGTCCGAGCCGGGGTCGCCGTCGGCGCCGCCGCACACCCGGGGCCTACCGCAGAGCCGCTGAACAGGTCCTGATCAGCCGACGGTCGGCGCCGCGCCGCCCGCGTCACCGACACGCACGCACCCGGACCGCTCGCCACCCTCCTCCGACGGCAAGGCACACTGAACGATCGTGGCAACCCAACTGCTTCTCGGCGGCGCCGTGTACTCGCCGGCCGCCCCCGACGCGACCGCGATGGCCGTGACCGACGGAATCGTCGTCTGGGTCGGAACCGACGACGTCGGCCGCGCACTCCATCCCGACGCCGAGGTCATCGACCTCGCCGGACACTTCGTCAGTCCCGGGTTCGTCGACTCCCACGTCCACCTGACGTCCACCGGGCTCGGACTCGACGGCCTCACATTGAACGAGGCGTCGAGCCGTACGCACTGCCTGCGGCTGGTGGAGAAGGCCGTGGCCGCCGAATCCGCCCACGACGGAGGCGACCTCATCTGGGGTCTCGGCTGGGACGACTCGACGTGGGCGGGCGCCGAACCCGACGACGGTCGATTCCCGACGACCAGCGAGCTCGACGCCGTCGTCGGGACCAGGCCGGTCTACCTCGCCCGGATCGACGAGCACTCCGCGGTGGCGTCCACCGCGCTGCGACGCCTGATCCCGGACCTGGCCGACGCCGTCGGGTATCACCCGGAGGAGCCGCTGGTCGCCGAGGCCCACCATCTCGTCCGCGGCGCGGCCCGCCTCCTGGTCACCGCGGCGCATCGCGAACGTGCACAACGCCGCGCGCTCGACGGGGCCGCCGCCCACGGGGTGGTGGCCGTGCACGAGAACGGCGGACCGGACATCAGCGGCATGGACGACTTCCTCGCGCTCGCCGAACTCGACCATCCCGTCGAGATCCGGCGCTACTGGGGCCAGGCCGTCACCGACGCCGACCACGCCCGCGAACTGATGTCGATCACCCGGGCCGACGCCCTGGGCGGTGACCTGTTCATCGACGGTGCCATCGGCTCCCACACCGCGTGGCTCTCGGAGCCCTACACCGACGATCCGCACACCAGCGGTATCAGCTATCTCGACGCCGAGGCGATCCGCGATCACCTGCGCGCCTGCACGATCGCGGGCATCCAGGCGGGCTTCCACGTCATCGGCGACGCCGCGACCGGCGTCGTCGTCGGCGCACTCGCCGAACTCGCCGACGAACTCGGCACGCCCGCGCTCGCCCGCTGTGCGCACCGGCTCGAACACGCCGAGATGGTCACCGCCGCCGACGCCGAGGTCCTCGCGCGCTGCGGCGTCATCGCGAGCATGCAACCGTTGTTCGACGCCGAATGGGGCGGTCCGGGCGATCTGTACGACGCCCGTCTCGGGGCGAGCCGCGCGGCCACCCTCAACGACTTCGCGATGCTGGCCAAAACCGGTGTCGCCCTGTCGTTCTCGTCAGACGCGCCGGTGACGGCCATAGACCCGTGGTCGACCATCCGGGCCGCCGTGCACCATCATCAGCCGACCAACGCGATCTCGGCGCGCGGCGCGTTCGCCGCGACGACCCGCGGCGGCTGGCGGGCCGGGGGAGTCAACGACGGTGTCACCGGGACCCTGACGCCCGGCGCCCCGGCGAGTTACGCGGTGTGGGAGGTCGACGACCTCGTCGTCGCCGGGTCCCACGAGAAGGTCCAGCGGTGGTCGACCGATCCGCGGTCGCGGGTGCCCGCGCTGCCGGACGTCTCACCGGGGGCCGCGCTGCCGCGCTGCGTACGCACCGTGCACCGGGGCCGGACCCTGTACGACCGGGACGCCGGGTGAGTCCCCCGCGGGTCTCCCGATCCCGGATCTCACCGTCCTGGCTCGCACGTACCGGGACCGCCGCCGCCGCGGGTGTCGCGATGTGGGCCGCGTTCCCACCGCGCAACTGGTGGTTCCTCGCGGTCCTCGGCCTCGGCCTGTTGTTCGCTGCACTCTTCGTCGGGTCGCCCCGGGTGCGCACCGGCGCGTGGGTCGGCTTCGTCTTCGGGCTGGCGTTCTTCGTGCCGCTGTTGCCGTGGATCGGCGTCTACGTCGGTCCGCTTCCGTGGCTGGCCCTGGCCGCGGTGCTCGCCGTCTATCTCGCGCTGTTCGGCGCGATCGCCACCCTGACGATGCGGCTTCCGGTGCCTCCGGTGTGGTTCACGTTGTCGTGGGTGCTCGTCGAAGCGCTCCGTTCCGCCTTCCCGTTCGGCGGGTTCCCTTGGGGGAGAACCGCATTCAGTCAGGTCGATGGACCGCTGCTGCCGCTGGCCTCGGTGCTCGGCGCACCCGGGCTGTCAGCCGGTGTCGCGCTGTTCGGCTCCGCGGTCGCCTGGCTGTTCGTGATCCTCACCCGGGCGTACCGGCGCACGACGACCGTCTCCGACCCCGAGCACGTCGACGGCCCGGGGCCGTCCACCGAACGTTCCTCGGGCGTGGTGCGCGTCGCGACCGCCGCGGTGGCCATCGCACTGCTCGCACCGATCGCGGCCATCGCGGCGACCCCCGCCAGCCTCGACCGCAACATCGCGACGTCCTCGGCTCGGATCGGTGCCATCCAGGGGAATGTCCCGCGCCTGGGTCTGGATTTCAACGCCCAGCGGCGCGCTGTCCTCGACAATCACGTCCGCACCACGATGTCCTACGGCCGGGCGATCGACACCGGGCAGACCGAGCAGCCCGACTTCGTCCTGTGGCCGGAGAACGCCTCGGACATCTCGCCGCTGGACAACGCGGACGCGGCCGCCGGCATCACCGCAGCCTCCGAGGCCGTCGACGCGCCGATCCTGGTCGGCACGCTCATCCGCAACCCCGATGGCCGACCCACCAATTCGGTCCTGGTCTGGGACGGCGCGCTGGGCCCGGTCGACCGCTACGACAAGCACATCGTCCAGCCGTTCGGCGAATACCTCCCGTGGCGGCCGTTCTTCCGCCTCTTCTCGTCGTATGCGGACATGGCCGGGGACTTCCGCCCCGGCACCGGACCCACCGTGGTCGACGTGCCCGGTCGCTCGGGGACGGTGACCGTCGGTGTCGCGACCTGCTGGGAGGTCGCCTTCGATCGGGCCGCTCGGCAATCCGTCCGGGACGGCGCGCAGATGCTGTTCGTGCCCACCAACAACGCGACCTTCGGCCGGACCGAGATGACCTACCAGCAGTTGGCCATGTCACAGGTCCGGGCCGTCGAACACGGGCGGTCCGTGGTCGTCGCCGCCACCAGTGGGGTGAGCGCCGTCATCGAGCCGGACGGATCCATCAGCCAGCAGTCCGGCATATTCACCGCGGACGTGCTGACCGGGCGTCTGCCACTCCATGAGGACATGACTCTCGCGACCCGCCTGGGCCCCTGGCCGGAGGTGGTCGCGATCATCGCCGCGGTGGCCGGGCTTTTGTTTGCGCTGCGCTCGCGTACTAGGTTCTCACTCAGGCCACGCAGGGTCGCCGCACGGGCGACCGGTGACACGAAGGAGCTCGATGGCATCGGGGATTGACGCCACGGCAGGGCAGCGGCGGCCCGACGACACGCCGCAACGCGTGGTCGGCGCCGACGGCACGGGCGCACTCGTCGTCGTGCCGACATTCAACGAACGCGACAACCTGCCACTCATCATCGGACGTCTGCAGGACGTGCTGCCGGGAGCGCATGTCCTCGTGGTCGACGACTCGAGCCCGGACGGCACGGGTGACGTCGCCGACGACCTCGCCCGCGCCGATGCGGCGACCCGGGTCCATGTCATGCACCGCGTCGACAAGGACGGCCTGGGCAAGGCGTACCTCGCCGGCTTCGCGTGGGGACTCGACCGCGACTACGCCGTCATCGTCGAGATGGACGCCGACGGCAGCCACGCGCCCGAGCAGCTGCACCGCCTGTTCGACGCCGTCAACGACGGCGCGGATCTCGTGATCGGGTCCCGCTACGTCCCGGGCGGCAAGCTGGTGAACTGGCCCAAGCGCCGGGAGTTCCTTTCCCGCGGGGCCAACACCTACGCCCGTCTCGCCCTCGGTGCGGGCGTCCACGACATCACCGCCGGGTTCCGCGCCTATCGCCGCATCGTGCTGGAGAAGATCCAGCTCGACACCGTCGAGTCCGCGGGTTACTGCTTCCAGATCGACCTCGCATGGCGCACGGTGCGTGCCGGCTTCGACGTCCGGGAGGTTCCGATCACCTTCACCGAACGTGAGATCGGGGTGTCCAAGATGAGCGGCGGCGTGATGTCCGAGGCGTTCACGATGGTCGCCCGCTGGGGAGTCCAGAGCCGCCTCGAGCGCTGGGGACTCGTCCGGAAGCGATGATCCGCTGAGCAGACGAACAGACCCGGCAGGATGTCCTGCCGGGTCTGTTCGGTTCCGGGCGTCGGCGCCCGCGGGTGTCAGTTGGTGATGCCCTTGCGCCGCTGCTTGAGCAGGTCGAGGCGCTCGTTGAGCAGCACTTCGAGCTCTTCCTCGCTACGACGCTCGAGCAGCATGTCCCAGTGCGTACGCGGCGGCTTGGTCTTCTTCTCCTCGGGCTCGGCGCCCTCGAGGATGGTGCCTTCCATGCCGTTCTTGCACGGCCACTTCGACGGGACCTCCGCGTCGTCGGCGAACGGCACGTCGAAGATCTCGCCGTTGTCGGTGCGGTACTGGACGATGCGTCGTGGCGCGAGGTCGTGGTCACGATCGGTCTCGTAGCTCACCGCGCCGAGGCGGCTACCCCGAAGTACTCGATCTGCCATGAAGGGTTCCTCTCAACTTCGTCGGATCTCCCGGTCTGCCGGGAGATCTCTGTTGCATTCCAGGATCGCGCGCAACGGTGCGCACGACTTTCGGGTCGTCAACAGGAACATTCTACGCGCATTCCTGCGTGGGTTCGCCACCGGCGACGACCCGTGTTGTCCACCGCGGTCCGCGGGGCCGCCGCCGGGAGCGCAGCGAGCGGGGCGAGTGCGTGTGCGCCGCCGGGAACGCAGCGAGCGGGGCGAGTGTGTGTGCGCCGCCGGGAGCGCAGCGAGCGGGGCGAGTGTGTGTGCGCCGCCGGGAGCGCGGCGAGCGGGGCGACTGTGTGCCGCCGCCGGGAGCGCAGCGAGCGCGGCCGGTCGTGACAGCGGTACGGTCTCGGTGTGGAACCAGGCACTACGCACGGCGTACAAACGGACGCATCGCGTCGGCGTCGGCCATACGCCTGCGCCTGGTGCGGCCGCACGATGGTGGACTCCGAGATGGGGCGTCGGCGGAAGTACTGCAAGCGATCGTGCAGGCAGCGTGCCTACGAGCAGAGAACGCTGCTCGAGGGCACATCCATTCCCGACGACGCGGTGATCCTCTCCTCGGCCGAGGCCGCAGACTTCGGCGACCGGATGTTCGCACTGCGGTGCGCCGCGGAGGACCTCGGCACCGCGGTGGCCGAAGGTGCCGGACACGACGTGCTGGCCGACCTCACCGACACGCTGCTCGATCTCGTGCGGGAAGCCGAGAAGCTGCGGTGACCGCGCGCATCTTCGCGCCCTCGCTCGTCGTCACGCTCGTGGCGCTGGTCGTCGCCTACCTCTACCTCGGCTGGACCGGCCTCGCCCTGTGCGCCATCCTCGGCGTGCTCGAGGTGTCCCTGTCGTTCGACAACGCGGTCATCAACGCGACGATCCTCGAACGGATGAGCGCGTTCTGGCAGAAGATGTTCCTCACCGTCGGCGTGCTCATCGCCGTGTTCGGCATGCGTCTGCTGTTCCCGCTGGTCATCGTGTGGATCACCGGAGGTCTCAACCCCGTCGAGGCGCTCGACCTGGCGATGAACCCGCCGCCCGAGGGGCAGACGCATTTCGCCGACGGTCAACCCAGCTACGAGACGATCCTCACCGAGGCCCACCCGCAGATCGCGGCGTTCGGCGGCATGTTCCTCCTGCTGCTGTTCCTCAACTTCGTGCTCACCGAGCGCCCGCAGACCTGGCTCACGTGGCTGGAGAAGCCGCTCGCCACGCTCGGCAAGCTCGACCAGCTGGCGGTCGTACTGGCCGCCCTCGCGCTGGTTCTCACCGCCGAGTTCCTGGCGCCGGACGAGAGCCGCGCGACCGTCCTGATCGCCGGAATCCTGGGCATGGTCACCTACATCACCGTCGACGGGCTCAGCTCGCTGTTCATGGCCGAGCCGGAATCGGACGCGGCGGAATCAGACGCGCCCGAATCGAACAAGTCCGGATCGAACCGCTCCGGTCCGCACCCGGTCACCGTCGCCACCGGCAAGGCCGGGTTCTTCCTGTTCCTCTATCTCGAACTTCTGGACGCGTCGTTCTCCTTCGACGGGGTGATCGGCGCCTTCGCCATCACCTCCGACCCGATCATCATCGCGTTGGGGCTCGGATTCATCGGCGCGATGTTCGTGCGGTCCATCACGATCTACCTCGTCCGCAAGGGCACGCTGGGGGAGTACCGCTACCTCGAACACGGTGCGCACTGGGCCATCGGCGCGCTGGCCGCGATCCTGTTGATCAGCATCGAGATCGAGATCAACGAGGTGATCACGGGGCTCGTCGGCGTGGCGTTCATCGGCGCGTCGCTCGCCAGCAGCATCCGCGCGAACCGGCGCGAAGCGCGTGCCGGGACCGGCGATCGACTGGCCGTCTGAGCTTCTCCCCGGCCGTCCTCGAACGTGCGGTGAACATCTGCGGGACCTTTGGAATCAGCATGGGCCGGCTGCTGTCTTCTGTCGGTCGACAGGTGTAGAAATGACGACGTCGGTGACGTGTGTCACGCAGGAGCCGAAGCCGAGTGGCTCCGCGACACAGGTCCGGGGTTTCAGGTCGAAAACGCAGATTCGGTGGTCGTCATGGACAGCAAACAGCAGCAGATGATCCAGTTCGAGACGGACTGGTACTCCCTGGGCGGGGGCTCCTCCCGGCAGATCGTCGAGGAGTTCGGCCTCACCGATCGGGACTTCTTCTCCCAGGTCGACCGCCTCGTCGACACCGACCCGCCGTCGGGACTGACCGCTGCGGAGCTGCGCCGCATGCGCCAGGTCATCCGCCGTCGGCTGTGGATGGCCCGCTGATCCCAGCCCGCGCGCTGCCCGGGGGATAATCGACGGGTGCCCTTCTCCGATGACGATCTCGAAGCGTTCTATCGCGATGTCGAGGCACGCACGGCGTTCCGGAATCAACCCCGACGCCGGCGCCGCGCCGGCGTCGACTATCCGGCCTGCCCGACGCCGGACAAACTGCCGTTCGCCTCGCCGGCCGACGCTCGTGAGGGCATCGATCGACTCCGGCGCCACCTCGTCGGTACCGCCCCGGAGCTGCGCTACTACGAGTGCTCCTGCCGCGCTTGGCATATCACCAGCTCGGCGCAACTGATTCATCGACGGGTGCCGCCGGCGCCGGCTCGTCGTCGGAAGGGTAAGAAGAAGCGGTGACGATTCCGCCCGCCGGCCCGCACGCACTCGTCGACCTCGCGAGCGACGACCCGTCGACGACCGCCGAGACCTACCAGCGGTTGCTCGGACGCGAGGTCGGTACAGGCACCGACGGCCGGCGAGTGGTGAACCTCGGCAACGTCGCCCTCTCGATACGGCCGTCGGCCGGCGAGCCCGACACCCACGATGTGTACTTCACGGTCGACGACGTCCCCGCGTCCCGGCGTCTACTCGGCCGGCGCGGGTATCCGCTCGCGGACACCGCCCTCGGAGCGCTGGGTGAGACCAGTCCGGTCGGGATCGCCGAACGACACGAGTCCGAAGCCGCCGACGGCGATCTGACCGGCCTCGACCATCTGGTTTTCACCTGCGACAACCGCGATGTCGCCGTCGCGCTGTTCGCCGGTACCTTCGGCCTCGATTTCCGTCTCGACCAGCCGATCGGGCAGGACGCCCGTCAGCTGTTCTTCCGGCGCGACGACCTGATCGTCGAGGTCGTCGCCGCGCCCCGCCCGCCGGCCGACCCGGTGCCGTCGTCGCCGGTCATGCTCTGGGGTGTGGCATGGCGGTCGACCGATGTGGACACGACCCACGCGCGTCTGACGGCCGACGGACTCGATCTCAGCGAGGTCCGCATCGGACGCAAGAAGGGCACGCGGATCTTCACGGTTCGCCACCGCGAACTCGCCACGCGGACCGTGGTCATCGGCCCCGACGCCGGACCCGACTCGCTTCAGTAGCCGAAATCCGACAAACGGTGGGTTTTCGGGAACGCCTGCGCTAATCTGACTACGAATGTTGTCGAATTAGTAGTATCCGAGACCGATGTTGGGGGCACCATGACCGCGGTACACGAAGAACGGACAGCGTCCGAACCCGCAGCGAGTGACTTCGTGGCGGGCGAGCCGCTGCTCAACCACCGCGACGACGAGATCGAACTGATCCCGCCGGACTCGCTGACCGCCAAGCTCACCGGCATGTACACGTTCCTCCCGATCAACGGGGCGGCCTTCGTGATGCAGGTGATGCACCCCGTCATCGGCGATGTCGTCGACAAGTACTCGGTCTTCCGCACCGACCCCGTCGGACGTGCGATCCGCTCCGCCGACTCGGTGCTGCGCTGGACCTACGGCGGTCAGGAGGCTCTCGAAGAGGGCAAGCGTCTCCGCAAGCTGCACCAGCCGCTGCAGATGCGCAACTCGGAGGGCAAGCACATCAGTGCACTCAACCCGGAGGCATACGCCTGGGTGATCGCCACCGCGCTGCCGACGATCGAGACCGCCGCGCCGCTGGTGCTGGGTCGGCACTTCACTCTCGAGGAGCGCAAAGAACTCCTGCGGGACAACCGCCGCATCGCCAAGATCGTCCAGGTACCGATGAAGAACTACCCCGAGACCCTCGAGGAGTTCGACGAGTACTTCGACGACTTCATCGAGAACAAGCTCGTCCGGCACCCGGTCGCGCTGGAACTGATCGGTCAGATGCGCGCCGCGCCCGTCGTCCCGAAGTCGGTGCCCAAGGCGTTGCGCCCCGCCGTGAAGAAGGCCGCTGCCACCGCGTCGGTGCCGTTCCAGAACTTCAACTACCTGACCACCGTCGGCGTCATGGATCCGCGCGTGCGGGAAATCCTGGGCCTGAGCTGGTCCGACGCCGAGCAGCGTCACCTCGAGCGGATTCATCGCAATCTGCGATTCGCCTACCGCACCCTGCCGGAGCGGCTGACGTACTTCCCGCTGGCCTATCACGCCCGGCGTCATCACGACGCGATCCAGGCCATGAAGGTTCGCGAGAAGGCAAGCGCTGCCTACCAGTACCACCCCAAAGAGGGTGCGGCGCACCAGGGCTGAGCGCTCCGGTCGGTCTGGTCACGTCGTCGGGGGCGTGACCAGGCCGACGACATGGTCGGCGATCGCCAGCGATGACGTGATGCCCGGCGACTCGATACCGAACAGGTTCACCAGACCGGCGATGCCGTGTGACCGCGGACCCTGGATCACGAAGTCACCGGCACCGGCACCCGGCCCGGCGACCTTCGGCCGGATCCCGGCGTAGGCGGGCACCAAGGCATTGGCCGGCAATTGCGGCCAGTACGTGCGGATGGCTCGTTCGAATGCGTCGGCGCGCGCCTCGTCGACGGCGTAGTCGAGTTCCTCCCCGGCGGTCGCCTCGTCGGGGGACGGCGTCAGCCATTCGACGTCGGGGCCGAATCGGGCCTCGCCGGCGAGATCCATCGTGAAGTGCACGCCCAATCCGCCGTCGGCGGGGATCGGGTAGACGAGGTGACGGAACGGCGCCCGGACGCCGGACAACCCGAAGTAATTTCCCTTGGCGAGGAAGCGCGGCGGGATCGGGCCGCCGAAGCCGGCCAGCGCCCGGGCCACGTCCCACGCGCCGATCCCGGCACAGTTGACGAGCGTCCGGGCGGAGGCCGATTCACCGTCCGACGTCTGCACGGTGACGCCGTGTGCGTTGATCTGTCCGCCGATCACTCTGCTGCGCAACGCGATCGCGCCACCGTGTGCCTCCAGGTCGCGCACCAGCGCACGCACCACACCGTCGACGTCGACGATCCCGGTCGACGGTGAGAACAGTGCCGCGACGCCGTCGACTGCCGGTTCCCGGTCGCGCAGTTCGTCCACTCCGATCCGTCGGAGGTCGGACACGCCGTTGGCCAGGCCGTGTCGGAGCAAGACGTCGAGGCGTTCGCTCTGGGTGCCGTCGGTGGCGACGATGAGTTTGCCCGGTCGCGCCCACGCGACGCCGTGCTCGTCGCAGAAGCGGGTCAACTGCTCGCGACCGCGGACGCACAGTTCCGCCTTCAGGCTGCCCTCGGGGTAGTAGATGCCGGCGTGGATCACCTCCGAGCTCCGCGAGGTCGTCTGCGCGCCAACCGAATCGGTGGCCTCCAGGACGACGACGTCGCGTCCTCGCCGGGCGAACGCCCGCGCCACCGCCAGGCCGACGATGCCGCCGCCGACCACGAGGCAGTCGACCTCCACACGCTCCGTCGTCGCGTGCGCTGCGCGGCGGCTGAGCGTCACGGTGTGCCTCCTCGTCGAGTTTGCCATCGGGTTCCGTTGGCCACGGTATCCGGGCAAACCCGGCGGCGTGGGGCAGACTGGGGTGATGCGGTATTCGGAGGTTCTCGCGATCGTGCAGGCCGGTGGACGTGGTTCGCGGATGGAGGTGCTGACCGATCGGCGGGCGAAACCCGCCTTGCCGTTCGCGGGGAACTATCAGCTCATCGACTTCCCGCTCTCCAACCTGCACCACAGTCACATCGACGACGTGTGGTTGTGCGTGCAGTACGAGGCCGAGACCATCACCCAGATAGTGGCGGGCGGCCGCCCCTGGGACCTGGACCGCACCAGCGGCGGGTTGCGGGTCGTGATGCCGGAACAGACCGACGCCGCGGAGACCGAAGACGGCTTCGCCACCGGCAACGCCGACCTGCTGTACCGCATCCGCGGCCGCATCGCCGAACACGCGCCGGCCGAGGTCATCGTCATGAGCGCCGACCACGTCTACGACTTCGACTTCCGCGACGCCATCGAGACCCACCGCCGCCATGGCGCCGAATGCACAGTTGTCACCACGACGTGTCCGCTCGAGGAGGCCGCGCAGCACGCCACCGTGAAGGCCCGCCGCGACGGGACCGTCCGCGAGTTCCGCTACAAACCCGAACGCGCCACCACGCGCACGATCGCCACCGAGATCTTCGTCTACGACCCGGCCGTGCTCATCGAGGGCCTCGAGTACCTGGAGAGCCGGACGACCGAGGGATCCCCGAAGGACGACACCGGCCTGGGGGACTTCGGCGAACACCTGGTGCCGTGGTTCGTCGACCGCGGGAAGACCGTGGCCCACGCGATGCCGGGCTATTGGATCGACGCCGGCCGTCCCGAGACCTACCTGCAGGCGCACCGCGACCTCATCTCCGGGTCGCTCGACGTCTTCCGCGGCGACCGCCCGATCCTCACCAACCAGCCGCAGCGCCCGGCCGCGCGTATCGAGGCCGGGGCGGTCGTCGAGGACAGCCTGGTCAGCAGCGGCGCCAATGTGCACGGAACGGTCCGACGCAGCGTTCTCGGACCGGGTGTGGTCGTCGAAAAAGGTGCGGTCGTGGCCGATTCGGTGATCTTCGGCGACGTTGTCATCGGCGCCGGCGCGTCGGTCGCATGGTCTGTCCTCGACGATCGTGTGCGCGTCGGCCCGAACGCGGTGGTCGGCGGACACCCGCGGACACGCCCGGTCCCGACGGAGAAGATCACGTTGGTCGGGATGGACACGCAGATCCTGCGCGGCGCCCGGGTGGCGCTGGGCGACCGCGTCGAGCCGGGTCGCCGCATCCGGTGACCCGGGCCGACCTGTTCGCGACCGCACGACACTGGCGAGACCACGATCCGGATCGGTCGACCCGTGCGGTGCTCACCGAACTGATCGACGCGGCCGAGGCCGGTGACGACGCCGCTGCCGACGATCTCGCGTCCCGCTTCAGCGGACCGCTGACCTTCGGCACCGCCGGTCTGCGCGGCGAGGTCGGTGCGGGCGAGTCGCGGATGAACGTCGCCGTGGTCACCCGCGCCACGGCCGGTGTCGCGCGGTATCTGCTCGACACGGTCGGTCCAGACGCGCGCGTCGTGGTCGGGTGCGACGCCCGGCACCGATCCGCGGAGTTCTTCGATGCGACGACCGAAGTGCTTGCGGCGCAGGGGCTCACGGTGTTCGCGCTGCCTCCTCGGTTGCCGACGCCGGTCACCGCTCATGCGACGCGTGCGCTCGACTGCGACGCCGGGGTGATGATCACCGCCTCGCACAACCCACCGGCCGACAACGGTTACAAGGTGTATCTCGGCGGGCGTGTCACCGACGATGCGGGCAGGGGAGTGCAGATCATCTCGCCGGCCGACGCCGACATCGCGGACCGGATCGCGCAGGCGCCGCCCGCCGACGAGGTGCCCCGCGATCCCGCGGCGGTCGTCCACCTCGACGACGAGACCGTGCGGACCTATGTCGAGCGCACCGCGCGGCTTCGACCCGGCGGCGGTCCGTCGCCGGTGCGCGTCGTCCTCACGCCGATGCACGGGGTCGGGGGTACGGTCGCTCGGGATGTGTTGCGGGCCGCGGGAATCGGCGACGTCCACGTGGTGGCGGCGCAGTCCGCTCCAGATCCGGACTTCCCGACGGTGCCGTTCCCGAACCCGGAGGAGCCCGGTGCCCTCGACCTCGCGCTCGATCTCGCACGCGACATCGACGCGAACGTCGTGATCGCCCTCGACCCCGACGCCGACCGCTGCTCGGTGGCGACGGTCGGTCCCGATACTCAGTGGCGGCAGCTGACCGGCGACGAGATCGGCGCGCTGCTGGGGGAGCAGGCGGCACGGGATGCGACGCGCCCCGGTGACACCCTGGCGTGTTCGATCGTGTCGAGCCGGCTGCTCGGCCGGATCGCCGCGGACCACGGGCTGCGGTTCGCCGCGACGCTCACCGGATTCAAGTGGATCGCCCGGACCTCCGGCCTGCGTTTCGGTTACGAGGAGGCGATCGGTTACTGCACCGACCCCGAGACCGTCCGCGACAAGGACGGCATCGGTGCGATGGTCCGGGTCATCTCCCTCGTCGAGGAACTCGGGAGGGACGGCCGTACGCTGACCGACGAACTCGACCGGCTCGCCCGTCGCCACGGCCTGCATGCCACCGCACCGTTGACGATCCGCGTCGAGGACACCGCGCTGATCGACGAGATGATGCAGCGCCTGCGTTCGTCACCGATCGAACGACTGGCCGGCTCGCCGGTGGTGGAGAACCGCGACCTGGCAGGCGGTTCCGCCGATCTCCCGCCGACCGACGGTGTTCTGGTGCGGACGGCCGCCGACGACCGCGTCGTCGTGCGTCCCTCCGGCACCGAGCCGAAGCTGAAGTGCTATCTGGAAGTCGTCCTCGACTGCCCGGACGGCGCCGTACCGCGGGACGAGGCCGCACGCCGTCTCGACGCCCTCGGTGCGGACATCTCGGCGGTGCTCGGGGTCTGAGCACACTACGATCGACTCGTGCCGCGAACCGATTCCGATCAGCGCCTGCGCGACCTGACGCTGCTGCGTCAGGTCCGCGACCGGATCGACCGCGAGTACGCGCAGCCGCTCGACGTCGAGGCGCTCGCGCGCGGGGTGAACATGTCGGCCGGTCACCTGAGCCGGAAGTTCCGCCAGACCTACGGCGAATCGCCCTACTCGTACTTGATGACTCGCCGCATCGAACGGGCGATGACGCTGCTGCGGCGCGGCGACCTGACCGTCACCGAGGTCTGCTTCGAGGTGGGCTGTTCGTCGCTGGGCACCTTCAGCACCCGGTTCACCGAACTCGTCGGGGTCCCTCCGACGGTCTATCGCGAACAGTCGGCCGACGCGACGGACGGGATACCGGCGTGCCTGGCGAAGAACATCACGAGACCGATCAGGAATCGAGAAGCACAGCGCGGGTGAGACTGCCTAGCCTGATCCCATGAACATAACGATCCAGTACACCTTCCTCCCACACACCGATGGCGACGCCGCCCTGGGCTTCTACCGCGACCTCCTCGGGTTCGAACTCCGCAAGGATGTCGGCTACGAGGGCATGCGATGGCTGACCGTCGGCCCGCCCGGACAGCCGGGCACGTCGATCGTCCTGCATCCGCCGGCCGCGGATCCCGGTATCTCCGACGAGGAACGACAGACGATCCTCGAGCTGATCGCCAAGGGGAGTTACGGCGCGCTCACGCTGGCGACCGACGACCTCGACGGGCTGTTCGACAAGTTGCAGTCCAGCGGCGTCGACATCGTGCAGGAGCCGATGGATCAGCCGTATGGCGTGCGCGACGCCGCCGTTCGTGACCCGGCGGGCAACCTCATCCGTATCGACCAGGCCGGCTGAGTCGTGTGCGGACCCGGTCGATACCCGCCCGCGGAAGCACTCGGCGCGGTCGTCGACCGACAACACCCCGCGGCCGTGTCCTCCACCCTGGTTAGATCGACCGGGAGTCCGCGCACCGACCTCGCGGCGACGGACCTCCGGAATGACACGAGCACCCCGAACGCCGACGACCGCCCGCCCGCGGTCGCGCCAGTGATGGAGAGACGATGAGCCGAACCGCCACCCGTCCCGCACGGAAGGTCGACGCCGTGCGGGCCGACGGCATCCACCCCGCCGATACGCACGACATCATCCGCGTCCACGGCGCCCGGGAGAACAACCTCAAGGATGTCAGCGTCGATCTGCCGAAGCGTCGGCTGACGGTCTTCACCGGGGTGTCGGGTTCCGGGAAGAGTTCACTGGTCTTCAGCACCATCGCCGCGGAATCCCAGCGCCTCATCAACGAGACGTACAGTGCGTTCGTCCAGGGCTTCATGCCGTCGATGGCGCGTCCGGACGTCGACATCCTGGAAGGTCTGACGACCGCGATCATCGTCGACCAGGAACGCATGGGGGCCAACGTCCGCTCGACCGTCGGTACGGCCACCGACGCGAACGCGATGCTGCGTATCCTGTTCAGTCGCTTGGGAACTCCGCACATCGGTTCACCGCAGGCGTTCTCGTTCAACGTCGCCTCGATCAGCGGGGCGGGTGCGGTGACCATCGAGAAGGGCGGGCAGAAGGTCAAGGAGCGTCGGAGCTTCTCCATCACCGGCGGCATGTGCCCGCGATGCGAGGGACGCGGCGACGTCTCCGACTTCGACCTCACCGCACTCTACGACTCGTCGAAGTCGCTCAACGAGGGCGCGCTGACGATCCCCGGCTACTCCATGGACGGCTGGTACGGCCGGATCTACCGCGGCTGCGGCTTTTTCGACCCCGACAAGCCGATCGCGAAGTACACCAAGAAGCAGCTCAACGACCTGCTGTACAAAGAGCCCACCAAGATCAAGGTCGAGGGCATCAACATCACCTACGAGGGTCTGATCCCGAAGATCCAGAAGTCGATGCTGAGCAAGGATCGTGAGGCGATGCAGCCGCACATCCGTGCCTTCGTCGACCGCGCCATCACCTTCGCGAAGTGCCCGGACTGTGAGGGCACCCGCCTCACCGCCGAGACCCGCTCGTCGAAGATCAAGGGCATCAGCATCGCCGACGCATGCGCGATGCAGATCAGCGATCTCGCCCAGTGGGTCGCCGAACTCGACGATCCGTCCGCGGCCCCGCTGATCACCGCGCTGCGAGACCACCTCAACGCGTTCGTCGACATCGGTCTCGGCTACCTGTCCCTGGAACGCCCGGCCGGCACCCTGTCCGGCGGAGAGGCGCAGCGCACCAAGCTGATCCGTCACCTCGGTTCGTCGCTGACCGACGTGACCTATGTGTTCGACGAGCCGTCGATCGGTCTGCACCCGCACGACATCACCCGGATGAACGATCTGCTGCGCGCCTTGCGGGACAAGGGCAACACGGTGCTGGTGGTCGAGCACAAGCCGGAGGTGATCGCGATCGCCGACCGCGTTGTCGACATCGGCCCGGGAGCGGGCACCGACGGCGGCACGATCGTGTTCGAAGGAACCGTCGACGAACTGCGGGCCGCGGACACGCTCACCGGGCGCCACCTGGAGGACCGCGCCGCCGTCAAGGACGAGGTCCGCACCCCCCGTGGTCATCTCGAGGTCCGCGGAGCCGACGCCAACAACCTGCGCGATGTCGACGTCGACATCCCGCTCGGTGTGCTGGTCGTGCTCACCGGAGTCGCCGGCTCCGGCAAGAATTCGTTGATCAACTCGACGGTTGCCAAGGAGGACGGGGTCGTCTCCATCGACCAGAGCGCCATCAAGGGGTCGCGGCGTTCCAATCCGGCGACCTACACCGGTCTGCTCGAACCGATCCGCAAGGCGTTCGCGAAGGCCAACGGCGTGAAACCGGCTCTCTTCAGTGCCAATTCGGAGGGTGCCTGCCCCAACTGCAACGGTGCGGGTGTCGTCTACTCCGACCTCGCGATGATGGCCGGCGTCGCCGCACCCTGCGAGGTGTGCGAGGGCAAGCGTTTCCAGGCCGAGGTGCTCGACTACACCTTCGGCGGCCGCAACATCAGCGAAGTGCTCGAGATGTCGGTCGCCCAGGCGGAGACCTTCTTCGCCGATGGCGATGCCAAACTCCCGGCAGCGCACAAGATCCTGCACCGGATGGTCGACGTCGGGCTCGGCTACATCAAGGTCGGTCAACCGCTGACCACCCTGTCCGGCGGCGAACGCCAGCGGTTGAAGCTGGCCGGCCACATGGGGGAGAAGGGCGACGTCTACATCCTCGACGAGCCCACCACGGGCCTCCACCTCGCCGACGTGGAACAGCTCCTCGGGCTGCTCGACCGTCTCGTCGACTCCGGGAAGTCGGTGATCGTCATCGAGCACCATCAGGCCGTGATGGCCCACGCCGACTGGATCATCGACCTCGGCCCGGGCGCCGGCCACGACGGCGGCCGGATCGTCTTCGAGGGCACACCGGCCGACATCGTCGCCGACCGATCGACGCTCACCGGTGAGCACCTCGCCGACTACGTCGGTGCCTGACACCGGGGTGCGGGCGAGAAGGGGCACCTCCGACTGCTCCCTATCCGAAGGAGCGCCCCCTCTGCTCCCTAATCCGAAAGAACGACCTGCCCCTGCTCCGTGAGGAGCGCCTGGAGCTTGCGGAGGGCGACCAACCCCGCTCCCAGAGGAGCGCCCGGAGCTTGCGGAGGGCGACGGCGGATTCAACCCGCTCCCTGAGGAGCGCCCGGAGCTTGCGGAGGGCGACCAACCCCGCTCCCTGAGGAGCGCCCGGAGCTTGCGGAGGGCGACCAACCCCGCTCCCAGAGGAGCGCCCGCAGCTTGCGGAGGGCGATTAACCCCGCTCCCTGAGG